>NZ_JARVKU010000001.1:0-778719 GCF_029813805.1 Streptomyces sp. DH10
CCACCGGAGAGATCCGGTGGCCCGCCGCGGGCTCGTTGCGGGTCAGCAGTGGCCCATCGGGCCCATGTCCGTGTAGTAGACGTAGGTGACGCTGACCCACCCGGTGACGTTGCCCCGGTGGGCCGTCAGGTAGATCCAGTGGCCGTCGGCGTTCCAGCAGTGCGCGGTGAAGGTCTCGCGGAAGTAGCCCTGCCCGTGGATCGTGCCGTCCACCGGCCGGCTGCGGATGTTGACGCCGTCACCCAGGAAGTACCCGCCCCGGGACTGTACTTGCCGCGTGTCCGCCGCGGAAGCCGGCGCCTGCTCCTGAGCGTGGGCGGTGACGGGTGACAGGGCCAGGGCCGCGCCCGCCAGGGCGAGACACGCGGCGCGCCGGATGTGTGTGCGCATGGCTGACTCCTTCTTGTCGTCCTGCGTGGGGTGGTGCGCGAGGGGGCGGACCGGAACCCCGGCCGCCCCCTGTGGCGTGTGTGCGGCTCAGTACCAGCCGGTCTGGGTCAGGTCGTGGCCGTCGCACGAGAGCACGGCGCGCGAGACGCGGCCGTTGAGGTTGTTGCCCATCTGCGTGTAGGCGTAGGTGATGCCCGGGTCGACGCTTTCGGAGACCCAGCCGTCGACACGTCCCACGCCGTTGTTGGATCGGTGGAGTACGGCGACGCAGCCGGGCCGGGAGTTCTCGATCCGCGCGAAGGAGCCGCACTTGTCGGAGTAGAAGTACTTCAGGGCCATGCCTTCGGCGTACTTGGTGGGCCCGACCTGCCGGAACGTGCCCGAGCAGAAGGAGGTCGTGGGGTACTGCCCCTCGTTCCCGTAGGCCCCGTAGTTGCCGCCCGAGTGCGGCGCGGCCTGGGCGGAGGTGGGGAGAAGCGCCATCACCGCGGCGGCGCCCCCGGCGGCCAGCAGTGTCCTGAGCGATCGGCGGCTCATGAGCCCTCTTTCGTGTGTCGGCGGATGTTCCGGTCGTGACCGTACGGGCGTCACCACGCCTGCGACACCTGACACTTATCAGGGTCGAAAACCCCAGGTCGTCGCGTTTCGGGGGAGCCCTGACATTCGTCAGGACCGGCGGCACCGCGCGGGCTCCTAGAGTGTCGGCGCGGGACCAAGGCTTCGCCGGACACCCGTGCGACCGGGCACCGGGCACCGGCTACCAGGAAGGGCAACCATGCGCATTCTCCTGCGCGGCACCGCGGCGCTCGCGACCGTCGTCACGGTCGCTGCGCTGCCGGGCGGTGCGGGGGCACTCCCCCGGCCGGGGACGACCACTCAGGCCGCTCCGGCCGCTCAAAGCGCTCAGATCCCGGACGGCGTCACCGCCGGCGTCGCGGTCTTCGACCGCCGCACCGGCACGTTCACCGAACAGGTCGACGAGAGCGCCCGGTTCCGCTCCGCCTCGGTCGTCAAACTGCTGCTGACCCTGGACTTCCTGTGGAACCGCGGGCCCGGCTACACGATCCCCGAGGCCGACCGGGCGCGGCTGGAGCCGATGCTGCGCGGCAGCGACGACAAGGCCGCGAACCACTACTGGTCGGAGTACGGCGGCCCGGCGATCGTCGACCGGATGAGCACCCGGCTCGGTCTGCGCGACACCGCGCCGCCGCCCGCCGGATACGAGGGCTACTGGGGCTACACCGCCCTCTCGGCCCGGGACACCGTGGCGATCTACCGCTACATCCTGGACAAGGCGCCCGCCCCCGTCCGCGACTTCGTCATGGACAACCTGCGCCGCTCCACGCGCTGCGCCTCGGACCGTTTCGACCAGCACTTCGGCATCGCGGGCTCGTTCGACCGCCCCTGGGCGGTGAAGCAGGGCTGGTCCGGGGAGTACGCGAAGGGGACGTGCGGCGCCTCGGGGGCCGCGGCGGAGGCGGAACCGGCCGCCGCTCCCGCCGCCCGGGCAGCCGCCGGCGTGGACCTCACCCGTCCCGCACTGCACACCACCGGCACGGTCGGCGCGGACGACCGCACGATCGTGGCCGTACTGACGCTGCATCCGGTCGGCACGTCGTACGGGAAGGCGTACACCGACCTCGGCCGACTGACCCGCTCGCTGAACGTGCCGGGCGGGGTGCGGCCGGCGGGGACCTGGTTCGGCACCTGGGGCGAGTTCGTGAACGTACGGAAGGGCCCGGCCACGGGCGACGCCCGGGTCACTCAACTCCCTGCCGGTGTCGAGGTGCTGGTGGGGTGCCAGACCCGGGGCCAGGTGGTCAGCGTGCCGCCCTACACCAACGAGTGGTGGGCCTATCTGCCCCAGTACGGGGGCTGCATCTCCAACATCTACATCAGCTCGCCGGACAACCGGCTGCCGAACGTCCCGGAGTGCGGCTCGCCGCGGCCGTGACGGGAACGGGGGACGAGCGGTGGGCGGGGCCCTGACGGGTCCGGCCCACCGCTCGCGTACATCCGGAGGTCAGCGCTCGTACTCGGCGAGATAGCCCAGCACCTTGTCCACGTGCGGACGTACCCGTGCGGGGACGCCGCCCTCCTCGATGACCGTGCGGTCGCTCGTGCGGTAGCCGGCCGCGACCAGCGCGGGCAGGTCCTTCTTCGGCAGTCCCTCCTGTTTGAAGCGCTGGTCGAGCCAGCACACGTACAGACTCATGGTGGCGATCGCGTCCGGCGGTGACATGTGGTCCTTGTCGCCGTCGCCGTCCCCGTCCACCGCCCAGGCCCGGAACACCGACGGCGTCCACATGGCGATGCCGTACTCCTCGCTCTCCGGGCGGGCGGCCTCGGTGTCGAAGCCGCTCTCGGCCTTGAGCAGTGCGGCGAGCAGGGCCGGGGTGATCTCCTCGTCGGTGCAGCGGTGGGCGGCGCGGGCGATGACGGGGCGCAGCGCCTCGGGTACGTCGGAGTCCTCCGGGATCTCACCGGGCACCGGTCTCTGCGCGCCGGTGACGGCGGCGGAGGCGCCGCGGTCACGGTCGTCGTCCCGGGTGTCGCCGCCTCCGCCGAGGAGTGCCGCCCCGGCGAGTGCGGCGGCGGTCAGGACGACCAGCCCGCCCGCCACGGCCGGCACCAGGCGTCGCCGACGGCGGCGCGGACCGCCGGTGAGGTCCTCGACCCGGGCGGCGATGTCACGGGCCGTGTGCGGGAGCCGGGTGGTGTGGTCCGGCGCAAGGCAGTCGGCGATCAGCCGGCGCATGTCGTCGCCGAGGCCGCCGTCGAGCCGCAGCGGTGCGGTGCCGCGTGCGTAGGCCTGGGCGGCGAGGGAGCGGGCCCGGGCCGTGGCGCCCGGGAACGGGTGGAGTCCGCCGGTGAGCACCTGGTGGGCGAGGACGCCGAAGGCCCAGATGTCGGCGGTGGGCCGGACCACGGCGCCCTGGGTGCCGGTGCGCTGGGACCACCACTCGGGCGGCAGGTGGTCGAGGGTGCCGAGCGGCGGCAGATGGGCGTGCGTGCCGTCGAGTTCGGCGGCCAGCCCGAAGTCCGCCAGCCACACCTGCCCGCCCGGGCCCAGCAGGACGTTGGCGGGTTTGAGGTCGCCGTGCACCCAGCCGGCGTCGTGCATGTGGGCGAGCCCGGCGGCGACTCCGCGCAGGACGCGGTCGGCGCCGTCGATGGGCCCGCCGGTGGCAGCGGTGTCCAGGACGTCCTTCAGGCTGGCCTCGGCACGGTCCATGACCAGTGCGAACGCGCCGTCCAGGGTGGGCAGTTCCGGTGCCTCGACGGTGCACACGGCGTGGGTCCGCACGAGGTGGGGGTGATCGGCCTCGGCGCTGAACCGGACCTCACGCTCGACGAGTTCACCGAGCGCGGCGCGCTGCCCGGGCCCCAGCGCACCGGTCGGGAGCACCTTCACCGCCACGGGCGTGCCGTCGGCGACGGTATGGGCCTCGTAGACGGTCCCCCAGCCGCCGGAGCCGACGACCGCGCCCACCTCCCAGCCCTCGATCCGGAAACCCTCCGGGAGGCGGGGCGGCCCGGGTACCTCCAGGTCGTCCGGGACGTCGGCTCCCGTCATGCGTCCGCCTCCTGCGGCGTGAGGCGGCCGGCGCCACGGGACGGCAGCAGGCCGAGGTGTTCTTCGCGCACCAGGCCGAAGCGCAGGGCGACGGAGGCGAGCCGGGAGCGCTTGGCTCCGGTGCGGCCGCCGTCGGCTCCGGTCGCGGTCTCCTCGCCGAGGTCCAGGCGCAGTTTGGCGAAGGCCAGGTAGTCGATGTGGTAGTTGACGGCGGAGCGGGTCAGGTCCCGGCAGGACTCCAGGGGCCGCAGCCGCTCCACGATCTGCCCGACCCCGGGCAGCGCCGTGTCGGAGGGGTCGCGCAGCCGGGGTTCGCACAGGGCCACCAGCACGAGGAAGTACTTCGACGTCGGGTCCAGGGCGAAGGGGTGGACGGTCTGTTCACCGCCGCCCGGCGCGGACTGCTCCCCGAGGTAGGCGTGCTGGGGCGCGAACACCTTGAAGGTGGCGGTGCCGGACAGGGCCGGGAGCACCACGCGCGAGAACTCGAACGGCACGGGCGCGCCGAGCCGCCCCGGGGCGACGGTCAGGTACTCGCCGGCTCCCTCCAGGTTCTCCACGACGTACGACACGCTGCGGCTGAAGTTGGACAGCCGCCAGTAGTCCCCGGCCGCCTCCAGTTGCCCGGCCCGGCGCGAGATCCCGGGGTCGGTCAGCACGATGCGCACCCCCGCGCCGCCGGGCGTGCCGCGGCCGAAGTCGGCGATGTCCCCGGGCCCCAGATGGATCAGGTCGGGCCTGCCCGTCTCGTCCGCACCCCACTGTGTGGGCCCGGGCAACTGCACGATGATGGTTTCCACGCGGACTCCCCCGCTGATGACGCCCCCGATTTGGTCGCGAGGATTGTACGGGCGGATTCCGCTTGCGCGGAGGCGGCAGGGCCCGCTCAGCCGGCTGTTCTCGGGCACCGTGCGACGAACACGAACTCCCGGCCGGGCCGGTCGGGCGCGTCGCGCACGTCCTCCACCACATAGCCCTGCGCGACGAGTTCCGCCTCGACCTCGTCCCGCTCGCGGAAGCGCAGCGTCGACTCCGACGTCAGCACCTGCCCGTCCGAAGCGAAGACGTAGGTCCACCGGAACGTCACCAGCGGCCCGCTCACGTCGAGCAGATCGGCCCAGGACTCGACGGCGCCGGCACCGGGGACGTCCGTCACGGTGTGCGTGGCCTCGCGGTTCCACTCCTCCCAGGCGCGGCGGGCGGGAATCCGGGTCTCGAACACGAGACGGCCGCCGGGCCGCAGCGCCGCACGGACCCCTCGCAGGGTCCTCCGCCAGTCCTCGGGATCGACGACCGCCTGAGCTGCGTTGCCGGTCATCGTCGCGAGGTCGGCGGTCAGGGGCGGCAGGGCCGCCGCATCGCCGTGGATCCACCGCACTCGCTCGCCGCCCGGCTTGCCTCGCGCCACCTCCAGAGATGCCCCTGCGGGGTCGACGCCGACGACGTCGACGCCGCGTTCCGCCAGCATCAGCGCGAACACGCCCGTGCCGCAGCCGATGTCGAGCACCCGGCATGCCCCGAACTCCTCCGCCATGCGCAGATACGGTTCGAGATCGGCGCGGTCGGGGTCGAGCGGGTCGTACACCGCGGCGAGCCGGGGATGCCGGAAGCACTCGTCTGCCATGTGCCCGAAGGTACGAGGGCGGCCGCGGTGCGGCCACGGGTTTTCGGCCTCCGGTTCTCGGCCGCCGCCCGTGCGCGTCTCAGCCCAGGCAGACGACGAGCAGGCAGAGCTCCTTGGAGTCGGAGCCGGATCCGGAGTCCGAGGGAGGCGGAGGGGTGCTCGCCTCGGACGGGGGTGTCTCGGGGGACGCGGGCTGCGTGTCCGAGCCGGTGTCGGCGGCGGGCGGGTTCGTCTGCTCGGTCTCCGTGGATGTGGACTTGCCGGAGTTGCCGGTGACCGTGCCGACGGTGTTCGGGACGGTGGTCCTCGGCTGCGTCGTCTTCGGCAGCTCGCGGGGCTCGGCGGCCGCGTCCGTACGGGGGTCCGCCGGGGTGCTGCGGGGAGCGGTGGTCCGGGGCTGCTGCTCACGCTGCGAGGTGCGGTCGGTGCGCGAGGGAGCGGTGGGCTTGGGCGAGGACTGCGGAGTGTCGCGCCGGGGCGACGTCGGTCCGGTGTACGTCGGCGCCTGTCCCTCGGTGCCGCCCATGGTCGTGTCCTCGGGCGCCGTGGCCGACTGGACGCCGGGCGTCGAGTCGCCCTTCATGGCGGCGACGGTGAAACCGCCTCCGACGAGCGCGACGGCGGTCGCCACCACGGCCCGGCGCTGGCTCTTCTTCCAGCGGGCCATCTGACGACGCCGCGCCGCTCGCCCCTGCTGCGGTGCCTGGTAGCCGTCGGACGCGGTGGCACCGGCGGCCTCGTGTCCGTCGGACGGGTCCGTGTCCGGGCTCTCGTGACCGCCGGACGGTTCGGTTGCCGGGCCCAGGCTCTCGTGACCGCCGGACGGTTCGGTGCCCAGGGACTCGTGGCCGCCGGACGGGTCGGTGTACGCGAGGGGGAGCTCACGCGTGCCGGATCGGGTGGTGTCCCACACACTCCCGTCGTCCCACACGTTCCCGTCGCGCCATGCGCCGGAGGCGGCCCGGTGCTCCCATGCGGCCGGGCCGGTACGGCCGTCGGCGGCGGAGGGGTCGATGTCCGGGGCGTAGGCGCCGCACCCCGGGCAGACCAAGGCGCCGTTGAGGTGCCTACGGCACGAGGAGCAGTAGTCCATGTAGCCTTCCCGATCTTGCTGTGCCGACGGCTTGCCGGCCGCGGCCTGGTCACGTTCGCACGTGGGATCGAGCCGTAACGCTAACGAGACTTTGGAAGGGGGATGTGCAGCATGTGTGACACCCCTGAGCAGATCCTCTGCATCTCACGTGTGCCATGAGCGCCCCGTGAGTAAAGGTGACGGGGCGTGGGCATCCTGGGGCCCTTGCCGAGGCGGGGCCAGGAGCCCGGCCCTGGTTTCCGCCGCAGACGGCCGTCACGAACGGGAATCTCACGCGTTCGCTTCCCAACTCCCCGAATTTTCCTGCGAACTGACGCACAACCCTTTGAATGCCCAACGGGTCACATCATGCAGGAGCAACCACCTCGAAGAGTTGCAAGGGGGAAATATGAGATTCACCCGTTCCGTCCTGGCCGCGTCGGCCTTGGCGGCGCTGACGGTGGGGACCACGACCGCCCTGGCGTCACCCGCCTCCGCCGCGCCCAACACCACACCGCAGAAGGTCTGCGGCAGCGCCTACAAGACGGTGAACTCGGCGGCCGTCGGTTCGCTGGGCACCGTCTACCTGACGTACAACGCCGCCAACGGGCAGAACTGCGTCACGACCATCCGCAACAACCCCGGTACCGCCGTGGACATGGGCGCGTGGATCTACGTCCCCGACACCGAGGAAAGCCACGAGGACGTCGGGCGCTTCTCGTCCTTCGCCGGACCGACGTACGTCTACGGCAAGGGCCACTGCGTCGACTGGGGCGGCAGCATCAAGAACGTGTACGTGCAGGTGTTCGGCTCCAACTGCGGCGCCCTGAAGGAACACCGGGTCACGTTCACCCGCTGACCGGCCGCTTCCTCTGAACCACCGCGAAACACCCCCCTGCCGGGCCATCACGATCCCGCCGCCGTCGCGCGGGAGCCGTGGTGGCCCGGTGCCCGTTCTCGGGCGCACCGCCTGGCAGTCGTCCTGCTCACTCCTCGCCGCGTACTTTCAGCACCACCTTGTTGAGCACCCACAGCCCGATGCCGATGGCCACCAGCACGCCCGCCCGGATGTAGACCTCCGCGGGCCGGTCGGACAACGGACTGGCCAGGATCAGGGCGGTGATCGCACCGAGCACCGGCAGGGCGGTCGGTGTACGGAAGTGCTGGTGGTCGACACGGTCGCGGCGCAGGACGAGGACGGCGACGTTGACGACGGCGAAGACGCACAGCAGGAGGAAGGCCGTGGTGTCGCCGAGGCCCTCGATCTCCCCGGTGGAGACCAGGCCGATGGCGAGAAGCGAGACGAAGACGATGCCGACGACCGGGGTGCGGCGCCGGGGCAGTACGCGGCCCAGGGCTCGCGGCAGGATGCGCTCGTTGGCCATGCCGTAGCACAGGCGGGACGCCATCATGATGTTGATCAGTGCCGAGTTGGTGACCGCGAAGAGCGCGATCAGGGCGAAGAGCTTGGGCGGGAAGTCGATCCCGCCGGCCTTGACGACCTCCAGCAGCGGGCCGCTGGAGCCCTCCAGCACGCGGTAGTCGACGAGCAGCGAGGAGACCAGGGCGACCAGGACGTAGATGGTGCCGGTGACGGCGACGCCGATGAAGATGGCGCGCGGGAACGTCCGCACCGGATCCTTGGTCTCCTCGGCCATGTTGACGGAGTCCTCGAAGCCGACGAAGGCGAAGAAGCCGAGGGCCGTCGCCCCCAGCACGCTGGTGAACAGCGCGTAACCGCTGCCGTCCGCCTGGAACTCACCGAGCCGGGAGGGTTCGCCGTCACCGCTCAGGACGGCCCAGGCGCCGATCGTGAGGATGACGACCAGGCCGGTCAGTTCGACCACGGTGAGGACCACGTTGGTCTTCACGGACTCCGACACGCCTCGCAGGTTCAGGGCCGCCAGGGCGAGGATGAACAGGATCGCGACCAGGGTGGGCGGGAAGAAGTCCGTGAACTCGGACAGGTAGTCGCCGCTGAAGGCGCGGGCCGCCGCGCTCGCCGAGGAAAGACCCGAGCACATGACCATGAAGGCGACGATGAAGGTCAGGAACGGGACCTGGAACGCCTTCTGGGTGTAGAGCGCGGCTCCGGCCGCCTTCGGGTACTTGCCGACGAGCTCGACGTACGAGGCGGCGGTCAGGATCGCCACGACGAACCCGATGACGAACGGCAGCCACAGCGCCCCGCCGACCTTGCCGGCGACCTGACCGGTGGTGGCGTAGATGCCGGTGCCGAGGATGTCACCGATCACGAACAGAATCAGCAGTTTGGGGCCTATCGCACGCCGCAGCGGGGTCTCGTCGTCCCCTCTGTCCGATGCGGCGGCTGCATCCCTGTCGGTTGCGGACACGAAAGCTCCCTGAGGTGTTCGAGACGGACCGGAACAACGTCTCCCCTGCCCGGCAGACCAGTTGGTGATGCCTTGCCGCGCCAGTGCGCAAAAACGTTACGGGACAGGCGCGTTGAACACCGAGGTGGCGCGGGTGCCGACGGCAGCGGCAGGAGTGCTCCATGTGGTCCGGTCGCGCCCCTGCTCATGGCTTGTGGCCGGGTGAGCCGGACGTGTCGGATTCGGCTGGTGGGACCACTCTCGCCGACCGCACGGAGAGGCACGCATGGCACAGGCACAGCACCTCACCCTCGCGCAGACGTTGGAAAGCCTCGCCGTGAAGGAGGTGGAACTGTTCTGCCCCATCGCCCAGGCACCGCCGAGGACGGACGGAAAGGAGCTGGATCGTCATGCCGCCGGGTGGGCGGTCCGGCAAGGTCTGTGTGCCCCGGACGCACTACTCACCCGGGCGGGCCTCGGTGAACTCATCTCGGCCGGCATGCCGTTCTTCAGCCGCGAGGCGGCCGTCGCCCTGACGTGTTACACCTACTGGGCGTTCCTGTGGGACGACCACCTCGACGGTCTCGTCCATGCCCCGGACGCGGCCGTCGCGCTGACCGGGGAGGCGAACCGGGTGATGACCGAACCGGAAGCCGCCCCGCTGATCGACGACCCGTTCGTGAGGAGTCTGCGCGACATCCGCCGCACGATGGAGGAGTGCCTCGGCCCGGACGGGGTGCACGCGATGCGCGCCGAGCACACGCAGTGGCTGGGCGGACAGCTGTGGAAGCTCGCCCTGCACCGCAGGCCGGCGCCGCCGACGGTGGGAGAGTGGCTGCGGATGCGCTGGCAGAAGGCCGGCACCGGCGTCCTGGCCGCGCTGGTCCCGCCGGGCAGCGGCTACGCGCTGTCTCCGGCCGATCAGTACGACCCGCTGGTGCGCGCCTTCACCCAGGCCGTCTTCTATCCCTGCACCATCATCAACGAGCTGGGCAGCCTGCTGAAGGAGCAAGCGAGCGGCCAGGGGCACGTCAACCTGGTCGCCGCGGTGGCGGCCGAGCACGGCATCGGTCTCGCCGACGCGTTGCTGAGGGTGTGGGAGCTGTACGAAAGGTTCGTCGGGCTCATGTCGCGTATGCAGGAGCGGCTTCTGCACGACAACCGCCCCTCGGTCGCACGCTACGCCGCGGAGTTGCCGCAGTGGCTGCCCGCCACTGTCAACTGGATGTCCCGCAGCGTCCGTTACCTCACGCTCCTCGATCAGAAGAACAGCCCCGGCGGACCACCGCTGGTTCCCCCGTTGCTGTCCATGACCCGCGGCCCCCGGCTGTGGGACCCCGCCGACCTCACCCCGCCGCCGTATCCGGACATCGCCTGGTTGTGGACCCGACTGGACTGACGAGGCGGCAGCTCCCCGTGAGGCGTGAAGACCCGAGGGAGGATGGCGGCGGGAATCCCCTCGCCATCCTCCCTCGCCTCAGTCCAGGTTCTTCTCCAGCACCTTCAGGTAGCTGTCGATGAAGTGGTCCCGCACTCCGTCGCTCGCCGGGGCGAGGACATCCGCGGTCAGCCCGCTCACTCGGTCGGCCGGCCCGCCGATCAGGGGCATGGACTCGCGGATCCTGCCGTGGGAGTCGATGTACCGCAGGGCGTTCACATGCGTGTAGAAGGGCTCCGGCGGGAGCTGCGGCACGATGTCGTTGTTGTTGACGAAGCGGTAGGTCCGGTTCTTGTAGCCCTTGTTGTACGCGGCGGCCAGCGTCGGGGCGCGCGTCCGGGGCTGGCCTCCAGCGTGGCCAGGACGTCCGGGTAGATCGAGTCCAGGGCCTCGGCGAAGCCGTGGTGGACGTGCCCCTTCCTGTCCGGGCCGCGCCTCGGCGGTGCCGTGCCGTCGGTCAGCCAGTCCTTGATCTGGGTCGGTTCCGTGCCGCGGAACGCGGTGATGATCATGTGGTCGCTGTCGTTCGCCCGTTTCTCTCAGGCGTTCGCGGCGCTGCTCGGGCGGGCCCTTTTCGTGGTCTGGCGCGGCACGTCCGACCCGTCCTGAAGATCGGCGGCGAACGCCTCGGCCGTCGCCTCCGCGGCAATGTCACTCAGGTCTTCGTTGATCTCGTGGGCGACTCGCTTGGCGTCCATCGCCAGCTTTACGGAGGACTTCACAGTTCCTCGGACGACCGGCCTGATCAGCTTCTTCAGGAGGGGCGCCGACGCTACCCCCACCAAGAATACGGGAATCACAGGAAGCATTGTCAGTACAGCCCTTCTCGCAGCTTTCCGGAATTATCGGACAGTGTTCTGGAAATCCGAGCTTAGCTCCCAGGAAACTCTCTCACCAGGGCATCTCATGACGTTCACCCGTTCGTGTGCACACTGCCCGGCGTTGATCTTTTCCGTCTCCCCGTGACCTACCGTGCGAGACAGGCACGCTGTAAATTGTCCGCCTCCGCGTGAGAAAACTGAGCCGGGAGTGAATGTGGAAAAGGCAGCAACTGACGAGGCCGTTGCTGAGGCTGAGCCCACATCGGAAGAAGTGCTGTATTCCGCTGAAGTGCGCCATGCGAACGGGAAATGCATTCTCACCATCAGCGATCACCTGCACGGCGATGTGGAAGTTTACGTAGTGCCAAAAGCGGCCGTGAGGAAACTCCCCTTCTATCTCGCGATGCTCAGGAGCAAGCTTTCCTGAAAGGCACGAAAGGCGTCATGCCTGCCGCTGGGCCACCAGGGGCATGGCCGGTCGGGAGTCGGTGAGCAGGGAGTGGGCCAGGACCCCGTAGAGAGTGTCGTTGGGGCCGTCGGCGATACGGAGGCCACGAATGTCACGCAGGCGCTTCTCCATGGGGGTGCGGCGGGTGTATCCCTCGCTGCCGTGCAGTTGGAGGCCGATGTCGACGGCTCGGTAGGACACGTCCGTGGCGAGGGCCTTGGCGGCGGAGCAGGCCGCCACGTCGACATCCTCTCCGTCCCGCTCGATCCGCTCCAGCAGGGAGAAGCACCAGGCCGTGGCCGCCTGGACCTCGGCCGCGGCCGTGCCGAGCCGGGACACGACGGACGGGACGTTCGCCAGGGAGGTGCGGCCTACGCTGCGGCGGCGGGCCCGGGCCATCGTCTCCTCGATCGCCGCGGTCGCCGCACCCAGGCAGACCATCGCCATCATCAGGCGCCAGCCGGAGAAGTGGCTGTCGAAGATGCGGCGGCCGTCGCCGGGCCTGCCGAGCAGCAGTTCCTTGCCGACGCGCACGTTGTCGAAGTGCAGATGGCCCAGGCTCCAGCCGCGTAGCCCGAGGGGCACGGTGGTCTCCGTGAGCACGCCGGCGGTCGCGGTCGGCAACCACACCGCTGACAGCGGGACTTCGCGCAGCCACGCCCCGTCGGCGTCCTGCCCGGCGGCCTGTTCGGGTCCGACCACCTTGCAGAAGACGACGAACCCGGTGGCCTCCTCCACGCGACTCACCAGACCCTTCGTGCCGGAGAGCAGCAGATGGTCGCCCTGATCGACCGCTACGGTGCGCAAGCCGCGCAGATCGGAACCGGAGTGCGGTTCGCTCGACGCCACGCCCGCCAGCTCTCCGCAGCCCACGATCCTGTCATGGACCGTGCGGGCGACGAGGGGCCTGCCGTACCGCACGGCCATGGCACCGTGTCCCGAGCTGAAGATCTCCCGCGCGTCACAGTCACGGCGCCCGGCGAGAAACATGGCCAGCCCCTGGGCCACTCGTTCGAGGTGCGGGGGGACGGTCCGGGTCGCGTCCTCCCGGTCTCCCGCGACCCCGCACGCGTGCGCCGGCCCGGTCTCGGCGCGCGGTAGGTCGAACCCCGTCAGTCCGGCCTGGGCGGCGCGCTTGCGCAGATCGAGCCACGGCGGCCGGGCCGCCTCCTCCGTGACCGGCTCGGGCAGGTGCATGTCGAGGAAGTCGGTGACGGAGGAGGCGAAGTCCTTCAGGGCGGGATGGCGGGCGAGAACGGCGCAGGATTCCGAGAGAAACACGTGCGGTGTCCTAACGGCTCGTGGGATGAGGTGGGTTCGCCGGGCGGAGTCCGGGGATGGGCTCCCGGGTCGTGCGCGGTGGGGACGCGGACGCGACACCCGTCCGCGGGGAACGGACGGGTGTCGCCCGGTGGGTCTCACGCTCCGCCGTCCGTCGCTTCGGCGAGGCTGCGCGGCCGCATGTCGGTCCACACCCGGTCGACGTGGTCGAGGCACGCCCGACGTGTGTCCTCCGGGTGCGCGACGGTCCATCCTTCGGGTACGTCGGCGAAGGTTGGCCAAAGCGAGTGCTGGCCCTCGTCGTTGACGAGCACCAGGAAACGGGCGTCGTCGTCCTCGAACGGGTTGGTCGCATGCGTCATGTCGGTTCTCCTGGTTCTCGTGGCCGGGTCCGCGTGAGCGAGGCGTCGGCGGGTCGAGTGGGGAGGAACGGGCGGGCGGTCATGAGCGCGCCCGCGCGGTACAGGGCTCGGACGTGCCCGCCCCTCGATCGGGGCGGGCGCGGTGAGGGCCTCGGGTCAGGTCACCCGCACATCAGCGATGTCGAGTGACCGGTTGGCGCCGATCAGCGGACAGGCGGGGAATCAGACATCCATCTTGCCAGGTCAGCGGCGGTTTTCGGGCCGCTGTCCGCCGCTGCCACCCGAACGAATGACGAGCGGCTGAACAGGCCGTCCGTCAGGCGGGTGCGGGAGTGCCGGCCTGGAGCTGCCACAGGGTCGTGTAGGTGCCGCCGCGTGTCACGAGCTCCTCGTGCGTGCCGTGTTCGGCCACCACTCCCCCGGGTCCCATCACGTAGATCTGGTCGGCGTGCTGCACGGTGGACAGCCGGTGGGCGATGACGATCATCGTCCGGTCCGTCCCGAACACCTGGAGGGCCTGCTGGATGATGGCCTCGGTCTCGTTGTCGACGGCGGAGGTGGCCTCGTCGAGGATGATGACCGGGGGGTCGCGCAGGATGGTCCGGGCCAGCGCGATGCGCTGTTTCTGCCCGCCGGACAGCGCGGCGCCCCGTTCGCCGACCCGGGTCGCGTAGCCGTCGGGCAGGCTGTCGATGAAAGCGTCGGCGCCTGCTGTGCGGGCAGCGGTGACGAGTTGCTCGTCGGTGGCGTCGAACGTGCCGTAGCGGATGTTCTCCGCGATCGTCGCGTCGAACAGGAAGGGCTCCTGGGTGACGTATCCGATGGCGCGGCGCAGGTCGGGCAGCGCGAGGGTGCGCACATCGGCGCCGTCGAGCAACACCCGTCCGTGGTCGGGGTGGTGGAAGCGCATCAGCAGTTTGGCGACGGTGGTCTTGCCTGCGCCGCTGGTACCGACGATTCCGGTGGTGCGGCCGGGTGGGACGACCAGGGATGTGCCGCGCAGGGCCGGCGGCCGGCCGGGGTAGGCGAAGGTCACGTTCCGCAGTTCGATCTCGCCCTTGACCTGCTGTCTGGGCATCGGGCGCCCCTCGGCGAACGGTTCGAGGGGGAGGTCGTGCAGCCGCTCCACCCGGTCCAGGGCGGTGACGGCGCGCTGGTACTGGTCGGTGGTGCTGCCCAGTCGGGACAGCTTCAGCATGGCCATGCCCGGCATCTCGATGAGCGGGCCGAAGGCCGCGGTCGACAGGGTGCCCCGCAGGACGGCCCTGCCGCCCAGGAGCACCGTGCCGACCAGTGCCGAGCCACCGGCCAGCCGCAGGATCTGCGGCGGGATCGCCGAGCTGCGTCCGCCGGCGCGGTCGGCCTCGCTGCACTCGCGGTTCAGCTCGGTGATACGGGCGATCTCGTGCTCTTCGGTGACGGCGGACTTGATGGTGGTGTGGGCGTGGAGGTTCTCGGTCACCCGGCCGTTCAACCGTGCTCGGCGGGCGTCGGAGGCGGCGTGGCCGGCCACCGCGCGTTCGTGGAAGCGGAAGGACAGCCAGGCGACGAGCGGGATCGGTGCGAGGGCGATCCAGGCGATCTGCGGAGCGAGCAGCAGGAAGGCCGGGATGAGGAGCGCCAGGCTGACGCACATCTGGACGACGTCGTTCATGTTGGTGCCGACGAAGGTGCTGATCTGGCCGATGTCCTCGGACAGGACGGCGTTGACCCTGCTGACGCGTTCCTTCTCCAGGTCGGCCGGTGCCACGCGCTGGACGTGCTCGTAGGTACGGGTGCGCCAGTCGTCCTCGATGGTCTGCGCCAGTTGGCGCCAGACGACACTGGCCCCGTAGCCGAAGGCCGCCATGGCGAGGCAGGCCGTTCCGGCGGCGCCCACGAGAAGCGACAACTGGGAGGTGACTCCGGCCACTCCGTACTTGGCGAGGGTCGCGCTGCCGCCCTTGGCGACCAGCAGCACGATCGAGGGGCTGAGGGCGAACAGCGCCATCTCCGCCAGTTGGGAGAGTCCGGACAGCAGTGCGGCGAAAGCGAACTTCCGCTTGTGCGGGCCGATGATGCGGCGCAAAGGGTGGCGGCGCGCCGCGGCCTCGTCCGTCGACTGTTTCGCGCTGTCGGATCTGCGCCACGCTCTTCGGACCACGGCTGTCGTGGCGACGGTGGTCAGTCCGAGGGTGAGCAGGGGTTTGCTGAGCAGCGTCAGGAGGAAGGGCCCGCCGACGACGGCCGCCGCCACGGCGCCCGAGGCCCCGAGGATCCTCGGCAACCAGCGTCCGGCGCCGTCACCGCGGTCCTCCGGCACGCCCTCGCCGGGCTGTGCGGTGGTGTCGGGCCACGGCAGGTTCGCCGCGGTGGCGCGCAGGGCTGCCAGCGTCCGGGCGATCGCTTGCCGCAGCAACCGAGCGGCTTCGCGCGGAGTGATGGTGCGGTCGTGCCTCACCAGCACCCGGCCGGTGACCGGGCTGGCGTGCACCTCCTCGATGCCCGGGGCCTCGAGGAGTGACGTCTCGGTCAACCGCGCCGAGGCGGGTCTGCCGCGCAGGAGGTCCACCTCCCAGCGCTGACGGCCGGGAACGATCGAGCGTGGACGCATCCTCGCTCTGGTGGGGGTACGTCGTGTCGTCGGGCGGTCGCCCGGGGGACTTTCGAGCAAGGCCATCGCGTCAGTCACTGCTCTCCATGAAACTCCAGTAGCCGGAGATCGCGGCATCGTCGATCTCGGGGATCACCACGCCCAGTTTCCGCAGCCGCCGGACCGTCCTGTCGTTCCCGAACTCCAGGGTCGGCCCCTGTGCGGCCTGCCCCTTCCCGGCATGCTCCTCCAGGTAGGCCTGGTAGGGCAGGATCGGCAGTTCCTGTCCCCGTTCGGTCGCGCGACGCAGGCGTCGCAGCCAGTCGGTCAGCGGGAGTTGTTCCGAGCGCGTCCCGTGCGTGCGGTCGTAGGCGGCCATGAAGGCGCCTGGTCCGATCCTGCGCGTGTCGTGAAGGTGGTGGACGCGGCCGGTCCCGTCGCTGTCGCGCACCAGCTCCACGAGAGCGGCGGCGAGGACGTCGACGGGCAGCAGGGTCTCCTCCAGTGCGGGATCCACCGGGTGACAGCCGAGCGCCGCGCAGCTGGTGAGCAGCCGGGAGAACATGTCGTCCCGGTTGACCGCACCGGTCGAGGAATGGGCCCAGATGCGGCCGAGGCGGTGGATGCCACCGTCGGCTCCCCGTTCGAAGGCACGCTCCACCAGCCGGTCGGCCACCCACTTGCTCGCCGCATAGCCCTTCCCGAACGGGTGCCGTTCACCGTCGATCGGCGAATCCTCCGTGACCAGCCGGGACTCCTGGCCGGGTCGGAACACTCCGAGGGTGGAGAGGTGGTGGAACGCCTTCGGCCGGCCTTCGCCCGCCAGGTGCAGCAGGGTCCGGGTGCCCTCCACGTTGGCGGGCTTCAGCCGTGCGTAGGGCGAGAGGTGATGGACGTACGCGCCGCTGTGGACGATCGTGTCGATCGTCTCGCGCAGCCGCGCCCAGTGCGCCTGGCCGATACCGAGACCGGCGGCGGCCAGGTCCCCGCGCACGATGTGCAGGCGTGGATCGTCCACCGTCGCCGTGATGCCGTAGGTCCGCAGGACTCGAGCCAGCCGCTCGCGCGCCTCGGCGTCGGTCCGTGCGCGGACGAGGCAGTGCACCTGTGCGGTTGTCCTCCGCAGGAGTTCGGACAGGAGGAAGGCTCCGACGAATCCGGTGGCTCCGGTCAGCAGGACCTCGCGCGGGTCACCGGCTTGCCGGGGGTCGGAGGTGACGCGCGGGGTGGGGGCGAAGCGCAGGGCGGGAGCGAGTTTCGCCTCTGTGTCGGGCACCCACGATGTCGTGGTGTCGCCCGCACGGAGACGCCTGGCCAGGCCCGCGGGGGTCGGTGCCTCCAGGAGGGCCGACAGGCTGAAGGGGACGGCCAGGGTCTCGCCGATCCGGCTCGCCAGGCGGGTGGCGAGCAGGGAGTGGCCGCCCAGGGCGAAGAAGTCGTCGTCGGCGCCGACCGCGGGCACGGCCAGGACCTCGGCGAACAGGTCGCAAAGGGCCCGCTCCTCGGGGGTGTCGGGAGCACGGCCGCCGCCGGCGCCGGTGGTGAAGTCCGGCGCGGGGAGGGCGCGGCGGTCGAGCTTGCCGTTCGTGGTCAGCGGCAGGGCGTCGAGCACCGTGAACGCGGACGGCACCATGTGGACGGGCAAGCGCTCCCGGAGGAAGGACCGCAGTTCGGCCGGATCGATCCCGGTGCCGGCGACGGGTACGACGTAGGCGGCCAGGCGGGTCTCTCCGCGGTGGTCGTCGCGGGCGAGGACGGCCGCGTGGGCGACCCGGGGGTGCGAGGAGAGGACGGACTCGAGCTCACCGGGTTCGATGCGGTGGCCGCGGATCTTGACCTGGTCGTCCGCCCGTCCGGCGAAGACGAGTTGTCCGTCGCGGCGCCATCGGGCCAGGTCGCCGGTGCGGTACATCCTCGCCCCCGGCGGGCCGTAGGGGTCGGCGACGAACCGCTGGGCCGTCATACCAGGGCGGCGCAGATAACCGCGCGCCAGTCCGGCACCGGCCACGTACAGCTCGCCGGTCACCCCGGGCGGCACCGGTCGCAGCGCCGCGTCCAGGACGTACGCGCGGGTGCCGGGGACCGGCCGGCCGAGGACCGGGTGCGCGGCGGCGTCGAGCCGCGCCTGGAGCGAGTCGACGGTGCACTCGGTCGGCCCGTACATGTTGTGGGCCGACAGCCCGTCCACCGCCCGCAGTTCCGTCCAGAGCCGGTCCGGCAGCTCCTCGCCGCCGAGCACGGCCACGCTCGGTCGCCATCGCCGGTCGGTGAACAGGCCGCGGTCGTACAGGACGCGCATGTACGAGGGCGTGACGTCGACCGAGTCGATCCGGTGCTGGATCAGCCAGGCGATGAACCGGTCGGCATCCACCCAGGTGGCGGCGTCGGGCACATGCAGCTCGTGACCGGCCGTCAGGGCGGCGAGCTGGCTCCACGAGGCGTCGAAGGACACCGAGGCGGTCAGCGCGACCCGCAGACGCCGGTTTCCGAGGCGTTCGGCCGCCGGTCCGAAGACCTGGTCCCGGTACTGCGCCGCGACGTTGACCACGCTCGCGTGGCGCGCGACGACACCCTTGGGCAGCCCGGTCGATCCCGAGGTGTAGATCACGTAGGCCGGATGGTCGGGTGACAGCCGTGTCACCGGATCACTCTCCGGCAGGCCGTTCACCTCTTCCGCGGTCTCCGGCGCGTCCAGCAGCAGGGACGGAGTACCCGGCATCTTGGCGGTGGTGGTGTTCGTGAGCAGCAGCGCGGGCCGTGCGTCCTCGGCCATGGCCGCGAGACGCGGGGCCGGGTACTCGGGGTCGAGCGGCAGGTAGGCGGCCCCCGCCTTGAGCACGGCGAGCACGGCCACGACGAGATCGTGCGAGCGGGGCAGGGCGAGGGCGACCACGTCCTCCGGCCCGACGCCGCGCGCGCCCAGTGCGTGAGCGAGCCGGTTCGCCCGCGCGTTCAACTCCCCGTATGTCAGGGTGGCGCCGTCCGCCACGACGGCGACCGCGTCGGGCGTGGCACGCACCTGTGCCTGGAAGAGCTCCGGAATCGTGCCCGCCGCCGCGGGCCGGCCGGTGTCGCCGAGGAGGTCGCGGCGTTCGCTGCCGGACAGGACGTCGATGCGGCTGATCGGACGGTCCGGGTCCCGGACGGCCGCTTCCAGCAGGCGCACCCAGCGTGCCGCGAGGTCCTCGACCGTGCCGTGGTCGAACAGGTCGGTGGCGTAGTCGACGGTGCCGTCCAGGCCGAGGCAATCGCCCTGCGGGGAGCGCTTCTCGTAGACGCCGATGTCCAGGTCGAACTTGGCGGTCTCGGTCGGCACCGGCATTCTGGAGCTCTCCAGTCCCGGTAGCCCGAACACCGCGGCCTCGTCGGCGTCGAGGGAGAGCGCGACCTGGAACAGCGGGTGGCGGGCTGGTGACCGGGCCGGGTTCAGCGCCTCCACGACCTGCTCGAACGGCGCCTCCTGGTGGGCGTATGCGGCCAGTGCGGCGGTGCGGACACGGTCCAGCAGCCGGGTGAAGGCGGGATCGCCCGAGGTGTCGGTCCGCAGCACCAGGGTGTTGACGAAGAACCCCACCAGGTCGTCCAGGGCCTGATCCGTACGGCCGGCGATCACGGTGCCGACAGGCACGTCGGTGCCCGCGCCCAGCTTCGTCAGCAGCGCCGCCAGTCCCGCGTGCAGCACCATGAAGAGGCTCGCGCCCGACCGGCGCGCCAGCTCGCTCAGCGCCGTGTGCAGTTCCGCGTCGATCCGCAGGCGGACCCGGGCGCCGCTGTGGGAGGCGACGGCCGGGCGGGGCCGGTCGTAGGGAAGCGTGAGCTCCTCGGGGAGTCCAGCCAACGCGGCGGTCCAATGGGCCAGTTGGTGGCTGAGGAGGCTGTCGGACTCGTCGTGGTCGCCCAGGAGCCGACGCTGCCACAGGGCGTAGTCGGTGTACCTGACGGGCAGTGGCTCCCAGGCCGGCTCCTCGCCGTGGCTCCGGGCGGTGTAGGCGGTCGCCAGGTCACGGGCCAGCGGGGCCATGGACCAGCCGTCGGCGGCGATGTGGTGGACGGCGATCACCAGGACGTGCTCGGCGGGCCCCAGCGCGAACAGCTCGGCGTGCAGTGGCGTCTCGACGGCCAGGTCGAACGGGTAGCGGACGGCGTCCAGCAACCGCGCGTGCAGCGCCTCCTCGTCGTCCACCTCGGTGACGGGCAGTGGCGTACGCACCGCGGACGCGTCGAGGATCCGCTGGAAGGGCTCACCGTCGACGTCCGAGTAGACCGTGCGCAGGCTCTCGTGCCGGCCCACCACATCCCCCAGCGCGCGCTCCAGCGCTCCTCGGTCGAGCTCGCCGGTCAGGCGCTGCACCAGGGGAATGTTGTAGGTGGCGCCGGGTCCTTCGACCCGGTGCAGGAACCACAGCCGTCGCTGCGCGAACGACAGGGGCGTGAGGTCGGACCGTTCCTGGACGGTCAGCGCCGGGCGTGCCCCGTCCGTCCGGTCCAGCCGCGCCGCCAGGAGGGCGACCGTGGGAGCGTCGAACAGCTCGCCCAGGTTCAGTTCCGCCCCGAGCACGGCGCGGATCCGGGACACCAGGCGGATCGCCAGCAGCGAGTGCCCGCCCGCGTCGAAGAAGTTGGTGTCCAACCCGGCCCGCGGCAGGCCGAGCGCCTCCGCGAACAGCTCGCACAGCAGTTGTTCCCGCGGTGTGCGCGGTGCCCGCCCGGTCGACGGGCCGGTGTCGTCGTCCGGGTCCGGCAGGGCGTCGCGGTCGGTCTTTCCGTTCGGGGTCAGCGGCAGCTCGTCGAGCATCACGAACGCCGACGGCACCATGAAGTCGGGCAGCCGCTCGCGCAGGTGCTCACGCAGAGACTGCGGCCGGGCCCCGTTCCCGTCCGCCACGACGTAGGCGACGAGCCTGAGATCGCCCTGCTGCCGGTGACGGCGGGCGAGCACCGCGCCCTGCGCGACGCCCGGGCACGCGATCAGCGCGGCCTCGACCTCCTCCTGCTCGATGCGGAAGCCGCGGATCTTGACCTGGCGGTCGGCGCGGCCGACGTATTCCAGCTGCCCGTCCGCCCGCCAGCGCACCACGTCACCCGTCCGGTACATCCGTGTCCCGGGAGGCCCGTACGGGTCGGCGACGAACCGCTCGGCCGTCAGCGCCGGCCGGCGCAGATAGCCGCGTGCCAGGGACACACCGGAGAGGTACAGCTCTCCGGCCGTTCCCACGGGCACGGGTTGCAGGCTGCCGTTCAGCACGTAGGCACGACTGCCGGAGTGCGGCTCCCCGATCGGCGGGGTCGTGCCGGCGGGCGGCAGGGGCCGGCTCGTGGTCACGATCGCGGTCGTTTCCGTCGGTCCGTAGACGTTCATGAAGCGACGGCCCGGAGCCCACCGCTGCACCAGCGCCGGCGGCACCGGCTCTCCGCCCACCACGAGCGTCGAAACGGCGCTGTCCCTCTCGGCCACGACCGCCAGGGCCGACGGCGGCGCGAAGGCATGGGTGATACGGGCGTCGGGGTCGGTGAGGACCGACAGCGGATCGGTCCTGGGGGCGAGTACGAGGGTCGCCCCGGTCAGCAGGCTGACGCACATCTCCCACGTGGAGGCGTCGAAGCCGGGCGAGGCCAGCTGCGAGAACCTGCTGCCGGGTGTGATCTCCAGACGCTGCGTGTGGAAGGCGACCAGGGAGGCGATGCCCGTGTGCGGCACCATCACCCCCTTGGGCCGCCCGGTCGAGCCCGACGTGTAGATGACGTACGCCGGGTGTCGCGGGTCCAGGGCGATGCAAGGGTCGGTGTCCGGCTGCTCCTCCGACAGCTCGGCCACGGTCCGCGAATCGTCCAGGACGAAGACCGGGTGGGCGTCGGCGAGCATGAACTCCCTGCGTGCCGCCGGGTATTCGGGGTCCACCGGCAGATAGGCGGCCCCGGCCTTGAGCACGGCGAACTCGGCCACGATCAGGTCCACCGAGCGCGGCAGGACGAGGGCGACGATGTCCTCCACGCCGATCCCACGGGCCGTCAGCGCGTGCGCGAGCCGGTTCGCGCGCGCGTTCAGCTCCCCGTACGTCACGGTGATGCCGCCGGACACCACCGCGGTCGCCTCCGGTGCCCGGCGCACCTGCTCCTCGAACAGCGCCGGGATCGAGACGACGGGCGCACCTGCCGCAGTGGCGTCCCCCATCGCGAGCAGGTCATGTCGCTCGCCGGCCGTCAGAACGTCGAGCCTGCCGACCGGGAGATCAGGGTCCGAATCGGCCATGTCCGCGAGGAAGTCGAGCAACCGCCGCTGGGTTTCCGCGAGTTCAGCCGCGCCGGGCGCACCGGGTGGTGCGTGCAGCCTCATGTGCGGCCCGGAGCCGTCCCGGCGGTCCCACACCATGATCATCAGGTCGGCGGCCAGCGGGAAGGAGAGGTTGTGCGCCGTGCACGTGTGGCCCGCGAAGGAGATGTCGTAGTCGAACCCGATGAGGTTGACCATCGGCGAGAACGCCACACCCGGACCACGGGTCAGGTCGAGGTCGCGGTGCAGGTCCTCGGCGCGGTAGCGCTGGTGCTCCACCGCTTCGCGCATCCGCTCGTCGACCTGGGCGAGCAGCTCCCGCAGCGGCATGTCGGGCCGGACGGTGAGGCGTACGGGAACGCTGTTGGCCAGCATCCCCGGTGTCGCACGGGAGGCCTCCCCCACCCGGCCGGCCACGGTCAGGCCGACCACGACGTCCCGCGCGCCCGTCAGACGGTGCGTGTACAGCGCCACGGCGGCGAACACGAAACGGAAGCGGGAGACGCCCGCGCGCGTGGCCGCCGCCTTCAGCACCTGCGGGCGCGGCAGCGGAAGCAGGTCCGTTCGCGGAACGGGCCCGTGCGCCGAATCGGTGGGGGACGCCGCTTGCGGGCGCGTCCATCCCGCCAGCTCCCGCATCCAGTACGCACGATCCTCGGCACGCTCCCGGGACTCGCGGTAGTCCCGGTCGGCCTGGACCAGCGCGGACAACGGACCGAAGGGACAGGGGCCGGCCTTGTCCCCTTGGACCAGGGCCGTGTAGACCTCGGCGACCCGCCGGGCCACGAGCGCGTAGCCGAAGGCGTCCACGGCGGCGTGGTGGTAGGTGTGGTACCACCAGAACCGGTCGGGGGCCAGCCGGACCAGCGCGTAGCTGAACAGTGGTCCGGAGGCCAGGTCCATGGGCCGGGCCAGGTCGGCGGTGATCCACGCGCGGCCCGCCGCCTCCGGGTCGGGCTCGTCGCAGACGTCGACGAAGGAGAGCGACCAGGGCAGTTCGCGCTCCAGGATCTGTACCGGGCCGTCTTCGCCGGGCACGAGGCGTACCCGCAGCGCGTCGGTCTCGGCGACGACCTGACGCAGTGCCACCTCGAAGAGGGGTGGGTCGACCGGTCCGTGGATCTCCAGGTACTCGCCCAGGCGCAAGGCCGGGCTCACGTCCGGGGAATGCTGCTCGGCCAGCCAGACCTCGCGCTGTCCCGCGGTCACCGGAAGGATCTCCGCCGACGTATCGGGTGTCCGGTCCGGGGTCTGCGTCTGGTCATCGACATGCTGTGCGGGAAGCTGACGACGGGACAACGAGGAACCTCCTGTGGTGCCGGCGCCCCCTGATCACGACCGGCCTTCGCAGATCACTCATCGTGACAGCTACCAGGGCATTTCCCGCGTCCGGAGCAAAATAGCCACCCGAAGGAATGACGGGCCGCGCGCTACGCGCCATGGCCGCGATGAGTTCCGGCCGCGACTTGAGTCTGTTCCGGTGAGCGTCGTACGACGCCGTACGACGCTGCCCGGCACGAGCCACCCCGGAGGACAGCATGACCACCACGCCGAGTGACCCCACCACCGCACGGCCCGGCCGACCGCCCGTCGTCGACCTGGCCACCTGGCAGGCCGCCCGGGACGAGCTCCTGGTCCGCGAGAAGGCCCACACCCGCGAGGGCGACGCCCTCGCCGCGGCCCGCCGCCGGCTGCCGATGGTGGAGTTCGACGGGACGGTCGAGGTCGTCGGACCCGACGGTCCGGTCCCGTTCCTCGACCTGTTCCAGGGCCGCGACGAGCTCGTGGTCTACAAGCACATGTGGTACGACGGCGCGCCGCACCAGGGGCAGTGCGAGGGCTGCACCACCACGGCCTGGCATCTGAAGGACGCCGTCTACCTCAACGCCCGCGGCGTCTCCTTCGCCGTGCTGACGACGGGCCGGTGGGAGGAGGTGGCCTCCTACGTCGAGTTCATGGGCTACACACAGCCCTGGTACTCGGTGCGCGACGCGGACGCGCCGGTCGGCGACGACATGGGTCACCTCACCTGCTTCCTGCGCGACGGCGACCGCGTGTTCCTCACCTACTCCACGACGGGCCGTGGCAACGAGCGGGTCAACGGGTCCCTCGGCCTGCTCGACATGACGCCCTACGGCCGCGGCGAGGCGTGGGAGGACAACCCCGAGGGCCGGCCCGAGGGGCGCGGCCCGTGCTGGTCCTGGCGCTCGGACGCGGACGGCAATCCCACCTGGGGTCCGACCAGCCGCCCCGTACCGCAGTGGACGCGCCCCGGCGCGATCCCCGTGGAGACCCTCGGCCGGCACGGCCGCCACCACTGACGCGCGTTCGCCTCGGCGGCGACGGCCTCCTCGTACGGCCTCGGTCAGTTGGTGCGGTCGGACCAGCCCTGCGGGAGGTCTCCGGGGGCCGTGGCGATGATCGTCTCGTCGTCGGGGCCCACGTACTCGAAGAGGGTGATCTTGGCGAACTCCGGGACGACGTAGACCGGATAGGTCGGGCCCTCGTCGCGGTACCTGCGCATCTCGTCGAGGTGGTCGTTCTGGTAGAGGACGGTGCGCTCGCCGTGTTCCTCGACCCAGCGCGGGAAGAAGATCACGCCGTGCAGGCGGCGCTTGCCGGGCATGACGTTGACGGAGACCGACGTGCCGGTGGGCTCGTTCCAGGAGATCTTGTAATGGTCGTCGTCCAGCTGGACGAGGTCGACCCGCTGGTCCTTGACCCAGCGGCCGCCCACCATGCCGGAGTGGATCCGGTAGTCGATGGTGGTCGGGTTCTTCACGTACATCTCGTACTGCCAGCCGTTGGCGTAGGTGTAGATGAAGCGGTGGCCGACGATCCCGGAGAGTTCCTGCTCGGGGACAGGGCTCCGGACGGTGGTCACGTGTGCTCCGTTGACGGCCATGGCGGTACCTCCTCGCTGCCGCAGGCCGCTGCGGCGGGTCGTGCGGGTCGTACGAGTAGCCCCCTCGACGGTCGGCAACCTCTACGCTCAACATCATTACGGCCCGATGGACCTGGAAGGCGGAGACATGAGGCGTGACGAGCTCGTCCGGCCGGTGCCGGAGCACTTACGGCGGCACGCCGAAGTGGCCGCGCACCGGGTCGCCTACTCCGACTCCGCGCGGAGCGTCACCTACGCCGAGCTGGAGCGGCGCACGCGCTCGCTGGCCGGGTACCTCACCCGGACAGGACTGCGCCGCGGCGACCGCGTCGCGATCTGCCTCGGCAACTGCGTGGAGATGGTGGAGAGCTGCCTCGCCGTGCTGCGGGCCGGGATGGTCGGCGTCCCGCTCAATCCGCGGTCCTCCGACACCGAGCTGGCCCACTTCCTCCAGGACAGCGGCGCCGCGTTCGTCATCACCGACGCCGCGCACGTCGCACGGTTACGGCGCCTGGGACCGCCGTACGACCGCCTGGGCGTCCTGGTCACCGGGAGCGGCCCGGTCCCGGACGGCGCCCAGCCCTTTCGGAGCGCGGCCGAGAGCGACGGGCCCGCGGAGATCGACATGCTCGGCCTCGACGACCCGGCCTGGATGCTCTACACCTCCGGCACCACGCACCGCCCCAAAGGCGTGCTGTCCACACAGCGGGCAGCGCTGTGGTCCGTGGCCGCCTGCTACGCCCCGGTCTTCGGTCTCTCGGCCGACGACCGGCTGCTCTGGCCGCTTCCGCTCTTCCACAGCTTCAGCCACTCGCTGGCGATCCTGGGCGTGACGGCCGTGGGCGCGAGCGCCCGGATCGCCGGTGAGCTGCTGCCGCCGGGCGGTCTGCGGCGGGAACTGCTCACCGCGCACGCGGGGCTCGGCGGGCCCTTCACCATGCTGGCCGGCGTGCCCGCGACGTACCACCGGATGCTCGACTCGGACGACGAGGCCCCGCCGGCACTGCGGATGTGCGTCGTGGCCGGGGCCCCGAGCGGCCCCGCACTGCGCGCGGCCGTGGAGGAGACCCTCGGGGCCCCGCTGCTGGACGCGTACGGCAGCACCGAGACCTGCGGCATGATCGCGGTGAACCGCCCCGAGGGGCCCAGGGTCGACGGTTCCTGCGGTCCGCCCGTCCCGGGCATGGAGGTACGCCTCGTCGACCCGGGGAGCGGCGAGGACGTCCCGGACGGCGCCGAGGGCGAGGTCTGGGTACGGGGGCCGAGCCTGATGACCGGGTACCACGAGCGGCCCGAGGCGACGGCGGCCGCGCTGCGGGACGGCTGGTACCGCACCGGCGACCTCGGCCGCCGTGTCGAGCACGGCCATCTCCGGCTCACCGGCCGGGTCAGCGAGCTGATCATCCGCGGCGGCGAGAACATCCACCCGACGGAGATCGAGCAGGTCCTGGCGCAGTGTCCCGGCGTGTCCGAGGCCGTGGTCGTGGGTGTGCCGCACGACGTGCTCGGCGAGGTGCCGGTCGCCTTCGTCGTTCCAGGTCCGGACGGGATCGACGCACGGCAGGTGCTCGCCGAGTGCCGGACCCGGCTGGCCGACTACAAGGTGCCTGCCGAGATCCGCGAGATCGCCGCCGTCCCGCGCACCGCCTCCGGCAAGATCGCCCGGCACGAGCTGGCCGCCCCCGCTCCGGCCGCGGCCGACGACGCGGGTACCACCCTGAGTGAGCGGCTCCTGCCCCTCTCGCGCGACGACCAGGAGCGCGCGCTACGCGAAACGGTGCTCACCGAAACGGCCGAGGTCTGCCGGAGGACACCGGGCGATCTGCCCGGCGCGGACAGCCCGTTCGTCGATCTCGGCATGACATCGGTCGGCGTCGTCGAGCTGGTGGACCGGCTCACCGCGCTGACCGGGGTGAGCCTGCCGTCGACGCTGGTCTTCGACCACCCGACACCGGCCGAGGTGGCCCGCTACCTGCGCACGGTGCTCTTCGAGGGCGAGCCCGTACGGCGGCCGCAGGCGTACGGCGGACAGGACCCGTCCGCCGAGGACGATCCCGTCGTCATCGTCGCCATGGGCTGCCGGTATCCCGGTGACGTCGACTCTCCTGACGACTTATGGGAGTTGGTGTCGCGGGGACGGGACGCCATCTCGGAGTTCCCGGGCGACCGCGGCTGGGACCTGGACGCCCTCTACGACCCCGATCCCGACCGGATCGGCACGTCGTACACGCGACACGGCGGATTCCTGCACCGGGCCGCGGAGTTCGACGCCGGACTGTTCGGGATCTCGCCGCGCGAGGCGCTCGCGATGGATCCGCAGCAGCGGCTGCTCCTGGAGACCTCCTGGGAGGTGTGGGAGCGGGCCGGGATCGACCCGGCGTCGCTGCGCGAGAGCGACACCGGCGTGTTCGTGGGCGTGATGTTCGGCGACTACTCCGCCCGCTTCACCCGCCCCCACGAGCTGGAGGCGCACCTGGGGCTGGGCTCGGCGGGCAGCGTGGCCTCCGGGCGGATCTCGTACGTGTACGGACTGCGCGGTCCCGCGATCACGGTCGACACCGCGTGCTCCTCCTCGCTGGTGGCACTGCACTGGGCGGCGCGGGCGCTGCGTTCGGGCGAGTGCTCGCTGGCCCTGGCGGGCGGGGTCACGGTGATGGCGACACCCAAGCCGTTCCTGGCGTTCAGCCGGCAGCGCGGGCTGTCGCCGGACGGGCGCTGCAAGTCGTTCTCGGCGGCGGCCGACGGTACGGCCTGGGGCGAGGGCGTGGGCCTCGTCCTCCTGGAGCGGTTGTCCGACGCCCGGCGCAACGGTCATCCGGTCCTGGCCGTACTCCGCGGCTCCGCCGTGAACTCCGACGGCGCGTCCAACGGGCTCGCCGCGCCCCACGGGCCGGCGCAGCGGCGGCTGATCGCGCGGGCGCTGGCGGACGCGGGGCTGTGCGCCGGTGACGTGGATGTGGTGGAGGCCCACGGCACGGGCACGCGGCTGGGCGACCCCATCGAGGCGCAGGCCCTGCTGGCCACATACGGCCAGGGCCGGGAGCAGCCGCTGTGGCTCGGATCGGTCAAGTCCAACCTGGGACACACGCAGGCGGCGGCCGGTGTCGCCGGCGTCATCAAGATGGTGCAGGCCATGCGGCACGGCGAACTGCCCCGGACCCTGCACGCCGACTCGCCGACACCGCACGTCGACTGGTCCGCCGGCCGCGTGGAACTGCTGACCGCCCCACGGCCCTGGCCGGACTCCGGCCGGCCGAGGAGGGCGGGGGTCTCGGCCTTCGGGATCGGCGGGACCAACGCGCACGTGATTCTCGAAGAGGCGCCGGAGAAGGAGGCTGTGGTCTCACGGGAGTCGGCGGTCTCTCCGGAGGCGGCAACCTCGCAGGCGGTGATCTCCCAGGATGCGACGGGCTCCCCGGAGACAGCCGCGGCGCCGCCCGTTCCGTGGCTGCTCTCCGCCGCCGACGAGAGCGCCCTGCGGGCCCAGGCCCGGCGGCTCGCGGCCGAGGCAGCGAACCGGCCGGGCCTGTCGTCCACCGACGTCGCCTACTCGCTGGCGGTGTCGCGTTCCGCCCTCACCCATCGCGCACTCGTCCCCGCCGGTGACCGGACCCGGATGCTGAACGCGCTGAACGCGTTCGCGCGGGGCCGGGACACACCGGGCGTCGTACGAGGACTCGCGGACCCGGAGATCCGTACGGCCTTCCTGTTCACCGGACAAGGCGCCCAGCGCCCCCGGATGGGAGCCGAACTGCGCGCCGCCTTCCCCGTGTTCGCCGACGCCTTCGACGAGGTCTGCGGGCACCTGGACGACCGCCTCCCCCAGCCGCTGAGCGCGGTGCTGTCCGCCGAGCCGGGCTCACCGGAAGCGGCTCTCGTCGACCGTACGGACTTCACACAGGCCGGACTGTTCGCCTTCGAGGTGGCGTTGTTCCGGCTGCTCGAGTCGTGGGGCGTGCGAGCCGACCGCCTCGTGGGCCACTCCGTCGGCGAGCTGGCGGCCGCGCATGTCGCCGGTGTACTCGATCTGCCCGACGCTGCCACGCTCGTCGCCGCTCGCGGCCGGCTGATGCAGGCCTTGCCCGACGGCGGGGCGATGGTGGCGTTGGACGGGACCGAGGAAGAAGTCGTCGCGGCGCTGGGGGAGTTCGAGGCGGGGGCGGCTCAGGCGGCACAGGTGGCCGTCGCGTCCGTCAACGGGCCCCGTTCAGTGGTGATCTCGGGAGCGGAGGCCGCGGTGCTCGCGGTCGCGGCCGACTTCGAGGCGCGTGGCCGCAGGGCCGTACGACTGCGGGTGAGTCACGCCTTCCACTCACCTCTGGTGACGCCGATGCTCGACGAATTCCTTTCCGTGGCGAGGGAGTTGACCTTCCGGCCGCCGCGCATACCGATCGTCTCCACCGTGATGGGCCGGGTCGCCGAGCCCTCGGAACTGTGCTCGCCCGAGTACTGGGCGCGGCATGCCAGGATGCCCGTGCGCTTCGCCGACGCCGTGCGCCGGCTGGCGGACGACGGGGTCTCCGCCTACCTGGAGCTCGGTCCCGGGCCCGTACTCACCGCGGCTGCCACCGACTGTCTGGCCGACGCGCCCGCGAGGGGCCCCGTTCTCGCCGTGGCCACACGAAACGGTGCGTACGAACCGGAGACGCTCCTGTCGGCCGTGGCGCGGCTGCATGTGGCCGGGGCCGCGGTCGACTGGGCGGCGGTGTACGCGGGTTCCGGCGCGCGCCGCGTGGACCTGCCGACGTACGCCTTCCAGCGGCAGCGGTACTGGCTGGACGCGCCGGGACCGGCAGCGGCCGACCCCGGTCCCCTGCTGGGCCCGGCCTTCGCGGTGCCGGACACCGAGCGGACGGTGCTGACCGGGCTGTTGTCCCTCGCGGCCCACCCTTGGCTCGCGGACCATGTCGTCGCCGGGCGGATCATCGTGCCGGCGACGGTGTTCGCGGAGATGGCCCTGCGGGCGGGCGAGGAGGTGGGCTGCGACGCGGTCGACGACCTCGTGGTGCTGTCGCCGCTCGTCCTGTCCGGTTCCGCGGGGGTGCGGGTACAGGTCGTGGTGGGTGCGTGGGACGACGACTCGGGCCGGCGGCCCATGGACGTCTACTCCCGGCCGGAGGAGCCGCCGGAGAAGCCGGACGAGTCCGCCGAGGGCGCCTCGTGGACCCGGAATGTCTCCGGGCAGTTGGGCCGAGGTCGTCGCACTGCGCATGGCGATCAGACCCAGCAGGACGATCTGACCCACTGGCCGCCCCAGGGTGCCGAGGCGGTGGATCTCACCGGCGCCTACGCGGCCCTCGCCGACGCCGGGCTCGCCTATGGGCCTGCCTTCCAGGGGGTCGGCGCGGTATGGCGGCGCGGTGACGACGTCTTCGCGGAGATCCGGCTGCCCGCGTCGCACACGTTCGAAGCGGGCGGCTTCGGACTCCACCCGGCGCTGTTCGACGCCGCGTTGCACGCGCCGCTGCTGGCCGGGTCCGCCGACACGAGCACGGTCCGGGTGCCGTTCGCCTGGAGCGGGGTGAGCCTGCACGCCTCGGGAGCCACGGAGTTGCGGGTCAGGGTGACCTCATCGGGCCCGGATACGGTCGCGCTGACGCTGGCCGACCCGTCCGGCAGGCTCGTGGCACGCGTGGACTCGCTGGTCACCCGGGGGCTCCCGGCCTACCGGGCAGACAGGGCCGACCGGGCGGACAGGACGGACGGGACAGACGGGACGGACACGGCGGACGACATCGTACGTAGGGCCCTTCTGCGTCCTGAGTGGGCCGCCCTCGACCTCCCCGGAGACGGCTCCGGCGACGCCGGTGAGCGCACCTGGACGGTGTACGGGCCGGACGAGCTGAACCTCGCCGAGTTCCTCCCCGGCGGGGACAATCCCGAAGTCGTCGCCGTCACAGCCATCGCCCATGCGACGGGTTCGGATCCCCTCTCCGCCACTCACGAGTTGACGGGCCGAGTACTCAAGACGCTCCAGGGCTGGCAGGACGATCCGGGCACGGCGGGCTCACGGCTGGTGGTGGTGACGCGGGAGGCCACCGGTCCGGTGCCGGACCTCGCGGGCGCGGCGGTCTGGGGACTGGCGCGCACGGCGCAGTCGGAGCTGCCCGGTCGTGTCGTCCTGGTGGACGTCGACGGGCAGCCCGAGTCGCTTCGGATGCTGCCGACGGCTGTCGCCACCGGTGATCCGCAACTCCGGATACGGGATGGTCAGGTGACGGTGCCGCGACTGGCCGCCGCGCGTGGTATCTCTGGGGCGGGTGCAGCCTTCGACCCGGAGGGTACGGTGCTGGTCACCGGAGGCACGGGCGCGCTGGGCGCGGAGCTGGCACGCCATCTGGTCGCCGAACACGGCGTACGGCATCTGCTGCTGACCGGGCGCCGTGGGCCGCAGGCACCAGGAGCGGCGGAACTGCGCGGTGAACTCGAGGAGTTGGGGGCGCGGGTCGGCATCGTCGCCTGTGACGCGGCCGAGCGTGCCGCGCTGGCCGAGGTGGTCGAGCGCTGCGAGCCGCCACTGACCGCTGTGGTGCACGCCGCCGGGGTTCTGGACGACGGCGTGCTGGATTCGCTGACGCCCGAGCGGATGGCGGCCGTGTTGCGTCCGAAGGCCGACGCGGCCTGGAACCTGCACGAACTGACCCGGGACATGGGTCTTTCGGCCTTCGTCCTGTTCTCGTCCGTCTCCGGTCTGCTGGGCCGGCCGGGCCAGGGCAATTACGCGGCCGCGAACTCGTTCCTCGATGCCCTCGCCCACCGCCGCGCCGCCGACGGACTGCCCGCGCTGTCGCTGGCGTGGGGCCCGTGGGAGCACACCGGTGGCATGGCGGCGGGGCAGCCCCCGCAACGCCCGCAGTCACGTGATGTGCTCGTGCCGCTGTCCACGCCGCAGGGCATGGTCCTGTTCGACGCCGGGCTGCGCTCGACGGAGCCGGTCCTGGCACCGATCCTGCTGGACCGGGCGGCGCTTCGGTCCGGTGCGGGGCACCTGCCACCGCCGTTGCGCGGGCTGGTCCGGCAGCACCGGCCGCCCGCCGCGACGACGGCCTCGGGCGGCTCATCTGGCTCCCCCGGCTCCCCTGGGCAGATGCTGGAGCCGGGAGCCTGGCGGAAGCGGTTGGCCGCCATGCCCCCGGGAGAACGGGAGGCGGCTCTCGTGGAGTTGCTGCGGGCCGACGTGGCCGCGGTGCTCGGCTATCCGCACGCCGACGCGCTCCCAGCCGGCAAGTCCCTCGCCGACCTGGGATTCGACTCCCTCACGGCCGTGCAGATCCGCAACCGGCTGAGCATGGCGCTGAAGCTCCGGCTGTCGGCCGCGGTGGTGTTCGAGCACCGTACGGCCGAGGAACTGGCACGACACGTGCTCGGCCTGCTCGACGGCGAACCGGCCGCCGCGGTCGCCCCCGAGGCCACAAGGGCCGCCGAGGGTGCAGTAGCCACGGTGCCCGAGCGGCCCGCGTACAGCCTCTCCTCGCTGTTCCGATCGGTCAGTGCCGCCGGACAACCGGTGGCGGCGATGCACCTGCTCGTCACCGCGTCCTGGGCTCTGCCCACCTTCACCGCCGCCCAGGGTCGCGAGCACGCGCTGCCCCCGATCCGCCGCTCCCCCGGCCGCTCCGGCTCCAGTTCCGGCTCCGGCTCCGGCTCCGGCTTCGGAAGGCCGACGGTCGTCTACTTCCCGCCCTACCATCCGTCCCTCACGTGGGACGGCGGAGACTTCCCTCGGTTCCACCGCGCTTTCCAGGACGATCCGGAGGCCTTGGAGGTCCTGGAGTTCCCGCACCCCGGCATCGGTACCGGGGCCGCCGTTCCGCAGGACCGCGCCGCGCTGGCGCGTACGCACGCAGAGAACGTGCTGCGGTACGTCGGAGACAGGCCCTTCGTGGTCGTAGGACGGTCGGCCGGCGGCAATGTGGCGCACCTGGTGGCGCACCAGCTGGAGAACACGGGCCGGGCACCGACCGGTCTGGTGCTGCTGGACGCCTACCACATCACGCCGGACAACAGCGACAAGGACTGGCTGCTGTCCCTGGCCGCTCCACCGCCGCAGGACACCGGACAAGCCCTCTTCACCGGTGACGACGACAGCACCCTGGCCGCGATCGGCGCCTACAACCGGATCTTCCTCGGCTGGTCCCCCGAGCCGATCGTCACACCCACGCTCCTCGTGCGGGCGCAGCGGCCCACGCCCGCCATGGCGGCCGCCGCGGACGCGGACGGCTGGCGGACGTCCTGGCCCGCGGCTCACGATGTCGTGGACGTCCCCGGAGACCACCTGACGATGATGCGGGAACACGCGGAGACAACCGTGTCGGCGATCCGCACCTGGATCGACGCCCGAACGGCGAAGGGAGACCAGTGAGTTCCACCGAGCCTACTCAGGACTTCGACGTCATCGTGGTCGGCGGCGGCCCGGCCGGGGCCACCGTCTCGGCGGCCGTCGCCCTGCACGGCCATCGCGTCCTCCTGGTCGAGAAGGAGACCTTCCCCAGATACCAGATCGGCGAGTCCCTGCTCCCCTCCACGGTGCACGGCGTGTGCCGGATCCTCGGCGTGGAGGACGAGATGGCGCGTGCGGGCTTCAAACCGAAGCGCGGCGGCACGTTCCGCTGGGGCAGCAACCGGGACCCCTGGCAGTTCTCCTTCGCGCTGTCGCCCCGGCTGGCCGACCCGACGTCGTTCGCCTACCAGGTCGAGCGGTCCCGGTTCGACGCGATCCTCCTGGACAACGCCCGCCGGGTCGGCGTCGACGTACGGGAAGGCTGCCGGGTGACCGGCGTACTCGCCGACGAGGAGCGGATCCGCGGGGTGCGCTGGACCGGCCCCGACGGTGAGCTCAGAGAGGCCGCCGCCCGGTATGTCGTGGACGCCTCCGGCAACGGCAGCAGGATCCACCCGCACGTCGGAGGAAAGCGGATCTACTCCGACTTCTTCCGCAACATCGCCGTGTTCGGCTACTTCGCCGGCGGCGAGCGGCTCCCGGCACCGAACGACGGCAACATCTTCTGCGCGGCCTTCGACGAGGGCTGGATCTGGTACATCCCCCTCCGGGACGACCTGACCAGCGTCGGAGCCGTGGTCGCCCGCGAACACGCCGAAGCCGTCCAGGGGGATCCGGCGACCGCCTGGCGCCGCCTGATCGACGCCTGCCCGGAGGTACGCGGCTTCCTCGACGGCGTCCCCCGGGCTACCGAGGCGCCTTACGACCAAGTCCGCGTCCGCAAGGACTGGTCGTACTGGAAGTCACGGCTGTGGCGGCCCGGCATGGCACTCGTCGGAGACGCGGCGTGCTTCGTCGACCCGGTACTGTCCAGCGGAGTCCATCTAGCGACCTACGGCGGGCTGCTCGCCGCCCGGTCCATCAACAGCTGCCTCGCCGGAAGCCCGGACGAGACCCGCCTGTTCGCCGAGTTCGAGACCCGCTACCGGCACGAGTACAGCTTGTTCCACGAGTTCCTGGTCTCCTTCTACGACATGCACCAGGACGAACGGTCGTACTTCTGGAAGGCCCGCAAGGTCACCAACGTCGGCACGACGGAACTCGAGGCGTTCGTCGAGCTGGTGGGCGGTCTGGCGTCCGGCGACGCGTCGCTCACCGGCGCCGGGCCCGCGGGCGAACGTCTCACCGCGGCCGCCCACGACTTCGAGCGAGCCGTGCGCCGCCTCCCCGACGCCGACGACCTGCGCAACCCCCTCTACGAGTCCGAGACCTTCCGGCAGGTGTTCCAGGAGGGAACCGTCCTACAGGAACGCGGGCTGTTCGGCGGGCCGTTGGAGACCGAGGCACCACTGCGGCCCGGCGGCCTGGTGGCGTCGGAGGACGGGCTGGCCTGGGTCGAGCCCGAGCCCTAGCAGCCGCCTGCGTGTTGTCGGGACCATGCCGGCCGGGGGGTGATCGGCGAGACGCTCACTGCGGCGAGGTCCGCTGACCCCGCCTGCCCGGCTATAGCCTGCGAGCCAAACCAAGAAGGTGGTCCAGTGGACTTCGACGCAGAACGATCAGCGCGCATCGCCGCCATGCAACAAACCGCCCGGCCCATCTGGGAGGCAACCGGCGACATGGACATCGTCCAGCAGTTCCTCAAGGACAACGGATGTCACGGAGTGGAAGCCATCCACGTGACCATGGGTCTGCTGAACTGCGATCTCACCGAAGCCCAACGAGCCTTCCTCGACGCCCCATGCCGCGACGCCGAACGCCGCTTCCACAACCACGCCATGGAGCTGCTCGAACAGGCCGCCGACCACAACACCTAACTGCACCAGCGGCCCGCAGGCTCTTGACTCGGTCATTGAGACTCCGCTGAACCGGACTCACACGCGCTTGGCCGCTTCGGCAGTCTTGCGCACATGCTGTGCAGCACGCGCAACGGCTTGCCCGAATGCGGGATCGTCTCCAGATCTCGCGGCGATCGCTTCCGCCAGGGCGATGACCTCATCCCCGCCAGGCAGAAGCAGCAGCTCCGCTCCGGCCTCGATGCTCGCGAAGACCGTATCGACAAGGCTGCGGCCATGCGTGGTGCTCGGTGCGTCGAGGTCATCGCTGATGATCAGCCCGTCGAATGCGAGCGACCGGCGCAGAAGGTCCACAGTTGTCCTCGATGTGGCCGCAGGCTCGCTGGGGTCCAGAGCCTCAACGACCGCTGGGCCGAGCATGATTGCCCCCACCCCGGCCTCGATGGCCCGGCGGAAGGGGATGAGGTCACCTTCACCGGTCACCTGGGCCGCCAGAACGGTGTCCTCGAGGGCAGGGTCGAGATCCAGCTGCGGGAAGCCGGGAAAATGCTTGGCGACGGCTACCACGCCCCCTTCCTGCACACCGGTGACGACAGCCGCCGCGATCCTGCCCACCTCTTCGGGCTCCAACGCGAGTGAACGACCCTCGAGCCACGGATTGCCCCCGGTCAAGATGTCGAGTACAGGCGCAAGGAACATGTTCACTCCGACACCCGCCGCTGCGGCCGCCACCGCTTTCGAGGACGCACGGATCTCCTCGTCGGAGAGCTGCGGCAGCAGGCTGGGCTCGGGGTAGGAGGGGACGAGTCCATGCAGTCGCTGGATACCCCACGGTTCCTGGTCGACTGCCACGAGAACAGGCGCCCCCGCCAGGTCTTCGACCTCGGTGACGAACCGGGTGAAGTCCGCGGCCGTTTCAGTGGCGCGGCGCTCGGGGCTCATCCTCCGCGCCACGTACTCTTCGCGGCTCTCACCGGGCAGCACAGCGACGGTCCCGCGCTCCAGGAGCGTGCGGAGCCAGGGACTCACGGACAACTCGCCGACAACCGGCAGGAGTACCGCATACGCATCGCGCGTGTGCTGGCTCATGAGGCCTTCCTCCAGAGTTGGTGATACGAATAACCACGGACGTTCGCATACGTCGTTGGGGCCGTCAAGCTCCGAACCGGTGGTACGGAATGGGAGTGGCGATCAAGATGTTGGGAGCATGCGAAGCCAGGCACATCTGAGGCAGGGACACGCGAAGTCACCTCGGTGGATGGAAGGGAGTACTTGGATGAACGTGTTCATCATCGGAATCACGGGCAAAATCGGCCGCCTGCTGACGAAGGAGCTTCTCTCCAGGGGGGATGCCGTTCACGGACTCGTGCGCCGCGAGGAACAGCGGGCGGACCTGGCCGCGCACGGAGTCGCTGCGGTGGTCGGAGATCTGGCCGGCATGTCCGTGGAGGAGCTGGCGGAGGCACTCGGGGGCGTTGACGCCATCGTGTTCACTGCCGGATCCAACGGCGGATCCAGGGACTTCACGAAGGCGGTCGACGGTGATGGCTTCGTCAAGGCGATCGAGGCTGCCCGCCGCGCGGGGGTCGACCGCCTCGCGCATGTGTCGGTATTCCCGGAGGCCTGGCGTGAACGTGACCTGGGTGACGAGGTCGAGTACTACTTCGCCGTGAAGAAGGAAGCGGACATGGCACTCAGTCGCAGTGATCTGGACTGGCTGATCATTCGCCCGTCGTTGCTCGTCGATGATCCTGGAGTCGGCACGATCTCACTGGGGCCGGCAGAGTTCCATGGTCAGGTGGCCCGCGCTGATGTCGCCGAAACCATCGCCGAGCTGCTGCACGAGCCCGGCATCGGCCGGCAGATCCTCGAACTCAACACCGGATCCACTCCGATCCGAGATGCCGTAAGAGCCAACGCCCACCGACGTTAGCCCAACACAGCGCAGGTACATGGGCCCCGTGCCGCTGCGACGCAGGCGGGGCGTCAGCGGGAGAATCAGGATGGGGCGTCGGGCGACCGAGGCCCGCACCATCGTCGGAGGGTGGGGCAGCGCGTTGGTCACCATGAAGGACGTAGCACGCGCCGCGGGCGTCTCGCAGGCGACGGTGTCGTACGTCTACAACAATCTGGGCAGGGTTTCCGAAGCGCAGCGCGAGCATGTCTATGCCGTGGCCGCGCAGCTCGGATACGCCGGACCCAACGCCGTGGGCAGCAGTCTGCGCTCCGGGCGGGTGGGCGCGGTGGGCGTCGTCGTCATGGACTCGGTGGTCGATGCCCTGGAAGATCCTTCGACGATTCTGCTGATGAAGGGAATCGCCGAGGTCGGCGACCTCGAGGGCGTGGCCCTGACGCTTCTGACCGCCGGCGAGGACGTGAGGACCTCCAAAGCGTTGCGGGGCCTGGTCGACGGGATCGTCCTGCACAACATGCCCGAGGAACATCCCCTGGCCGGGGTGCTGGCGGCCTCGGGCATTCCCGCGGTGGCCGTGGACTCACCACGCGGCAGCGGCCTGCCGTACGTAGGCATCGATGACCGGCGTGGCGCCCGGCTGCAGATGGAACACCTGCTGGAGCTGGGCCACCGCCGCGTGGGCATCGTCGTCGACAAGCTGTTCACCCATGGTGACGGCGGCCTGGTGAGCCTTGGCCAGGCGCGCAAGGCAACCGAGCGCAACGCGAGGGAACGGCTGGCAGGTCACTTCGGAGCCTGGCGTGACGCCGGCCTGGAGCTGTCCGATCTGCGGATCGTGGACGCGGCGGGGATCGACGAGGCGGCGGGCGCTCGCGCGGCCCTGACTCTGTTCGAACACGCCGAGGTGACGGCGGTTGCCGCGCTCTCCGATGTGCACGCGGCAGCCGCGATGCGCGTTGCGCGGGACCGAGGAATGTCAGTGCCGCGTGATGTCTCGGTGATCGGTTACGACGACGCGCCCGTGGCCGCTCTGACCGACCTGTCCACGATCCATCAGCCGATCGTGGAGAAGGGCCGGCAGGCCGCGGGCATGCTGCTGGATCGCATCGCCGGGGGCAGCCGCAAGCGGACGCTGCTGCGGACGAAGCTGGTGAAGCGGGGCTCCACGGCCGCACCGCGCATGTGAAGCCGTTGCGGCCGGCGTTGGCGGGTCAGGGCGTCCGGCAGACGGGCGATGTCGACGGCGCCATGCAAATGGCTGCGCTCGGTCCGTGACGACCAGCTGCCCGACGGCCGCATCGCCAACTTCTCGCCCGACGGCCGCCGCATCAAGCACCAACTCGACGAGTTCGCCATGATGACCGGCTCGGCGGGCTGGGGCGACGCGATCGTCGCCGTCCCTTGGGAGCTGTACCGCGCGGGCCGTACGCCAAGACACCGGCCCGCCGAGCGGAGATCGTACGGGCGGCCCGCGACAGTTTCGCCGAGAACGGCTACGCCAAGGCCTCCCTGCGGGACATCGCGGAGCGGGCGGGCATCACCCACGCCGGGCTCCTCCACCACTCCCGCAACAAGGACGAGATCCTTGCCGCAGTGCTCGCCGAGCGGGATTCCGAGGAGTGGCAGCACGGCGCGGCACAGGTCGGCGGCCTGGACCAGCTCGCGCCCTACCTCGGTGAGCTCATCCGTCACCACCAGAAGGCCCCTGAGCTCATGCGCCTGTGGATGGAGCTCGCCGCCGCGGCGTCACGCACGGATCATCCCGCCCACGCCTACTTCGTGGAGCGCTACGAACGCGGGCGCACGCAGTTCGCCGAAGGCTTCCTCGACCAGGCGGCCCGCGGCCGGCTGCGCGAGGGAGTCAACCCCGAGAGCGCCGCGGCCCTCTTCCATGCCGTGCTCAACGGCCTCCAGTTGCAGTGGGTCCTCGACCAGGACCTCGACATCATCGGACCGCTCAACGATTTCGTGCGCCTGCTTCTCCACCCGGACGACCGAGACGAGGGGTAGGCGAAACCCAACCCCGACGCCCTCACCGTGACCGGCCGGCGTCGCATCAGCCCCGGCCGGTCATGGGCCAGGCCCGCATCGCCGACTCCGCCACCTTCTCCAGCACCTGCCGAGAGGCGCCGTCGCACGCCTGCTGGTTCATGCCCTGGATGACGGCCGCGTAGAAAGCCGCGAGGCCGTCCGCGTCCGTGTCTCCAGGCAGGCGCCCGGCTTCGACGTCTTGGCGGATGCGGGCGGCGATGGCCGCCTTCGAGGCCTCCCGCATGCCGCGGAGTTCCGCCTTCACGTCCTGCGAGCCGGGTCCGCAGTTCGCGGCGGCCGAGATGATCAGGCAGCCCGGGGGATGCCGGGGATCGGTGTAGTCGGCCGCCAGGTGCCGCAGCATGGCCTCGATCGACGAGCGCGCGCCCTGCCCCTCGACCGAGGGGGTCGTGGCGATGGTGCGCTGGTACAGGCGCACGGCCTCGCCGAACAACTGCCGCTTGTCGCCGAACGCCGCGTACAGACTGGGCGGATTGATCCCCATCGCCTTGGTGAGCGAGGCGATGGAGGTGGACTCGTACCCGTAGGTCCAGAACTCCCTGAGCGCCGCGGCCAGGGCCTGGTCCCGGTCGAAGGCACGACGGGTCCGCGTCGCAGCGGGCCTGCCCGGCGGGGCGGCCGGCGGGGCGCCACCCTCTCCGCTCGCGCCCGCACCGCGTCGCCCACGGCTCCGCCGTTCCTTTTCCCCGCTCTCCGTCACCTGCGCAGTCTAACTCGCCATCTTTAGCGAACGCTAAAGCAGTCCTGTTACAGTCACCCCACGCTCAGCTTTAGCGATCGCTAAAGCTGTCGCGATCGAGCACCCATGCCCACGTTCCCCGCCCGGAGGATCCAGCCATGACCACCACAGCCCCCGCCCACTACGCCCGCACCGTCCACGGCTCAGGCCCCGGCCTCCTCCTCGCCCACGGCGCCGGCGGAAGCATCGAGGCCAACTACGGCCCGATCATGAACGGGATCGCCGCCCGGCACACCGTGGTCGGCGTCGACTACCCGGGCTCCGGCAACACCCCGACCACACAGGACACCCTGGAACTCGACGAGCTGGCGGACCAGTTGGTCGCGGCGGCGGACGCCGAAGGACTCGCCACGTTCGCCGTCTCCGGGTACTCCCTCGGCGGCCCGGTCGCCATCCGCCTCGCCGCCCGCCACCCGGAACGGGTCACCTCGCTCGCCCTGAGCGCCACGTTCGCCCGCCTGGACACCCGCACCGAGCTGGCCGTCGGCATCTGGCACCAGCTCTTCACCTCCGGGCAGTCCCGGCTGCTCGCCCAGTACCTGACCCAACTGGTCCTCAGCGCCCCCGCCCTGAACTCCCTCACCCCCGCCCAGGCCCGCGCCGCCGCCGAGCAGACGGCCCTGGCCCTACCGCCGGGCACCGGCGCCCAGGTCGACCTGGTCCGCCGGGTCGACGTACGTGACGACCTCGCCGCGATCGCCGTCCCGACCCTCGTCGTCGTCACCACCGCCGATTCCCTCGTCCCCGCCACCCTGCAGCACGAGCTGGCCGCCGCCATCCCCGGCGCCCAGATCGCCGAACTGCCCACCGGGCATCTTCCGTTCGTCGAGCGGCCCACGGAATGGCTGGAGCTCATCACCGAATTCCTCGGCCGCCGGTAGGCGAGGAGCCGCAGGACCCTGCCCTACCGGGTCATGCAGTTCTCCCGGTCTCGCCGGCGCCGCCGAGGACGGGGTCGACGCCGAAGCTGTAGGACCCGGACCCGACCTCGAACACGGCGGCCCCGTCCTCCATCCGGAGGAACCGGATTCCCTTGGCGGCTTCGGCCGGCCGGCCGCCCTCGGTGACCGCCGAACGGGTCCGCGTGGGCACGTGGACTTCAGCGACGGTGTTGACCGGCACCGTCACCTTCAGTTCGACAGCGCCGTTGTCCGTGCTCCACTTCGACGAGAGGCGGCCGTAGACGGTCTTGAGGCTTCCGGAGCCCTCCGTCAGGTTCCCTCCGGGCGTCGGCGCGATGCGTGAGCGCTTGTAGCCGGGCTCGATCGCCGAGAGGCCGCCGATGTTCTGGAACATCCAGTCGCCCACGGCCCCGTAGGCGTAGTGGTTGAAGGAGTTCATGTCGACCGGGCCGAAGCTGCCGTCGGGCATGATCGAGTTCCAGCGCTCCCACATGGTGGTGGCACCGTTGACGACCTCGTAGCCCCAGGACGGGTAGTCCTTGTGCAGCAGCATCTTGTAGGCCAGGTCGTCCCGGCCGATCTTGCTCAGCGCGGGCAGCAGCAGCGGTGTGCCGATGAAGCCGGTCCGCAGGTGGTAGTCGGTGAGCGCCAGCTTGGCCACGAACTTGCTCCCGGCCTTCTCGACGAGTGCCGGTTCCGAGATCAGGTCCATGCCGAGCGCCAGCGCGTATCCGGTCTGCGAGTTGCGCTTGACCGTGCCGTCGGAGGCGACGTAGGCCTCGGTGAAGGCGTCGCGGATGTCGGCGGAGAGCTTGCCGTAGTCGGACGCCGCCCTTTCGTCGCCCAGGGCCCCGGCGACCTCGGCCATCATGCGGGCGTTCTCTGCGTAGTAGGCCGTGCCCAGGATGCCCTGCTCGGTGGGGTCGTCCAGGTGCAGCCAGTCGTTGGTGAAGAAGGTGGTGCGGCCGGGCTCGAGCAGGTCCGGTCCGGCGCTGTCGCGCACGAACTGGAAGAACCTCTGCATGGCGGGGTAGTTCTCCCGCAGGATGCGGGTGTCGCCGTAGGAGCGCCACACGGAGTACGGCACGGTGATCATCACGTCGGACCAGCCCACACCGCTCTCGCCGAACTGGCCCTGAGGGGTCGGTACGACCGCGGGCAGGTCACCGTTGGCGTACTGGGAGTTGCGCACGTCCGCCATCCAGTGGGACAGGAACGCGCGGGTGTCGACGAGGTAGTTGGCCGTCGGCGCGAACAGGCTGATGTCTCCTGTCCAGCCCAGGCGTTCGTCGCGGGCCGGGGTGTCGGTGGGGATGGAGAGGAAGTTGCCCCGCTGGCTCCAGGAGATGTTGCTCACCAGCCGGTTGAGCATGCCGTCCGAGGTCTTGAGCGTGCCGGTGGCGGGGAGGTCGGATCCCCATACGACGCCCTTGACGTCGGAGAGGGCGGGAGGCTCGGTCACCCCGGTGATCTCGATGTAGCGGAAGCCGTGCTGGGTGAAGGTGGGTTCGTAGGTGACAGTTCCCGTCTCGGCAAAGGTGTAGCGGTCGGTGACCTTGGCACTGCGGAAGTTGTCGGTGTAGAGGGTGCCGTTCTTGTTGAGCACCTCCGCGTAGCGGATCTTGACGGTCTGGTCGGCGGAGCCGGTCAGGGTCAGCCGGGACACGCCGACCATGTTCTGCCAGAGGTCGTAGACGTAGGTCCCGGCAGTGGGCTCGGTCATCTTCTTGGCCTGGAGCACCTGGGTCCGGCGCACGGGCTCGTCGCTCTGCGGGACCAGGAGGGCGGTCCGGGACTCCAGGCTCGCGGCGGGCTCCCACTGCGCGTCGTCGAACCCGGGCCGGTTCCAGCCCGACGGCTCCAGACGGGCGTCATAGGTCTCGCCGTCCTGCAGATCGGCCTTGGCGTAGGGGCCGTCGGCCGACTTCCATGAACCGTCCGTGGCGATCCACTGGACGGAGCCGTCGGTGTAGGTGACGCGCAGCTTCGCCACCAGGGCGGGGGCGTCTCCGTACTGACGGCTCCAGCCGAGGCCGACCTTGCCGGCCCACCAGCCCTCCGCCAACGACGCGCCGAGTACGTTGTCGCCGCCGTCGAGCAGCTTCGTCACGTCGTAGGTCTGGGACTGGATGCGCTTGTGGTAGTTCGTCCAGCCCGGGGCGAGGACCTGGTCGCCGACCCGCTTGCCGTTGATCTCCAGTTCGTAGAGGCCGAGTGCCGACGCGTAGACACGCGCGGAGGCGACCTTCTTGCCGGACTCGGTCGCGAATTCCTTGCGCAGCAGCGGCTGTGGGCGGGCCGCGGGTCCGTAGAGGGCGTCCGTGGTGCCGGACACGACGAGGGCGGAGTCGGCGATGTCACCGCCGGTGAACGGGTTCCGGCCGGAGGCGAAGTCGGTGTCGAGGAGTGTGCTGCCGTCGGTGCCGGTCACGACGGCGTCGTGGACCGTTCCCCGTTCGCCGCAACACGCGTGTGTGCGGAAGCCTATGTACCCCTTGGTGAACGTGGAGTCGGTGAGGGTGCTGACCGGCTTGCCGTCGAGGGTCGTCCTGATGGTGGTGCCCGTCACGTCGTAGCGGACGGTGTGCCGGCCGTCGAGGAGACCGGCGTTGGTGAAGCCGTAGGGCGCGAGATCCACCTGCTGGATCACGGTGTAGGTGCCCTTGACCTGCTTGTGCAGTCGCAGCATCGGGGTGGGGCCCGTGACGTTGAACTGCCACATGTAGCCGTTGCTCGCGTCCGAGGCACGCAGGAACATACCGAAGGCGGCACTGTCGAGCTTGAAGTCGACCGTGGCGGTGTAGTCGGTCCACTTGTCCAGCTCACTGGGAGCCGCAGGGCGGGTGATCCACTGGGCGCCGTCCCAGTCGCCGGAGTTCAGCAGGCCGGTCTCGAAGTACGCGGTCGCGCTCCACGGACTGGCGGCTCCCTTGTCGTCCCACGCCCGAACGCGCCAGAAGTACCGTGTGCCCGCCTCCAGGCCGGGGCCTTCGTACCGCACGCCGACCTGACGGCCGGACACCACCTTGCCGGACGACCACACATCGGCGGAACCCGGGCTGCGCCCGACCTGGATCTCGTAGGCCGTCTGCGACGTCGCGCGCCGGGCCGACGCCAACTGCCAGCCGAGGACCGGGTCCTCACCACCGATGCCCAGCGGGTTGACCCGGCCGTTGGCGGTCAGGGCCTTCACGGTGAACGGAGCGTCGGACACCGACGCGGCGGAGGACATGGGCGTCGGCAGGATCGCCACGCTTCCGAACACGGCGAGCACTACGAAGCCTCTGAGGAGCACGAGCAGGACCGATCGCTTTTCGCCCATGGCAACTCCGCATTGAATCGTTTCAAACATGCAGGTCGCCGGGACCGTACTGATGTGACGCCGGACACGTCAAGAGGTAGGGGCGGGTGGATCGGCGAATGTGGGGCGGCGTTCAGCCCTGTTCGTCCACGGCGGTCGACGACGGGCGTCCCCCCAGGGTCGTTGCCGTCGGCAGCGGCGTACTCCGGTCGTGGTATGCGCAGTGACCGCCGTGGGGCGACGCGGGAACCGGCCGCCTTGCAAGAGCCTTGAGGCCTCGGACAACCCGGAGGTGGATCGTGATCGAAGTGAACGACCTCAGCAAGAGGTACGGGGACAAGCTCGCGGTGGACGCGCTGAGCTTCGCCGTGCGTCCTGGTGTGGTGACGGGCTTCCTCGGGCCCAACGGCGCGGGCAAGTCGACGACGATGCGGATGATCATGGGACTGGACCGGCCGTCGTCCGGGACGGTACGTGTCGACGGCCGCCCGTACGAGCAGCACGAGGCGCCCCTGGAGACGATCGGGGCGCTGCTGGAGGCGAAGGCGATCCACCCGGGGCGCTCGGCGTATCACCACCTGCTGGCCCTCGCGGCGAGCAACGGCATCGGCAGGCGCCGGGTGCTGGAAGTGATCGACATGGTCGGCCTGACGGAGGTGTCCCGCAAGCGGGCGGGTGGGTTCTCGCTGGGCATGGGGCAGCGGCTGGGCATCGCCTCGGCACTGCTCGGCGACCCGCGGATCGTCATGCTGGACGAGCCGGTCAACGGGCTCGACCCCGAAGGCGTGCTGTGGATCCGCAACCTGTTGAAGGACCTCGCGGACCAGGGGCGGACCGTCTTCGTCTCCTCCCATCTGATGAGCGAGATGGCGTTGATCGCCGAGGACCTCATCGTGATCGGGAGGGGCCGGCTGCTGTCGGCGGGCCCGCTCGCCGACTTCGTCGCGCAGTCCTCCAGCCGCAGCGTACGGGTGCAGTCGCCGCAGGCCGGGGCCCTGCGGGACCTGCTGGTGGGTGACGGCGTCTCGGTCACCGACAGCCGGCCCGGCGTCCTGGACGTCCAGGGGCTGGAGGCCGCCGAGATCGGTGAGCGCGCCGCTGCCGCCGGGCTGGTGCTGCACGAGTTGTTCGTCCAGGAGGCGTCGCTGGAGGAGGCGTTCATGGAGCTGACCCGCGATGCCGTCGAATACCACGCCACCACCGCCGAGTTCGCCACCACCGGAGGGACGAACCGATGAGCACTGCCGCCCTCGACATACAGGGCACACAGAAGACGACCGGTACCGCCGGCCGCCCTGCGGGGGGTTTGCGGGTGACCTTTCCGCGCGTCGTCCACATGGAATGGATCAAGCTGCGGTCGCTGCGCTCGACGCTCTACACGCTGACGATCACCGTGGCCCTGGTCATCGGCCTCGGACTGCTGTTCAGCAGTCTGGTCGGCTCGGGACAGGGCCCCGGGGAGGACGATTTCAGTGACCCGACCTCGATCAGCCTGGGCGGGGTGATGCTCGCCTCGCTGGCCGTCGCGGTGCTCGGGGTCCTGATGAGTGCCGGCGAATACGCCACCGGGTCCATCCGCGCCACGCTGGCCGCGGTCCCGTCACGCCTGCCGGTGCTGTGGGGCAAGGTGATCGTCTTCGCCGTGGTCGGCTTCGTGCTGATGTTCGTGGCGGCCCTGGGGGCGTTCCTGGCCGGTCAGTCGGTGCTGTCCTCCCGTGACATGGCCACCGCCGCGCTCTCCGATCCGGGTGTGTTCCGCGCGTTGATCGGCGCGGCGGTCTACCTCACCGGTGCGGGGTTGATCGGCCTGGCGGTCGGCGTCCTGCTGCGCAACACGGCCGGGGCGATCACCACCGTGGTGGGCGCGCTGTTCGTGCTGCCGGGGGTGATCCAGCTCCTGCCGAGCAGTTGGAACGACGCCATCGGCCCGTACCTGCCGTCGAACGCGGCGAACGCGTTCATGTCCGTGCGGACGAGCGGTGACTCGCTGTCGTCCGGGTCCGGGCTGGCGGTGTTCGCCGTGTACCTCGTCGTGCTCCTGGCCGGCGCGGCCGTCCTGCTCAAGCGACGAGACGCGTGAGCCCGGCTGCCGCGGGCACGCCGCCGACCCCCTCGTACGCCTTCGGGCGTGGGGGCGGGCGGCCGCGTCCGTGCGGAGCGAGGATCCGTGCGGAGGAACGGTGAAGCCGTGACCGGACCGGAGTCGCTGCGACGGGTGACCAGCGCCCACCCGCGCCTGCTGGATGCCGCCCTCGCCACCCTCGTGGGCGGTGCGGGCATGGTGCCCCTGCTGTTGGGACGCTGGCCCGACGGCGACCGGGCGTCGGGCGCCGACGCCGTCGCCGCCGTGGCCGCGTTCCTGCTGCTGCTGGTGCGCCGCCGGGCACCGCTGCCCGTCCTGGCGCTGACCGTGCTCGGCGAGGTGGCGTTCACCGTCCTCGCGTCACAGCCGTCGCGGGCACTCAAGATCACCGTGTTGCTCGTCATCTACACCGTGGCTCGCACGGTCCCCCGGCGGACCGCGCTGACCGTCACAGCGGGCACGGCCCTCGTCCTGTACGCCGTCATCGCGTATGCGATGGGTTCGGCCTACACCCCGGAGGCCGGCGCGGTGTTCGCCTGGACCGGGATGTTCGCCGCTGTCGGAGGCACCGTGCGCACCTGGCGCGACTACGTCGCCGCGGTGGAGGAGCGAGCGCTGCGGGCAGAGGCGAGCAAGGAAGCGGAGGCCCGTCGTCGCGTCGCCGAGGAGCGGCTGCGGATCGCCCGGGAGCTGCACGACGTGATCGCCCATCACATCGCCCTGATCACCATTCAGGCGGGCGTCGCCGGGCACTTCCTGCGTGACCGGCCGGACCAGGCCGACGTGGCGCTCGGCCACATCCGCGACGGCGGCCGTACGGTGCTGGACGAACTGGGCTCCCTGCTGTACGTACTACGGCAGTCCGGTGGCGAGCCGGACGAGACGCAGCCGGCCGAACCCGTGCCCGGCCTGGCCCGGCTCGGAGGGCTCCTCGACTCGCTGACCGCCGCGGGGCTGAGCGTCCGCCACCGGCAGACCGGCCGGCCGCGTCCCCTGCCGACCGCCGTCGACCTGGCCGCCTACCGCGTCATCCAGGAGGGGCTGACCAACGCGCACAAGCACGGTGCCACCGCCGAGGCGGACCTGCTCGTCGGCTACGGGCCCGGCGCCCTGCGCATCCGGATCACCAACCTCCTGCACACTCGCCCGTCCCCGGTCCCGGCGGCGGGCACCGGACACGGGCTGACGGGCATGCGCGAGCGCGCCCACACGGTCGGCGGCAGTTTCCGTGCCGGAGCGGAACCCGACGGTCGTTTCCGCCTCGACGTGCGTCTGCCGCTGCCCGAAGCCGCACCACCGGCCGGCACCGAAGCGTCGGACGGGTCCGGCACAGCCCTGTATCCGACCGCCGCTGAGGGGAGGCAGGGATGACGATCCGCGTGCTGCTCGCCGACGACCAGGCCCTCGTCCGCGCCAGCTTCCGCATGATCATCGAGTCGGAGCCGGACCTGGAGGTCGTAGGAGAGGCGGCAACGGGCGGCGAGGCTGTCGGACTGGCCCGCAGTACCCGTGCCGATGTCGTCCTGATGGACATCCGGATGCCCGACATGGACGGCCTCGCCGCCACGCGCGCCATCTCGGCGGACGAAGACCTCGCGGGTGTACGGGTGCTGATCCTGACGACGTTCGAAGCCGACGAGTACGTCTTCCAGGCGCTGCGTGCCGGGGCCAGCGGGTTCCTCGGAAAGGGCGTGGAGCTCTCCGACCTCCTCGACGCGATCAGGCTGGTGGCCCGCGGAGAGGCACTGCTGTCACCCAGGGCGACCAAGGCACTCATCGCCCAGTACCTGACCACACCCGACCTGACGAACGCTCCCGCCCCGGTGCTGACGAGCCTGACCGAACGCGAGCGCCAAGTGCTCGTCCTCGTCGCCGCCGGCCTCTCCAACGACGCCATCGCCGAACAACTGCACGTCTCGCCCTGGACCGCCAAGACCCACGTGAACCGCACCATGACCAAGCTCGGCGTCCGCGATCGCGCCCAACTCGTCGTGATCGCCTACCAGACAGGCTTCGCCCAACCCGGCGCTTGACCGGCCCCACGGGAGTAGTCGTTGAGACCGGCCGGGCGTTTCCGCCGGCCGCGCCGCGGGGACTCGCCGTGTGTGGTCGCGTATGGAGCGGAGCGGCGCGTGCGGGTTCCCGCGCTTCGGGCCGGCTGGCTGAGGCAGACGTTCGTCCATTGGGCCTTTCCGCCGGACACGGTCCAGGCGCTGCTGCCCGAGGGACTGGTGGTGGACGAGTACGAAGGGTCGGCCTGGGTGGGGTTCACGCCCTTCGTGATGGCGGATGTGCGCCCTCCCGCGGTGCCCGCCCGGGTGCCCGGGCTCCCGACGTTCGCGGAGACCAACCTGCGGACCTACGTCCGGCACCGGGACGGGGCGGACGGGCTGTGGTTCCTGTCCATCGAGGTGGCCTGCCCGCTGATGCTGGCGGCCAGGGTCGTGGGCGCGCCGTACAACCCGGGCACGCTGAGCGTCTCCCTCGACGGGGACACCGTCGCGTACGCGGGGTCCAGGTGGGTCGGCGGGGCCTCCTACCGCCTGGTGGTCCGGCCCGGTGACCCGATCACGCCCACCGAGCGGGACGTGTGGCTGACCTCGCGCTGGCGGGCGTACACCCGTCGGCTGGGCGTGCTCTGGGAGACGCCGGTCGAACACGAGCCCTGGCCGCTGGCCCACGCCGCCGTCGACGTGCTCGAGGAGACGCTGACCAGCGCGGCAGGCCTGCCCGCGCCCGCCGCCGAGCCCCTGGTGCACTTCTCTGAGGGAGTGCGGCACGTGCGGCTCGGGGCGTCGAGGCCGCGTGTCCCGACGCCGGGTCCGTCCGGGGAGTAGCACCGTGAGCCGCGCGCGCGGCACCCGCGGAAGGCGCCCGCGGCTGCGCTTCGACGGCTGGATCGCGGGCGTGGGCACCTCCTCGGGGACGCGCTTCGTGCTGGGGCACTGGCAGCGGTCGCCGTTCGGGCCGTTCAACGACGTGATGATCGAGCGTGCCGACGGGGAACGGCTGCTGCTCGCCCCCTCGCAGCGGACCGCGGACTTCGTCAGTGGCACCTACAGCTTCGACACGGTGCGTGTCGTGCCGGTCGAGGTGAGCGTCGCGGACGACACCTGGACGGTCGCCGCGGGGCCGCTGGAGCTGCGCTTCACCGTCGGGAGACGACGGCCGTTGGGCGTTCTCCTGCGGGCCGTGCCCGGCGCACTCGCCGCCCGCCCGGCTTGGGCCGCCCTGACGAACGGGCCCGCCCACCTGCTGCCGACCCACGTGCGGACCCGCGGCCGTACGGGCGCGCGGCGCCGCGAGTGGTACGGCGTGCGGGACATGCGGCCGGTCGGCGCGGTGTCCGCGGCCTTCGAGGGCCTCGACCTCGGTGTCATGGCACCGGTCGAACCGCCCGTGCGCTTCGGCTTCGGTTCGGTGCCGCGGAAACCCACCCTCACACGGGTCACCACGACGGTGGAGCTGGGCCGGTGACCTTCGTTTCCCCGCCGGTTCGGCCGGGTACCCGGCCGAACCGCGAAGAGAGCGGAAAGGACACCGGTATGGACAGAGCGAGAGTGCCGGACCGGGCGGACACGGTCGCGGTGGCGCACGGCCTGTTCAACATCGCGGGCGGGCTGTGGCCGCTGGTGCATCTGCGCAGCTTCCAGTGGGTCTTCGGGCCGAAGACCGACGTCTGGCTCCAGATGACGACGGGCGGCTTGCTGGCCTCGGCCGGTGTCGCCCAGCTCGCGGCGGCTCCGGGACCGCAGGGGCCGGTCCAGGCCCGTCGCATCGGTCTCGGCACGGCCACCACCTTGCTGGCCATCGACCTGATCTACGTGCCCAAGGGGCGGATCCGGCCGACGTACCTCTTGGACGCCGCGATGCAGACGGGATGGATCGCCGCCTGGCTGCGTTCCGCGGCTAGTGCCAGTCGCTGATCCGGACGTCGTCGGGCGCCGGCCTGCCGCGTCCCGTCTCCACGAGGTCCTTGAGGCTCATCAGGAAGGTCGCCCACTTCGTGCTGCAGTGGTGCATGAACTCGACCGGCTCACGCCAGCCCTCGTGTGTGAACAGGACGATCGTGTAGTCGTCGCGGCGGCTGAGGCTCCAGTCGATCTCGGTGCCGATCCACTCCGCGGGGCCGTCCGTGACGCGCCACCGCACCCGGCCGACGGGGTCGAGCTCCAGGATCTCCATGTCGAAGCCGCCGACGTCGCCGAAGCGGAACACCAGCTGACCGCCGACCTCGCTCTTGCCTGTGGTGTCGGTCGTCCACCAGCCGGCGATGCCCTCGGGCGTGGCGATGGCCCGGTAGACGTCGTCCAGCGGCGCGAGGGCGCCGACGCGATGCAGGATGTCGGGCATCTTCATTCTCCTTCGGGGTGGTCGCGGCTGCGTTCGATCGCCTCCGCGATGTGCTTGATCCGGCGCAGTCGGGCGTCCCAGGACGTGCCGACCGCGGCCAGTTGGGCGGCCGCGCGGGCGAGTTGTGCCTCGTCGACCCGGTAGCGCCGCTCGCGACCGGCCGGCTCGGCACGGACCAGCCCGACCCGGTCGAGGACGGCGAGGTGTTTGGACACGGCCTGCCGGGTGAGGGGCAGGCCCGCGCTGAGCGAGGTGGCCGTTCCGGCTCCGGACGCGAGGAGCAGGTCGATCAGGGTGCGCCGGGTGGGGTCACCGATCGCCGACCACAGTTCGTCGTCGACCGGAGTGCTCATGAGGCCGACACCAGTCGCGCGATGTACGCGCCCAGCCGGGGGATGTAGTGGTCCCAGCCGCTCACGTGATCGCGGTACTGCTCCTCGAGTACGGCGATCTCCCAGCCCATCTCGCGGAACCCGGTCTCGGTCATCCGCACCCGGGTCCCCTGCTCCGCCGGCAGCAGGTCGAAGGTGACCAGCAACGAGTCCCCGCCGCGTTCGGCGTCGGTGTAGCACCATTTGAACGAGAACCGCGACGGCGGGTCGACCTCCACGACGGTGAGCGCGACGGTCATCGTGTCGCCGGTCGTCTCGTCCCGCCAGAAGAGCTCACCGGGCGCGCCCGGGACGGACTTGAACCGGGCGTCGTCCGGCCACCACTCCCGCATGTGCTCCGGCCGGCTGACGACCTCGAAGACCACCTCCGGTGGTGCGTCGACGTGGATCTCGCGCTCGATGCTGCCGTATTCCATGCCCGAACCCTTTCGCAACCTTTAGTTGCGTATCAGAGTACGGCAGCGGACATTCATGCGCAACATTTGGTTGCGCGTTGGCTCGGCGTCGTCATCACCCGTCGGCGACACCCGTACGCGGCTGCCGGTAGGGCCGCAGCGCGCGGCGCGCTATGGCGAAACGATGCGTCTCCGACGGACCGTCGTAGATGCGGAACGGCCGCACCTCTCTGAACAGGCGGGCCAGCGGGGCGTCGGCGGCCGAGATGCCGAGCGCTCCGCAGATCTGCACCGCGCGGTCGACCACTCGGTTCACCGCCTCCGCGACGAAGGTCTTGGACACCGAGGTGAGCTGCGAGGCGGCCGCGGAGCCGGTGTCCAGTTCCCAGGCGGTGCGCAGGATCAGGGCACGGCTCGCCTCGATGTCGATCTCGGAGTCGGCCAGCATCTGCTGGACCATGCCGAGGTCTCCCAGCGCCGAGCCGAACGCCATCCGGCTCCCCGCCCGCTCCAGCGCCACGTCCTGGGCACGGCGGGCGGCTCCCAGCCAGCGCATGCAGTGCGTCATCCGGGCGGGACCGAGCCTGACCTGGGCACCCTCGAAGCCGTGGTCCACCGCGCCGAGCACCTGCTCCTCCCCCACCACGCACTCCTCGAAGGCGATCTCGCTGTGCCCGGCGAAGAGCGACTCGTCGAGGGTCTCGATGGTCCGGACGAGACGCATGCCGGGATTGCCGGCGTCGACCAGGAACATGGTGGCGCCGCCCGGGTCGCCGGGACTGCCGGAGGTGCGGGCCATGACGATGGCGAAGCCGGCTCCCTCGGCACCGGTGATGAACCACTTGCGCCCGTCGATGCGCCAGCCGCCGGAGACCCGGGTCGCGGTGGTCCGCAGAGAGCGGGGATCGGCACCCGCACCAGGCGCCGGTTCGGTCATGGCGAAGCAGGACCGTGACTCCCCCGCGGCGAGCGGACGCAGATACCTCTGCTTCTGCTCTTCGGTGGCCACCTTCTCCAGCAGGTGCATGTTGCCCTCGTCCGGGGCGGCGCAGTTCAGCGCCAGCGGTCCGAGCAGGGAGTAGCCCGCCGCTTCGAACACCACCGCCTGCCCGCGCAGGTCGAGCCCGTGTCCGCCCCAGCGCGTCGGCACGTGCGGAGCGAACACCCCCGCGTCACGGGCCGCCTTTTGCAATGTCTCCCGCAGGGCTTCGGGGGCGTCGTGCACGGAGCCGCCACACTCACGCTCGGCCGGAACGACCACCTCGCGCACGAACTCGGCCGTTTGCGAGGCGAGTTGAGTGACTGTCGGGTCTACATCGAACTGGATGGGCACGGGACCTCCCGCCGACGGGCGTACGGGCATCGGGTCCCGTCGCATCTAGAAACTGTATAGCGTCTTAAGTATCTTGCCTGGAAGCACCGGGGACGGAAAGCACCCGGCGACGGGAAGCTACGACAGGAGAAGCACCCATGGGCCTTGCCGTGAGCACCGAGCCGGTCCGGATAGTCCGCCACCCCGACCGGGTCGTCGAGCTGAGACTCGACGACCCGGGGCGGGGCAACGCCCTGGACCTGAGGACGGCCGAGGCCTTGCGGGACACCGCGCGCGAGGTGGCCGCGGACCCGGGCGGCGCCGTGCTGCTGCGGGCGGCGGGCGGCAGCTTCTGCGTGGGCGGTGACCTGCGCGCCTTCGCCGGTCGCGGCACCGGGACCGGCGCCTACGTCCATGCCGTGGCGAGCGCCGCACACGCGGCGGTACAGGTCCTGTACGAGCTGCCCGTGCCGCTGGTGACCGCCGTGCGCGGCGCGGCCGCGGGTGGCGGGATCGGCCTGGCGCTGGTGGGTGACATCGTCCTGGCGGCCCGGTCCGCGCGGTTCCGGCTGGCGTACACGGCGATCGGGCTGACGCCGGACTGCGGGGCCTCCTGGTTCCTGCCGCACCTGGTGGGCCCTCGCAGGGCGGCGGACCTGATCCTCACCAACCGGGTCCTGACCGGCGACGACGCCGAACAATGGGGCCTGGTCTCGCACTCCGTGGACGACGAGGAACTGGACGACGCGGCACACCGGACAGCGGCCGGCCTGGCCGCCGGATCCGGTGACGCGCTGCGTGCCGCGAAGGATCTGCTGCGCGCCGGCACCGGCGACGAACTGGGCCGCCACCTCGCCGAAGAGGCGCGGTTGATCGCCGCCCTGGCGGACGGCCGGGAGGCGCGGGACCGCATGGCGTCGTTCCTCGCCGCGCGGCAGCGCCTTAAGGCGGGCGACGGCCGGACCGAGGCCGGCGAATCCCAAAGTGTTTCTTGAGTCCCTCTTCACTAACAGGCTCGCCGAGGCGTAACCTCCGGGCAACACAGATCCGAAAGAACCGGTCACCACAGAGCCGGGGAAAAGGTGTGGCGATGCAATCTGCTGCCGTGGGCCTTCCGGACGCTCCCGACGAGCCTCTCGGCGAAGCCTTCGTCGACCTCGTCCTGCGTGGCATGTGGCGCGGTCGGCCGGAGTCCGAACACCGTCCGCTGGTCGACGCCGGGCTGGCGATGGTGAAGGGGCCGGTGGTGCTGCCGACGGAGCGGGCCAAGGCCGCCGCCGCGCGGATCCTGCGGGTCCCCGCGGGCTCCGAGCAGGAGGCGCGGATCACCGCCGCCTACGAGGCGTTCCTGCCGGTCAACCGGAAGATCCGCGACGTGTGCACCGCATGGCAGTGCCGCCCCGACGGAACCGCGAACGACCATTCCGACGACGCCTACGACGCCGGGGTGCGCGAGTCGCTGGAAGACGTCCACGAGGCCATCCAGCCCGTGCTGCGCAGGCTGGAGCGGGTGCTCGCGGGCAGCGACCGGTACCTTCCGGCCCTGGAGGAAGCCCTCGACCGTTTCGACGACGGCGCGACGGCGTGGCTGGCCTCACCTTTGTGCGACTCGTACCACACCGTGTGGATGCGGCTGCACCAGGAGCTGCTGCTCGTGCTGGGGATCAGCCGGGCCGAGGACGAGGCCCTGGAAGAGGAACTGGTCACGAGGAGCCGGGGGTGAGCGTCGCCGACCGCGAAGCGGGACCGCTCGCACACTCCGGCGCCCCCCTCGCACCCTCCGAGGCACCGGGCCGGGTCCTGGTGCCCTACGGGCAGGGCCGGATCCGCGGCCTCGACGCCGACGAGCTGGGCGCGCACGGCGCGGCGATGGACCGGCTGGTGGCCCTCGGGCTGCCGGTCGTGCCGGGGCTCACCGTGCCCGCGGGCGCCTGCGCGTCGCTGGGGGAACCCGACACCGCCGAAGCAGCCGTCGATCTGGTCGAACAGCTCTCGGGGCGGCGGATCGGCGACGCGGGCCGGCCGCTGCTGCTGCGTCTGTCGGCGAGCGCGCCGACCGAGATCGCGGGGCTGCCGCCGGACCTGGCCTGTCTCGGCGTGACCACGGGCACCGCAGACGACCTGTGCGCCGTCATCGGGCGCGCGGAGGCCTTGCACGAAGTGTGGGCCGCCACCGTACGGATGATCGCCGAGTACGCCCTCGACGTGTCCGGTGCGGTGCTCGACGACGCCCTCCTGGACACGCCCGAGCCGCGGGCGCGTGTGGAAGCGCTGCTGTCCCTGGTGGCGCGGCACGGCTCCCAGCCCTTCCCGGACGACCCGGCGCAGCAGCTCGCGCTGGCCGCCCGCGCCCTCCTCGCCCGGTGGGACTCGCCGCGCGCGAGAAGGTCCCGCAGAGCCCAGCGGCTCCCCGCCGATCTGACCCTCGCCCTGCACGTGCAGGCGCTGCGCATCGGCCCTGCGGACCACTCGGGCTACGGCACGGCGGTCAGCCGCGATCCCGAGACCGGGCGGCTCTCCCCCCAGGGCTTCTTCTTCCGGGGTGTGCGCCGCAGCGCCCCGCCGCCGCACACCGGCGAACCGCTGGACCGGCTCGCGGGCGGGTCCGCGCTGCTGGAGCACTCCCTGCTCACCCTGGAGCGCCATCTGCGGGCACCGGTGTCGGTCGACTTCGAGGTGCGCGACGACGAGATCTCCCTGCTCGCCGCCTCGGCGCAACTCCGCCCGCCGCTCAGGGCGGCGGTGTGCCTGGCCGCGGACCTGGCCCGGGACGGGGCGCTCGGCCGCGAGGACGCCGTACGCCGGATCACCCCCGCGCAGGTGCAGGAGCTGCTGCACCCCCAGCTGCGGCTGACCGGCGGGGAGGACCTCCTGGTGACGGGGCTGCCCGCGTCCCCGGGGGCGGCGACCGGAGCGGTCGTGCTGTCCAGCGAGCGTGCCCTCGAACTGGCCGCGGACGGTACGCGGGTCGTGCTCGTGGCCGCCGAGACGACCCCGGCGGACGTCCCCGGGATGCTGGCCTCCGCTGCCGTGCTGACCGGCAGCGGCGGCATCGCCTCGCACGCCGCCGTGGTGGCGCGGGGCGCCGGCAAACCCGCGGTGTGCGGCGCCGAGGGACTGCGCGTCGACCCGGCGGCCGGGACGGTCCGCTTCGGGGAGCGGCTGGTGCGCGAGGGCGACCCGGTCTCGCTGGACGGCCGTACCGGCGCCGTCTACGCGGGGACCCTGAGCGTCAGTGTCGCCGGACCGCCGCCCGAACTGTCCACCCTGCTGGAGTGGGCCGACGGCATGCGCCGGCTGGGCGTACGGGTCAACGCCGACACCGCCGCCGAGGTGGACACGGCCCTCGCCCTGGGCGCGGAGGGTGTCGGACTGTGCCGTACGGAACACCAGTTCCTCGGCGAGCGGCTGCCGCTGATCCGCCGGGTACTCCTGGCCGCCGACCCGACCGCCCGGGACGAAGCCCTGCTGGAGCTGGAGCGCGCACAGCACGAGGACTTCCGCGCACTGCTGGCCGCCGTCGGGAACCGCCCGGTGACCGTGCGCCTGCTGGACGCCCCGCTGCACGAGTTCCTGCCCGCCCTCGGGCAGGCCCTGGACGCTGGCGAGGAGCAGCGGGCCGCCGCACTGCGCGAGGCGAACCCGATGCTCGGGCTGCGCGGCGTGCGGCTGGCGCTGCTGCACGAGCGGCTCTACCCGGCGCAGGCCGAGGCGCTCTTCACCGCCTGGGCCGATGTCGCCGCCACCGGGGTGCGTCCGGAGCTGGAGGTGATGATCCCGCTCGTCAGCATGCCGGAGGAACTCGCCGCCGCGGCCGCGTACGTGCGCGGTGCCGCCGACGCGGTCGCCGCCCGTACCGGAGTGGAGGTCCCGTACCGGCTCGGCACGATGATCGAGACCCCGCGGGCCGCGCTGCTCGCCGGCGAACTCGCCGAGCACGCCGAGTTCTTCTCCTTCGGCACCAACGACCTCACTCAGCTCACCTACGGGTTCTCCCGGGACGACGTCGAGCGCCAGGTGCTCGCCTCGTACCGGGAGCGCGGGTTCCTGACCGCCAGCCCGTTCGCCCGGCTAGACCCGCACGGGGTGGGCGCACTCGTCGCCCTGGCCGCCGAACGGGCACGGAGCGTACGGCCCGGCATCAAGCTCGGTGTGTGCGGTGAGCACGGCGGGGACCCGGAGTCGATCGCCTTCTGCGACGACGTCGGCCTCGACTACGTCTCCTGTTCCGTGCACCGCGTACCGGTGGCCCGCATGGCCGCCGCGCACAGTGCCCTGCGGCAGCGGCAGGACGAGGGCGGGAGCGCACGATGACGAGCACCACGACCGAGGGCACGGCCCTGTCGGACACCGAGCTGGACGATCTGCGCGAGACCGTGCGGTCGGTGTGCGCCGACGCCGGCGGCACCGCCGCGGTCCGCCGGATGTCCGAGGAAGCCCCCGGCATCGACGCCGAGTTGTGGGACACCCTCGGCCGGCAGGTCGGACTCGCGGCCCTCGGTCTGCCCGAGTCGGCGGGAGGCATCGGCGGGCTCGCCGAGATCACCGCCGTCTGCGAGGAGCTGGGCAGGACGCTGGCACCGGTACCGCTGCTGTCCTCCACCGTGCTGGCCGGGCAGGTGCTGGCCGGCTGCGGTACGGCCGACAAGGCGCTGGCGGAGCTGGCCGAGGGGACCGTGCACGCCCTGGCGGTGGCCGCGCCCGACGGGAGGTGGCGGCCCGGCGCCGTGCCGGTGGCCGTCTCCTGGCAGGGCGGTGTCCCGCTGCTGGACGGCACCGCGCCCTTCGTCCTCGACGGCGCCGACGCCGAGGCGCTGGTGGTGGCCGCGGCGGGGACCGACGGCGTGGACCTCTTCCTGGCCGACCCGCGCGAACCTGGCGTCATAGTGCGCCGCGTGCCCACGCTGGACCTCAGCCGGGGCCAGGCGGTGGTCACCTTCTCCGGGGCCCGGGCCAGGGCGCTGACCGCCGGCGGCGAGGGAACGGACATCGTCTCCCGCGCCCTGGACGTGGCGCTGATCGCCCTGGCCGCCGAGCAACTCGGCGGAGCCCAGACCGCGTTGGACATGACGGTGGCCCATGTGCGCGACCGCACACAGTTCGGCAGGGCGATCGGCGGCTTCCAGGCGGTCAAGCACGCATGCGCCGACATGCTGCTCCAGGTCGAGGCCGCGCGGTCGGCCGTGGTCCGCGCGGTCCTGGCGGACGGCTCGCCTCAGGCGCTGGCCGAAGCGGCGGCGGTGGCGCAGGCGTGGTGCGGGGAGGCGTTCGTCTCCGTCGCCGCCGAGTGCGTGCAGTTCCACGGCGGGATGGGCTTCACCTGGGAGCACGACGCGCACCTGTACTTCCGGCGCGCCCAGTCGGACGCGGTCCTGCTGGGCGGCGCCGCACACCATCGGGAACGGCTGGCCGGGCTGCTGGGCTGGTGACGTGGAAGGCGGGACGGCATGGCCACCAGACTCATCGACGAGTCACTGTTCGACGGGGAGTTCGGCGGGGGGCCCGGCGCCGGGGATCCACCGCGTCTCGTGGGCGCCCGCTGCTCCGCGTGCGGCACCGTCGTCTTCCCCCGGCAGGACTCCTGCCCCAGGTGTCCGGACGGGGCGATGTCCGCGCGGGTGCTGCCGATGAGCGGGCGGGTGTGGTCGTGGACGCTCCAGGCGTTCCCGCCGAAGCCGCCGTACCGGCCGCCGTCCGGCGACCACCGCGCCTACCACGTGGGCTATGTGGACCTCGGTGAGGTGCTGGTCGAGGCGCGGCTGGCGGTGCCCCGCGCGGAGATCAGGATCGGTCTGCCGGTCCGGCTCACCACCGTGACGGCGTACCAGGACGAGGACGGGACCGAGGTGCTGACCTTCGCGTTCGCACCGGACAGGGAAGGCGGACGATGAGGCGGACCGACGACGTCTATGTCGTGGGCTGCGGTATGCATCCCTTCGGCCGCGACGAGAGCGTCACCGGGATGGACATGGCCGAGCGTGCGATACGCGAGGCGCTGGCCGACGCCGGTGTCGCCTGGGAGGACATCGGGTACGCGGCCGGCGGCTCCGACGTGTCCGGCAAGCCCGACACCCTGGTGGGCCGGCTGGGCCTGACCGGAGTGCCGTTCGTCAACGTGCAGAACGGCTGCGCGACCGGCGCCTCCACCGTGCTCACGGTGGCCAACGCGCTGCGCGCGGGCGAGGCCTCCGTGGGACTGGCGGTGGGGTTCGACAAGCACGAGCGCGGCGCGTTCCACGTCTCCGCGGCCCGCTACGGCCTGGGCGACTGGTACGCCGAGACCGGCATGATGCTCACCACCCAGTTCTTCGCCCTCAAGACCCGGCGGTACCTGTACGAACACGGGATCTCGGAGGGGGCGCTGGCGATGGTGGCGGCGCGGGCCTTCCGCAACGGCTCGCACCACCCCCTGGCGTGGCGGCGCAAGCCGCTGACGGAGCAGGAGATCCTTGACTCGGCCGAGGTCAGTCCCCCGCTCACCCAGTACATGTTCTGTTCGCCCGGACAGGGCGCGGCCGCGCTGGTGCTGGCGCTCGGCGACCGCGCCTTCGACCTGTGCGAACGACCGGTCAGACTTGCGTCGCTGGCCTTCCGGACCCGGCGGTTCGGTTCGTTCGAGGTGTTCTCGCCCTGGCTGCCCCCGGGACCGCACCGCAGTCCCAGCGTGGACGCCGCGGACGCGGTCTTCCGCACGGCGGGGCTGCGTCCCGCGGACGTACAGGTGGCCCAGTTGCAGGACACCGACAGCGGCTCGGAGCTGATCCACCTGGCGGAGACCGGGCTGTGCGGCCACGGCGAGCAGGAGGCGCTGCTGGCCGCCGGGGACACCGATGCGGCGGGCCGGATACCGGTCAACACCGACGGCGGCTGTCTGGCCGGCGGGGAGCCCGTCGGGGCCTCCGGGCTGCGTCAGTTCCACGAGGTCGTACGGCAGTTGCAGGGCCGAGCGCCGGGTCTGCAGGTGCCCGGCGCGCCCCGGGTGGGCTTCACCCATGTGTACGGGGCGCCCGGGATCAGCGCCTGCTCTGTCCTCACGGTGTGAAAGGGGCGGACACCGCCATGGAGCACGACGGCAGAACCGCACTCGTCACGGGCGGGGCCCGGGGAATCGGGCTGGAGATCGGCCGGCAGCTCGCGGACCGGGGGCTGCGGGTCCTGGTCGCGGCGCGGAAACCGGAGGCCGCCGAGGAGGCGTGCCGTGCCATCGGCCCGGCGGCGGTGCCGCTGGCCCTGGACGTGACCTCCGCGAGGAGCGTCACCGAAGCGGTCCAGGAGGCGAGGGAGCTGACCGGCGGCATCGACGTGCTGGTGAACAACGCCGGAGTGTCGCTGGACGGGGACCTGCGGCCCCCTTACGTCGACGAGGACGTCCTGCGCGCCACGCTGGACACCAACTTCACCGGCGCCTGGCGAGTGGCGCAGGCCGTCGTCCCGGGCATGGTGGAAGCCGGCTACGGACGGGTCGTGAACGTCACCAGCTCCTACGGTTCGCTGACGCTGATGGACTCCGGCCGGCGTCCCGCCTACCGCATCTCCAAGACGGCGCTCAACGCCCTGACCCGCATGCTCGCCGCCGAGCTGTCCGGCACGGGCGTCCTGGTCAACGCCGCCGATCCCGGTTGGACGCGCAGCGGCATGGGCGGTCCGTCCGCCCCGCGCGGTCCGCGGGAGGGGGCGGACACCCCGGTCTGGCTGGCGACCCTGCCCGAGGGCGACGAGACGACCGGCGGGCTGTTCGCCGACCGCAGGCCACTGGCCTGGTGAACCGCCTCAGGTCCGGGACGTGACCGGCTTGGGCAGCTTCGTCGCTTTCGTCGCTTTCGTCGGTTTCGCCGTTTTCTGCTCGGTGGCGACGATGCGCAACGCCAGCTCCCTGACCGCCTCCAGCACGGAACGGGAGGGCAACTGGGACAGCGGTCCCCCCTCCGCCCGCAGCGCGGTGACGAGCATGGTCGTACTGATCAGGGTGCGGACCGCGAGCGCCTGTGACGCGTGCCGTACCTTCGCCGCCCGGGGGCTGCGGGTGGTGCCCTCGGGCAGATAGTCGTAGCCACGCTGGATGTGCCGCTGTTCGAACTCGTCCCGCAGCACCTTGACGCTGCCGTTGGCGGAGGCGACCTGGACCTGGTACAGGCGGGCCTCGTCCGGGTTCCGTTCCACCCAGTCCCACACGGCGTCGATGACGCGGATCAGCCCCTCCGCGTCACCCGGCTCGGACTCGGGACGGGCCGCCTCCACGACCGCGTTCAGCTGGTCGAACACGCGACGCATGGCGAGCTCGAGCAGCTCCTCCTTGCCGTCGAAGTGGTAGTAGACCGCCGTGGGCACCACCTGGGCCTCGTCCGCGATGTCCTGGATGCTGGTCTCCGCGAACCCGTTGCGGCCGAACACCCGCACGGCGGCGGTGATGATGTGCTGCCGCCGCGAGGGTCGGTGGGCGGGCTGCTTGCCGTTCTTCGTGCTGGCCATCATGCTCCCTGCCGGCTGCCGTGACCCCGCGTCCTCGGGTCCTGTGTACTGCCCATGCTATCCAGTAACTCCAACCGTCCGGCAGAGTAATTCCTGCTGCGCGTGGGCTTACGGGACACCCGCCGCCCGGCATACTTGACACCATGACGACCTCCGGAACCCGCGCCGCTCACCGTCCGTCGCGCAAGCAGTGGGTGATCGAAGCAGCCACCGAGCTGTTCGCCACCCAGCCGCCGGACGAGGTGACGGTGGCCGACATCGCCGCTCGCGCGGAGATGACCTCGGCGGCGGTGTACTACCACTTCTCCTCCAAGGACCAGGTCCTGGCAGAGGGGATGCGGGCGTTCGCCACCGCACTGCGCGAGCAGTTGCAGGCGCTCACGGAGGCCCACGAACCGGGCTCGGACGTCGGTGCGGCGGTCACCACGCTGCTGTCCTGGCTGGGCGAACACCGTTCCGCCGCCACGGTGTTCTTCGTGTCGTCGGCCGGCATGAGCCAGGAGGCCGAGGCGCTGCGCCAGGAGAGCCGCAGCGAGTTGCTGGACGAGCTGGTGCGGCTGATCCGCAAGGCCCGCACGTCCGTCACCGACGCCGAGGCGGCGGTGATCGGGCTGGGCCTGCTGGCGCTGCTGGAGACCGCGGCGATCTCGCAGGTCCGGGGCGACGACGTGTACCGGTCGCTGGGGCACCGCTCGTTCGTCCGCGAGGTCGGCGCTCTCGCGGAGCGGATCGCCGACCCGGCGTCCTGAAGGCCGGTCCGGCGGATCACACCAGCAGCCGGAGGGGCCTGCTCAGCAGGTCACCGACTATGCGCAGATATTCGGCTGCGGGTGCACCGTCGACGGCACGGTGGTCGAAGGTGAGGCTCAAGGTGAGCACGCGCGTCCGCAGCGGCCGGTCGTCCGCCCACTCGACGCCGTCCCTGAGCCTGCCCACCCCGAGGATCGCGACATTGCCGGGGTTGATCACCGGGGTGAAGAAGTCGACGCCGTATCCGCCGAGCGAGGTGACGGTGAAGGTGGCCCCTTCCAGTTGCGCGGGGGAGATCCGCCCCTCGCGCGCGGCCCGGGCCAGGTCCCTGGAGCGGCGGGCCATCTCGGGCAACGGCAGCTGCACGGCATCCTCGATCACGGGGACCATGAGGCCGCCCGGAACGGCCACGGCGAAGCCCAGGTGGATGCCGTCGAGCAGATGGACGCCGTCCTCCCGCACCGTCGCGTTGAGCAGCGGGTGCTCGCGCAGGGCCAGGGCCGCGGCCTTCAGCAGGAAGTCGTTGATGCTGGGCACCGGCAGATCGCTGTCGGCCCACTCCTCCTTGAGCCGGTCCCGCAGGGACACCACGGCGTCCATCCGCACCTCGTAGCCGTGCGTCAGCTGCGCCATCTCCTGGAGGCTGGCGTGCATCCTGCGGGCGATGGTGCCGCGCATCCCGGTGAGCGGGATGACGTCGCCGGGCCGAGGGGCCGCATCCCGGCGGGGAGGGGCCGTGTCCCGGCGAGGAGGTGCCGGGGTGACGGCATCGAGGTCGGAGCGGCGGATCCGGCCGCCCGGCCCGGTGCCGTTCACCTCGGAGAGGTCGATGCCCCGTTCCTTGGCCAGCTTGCGGACCAGCGGCGAGTAGGAGGTGCCGCCCGGCGCGACCGGCTCGCCGAGGTCGCCCAGGTCACCGAGGTCGCCGGGGAGGGCCGCGAGGAACTCCTCCACGTCCTCGGAGACGATCCGGCCGCCTGGCCCCGTGCCGCGTACGGCGGTGAGGTCGACGTCGGCGGCGGTGGCGACCCGCCGGGCGTTGGGTGAGGACAGAAGCCGGCCGGCGATGCCGTTGACGGAGGGCACCGCAGACTCAGCGCCGTTCGCGGAGGGCACCGCGGGAACAGCCCCGGTGCCGTTGAGCGCGGGCGGAGAAGTACCCGCACCGACCCCGGACCCTTCCGGCATCGGCGTACCCGCCGGGCCCGGCGGGTGCTCGCCCTCGGCCAGCAGCCAGCCGATGACGGACCCGGTGGGGACGGTGACGCCCGCCGGGACCACCGGGTGGAACAGTCCCCCGGCCTCCGCCTCGACGTCCACGTCGACCTTGTCGGTCGCCAGCCTCAGCAGCGCGTCGCCCTCCGCGACGGCCGCGCCGGCCGGCACGAGCCATTCGTCGATCGTGCCTTCCTGCATGGTCAGACCGATCTTCGGCAGCAGCACCTCGACCGCCATGTCGGTCACGCCCTTTCGAGGAGACGCCGGCACCCCTGGGCGATGCGGGCGCGATCGGGCACGTACGCCTTCTCCAGGACCGGGGAGAAGGGAACCGGGGAGAAGGGGGCGCCGATGCGCAGGACCGGCGCGTCCAGGTAGTCGAAGGCGGAGTCCTGGATCTGGGCGGCTATCTCCGCGCCGAGCCCGCCGAAGGTGACGGCCTCGTGCACCACGAGCACCCGGTTGGTGCGGCGGACGGAGGCGAACATCGTCTCGGTGTCCAGCGGCTGCACGCTGCGGGGGTCGATCACCTCGATCTCCACGCCCTCGGCCGCCAGTTCTTCGGCTGCCGCGAGGGCCTCCCCCACCATGCGGCCCAGGGCGATCACCGTGACGTCGGAGCCGTGCCGTGCGGTGTGCGCCTGACCCAGCGGAATGCCGTAGATCTCCTCGGGCACCTCGCTGGTGCTGCCGAGCAGGACCTTGTTGAGCATGATGACGACCGGGTTGTCGTCCCGGATGGCCGAGACGGTCAGGCCCTTGGCGGTGTACGCGTCGCTGGGCATGACCACCTTGAGGCCGGGCACGTGGGCCAGCCATGCCTCCAGGCTCTGGCTGTGCTGCGCCGCGGCGCCGAGGCCCGCGCCGGAGGCGGTGGTGATGGTGAGCGGCACGGACAGCGCGCCGCCGAACATGTACTTCATCTTGGCCGCCTGGTTGACGATCTGGTCGAGGCAGACGCCGATGAAGTCCATGAACATCAGGTCGACGACGGGCCGCAGGCCCCGGGCGGCGGCTCCCACGCCGAGGCCGACCAGGGCGGCTTCGGAGATCGGGGTGTCGATCATGCGGCGGGGGCCGAACTCGTCGAGCAGGTTGTCGAACATGCGGAAGACGCCGCCGTATCCGGCCACGTCCTCACCGGCGACGAAGACGTTCTCGTCCTCGCGCATGGCCTGTGCGAGTCCCTCGTTGAAGGCCTTGACGTAGGACAGCTTGCGGGGGGCGGCGACCGGGGTGACGGCCGGTGCCTCGGTGGTGGTGGTCATGGCGGTCATCCCGAGTAGACGTTGAGCAGCAGGTCGGCGGGGTCGGGCAGCGGGCTCGCCTCGGCGTACGCGATGGCCTCGGCGATCTCGTCGCGCGTGCGCTGCCATACGTCGTCCAGCTCCGCACGGGTGGCGGTGCCGTCGGCGACGGCCCGGGCCTCCAGCAGGTCGATGGGGTCACGCGTCTTCCACTGCGCGACCTCCTCGTCGGAGCGGTACGGGTGACGCAGTCCCTTGACTCCCTGGTGGTCGAAGAAGCGGTAGGTCTTGGCCTCGATCATCATCGGGCCCGCGCCGGCCCGGGCCCGTTCCACGGCTTCGACGGCGGCCCGGTGGACGGCGGCCGCGTCCATGCCGTCGACGATCACGCTGGGCATGCCGTAGGCGGCGGCGCGGTCGGCGACATCGGTGAGCAGCATGTGCGCGGACTGCGGGGTGAACTCCGCGTAGCCGTTGTTCTCGCAGACGAAGACCACGGGCAGGCCGAGGATCGCGGCCATGTTGGCGCCCTCGTGCCAGGCGCCGATGTTGGTGGCGCCGTCGCCGAAGAAGGTCACGGCGACGTTGTCCTCGCCCTTGTACCGGGCGGCGAAGGCCGCGCCCACGGCGATCGGGACGCCGGCCCCGACGATGCCGTTGGCGCCGAGCATGCCGCGGGTGAGGTCGTTGATGTGCATGCTGCCGCCGCGGCCGAGGCAGGCGCCGGTGACCCGGCCGTACAGCTCGGCGTACATCTCGCGGAAGCCGACGCCCTTGGCCACGGCGTGCCCGTGGCCGCGGTGGGTGGAGGTGATCTGGTCGTCGTCGCGCAGGGCCGCCATCACGCCGGCGGCGACGGCTTCCTGGCCGACATAGAGGTGCAGGAAGCCGGGCAGTTTGCCGGCCTCCATGAGTTTTCCCGCCTCGGTCTCGAACAGCCGGATGCGCACCATGCGCTCGTGCAGGTCCTTGATGACCTGCTCGCTGACCTGCGTGGTTTTCTTCGACGCCGTTGACACTCGTTGAGCCATCGTCCGCCCCTTCGTCCGAGGGAGGTTGCCAAGCAATCGGACTTACTTGTGCTGGTCTACAGTAACCAGCAGGGGCACCTTACTGAACAGTGTCTCTAATTACTATGGTCCGGACCCGGGTCACCGGCGCGTGCGTCCACCAACTCCACGACATTGCCCTCCGGATCGGCCCAGAAGCTGACGCGCCGACCGCGAGCCCGGACGACGACCGGCTCCGACAGGGGCCGGGCACCCGCGGTCGGCAGGACCGCGACCACAGGGTCCATGTCGTCCAGATGGAAGGTCAGATACGACAGCCCGAGATGCCCGGTCGGCGAGGCCACAGCGCCCGTCGGCACCGCCGCCGACCGGGGAAGGATCAACTTCACGCACCCTCCGGAGGGCACCCGTAGCCACGCGACCACCAGCTCGCCGCCGAGCCCGGCCGGGCCGCCGACGGACTCCGGTACGCCCGAGCGGCGCTCGGCGCGACAGCCGAGCACGTCGCAGTAGAAGCGCTCCATCAGCTCCAGGTCCCGCACCACCACGCCCACCTCGAACGGCAGGGTCATGACCATCACACCCACCCCCACGGGACACCGAGCGGCAACTTCGCCACTTTCTATTGACAGACCACACTAAGTCCTGTTGTCGTTTCGGACACAGCCCAGCTGTCGCATTCCGAAGCCGGTCACCGGCTCGCGGCTGGGAGGATGTGAGGACATCGTGGTCCAAACCAGTTCGCCGGAGATTCGGGGAACAGACGCCGAACCCAGGTCGCCGATCTCGGCACCGTCGGCTCCCTCGGCTGCCTCGGCCCCCTCGGCCCCCGAATACGCGTCGTGGATCAGCCAGGACCGGTCCACCGACGCCGCGTCCCTGACGATGCGGCGGGAGGCGGCCGAACTCGTCGAGCGTGTGATGACGCACTACCGCGACAACACGACGCACGAGGCGGACGGCCAGTGGACGGAACCCGTCGCCAACTACCTCGACGCCGATCGCTGGCAGCGCGAGACGGACGCCGTCCACCGCGGCGTCCCCCTGCCGCTCGCCATGTCCTGCGAGCTTCCCGGGCCGAACACCTACAAGGCGATCGACGTGCTCGGCATCCCCGTGCTGATCACCCGTGACCGCCAGGGCACCGTGCACGCGATGATCAACGCCTGCCGGCACCGGGGAGCCAAGCTCATCGAACCCGGCTGCGGGGTGTCGAAGCGGCTCACCTGCCCCTACCACTCCTGGTCGTACGACCTCGCCGGAGAGCTGCGGGGCGTGTACGCGGAGAAGACCTTCGGGGAGGTTCCGCGTGAGGGCCGCAGCCTTGTCCGGCTCCCGGCCGGGGAGCGCGCGGGCATCGTCTTCGTCTCGCTGGACCCGGCGGCCGAGCCCGACCTGGACGCCTGGCTCGGCGACCTCCAGCCCCTGCTGGAGGGCCTCCGACTGGCGGAGTGCCACCACTACGCCACCAGCGAGCTGACCAGTCCCAACTGGAAGGTCACCCTCGACGGGTATCTGGAGACGTACCACTTCGCCTCGCTGCACCCGAAGACGGTGTTCGAGACGAACCTCTCGAACATGATGGCCCACGACACCTGGGGCCCCCACCAGCGCATCGCACCGGCCCTGCGCCCCATCGCGCAGGCGGTCGAGCTGCCGCCGGACCAGCGTGACCCCGGGGACTGCGTCGGGCCCATCTACTGGCTCTTCCCCGGCCTCGCGATCGCGGGCGGCTGGCGCCAGAAGATCGCCGTCTCCCTGGTGCTCCCCCGGACGGCGACCGAGTCGGTGACCCAGCAGATCATCCTGCTGCGCGACCCGGCGGTCACCGAGGAGGAGCGCCAGGCCGCCGACCGGTTCGGCGCATGGTTCCACGAGGTGGTCCGCGACGAGGACTACGCGACCACCTACGGAGTCCAGCAGGGCCTTAAGGCCCTCGACGGGACCGACTTCGTCTTCGGACGCAACGAGCCCGGACTCCAGCACTTCCACCGCACCATCCATCAGCACCTGGACACAGCACCCCACAGAGCCGCCAGGTGAGCAACCAACAAGACTCGCGGGAGAACACCATGGTGGCTACGGGCAGCCTCGACGGACGTGTCGCGGTGATCACGGGCAGCACGCGCAGCATCGGCCGCGCCATCGCCGAGGCCTTCCTGGCCGACGGCGCCACGGTCGTCATCAGCGGCCGCAGCGAGGTCAAGGGCAAGCAGGCCCTGGAGGAGATGGACGCCGGGGACCGGGCCGTCTTCCACCCCTGCGACGCCAACAGCCAGGAGGACATCGAGGGCCTCGCCGACTTCGCCGCCGAGCGCTTCGGCAGGCTCGACATCTGGGTCAACAACGTCGGCGGCAGCTCCGGCTTCGCCCCGATCCACCAGCTCAGCGACGAGGCCTGGCACAACGCCCTCAACCTGAACGTCAACGGCTACTTCTACGGCACCCGCCGGGCCCTGCCGAAGATGCTGGAGGGCGGCTGGGGCCGCATCATCAACATCTCCTCGGTGGAGGGCAAGCAGGCCAACAAGCCCGCGATCAGCCACTACATCACCAACAAGCACGCCATCCACGGCCTGACCAAGGCGACCGCCTTCGAGTACGGCACCCAGGGCATCACCTGCAACGCCATCTGCCCCGGCGCCGTCGACACCGACCTCATGCGGGCCGCAGGTCCCACCGCCGCGGAGGCCGAGGGCATCTCCTACGAGGACTGGCTGGGCCGCTTCGCCGAGCACGCCGCCACCAAGAAGATCACCACGGTGGAGCAGATCGCGGCGGTCGCCTCACTGCTCGCGAGCGAGGCGGGGGCGGGTATCACCGGCACGCTGATCAGCGTCGACGGCGGAACAGCGCAGTGGTAGGCGCGGGTACGGACAGCGGGAGACCTCGGTCATGAAGAGCTGGATCACGGACTGGCAGCGCAGTGAGCGGCTGCCGCACTACACCCGGGCCAACGCGGGCGAGACCCTGCCGGAACCCGCCAGCCCGCTGGGCTGGACCCTGGTCTGGGGGCGAGGCCTGCAAGGCTGGCGGCACGGCTTCGTCGGGTTCGGCATCTACCGCGAGGAGGAGGTGGCCGGCCCCAGGCCGCCGTTCGTCGGCATGTTCGGCGGCCACTTCTACCTGAACCTGTCCCACATGCGGCTGTTCGGCATCCGTATGGGCCAGACGGCGGACCAGATCGACGCCGCCTTCGTCGGTCAGCGCTCCGACACGCCGGTGTACCTGGCGCACCCGGACGACCAGGACGAGGAGCTGACCGCCAAGGCGGGCGCGACGCTCCAGCGGATGCTCGGCCAGGCCGGCTTCCCGGAGGCCGACGCCGACCGGGAACGGCTGCGCGCCCTGCGCCGCTCGCGACCCGACCTGGCGAAGCTTTCGGACGCCGAACTGGTGTCGCACGTACGGTCGTTGCTGGACGAGGTGGAGACGACCTTCCAGCGGCACGTCGAGTCGTCGCTGCCCGCGTCCGTCGGGCCGGCGATCCTCGGCCCGCTGTGCGCGAGCGTGGACCGCCCCGGCGCCATGCTCGACCTGATCGGCGGTCTCGGCGACGTCGACTCCGCCTCCCCGTCGACCGGGCTGTGGACACTGTCCCGCCAGGTGGCGGCCTCGGCCGAACTGAGCGCGCTCTTCGACCAGGGTCCGGCCGCGGTGGAGCGGGCGCTCGAGGGGGCGAGCGGGGACGTGAAGGCGTTCCGTGACTCCTTCGAGGAGTTCCTCGCGGAGTCCGGCGACCGCGGTCCCAACGAGTGGGACATCCACGCGCTGTCGTGGGAGGCGGCACCCGTCCAGGCGCTGGCCCTGGTCGACCGGATCCGGCACAGCCCCGACGACGACTCCCCGGCCGCCCGCCGCACACGGCTGACCGAGGGGCGCGAGCGGACGGCGCGCGAGATCCGGGCCGTGCTGCCCGAGGAGGCGCAGCCGATGTTCGACGCCGGCATGCACGCCTCCCGGGTGTGGATCCCGGCCCGCGAGCGCACCAAGGCGAACTGCGTCACCGTCGTCAACGAGATCCGCATGGCCGTACGGGAGCTCGGCCGCCGCGGTGTCGAGGCGGGGCTCTTCGCCCGGCCCGAGGACGTGATGATGCTGCTGGACACCGAGCTCGACGACTACGTCGCCGCCCCGGAGTCCTTCGGCCCGGTGATCGCGCGGCGGCTCGAGGAGTACGCGGGCCTGCACGAGCTGGAACCGCCGTTCTTCGTCGCCGACGACGCGCAGACCGAGATCGACACCTGGCCGCGCCGTGCCGAGGAGCGGACCGAGGCGGCCGTCGAGGGCGATGTGCTCGGCGGTGTCGGCGGCAGCCACGGCACGTACACCGGCAGGGTGCGGGTGGTCACCGACCCGGCTTCGTGCGAGGCACTGGAGCCCGGCGAGGTGCTGGTCGCGCCGATCACGGACGCGGCCTGGACCCCGCTGTTCCTGGTGGCCGGGGCGGCCGTCGTGGACGTGGGCGCGCTCAACAGCCACGCCGTGGTGGTCTGCCGTGAGCTGGGCATCCCGGCCGTCATCTCCGTCGAGGGCGGAACGCGACGGCTGCGGGACGGCATGATGATCACGGTCGACGGTGAGCAGGGCACGGTCACCGTGGACAGTGTTCCCGCCCCGCTCGGCATCTGAGAACTCCGCGGGCCCGTCGCTTCCCTGCACCGGAGCGACGGGCCCGCGGGCACGACCTCGAAAGGACCACCATGGCTGAGGAACTCATCGTCTCCGGCTGGATGGACTACGAGCCCGGCGACCGCGACACCATGCTGGCGGCCCTCGTCGAGCTGGGCCGGCGCACCCGCGAGGAGGAACCCGGCTGTCTGGACTACGCGATGACCGCCGACCCCGAGGACGAGCGGCGTATCCGGGTGTACGAGCACTGGACCTCGCGGCAGGCTCTCGACGAGCACTTCGCCACCCCGCACATCAAGGACTTCCGTACGGCCGTGGCGGGGCTGACCCGGGCCGGGGCCTCGCTGACGGCCCACACCGTCGCCGCGTCACATCCCCTGCGCTGAAAACGGCGCCCCGGCCGGGGCGCCGTTTCCGGCATGCTCAGCTGGAACCGTCCAGCCGCACCAGCATCTTGCCGACGTTGCCGCCGCCCAGCAGGGACAGCAGCGCCCCCGCGGCGTTCTCCAGGCCGTCCGCGACCGTCTCGCGCGCGGTGATCCGGCCCTCGGCGAGCCAGCCCGCGACCCGCTGCTCGAATTCCGGCCGCAGGTCCTCGTGGTCGCGGACGATGAACCCGGACAAGGTCAGCCGCTTGAGGACCGCCTGGATCAACTGGTTGATGTCCACGGTCCGTCCCGCGCCGCCGAACTGCGACATCATGCCGCACAGGGCGACCCGGCCACCGGGGCGCAGCGCGTGCAGCGCGGCGGCGAGCTGCTCACCGCCGACGTTGTCGAAGTACACGTCGATGCCGTCGGGTGCCATCCGCGCCAGCGCGTCGCGCACCGGCTCGGCACGGTAGTCCGCGGCGGCGTCGTAGCCGAACTCCTTCATCAGCAGGGCGCACTTGTCCGGCCCTCCGGCGGTCCCGATGACGCGCTGCGCGCCCAGCAGACGGGCGAACTGGCCGGCGGCGGTGCCGACGGCGCCTGCCGCCGCCGACACGAAGACGGTGTCGCCCGGCCGCAGCCGCGCGACACGGGTCAGGCCGACGTACGCGGTGAATCCGGTCTGGCCGAGCAGGCCCAGCCAGGTGGGCAGCGGCGCGAGTACCGGGTCGATGCGGCCTGCTCCATCAACGGCCACCGCGTCGAGCACCGCCCGCTCCCGCCAGCCGAGCTGATGACGTACGTACGTGCCCGGCGGCACCGAGGCGCAGCGGCTCTCCTCCACGACACCGAGGGCGCGGCCGTCGAGCGGCGAGCCCGGGGTGAAGTTGTGCGTGTAGTGCTTCTCGGTGGTCGACAGCCGCCCGCGCATGGACGGGTCGACGCTCATGTAGAGGTTGCGGACGAGCAGCTGCCCCTCCCCCAGGGCCGGCAGCGGGCGCTCCTCCATGACGAAGTCAGCGGGAAGCGGTTCTCCGTCGGGCCGGCGCGCAAGGCAGACCACCCGGGTGGTGCGAGGCGTCACGGGATCACTCCTCCGGCTGCGGGGTGGTGCGCCGCTGGGCGAGGCGGCCGACCCAGCCGGCCATCTGGAGGTCGGCGTGGCGCAGTTCGCCCGACTGCCACCGGGCCTGGAAGTCGAAGACGCCCTGTACCCCTGTCCTGGGATCGGTCACCTCGACCAGGCCGTCCTCGGTGAGCCGGTACACATGGCCGGTCAGCGGGTGGATCACTTGCTTGGACATGGGGGTCTCACTCCTGCACTCGGCGGCGTACGCCGCGCTTGGTCACGGTCACCGGGCCCTCGACCCGGAGCCGGCAGGCGAGCCGGGTCAGGCCGTCCACCGGTCTGCGCAGGGCCTCGATGCCCTCGCGTTCCAGCGGGTCCACGGGGGAACAGTTCTCGGTGCCCTCCTCGACCTGGACGAAGCAGGTGCGGCAGGTGCCCTGGCCGCCGCAGACGGTGGGCCAGCGGTAGCCGAGCCGCCCGGCGGCGGTGAACAGGTCCTCACCGTCGAGGACTTCGAGCTCGACGCCGGAGGGCCTGACCGCCACCCGGTGGGTCACCTGCTCATCCACTGGTCGAGCGTCTGGTTGAAGTGGCGGATACGGCTCTCCTGGTAGTTCGCCAGGGTGATGCCCGGCTTGCGCATCGCCTTCAGGCCCTGCTGGACGTAGGGCAGGTTCTCGCAGTCCTGGTCGAAGACGGGCCCGAGGACGCCGAGTTCGGGGATGTCGGCGAAGAGCGTGTCCTGAGGCACCCAGCGGATCTTCGCCGGGGGCGGCGTCTGGCCGGGCTGCTTCGGGGACGACATGAAGATGATCTCGGCGGTGCAGGAGTCGGGGTCGAGGCCGTTGGGCCGGAACCGGTAGATGATGTTCGACTTGGCGCCGCCCCAGGGGTTGAAATTGGGGAACAACAAGTAGTTGATGGCGTCCAGCAGCTCGGTGTCGGGTGTCTCCGAGAAGTCCTGCTGCGAGGTGGCCGCCAGTTGTTCGCGCATCCGCGCGGCGAGGACCTGACGGGCCGTGCCGCCGGGCGGGATCGCCGGCAGCTCGTCACCCTCCTGCATCACCAGGTCACGTCCCTGGGCGGCGGCGTAGAACGAGCGCGAGTCGTAGAAGGTCTCCAGGACGTCCTCCTCCGTGACGGAGTCCGCCACGTGCGGGCTGGGCGCGCCCTGGATGTTGATCATCCGGTTCCAGTTCGGCTGGTCCGCCATGACGTCGTACTGCGAGTTGGCGTCGGCGAGCCACGTCAGCATCTGCGGATGGGTGGCGATCACGTGGAAGGACTCGATGAACGCGTCCTGCGCGACCTTCCAGTTGCAGGGCAGCACCTTGGCGATGTGCAGCGACTTGTAGCGGTTCTCCAGCGGCCAGATGTAGTAGTCGTCGAAGGTGCCGCGGTAGCTGTCGAAGGACTCGGCGTACGGGTCCATGTTGATGAAGACGAAGCCGCGCCAGGTGGCCACCTGGGCCTCGGGGAGGGCGAACTTCTCCGGGGTGACGTGCGGGAAGTCCCAGGCACAGGGCGGGGTCCGCATCGTGCCGTCGAGGTTCCAGGCGAAGCCGTGGAACGAGCAGCGGAACTCGCTGACGTTGCCGCCGCCGGTGCGCAGTTTGCGGCCGCGGTGCAGACAGACATTGACGTAGGCGCGGATCTCGTCGGGAGCCGTGCGGACGACGATGAGGGAGTCGTCGCCGATCTCGTAGACCTCGTGGTCGCCGACCTCGGGGATCTCGCTCTCCAGGCAGGCGAACTGCCACACGCGCCGCCAGACCTGCCGCATCTCGCGTTCGGCCCACTCGCGGGAGGTGAAACGGGCGGTGTCGATGTCCTCGCTGCCGAGGTAGTCGTTGCGCTCGTACCTCAGGGCGGGGGGAACGGGGCGGCTGTCCTGGTCGAGGTAGTCCTGGACGCTGGGCCCGGGGCACCGTGCCGTGGCCGGTTCCGACGTTTCGTCCATCATCTCTCCTCCGGCAGAAACTTTAGATTGAGTGTAGTTACCGGTTGCCGCCCGGAGCAACACTCGTGCCGGTGGACGATCTCCTCACCTGACGAGGTCACCGCACTTTCGCACCGTTCTTCCGGAATTTCTTGCGGCAACCCTCTCCCCAAGCCCGCTGGGGCATGTCACACTCCGACCCACTTGAGGCTGTAGTGCCTCTTAAGTTTCTCCGTCTCACCACGGGAGCACTCAACGATGAGTTCCAGACCCCGTCGCGCGGTCCGCCGCGCCATCACCGCGACCCTCCCCGTCACCGCCCTGCTCGCCCTCGCGGCATGCGGCACCGGGACCACTCCGGCCGCCGACTCGACTCAGGCGGGGGCGCCCGCCTCCCCCGGCCTGACGGCGGCCCGCGCAGCCCTGGCGAAGTACTCCGAGCGCCCGGCCACGATCTCCGTGACCGAGCCGGTGGGCAAGGCGATCCCCAAGGGCAAGAAGATCGACTTCATCCTCTGTGGCGTCCAGTCCTGCAAGGACCTCGCCGGCTTCTTCACCGAGGCCGCGAAGGAACTCGGCTGGGAGGTCAAGCAGATCGCCACCCAGGGCACTCCGGAGTCCGTCCAGGCCGCCTACGAGCAGGCCGTACGCGACAAGCCGGACGCCGTCGTCGCCTCCGGTTTCCCCCGTGCCGTCTACGCCAAGCAGCTGGCACAGCTGAAGGCGGCCGGTATCCCCGTCATCCAGTCGAACGCCGACGACGTGACGGGCGACGGCATCTCCCTGCTGAAGAACGGCCCGAAGGACGTCGGCGTCCAGGGCGAGATGCTCGCCTCATGGGTGGTGTCGAACAGCGGCGCCAAGGCGGACACCGTCTACTTCGACCTGCCGGCCTACACGATCCTCAAGCCCGTCAAGGACTCCTTCGCGGCCAAGTACAAGGAATGGTGCGACGGTTGCGCGCTCGACAACGTCGACGTGCCGATCACCGCGGTGGGCAAGGACATGCCGGACCGCGTGGTGTCGTACCTCCGGTCGCACCCGAAGGTGACCCATGTCGTCTTCTCCCTGGGCCTGCTCAACGTGGGCGTGCCGGCCGCGCTGAAGACCGCCGGGGTCACCGGCAAGCACATCGTCGTCAACGTCGGTGACGCGCAGAATTACCAGTACATCCAGGGCGGTCTCACCGACGGCGCGATGGCGCTGAACTCGCACGAGACGGCCTGGATCCAGGCCGACGCGCTGGCCCGGCACTTCACCGGCCAGCCCATGGCGGTGGACCAGAAGGCGGCGCTGCCCAACATGCTCGTCACCAAGGACAACCTGCCCTCCGCCGACGGCGACTTCCCGATCGTCGAGGACTACGAGAAGCAGTTCAAGGCGCTGTGGGGACTGAGTTGACCGGGCCGGTGCTACGGGTGGCCGCCCTGTCGAAGAGATTCGGCGGCACCCAGGCGCTGAGGGACGTCGGCCTCGAGGTCATGCCCGGCGAGATCCACGCCCTGATCGGTCCCAACGGCTCCGGCAAGTCCACCCTGATCAAGATCCTCGCCGGCTACCACCATGCGGAGCCGGGTGCGGTGGCCGAACTCGACGGCGAGCCGTTCGGCCTCGGCCAGGTCTCGGCTTCCCGCCACGACCGGCTCCGCTTCGTCCACCAGGAGCTGGGGCTGGTGGGAGAGTTGAGCGCCATCGACAACCTCGCGCTCAGCCATGGCTTCGCCCGCACGGCGTTCGGCAACATCCGCTGGCCGGAGATGGAGCGGAGGACGAACGCCCTCGTCGAACGGTTCGGCCTCGGCATCGACGTACGCAGGCCCCTGATGACGGCCACCCCCGTCCAGCGCACGGTGGTGGCCATCGCCGCCGCACTTCAGGGCTGGGAGGGCCGCCGCGGGGTCCTGGTGCTCGACGAACCCACCGCGGTACTGCCGCCCGGCGAGGTGGCCCGTCTCTTCGACATCGTGCGGGAGGTCCGCGACGCCGGGGCCGGTGTCCTGTATGTCTCCCACCGGATGGACGAGATCTTCGCGCTCGCCGACCGGGTCACCGTGATCCGCGGCGGGCGCCGGATCGCCACCCGCCCGGTCGCCGAGCTCACTCCGCGCCTGCTGGCGGAGCTGATGGCGGGCGAGGAGATGGAGACCGCGCACCGTCCGGCGCCCCCTTCCGCTCCTGCCGACCCGGTGCTGGAGGTCCGCGACCTGTGGGCCGGGCCGTTGCGGGGGGTCGACTTCGACCTGGCCGGGGGCGAGCGCCTGGGCATCACCGGTCTGGTCGGCTCCGGCCACGAGGTCGTGCCGTACGCGGTGTGCGGGGCCCACGCCGGGCGGGTGAGCGGCAGGATGCGGCTGCCGGGACGCTCCGAGCGGTGGACCGAGGCGCGTGACGCGAGCGGCCTGGGTCTTCCCCTGGTCCCGGCGGACCGGGCGGGCGAGGGAGTGATCGGCGATTTCTCGGTCGGCGAGAACCTCACCCTGCCGCTCCTGGACCGGCTGCGCTCCCGGTCCGGGCGGCTGCGCCGGCGCCGCGAGTCCGCCCTGGCGCAGGACTGGATCCGGCGGGTCGGGGTGCGAACGGCCGGACACGGGGCCCGGATCACCACGCTGAGCGGCGGCAACCAGCAAAAGGTCGTCATGGCCCGCTGCCTGGCCGGGCGGCCGCCGGTGCTGGCGCTGTGCGAACCCACGGCGGGCGTGGACATCGCCACCCGCCTTCAGCTGTACGACCTGATAGAGCGTCAGGCAGACGAGGGCATGGGCGTCATCGTGTCCTCCTCCGACACGCAGGACCTGCTCGCGCTGTGCACCCGCGTCCTGGTGGTGCGGGACGGCCGGATCGCACGGGAGATCAGCGGCCGGGACATCACCGAGCCCGCGCTCGTGCACGCCATGGAAGGAACCGAGTGACATGAGCCCTGGAAGGAACCGAGTGACATGACGTCCACCCCGACCCGGGCGGCGGAGGTCCCGCCGTCCGCACCGGAGAGATCCGCGGTGTACGTACCGGGGACATGGGCCCGACGGGCGGTGGCCGCCCTGTCGTTCCGCAACATCGGCGCCGTGTACGTGTGGCTGGTCATCGTCGTGCTCTTCACCGTGTGGGCGCCGGACACGTTCCCGACCATGATCACGGTCAAGCAGGTACTGAACGGCAACGCCGTGGCGGGCCTGGTCGCACTCAGCGTCGTACCGCCGCTGGCCGCGCGCGTCTTCGACCTCTCCATCGCCTTCACCATGTCGCTCACCAGCGTGCTGACCGCCCACTTCATGGTCTCCGCCGGCTTCGGGCCCGGCACGGCCATCGCGCTGGCGATGACCGCCGCGCTGCTGGTCGGGGTCGTCAACGGCATCGTGGTGGTGGTCCTGCGCGTCGACTCGTTCATCGCCACCCTGGCCACCGGCGCGCTGATCCAGTCCCTGATCACCATGGTCACCAACGACAGCTCGATCACCGGTGTGCGGCTGCTCGCCGAGCCGTTCGCGAGCATCGCCCAGCTGGACGCCGGCGGCGTCACCCTGCCGGTGCTGTATCTGCTGCTCGCCGCCCTCGCCATCTGGTTCCTGCTGGAACACACCGCCACCGGGCGCCGGTTGTACGCGACCGGGTTCAACGCCGACGCGGCCCGGCTGCAAGGGGTGCGCACTGACCGGCTGCGCTTTCTGACCCTGGTGGCCTCCGCTCTCCTGTCCGGTTTCGCCGGCGTCGTCTTCACGGCCTCGGTCGGCTCCGGATCGCCGACCGCGGGCACCCCGTACCTGCTGTCGGCCTACGCCGCCGCCTTCGTCGGGGCGACCCAGTTGCGGGCGGGCCGCTTCAACGCCTGGGGCACGGTCCTCGCGGTGCTCCTGCTCGGCACCGGCATCACGGGCCTCGGGCTCGCCACCAGCGCGCAGTGGGCCGCGAGCCTGTTCACCGGCTCGGTCCTCATCGTGGCGCTGGTGCTCACCGGTGGCCGCATCGCCCTGCCGACCGTCCTGCGCCGCCGGGCGAGAACCCGGCCGGACTCGGCCACCGGCAAGGAGCTCTGATGATGAAGGCACTTCAGTACCGGCGGGTGGGGCACGCTCCCGAGGTCGTGGAAGTCCCGGTCCCCGAACCCGGCCCGGGCCAGGTGCTGTTGAAGGTGACGGCGGCCGGGCTCTGCCACTCCGATCTGGCGGTGATGGGCTGGCCCGAGGAGCGGTTCCCCTACGCCCTGCCGATGACACTCGGTCACGAGGGCGTCGGCACGGTGGCGGCGCTGGGTGCCGGTGTCACCGCCGTGACGGAGGGCGAGGCGGTGGCGGTGTACGGCCCGTGGGGCTGCGGGCGCTGCCACCAGTGCGCCGAAGGCAAGGAGAACTGCTGTCCGCACGCCGCCGGGCTAGGCATCCTGCCGCCGGGGCTCGGCTCACCCGGTGCCCTGGCGGAGTACGTACTGGTGGACTCGCCCCGGCACCTGGTGCCCCTGAACGGACTCGACCCGGTGCAGGCCGCGCCCCTCACGGACGCCGGGCTGACCCCGTATCACGCGATCCGCGGGTCGTTGCCGAAGCTGCTGCCCGGCAGCACGGCGGTGGTGATCGGCGTCGGCGGCCTGGGGCATCTCGCCGTGCAGCTGCTGCGCGCGCTGACCCCGGCCCGGGTGGTCGCCCTCGACGTGAGCAAGGAGAAACTGGAGCTGGCCCGCGAAGTCGGCGCCCACGAGACGCTCCTCTCCGACGGCGAGGCGGCCGCACGGATCCGCGGACTCACCGGCGGTACGGGAGCGCAGGTCGTCCTGGACTTCGTCGGGGCCGAGGCGACCCTGGCCGTGGCCGCCGCGTCGGTGGCGGTGGCGGGCGATGTCACGGTCGTCGGCCTCGGCGGGGGCACACTGGCCGTCGGCTTCGGCGGCGGCCTGCCGTTCGAGGTGTCGGCCTCCTTCCCCTACTGGGGCAGCCGGACGGAACTCATGGAGGTCCTGGAGCTCGCACGCCAGGGTCTCGTGTCGTCCCACGTGGAGACCTTCACACTGGATCAGGCACCAGAGGCGTACGAGCGCCTGCACGCCGGGGAGATCGACGGCCGCGCGGTGGTCTTGCCGCACGCCTCGTCGCCTCACGCGCGGTAAGGGCTGCTTGCCGTCGCCTTCAGCCAGTGCATGGACGTCAGGCGGACGGCGAAGTACACCGCGGCCACGGCAGCGGCCAGGTCCAGGACGTCCGCTGCCATGTACTGCATCACCGCGGCCCGAGTCTCCGTGAGGGTCTCTGCGCTCTCATATCGCGACTCGGCGTACAGGCCGTACAGCGAGCTGGAAACGAGCAGGCCCCACCACAGGTTCACGGGCCAGATCCCTGCCCGGTACGGTTCCCCGTCGGCGGGCAGGGGTGACGCGGCACCCCACATGTCGACGGCGATGCGGTACGGCAGCCAGAAGTTCGCCAGTGGGATGAGCCAGCCCCCGATGGCCCAGCCCGGGCCCCTACGGAACCGATCGGGTGCCAGCAGCCCGGTGTTGCGGCGCGTCCAGAAGAACCATGCGACGAAGAGGACCGCGCAGGGCAGGAACACGATGCCCTGAATGTTGCCGGCTGTCTGGTACAGCGAGTACGCGGCGTCCAGCCCTTGCTGGGGAGCAACGGCGAATTCCTGGTCCTCGTCGATGAGCAGGTAGATCCGCGCTCCGGCGAAGACGGCGAGGAGATCGCTCAGGGCGACGATCGCGAGCGACACCGACGCCGCTGCCAGCAGGCCGCGCACCGAGCGTGGTGTTCCGTTCGGCAGCATGCGCCGCGGACGGAGTTCATTGGATGCAGACATGACGGTGGCCCCCCACGGGCAGAGTACGCAAAGGCCCGCGATAGAGCGCGTGCGGAGGCACGGTACGCCTGCTGCGAGGCCCCGTCCATAACAATCCGCAGGTCGGACAGCCACTCCACGGCCCGCGTTTCACCGAGCCGGGCTTCGCCCGCCCACCGTCCGCTCCACACAGCGCCGGAGCACGGTCAGGAACTCCGGTGTCTCCCAGGGCCCCACGTCCACGCGCCCGGTGTCGTCCACGCCGAGGTCCTGCACGTCGTAGCGGCCCCGGCAGTGGCCGAGGGTGAAGTAGCAGACCTCGCCGCGGCCGTGCCGTTTGAGGTACAGCACCGGCCGGGGCGCGCGGTCGAGGGCCGCCGTGTCGCCCTCGGCGAAACCGCGGCACGGCCCCGTGTACTCGGCGTGCAGCAGCACCTCCAGCTCGCCGTGCATCTCGCTCACGTACAGCTCGTCGGTGACCGTGAACGGTTCGATCCCGGCGACCAGCGGATGGCCGGGCCGGGTCACCAGCACCTCGTACGGCTCGATCGGCGGGTGGGCCAGGAACTGACTGCCGAGCACCTCCGCCACTTCCCCGAGGAGCCGCGGAGTGGTGAACACCCGCGAGCCGCCGCCCGCCGACGGCTCGATCACCGCGTTGGTGCCGTGCAGGGCGAGCCAGCGCCCGCCCCGCTCGACGAACCGTGCCAGCGCCGCCCGTTGCGCCGGGCGGGGCCGGACGTCACAGGTATAGGTGACCAGCAGGTCCGCCCTGTCGAGGGCGGCCAGGCAGTCGTAGTCCTGGTACACCGTGGTGCGCACCCGGGGATGCTCGGCGAGCAGCTCCAGCAGCCGCAGCCGCGCGTGGTCGAAGTCGTGCCACCGTCCGCCGCAGACCAGTACGGCGTCCAGGCGGCCGGCCGGGCCCGCCACGGCTCAGTACTGGACGCGGGTGAGCAGCCCGCCGTCCACCACGAGGTTGACCCCGACGCAGAAGGAGCCGGTCCGCCCGAGAAGGAACGCCACCGCCGCGGCCACGTCCTCGGCGGTGCCGTAGCGGCCGATCGGCAGCTTGGCGAGGACCTCCTCGTACACCTCCGGGCGGCTGGTGCGGATGGTCTCCCAGGCACCACCGGGGAAGTCGATCGGGCCGGGCGAGACGGTGTTGACTCGGATGCCCTTCGGCGCGAGGGAGTGCGCGAGCGCCGAGGCGTGCTGGACGACGGCCGCCTTGAGCGCGGAGTAGGAGTTCGCTCCGGCCGGGCGCGCGGTGTCGGAGGCGTTGGTGGTGCCGATGGCCACGACGGCGGCCCGGTCGGAGGCCTCCAGATGCGGAAGAGCCGCCTCTACGAGGCCCGCGAACGGGATCAGGTCGCCGCGCAGGCTGGCTTCCCAGGACTCGGGGCCCTTCACGTTGCCCGCCGACACGTTGGACACCAGCAGGTCCAGCCCGCCGAGTTCACCGGCCGCCCGCTCCACGAATCCCGCCAGGGCGGCCGGGTCGGTGACGTCGACCGGCTCCGCGAACACTGTGGCCCCCTCACCGCGCAGTTCGGCGGCGGCCTTGGCCAGCCCTTCCTCGCCCCGGGCGCACAGGGCCAGCGCGCAGCCCTCGGCCGCGAGGGTTCCGGCGATCGCCCGGCCGATGCCCCGGCTCGCGCCGGTCACCAGCGCCTTCGCGCCTGTCAGTCCCAGATCCATCGATGTCACTCCTTTGTGATTGCCTAAACCGTCCGGTGGCTCAGTTGCCGGGAAGCTGCGAGAACGGCGCCCGGTCCTCCCGCGGCTCCGGCGGCAGCTTCAGCACCCGCTCGCCGATCAGGTTGCGCTGGATCTGGTCGGTGCCTCCGGCCAGCCGGTAGCCGGGGGCGCCGAGCAGGTGCTGCGTCCAGGCGAACGTGCCCGGTTCCCCGGTGTCGGCGCTGATGCGCGCCCCCATCAGCTCGGCGGCGACCTGTCCCGTGCGGGTGAGCAGGTCGGAGGCCATGAGCTTGGTCAACGACGCCTCGGGACCCGGCCGGCCGCCGGCCGCACTCGTCCTGGCGACGCGGTCCACGGTGGCCGCGCGCAGGGCGGCACGCACGTACAGGTCGGCGAGGCGCTGGCGGACCAGCGGATCCGAGGTGCGGTCGAGAGAGCGGGCGAGCGCGAGCACGTCCGGAAAGGTGCCGCCCTTGCGGCGGTTGCCGCTGCCGGAGGCGGTCCGTTCGAAGGCGAGGGTGGTGGTGGCGACCTCCCAGCCCTGGCCCGGCCGCCCGATCCGGAGCCGGTCCGGGACGCGTACGCCGCTGAGGAACACCTCGTTGAAGGAGGCGCCGCCGCTCATCTGCCGGATGGGGCGGATCTCCACGCCCGGGGCGTCCATCGGGACCAGGAAGGCGGTGATGCCGGCCTGTTTGACGACGTCCGGGTCGGTGCGGGCGAGCAGCAGGCCGTAGTCGGCGAACTGGGCGCCCGAGGTCCACACCTTCTGGCCGTCGATCACCCACTCGCCCCCGTCTGCCTGCCGGGCGCGGGTGCGCAGGGCGGCGAGGTCGGAACCGGCACCCGGCTCGCTGAAGAGCTGGCAGGCCAGCAGGTCGGTGCGCAGGAACGCGCGGGCGTGGCCGTGGAGTTGCTCGGCCGTCCCGAACAGGGAGACGGCCATCGCGACCAGGCGCACGGTGACGCTGATCAGCTCGGTGGAGGGCGGCACCTCGAAGGCGGACTCCTCCTCGGCGAAGGCGGCCACGTGGGCGGCGGTCAGGCCCGCGCCGCCCCTGTCCGCGGGGAGGGTCAGCGCCTGGTAGCCGGCGTCGAAGCGGGCCCGCTGGTAGGCGCGGCAGCGTTCCAGCAGCAGGCGTTCCTCGTCCTCGGGCAGGTTGTGGAACACGGCGAGGTCGGCGTCATCTCCGGCGGACTCCGGCGCCCGCGCCGGTTCGAGCACGCCGGCCAGCCACTGGCGTACTTGCGTGCGCCACGCGTCCGGATCGGGCTGGGGCATGACTCCTCCTCGGACAGTTACCAGACGAAAGATTCAGTAACGGTGGCGGCAAAGCGTGCTTGCCAGACCCTTTGAGCTTGCGGGAACGCCTCCGCTTGGGATCTGAGTGTTCCGTACTTTCTTGATAAACGCTACAGTCTACGCATCACCTCTCCCCTCGAATCGGGAGAGGCCCCAGGAGCCGCCGGAGGAGCCATGTCGCTGCTGCCACTCGACCGTCGCGCCCAGGAGACACCCGAGGAACCCGCCCTGGTGGACGACCTGGGCGTGCTGTCCTGGTCCGGCCTCGCCGACCAGGTGGCGCGGGCGGCGGCACGGCTGCTGGAGTTCGCACCCGGCCCCGACGACCGGATCGCCGTCCTCGGTGACAACGCCATCCCGACGCTGGTGGCCCACCTGGCCGGCCTGCGCGCCGGGGTCGGGACCGTGGCCACGTCCCGGAACCTCACCTCGGGCGAACTCGTCGACCAGATCATCGACGCGGGCGTGACCGCGATCGTCGCCGGTCCCGCAGGGGCGGGCGCCGCCCTGGACGCGGCCCGGGAACTGGGCCTGCCGCTGGTGACGCACGGAACGCCGGCCGCCGGGCACGCCTTCGACTGGGACCTGTGGCTGGCGGCCGCGCCGGCCGGACGCTCCGTCCCGGCGGACCGGCCCGCCCGGCCTCCGCTCGTCTACACCTCGGGCACCACCGGACGGGCGCGCGGCACCGAGGTGCGCTGGGTGAGCGGCCCGGTCGCCGACAGCGCCGCCTACCTCACCGCGATGTCCGCCCGGCCCGGGTTCCCGCCGGGACCGCACCTGGTGTGCGGCCCGCTCCAGCACAACGCGCCGCTGACCTCGCTGCGCCACCTGGCGGCCGGTCAGCCCGTGGTCGTCCTCGGCAGATACGACGGGGAGACGTTCCTCAGCCGGGTGCAGAGGTGGCGGGTCTCCTCGACGGTGATGGTGCCCACCCACTTCCAGCGGCTGCTCGCCCTCCCGGAGGAGGTCCGCGCCCGGTACGACGTCTCCAGCCTGCGGCAGGTGTCCCACACCGGCTCCGCGTGCCCGCCGGACGTGAAGCGAGCCATGATCGAGTGGTTCGGTCCGGTGCTGACCGAGTCGTACGGCGCCAGCGAGGCGGGGACCGTGGCCCGCATCAGCAGCTCCGAGTGGCTGGCGCACCCGGGCTCGGTCGGACGCGTCCGGGCCCCGTTCGAGGTCCTGGTCACCGATGACGAAGGCCGGCGGCTGCCGCCCGGAGAACGCGGACTGCTCGCCTTCCGGGCCCCCGACGACCAGGGCGTCCGCTACCACGCGGACCCGGACAAGACCAGGTCCGCCTATCTCTCCCCCGGCGTCTTCACGCTCGGCGACATCGGCTACGTCGACGCGGACGGCTACATCTTCATCACCGACCGGGCCGCGGACGTGGTGGTCTCCGGCGGCGTGAACCTGTACCCGGCCGAGAGCGAGGCGGTCCTGCGGCGGCACCCGGCGGTCGCCGAGGTCGCGGTCGTCGGCGTGCCCGACCCGGACTTCGGCGAGTCCCTGCGGGCGCTGGTCGTGGTGGCGGCGGACGAGCCGCCGGCCGATGAGCTGGACCGGTTCTGCCGCGAGCACCTCGCCGCCCACAAGTGCCCGAAGTCGTACGAGTTCGTCCCCGAGCTGCTGCGCAACGCGATGGGCAAGCTCGACAAGCGTGCGATGCGCCGCCCGTACTGGCACTCCGAACGCACCATCGCCGGCTGAGCCGGGCTCACCCAGTAAGGACCACCCATGACCGAACTCCTCCTCATCCGGCACGGCCTCCCCCAGGCGGGCGTGTTCGACCCCCGGCTGTCACCGGAGGGCACCGCACAGGCCGAGCGCCTCGCCTCCTGGCTCGTGCACGAGGACGTCGACGCGCTGTACTCCAGCCCGTACCGGCGTGCCCGCGAGACCGTGGCGCCCCTGGAGCGCCTCACCGGCATGACCGCCACCGTCCTCGACGATCTGCGCGAGTGGGACACCGACGTGACTCAGCCCTACATGCCGCCGGAGCAGATCGGCGCGGACGATCCCCGGGCGGCGGCGCTCGCCGAGGGACGCTACGAGGACTTCGTGCCCGAGCTGGACTGGGACGCCTTCCGCGCCCGTGCCGGGCGGGCCATGGACACCATCCTCGACGCCCATCCCGGAGGCCGGGTCGCGGTCGTGTGCCACGGCGGCATCACCAACACCTATCTGGCGACGGTGCTCGGCCTGCCCACGATGTTCTGGTTCCACCCCGACTACACGTCCGTCAGCCGGGTGCGGCGCATGCCCGGCGGCCGGATCGTCCTGCACTCGGTGAACGAGACGGCCCACATGGTCGCCGAACGCGCCGTCGACGCGGTCGCCTGACCCGCCCCAACCCCAGGAGGTCCCGGCATGCCCGGATCCGTCATCGTCGCCGGAGCAAGGACGCCCATCGGCAGGCTGGCGGGTGCCCTGAGCACCGTGCCCGCGGTCGACCTCGGCGCCCACGCCATCGGCGCGGCACTGGCCGCCGCCCGTCTGGACCCGGCGGCGGTGGAAGCCGTCGTCATGGGTCATGTCGTGCAGGCCGGGGCCGGCCCGAACCCGGCACGGCAGGCTGCGGTCCGCGCCGGCATTCCGTTCTCCGTCCCCGCGAGCACCGTCAACAAGCTCTGCCTGTCCGGTCTGCACGCCATCGCCCTGGCCGACCTCATGATCGCCTCCGGCCGCCACGAGGTGGTCCTCGCCGGTGGCATGGAGTCCATGTCGGGCGCCCCGCACCTGCTGCGCGGAGCTCGCACCGGCTGGAAGTACGGCTCGGCCGCGGCGGAGGACGCCCTCGACCGCGACGCCCTGGTCTGCGCCTTCGACGGCGTCTCCATGGGCGCGGCCACCGAGCGCTACCAGCGGCCGTACGCCCTGACCCGCGAGGAGCAGGACGAGTACAGCGCACTGTCCCATCAACGGGCCGCCCACGCCCAGCAGTCGGGCGCGCTGTCCGGGGAGATCGCTCCCGTCACCGTGGCCGGACGGCGGGGCGAGACGGTGGTGGACACCGACGAGGGCGTACGGCCGGGAAGCACCGCCGAGAGCCTGGGGCGCCTGAGGCCGGCCTTCTCCGGCACGGGCACCATCACCGCGGGCAACTCCTCACAGCTCTCCGACGGCGCCGCGGCCGTCGTCGTGATGAGCGCGGAGCGCGCCCGGTTCGAGGGCCTGACCCCGCTCGCCGAGATCGGCGCCTACGGAACGGTCGCCGGCCCCGACCCCTCACTGCTCGTCCAGCCGGCCGGCGCGGTCCGCGACGCCCTGTCCCGGGACGGCCGCCTTAAGACCGCCGACCTGGACCTGTTCGAGATCAACGAGGCGTTCGCCGGAGTGGCCCTGGCATCCGTACGGGAGCTGGACCTCCCTCTCGACAAGGTGAACGTCAATGGCGGAGCGATCGCGCTGGGGCACCCGGTCGGCATGACCGGAGCCCGGCTGGTGCTGACTCTCGCGGCCGAACTGCGGCGACGCGGAGGCGGCAGCGGAGCGGCGGCCCTGTGCGGGGGCGGCGGCCAGGGCGACGCGCTGTTGCTGCATGTGCCGACCCAGGACTGAACCCGGAGCCGAACCATCATGAACGTCCAGCTGACCTCGGTCGACACGACCCTTGCCGTGGCGGCCCGTACCCCCGCCGCCGACGGCGTCGTCTCCCTCACCCTGCGCCGCCCCGACGGCGGGATGCTCCCCGCCTGGACACCGGGCGCCCACATCGACGTACTCCTGGCCGGCGCCGACGGCGAGAACGGGGATCTGATCCGTCAGTACTCCCTGTGCGGAGATCCGGCCGCGCGCGACTCCTGGCAGATCGCCGTGCTGCGCGAGCCGCACGGCCGCGGGGGCTCCGCGTACGTCCACGACCATCTGCGCGAAGGCGCTACCGTGCGGGTCCGCGGACCGCGGAACAACTTCCCGCTGCGGCCCGCCGCTCGCCACCTGTTCATCGCCGGCGGCGTCGGCATCACGCCCATCCTTCCGATGGTGGAGGCCGCCGAGGCCGCGGGGGCCGACTGGCGTCTGTTGTACGGCGGGCGCACCCGTACCTCCATGGCGTTCCTGGACCGCCTCGCCCCGCACGGGGACCGGGTCCTCGTGCGTCCGCAGGACGAATACGGCCTGCTGGACCTCGCGGCCCACCTCGGCGTACCCGAGGAGGGCACGCTGGTGCACGCCTGCGGTCCCGAGCCCCTGTTGCGGGCGGTGCAGGAACACTGCGGGGACTGGCCTGCGGGCACGCTGGGCGTCGAACGGTTCTCCCCGGTGCGGACGGACGCGGCCGGCCAGGCCGAGGCCTTCGAGGTGGAGCTCGCACGATCCGGTCTCACCCTCACTGTGCCGGCGGACCGCTCGGTGCTCGAAACCGTGGAGCAGGCCGGTGTCGCGGTCGACTTCTCCTGCCGGGAAGGCACGTGCGGCACCTGCGAGACCGACGTACTCGACGGCAAGCCCGACCACCGCGACTCGCTGCTGACCGAGGACGAGCGGGCCGCCGGCGACACCATGCTGATCTGCGTCTCCCGCTCGTGCGGGACCCGCCTCGTCCTCGATCTGTGACGGCGATCACCCCCAGGAATTTACTAGGACGTCCTAGTATCTCTTCTGTCGGCAGTACCCCCGCCCCGTCCGGGAAGGCCCCCATGAGTGATCTGCACCGGCCCGTGCACCCCGTCCGCCTGGTGACGGCTTCGGCTCTGTTCGACGGGCATGACGCGTCGATCAACATCATGCGGCGCATCTTCCAGTCCCAGGGCGCCGAGGTGATCCACCTGGGGCACAACCGGTCGGTGCGGGAGGTCGTGGACGCCGCCCTGGAGGAGGACGCACACGGTGTCGCCGTCTCGTCGTATCAGGGCGGGCACGTGGAGTACTTCGAGTACCTGGTCGAGTCGCTGCGCGAGCGGGGAGCCGACCACATCCGTGTGGTGGGCGGCGGAGGCGGCGTCATCGTGCCCGAGGAGATCGCCCGGCTGCGCGGCAGCGGGGTGACCATCTTCTCGCCCGAGGACGGGCAGCGGATGGGCCTGGCCGGCATGGTCAACTCGGTCGTGAAGGACTGCGACTTCGACCTCTGGGACGGCAAGCCGGCCGACGCGTCCGCCGTGCTCGCCGGTGACCGGTTCGCGATCGCCCGCGCCATCACCGGCGCCGAACTGGGCAAGCTGCCCCCGGATCTCCTGGAGCGGCTGCGGGCCGCCGCCGCGGCACGGGTCATGCCGGTGCTCGGCATCACCGGCACGGGCGGCTCGGGCAAGTCGTCACTGACGGACGAACTGGTGCGCCGCTTCCGCCTCGACCAGCAGGACAAGCTGCGGATCGCCGTGATCGCGGTCGACCCGACCCGCCGCCGCGGCGGCGGGGCACTGCTCGGTGACCGGATCCGCATGAACTCCCTGGACGGGAACCGGATCTTCTTCCGCAGCCTGGCCACCCGTGGCAGTCGCGAACTGCCCGAGCACCTGACCGACGTCATCGACGTGGTCAAGGCCGCCGGGTTCGACCTGGTGATCGTGGAGACGCCGGGCATCGGCCAGGGCGACGCGGCGATCGTGCCGTTCGTCGACACCTCGCTGTACGTGATGACACCGGAGTTCGGTGCCGCCTCGCAGCTGGAGAAGATCGACATGCTCGACTTCGCCGACGTCGTGGCGATCAACAAGTTCGAGCGGCGCGGCGCACAGGACGCGCTGCGCGACGTGGGCCGCCAACTGGTCCGCAACCGCGAGGCGTTCGGCATGCGGCCCGAGGACATGCCGGTGTACGGCACGTCGGCGGCGACGTTCAACGACGACGGTGTCACCGCGCTCTACCAGCACCTGAGGACTGGCCTGGCCGAGAAGGGCCTGCCGCTGTCCGAGGGGGCGCTGGCACCGGTCGGGGTACGCCACTCCTCCGGCATCCGGCAGGTGGTCCCGGCGGGCCGGGTGCGCTACCTCGCCGAGATCACCGACACGGTCCGCGCATACCACGCCGAGACCACGCGCCTGGCCGAGGCGGCCAGGCGGGCGCAGTACCTGGAGGCGGTCAGGGCGGAACTCGCCGAGGCGGGCTCCGACTCGGCGAACGTGCAGTCGCTCCTCGACGACGCCCGCAGGCGGCTCCCGCACCAGATCGCGGAGCAGATCGGGAGCTGGCCCGCCGTCATCGCCTCCTACTCCGGGGACGAGCAGGTGGTGAAGGTCCGGGACAGGGAGATCCGCACCAAGCTGACCCGCGAGTCCCTGTCCGGCAACCAGGTCCCGCGCGTCGCCCTGCCCCGCTTCTCCGACCACGGGGAGCTGGTGCGGTTCTGGCGCGGGGAGAACCTGCCCGGCTACTTCCCCTTCACGGCAGGTGTGTTCCCCTTCAAGCGCGACGGCGAGGACCCGGCGCGGATGTTCGCCGGTGAGGGCGATCCGTTCCGCACGAACCGGCGCTTCAAGCTGCTCTCCGAGGGCCAGCCGGCCACCCGCCTGTCCACCGCCTTCGACTCGGTCACGCTCTACGGCCGCGACCCGGACGAACGCCCCGACATCTACGGCAAGGTCGGCACGTCCGGGGTGTCGGTGGCAACACTCGCGGACATGAAGGCCCTCTACGACGGCTTCGACCTGACCTCACCCACGACCTCGGTCTCCATGACCATCAACGGACCCGCGCCGACGATCCTGGCGTTCTTCCTCAACACCGCCATCGATCAGCAGCTGGAGAAGTTCCGAGCCGCCGAGGGCCGTGACCCGTCGCCCAAGGAGGCGGCCGAGCTGCGGGCCCACGCGCTCGCGAGCGTACGCGGCACGGTGCAGGCCGACATCCTGAAGGAGGACCAGGGCCAGAACACCTGCCTGTTCTCCACCGAGTTCTCGCTGCGGATGATGGCCGACATCCAGGAGTGGTTCATCGCCCACAAGGTCCGCAACTTCTACTCCGTCTCCATATCCGGCTACCACATCGCCGAAGCCGGCGCGAACCCCATCAGCCAGCTCGCCTTCACCCTCGCCAACGGCTTCACCTACGTCGAGGCCTACCTCGCCAGGGGCATGCACATCGACGACTTCGCCCCGAACCTGTCGTTCTTCTTCTCCAACGGCATGGACCCCGAGTACTCCGTCCTCGGCCGGGTCGCCCGCCGGGTCTGGGCCGTCGCGATGAAGGAGAAGTACGGGGCCAACGAACGCAGTCAGAAGCTGAAGTACCACGTCCAGACCTCGGGACGCTCCCTGCACGCCCAGGAGATGGACTTCAACGACATCCGCACCACCCTCCAGGCCCTCACCGCCATCTACGACAACGCGAACTCGCTGCACACCAACGCCTACGACGAGGCCGTCACCACCCCGTCCGAGGAGTCGGTGCGGCGGGCGCTGGCGATCCAGCTCGTCATCAACCGCGAGTGGGGCCTGGCGATGAACGAGAACCCCCTCCAGGGATCGTTCATCATCGACGAACTCACGGACCTGGTGGAGGAGGCAGTCCTCCAGGAGTTCGAGCGGATCAGCGAGCGCGGTGGCGTACTGGGCGCGATGGAGACCGGCTACCAGCGCGGCCGCATCCAGGACGAGTCGATGCTGTACGAGCAGCGCAAGCACGACGGCACCCTGCCCATCATCGGCGTCAACACCTTCCTCCGCCCCGGCGGCGACAGCCGGCCTCAGGAGCTGGAACTCGCCCGGGCCACCGAAAAGGAGAAGCAGTCCCAGCTGGAGCGCGTGCGCGACTTCCACACCGGCCACCGCGACCAGGCCCACGACGCCCTCGCCGCTCTCAAGGACGCGGCGACGAACGGCGACAACGTCTTCGCCGTCCTCATGGACGCCACCCGGGTCTGCTCGCTTCAGCAGATCACCGAGGCCTTCTTCGAGGTGGGCGGCCAGTACCGCCGCAACGTCTGACCCAGCCCCGTAGCCCGGAAACCACCCCGCAGCGCCTCACCAGATAGGACCTCAGATGGATCCCGTTACTCGTCTCGGCGTGGTCGGATGCGGCCTCATGGGCTCCGGCATCGCCGAAGTCGCGGCCCGCAGCGGCATCGACGTCCGAGTCGCCGAGGCCACGCCGGACGCGCTGGAGGCAGGCCGCCGCCGGCTCACCGCCTCACTCGACCGAGGCCTGCGGCGCGGCAAGCTCAGCGAGGAGCAGCGGGACCAGGCCGTCGCCAGGCTCTCGTTCACCCACGACCTCAGCGACATGGCCGACCGCCAGTTCGTCGTCGAGGCGGTCGCCGAGAACCGCGACATCAAGACGGACGTCCTGCGCACCCTGGACAAGGCGGTCGAAGACCCCGCGGCGGTCCTGGCCACCAACACCTCCTCGATCCCCATCGTCGATCTCGCCGTCGTCACCGAGCGGCCCGCGCAGGTCATCGGCATGCACTTCTTCAACCCCGTGCCCGTGCAGCAGCTGGTGGAGCTCATTCCCGCCCTCACCACCAGCGCGGACACCGTGCTGCGCACCCGCGGCTTCGCCGAGCAACTGGGCAAACAGGCCATCCAGGCGCCCGACCGCTCCGGCTTCGTCGTCAACGCCCTCCTCGTGCCCTACCTGCTCAGCGCGGTACGGATGGTGGAGTCGGGCTCCGCACAGCCGGAGGACATCGACCGGGGCATGGAACTGGGATGCGCCCACCCCATGGGGCCGCTGCGGCTGCTCGACCTCATCGGCCTCGACACCGCCCAGGCCGTGGCCGAGTCGATGTACGAGGAGTTCAAGGAGCCGCTGTACGCACCGCCGGCCCTCCTGCGCCGCATGGTCGCCGCGGGGCACCTCGGCCGCAAGAGCGGCAGAGGCTTCCACGTCTACGACGTCTGAGCGAGCATGCCCACCTGGAGCGGAGCTCCAGGTGGCGTGACCGTCTAGGCGCCCATCGCCTCCCGCACCAGCGCGGTGTCGACGAACTGCTCGAAGCGGACGATGAGCCCGCCGCGTACGACGAAGTGATGGGCGACACGCACGGCGAGCGGCTTGCCGGTGGCCTTGTTGACGGCCGTGTAGCGGGCCAGGACGACGACGTTCTCGCCATCGACGACGTAGGTGTCGTCGTGGGCGGCCCAGTCGTCCCACTCCTTGGCGAGTTCCTCCATGACGTGGGAGGTGACGCCGCCGGGAGTGCGGTAGGTGCCCGCGAGCGGGAAGCCGGCCATCTCGGTCCACTCCACGTCGGGGGCGAGGGTGGCGCGCAGCGCTTCCAGGTCACCGGCGGCAGAGGCCAGGTACTGACGGCGTACGACGTCGGCGGGGGCGGTGGAGGTGGCGAAGTCCGTCATGTCAGCCCCACTTCATCTCGCCCTTGGCGACCTTGGCGCCGATCTGTGCGGCGATCAGCATGCCGTGGTCCGGGTACCGCTTCACGAGCGCCTCGGTGAGCGCCGCGCCGTCGGCCGCCTTGCCCAGCTCCTCCTCGAAGGCGAGCAGGTAGTCGCGAGTGGCGGTGATGGCGGAGGCGTCGGCCGCGGTGCCGGGCAGGCGGTGGCCGGGGACGACCAGCTCCGGGTCGAGGGAGGCCATCTCGTCCAGCAGGTCGATCCAGGCCGCGCGGTCGCCCGGGGTGGCTGTGTCGGCGACCCAGACGTGCTCCTGCTGGAAGAGCAGGACACCGCCGAGGACCGCGCGCTGCTCGGCCTGCCACAGGTAGTGGCGGTCGGGCAGACCGGCCGGGCCGCCCTTGAGCTCGAAGCGGTGGCCCTCCAGGGTGAGGTCGCCGGTCAGCGGCTGGAGGCCGACCAGGCGGGTGGGCAGGTTCGGGCCGAGCGCGGCCCACGCCTTGAGCTTGCCCTCGTACGAGTGCTGGATGTGCTCGATGACGATCGGGGTGGCGACGAGGACGGCGTCCGGGAAGGCGTCGGCGAGGACCTCCGCGCCGAAGTAGAAGTCGGGGTCGCCGTGGCTGACGAAGACGGTGGTCAGCTTCTTGCCCGAGTCGAGGATCTCGGCGGCCAGCCGGTGGCCGTCGGCGCGGGTGAAGCTGGCGTCCACCAGCAGGGCTTCGTTCTCGCCGGTGACGAGCGTGGCGGTCTTGTTCTTGCTGCCGGCCGGGAAGTCGAGGTCCAGGACCTTGAAGTCGAGCGTACTCATGTGGAGCCTCCTTGAGGGTGATGAATGGGGACAGAAGACGGAAGTCAGGCGGTGGCCAGGGCTGCGATCCGCTGGTCGACCTCGTCGGCGGTGGCGTGGCCACGGGCCAGGGAAGTGACGGCGTCGCCGTTCACCGCCAGCAAGGTGGGGAAGCCGCTGACGCCCAGTCCGGCCGCGCGGTGGAAGTCCTCCGCAGCCGCATTCGACGCCTCGGGGGCCTGGAAGGCGGAGACCACGGCGTCGGGGTCGAGCCCGGCCGCCTGGGCGACCGCACGATAGGTGGCCGCCTCCGACAGGCTGAGGCCGTCGACGTAGAAGGCGTGCTGGACGGCCGCGGCGAGCTCCGGCGCGCGGCCGGGGGCGGTCCGGCGCAGGGCCGCGACACCGCGGGCGGCGGCCTCGGAGTCCATCACGAACGAGCCGTCGGCGATCAGCCGCTCGTACGCCTCCCCGAATTCGGCGCCGGTCAGCTCGGCGATCCGGGCATTCGCGCCCTGGACGTAGCCGAACTCCCGGATCCGCACCCGGCGCGGCCCGGTGAACAGACCGCCGGAGATCACCTCGACGGGCGTCCCGGGGCGGCGGGCGACGACCTCGTGCAGCGTGGCGGAGAATCCGTGCGACCAGCCGCAGTAGGCGTCGAAGACGTAGACGAGCTTCACGAAGACCTCGGCAGGGATGTGTGCCCGCCGGTTGCGAGCGATTCACCTGACGAAACAGTAACTGACGCGTCAGATATTCCGGGGGCCGCGTGGGCTGGGACACATGCGGGTGGCCGAGGCCTTTACACCCGCGCTGCCGTCGGGCCGCAGGTCAGGGCAGCCGGGGCAACACGTCCCGGGCCGTATGACTGAGGATCCGCAGATTCTCGGCGAACCGCTCGCGGTCCGCCGCGGGGAGCGGCTCCACGAAGTACCGCTTGATGTTCTCCAGGTGCACCGAAGACGCGCGTACGACCGTCTCCTCGCCCAGCGGCGTCAGTCGCACGAGCTTCCCGCGCCGGTCGCCGGGGGCTTCCCCGCGCGTCACATACCCCGCCGTCTCCATGCGATCCACCAGCCGGGTGGCGCCGCCGGTGGTCAGCACCTGCTCCTGGGCGATGGCCCGCATCGAGAGCCCCGGCTCGCCCGCCCGGCCGAGGATCAGCAGCACCTCGAAGACCAGATGGCTGATGCCGCACTCCACCTCGAGCGCCCGGCCGAGGATGTACTCCAGCCGGTTGGCCGCCCCCTGCAACCGCCCGAACGCCAGGATCAGCTCGTGGTCGGCGGCCTCCTTCGCCGTCCTGATCTCCGCTTCCTCGCCCACGGCCTCGCCGCCCCTCTCATCGCCGCCCCGGTACCACCGTACCGATCATGTCGGCACGCCCAGCCGGGCGCGGCCTGCGGCACAGGACGACCAGCCGGAATCACGGATGGCTGACGGGAGGAATCCTCAGCTCACTCGGACGACCTCATGCGAAAGGCCGGCCCGGGGACGCTCTCGATGTCAGTCGCTTGCACCGGGTGGCCTCGTTCGCAGCGAATCCGGACGTCGACGCGCGCGCCGCACTCGCGGTGTCGCGCCAGTACCGCAGGCCCCTCCGGGTCGGCGCGGTAACGGTCGCCCCACTGCAACAGCCCCATCACGGCCGGCACCAGATCCATGCCCTTGGGGGTGATCACATACTTCGGCCGACTCCGCGCACCGGGTTCCTTGTACGTCTCGGTCGCCAGGATCCCTTCCTCCACCAGCATCCGGAGCCGCGTCGCCAGCAGGTTGCGAGGACAGCCCAGAACACGCTCGAAGTCACTGAACCGGGACGAGCCGTACCACACCTCACGCAGGATCAGGATGGTCCACTTCTCGCCCACGATCTCAAGGGTCCGCGCGATGGAGCAGTTGGACGTGTCCCGGTCGAGCCGGGGGTCCATGCCGGTGTCTTGAAGAACCTCGGTCCACGCATCCATGGGAGCGATCCTAACCGAGCTTGAGTTTAATTTTAGATACTCAGCAATCGGCGCCGTGACCTGCCACTCGACCTGACGGGAGGTCCCGCGTACCGCCCGCCCCTGACACCCACTACCGCTCGAGGAAGTCGAGGGCTTCCGCCACGAACCGCTCGTGGAACTGGAAGATGCCTCCGTGGCCGGCGTCGGGATAGACGACCAGGTCGGCGTTCGGCAGTCGCCGGGCCAGCTCGAACGAGTTCTTCGTCGGCACCATCCTGTCACTCTCGCCATTGGCGACCAGCACGGGCTGATGAATGACGGAGAGGTCCTGGGGCTGCGCGAGTCCCCAGCGGTGGATGGCCTTGAGCTGGGCGAAGTACGACGTGAGGGAGATGGCCTTGTCCCGGTCGTGCGTGCGCTCCTTGAGACGGGCCAGGAACTGCTTTCCGGCTCGGCGCCCGCCCGCGGTGCGGGTGAAGAAGAGGAACTGCTTCGGGTCCTGGAGGGTGAACAGGGCCCGGACGGTGTCGAGATGGGACAGTCGGGTCACGTTCTTGATGCCCTCGCCGCCCGCGGGGCCGGTGCCCGTGAGGATCAGCTTGCGCACGAGCTGCGGCTCGTCCTGCGCGATCACCTGGGCGATCATGCCGCCCATCGAGAAGCCGTGGATGTCGACGCGATCGAGCCCGAGTCCCCGGATGAAGGTGACGGCATCCTTCGCCATCTCCTCGATGGTCTTCGGCGTCGAGCCGCTGGAAGCGCCGATTCCTCTGTTGTCGAAGGCGATGACGCGACGCCTGGCGGCGATGCCGTCGACGACCCGGGGGTCCCAGTTGTCGAGGACCGCGGCAAGGTGGGTGATGAAAACCACCGGGACGCCGGCCTTCGGGCCGAGGTCGCGGTAGGCGAAGGTCACTCCCCCGGCGGCGAGCGTGCGGGTGGGCGCCTTCTTGTACGACGTCACCACGTCACCTCGTACTCCTTGTGCGTCGTTCACGGCCGTGCCCTTCTGCATGGGGGTCTGGACTGCGGTCGCAGCCAGTTCGGTCGACGGCAGAAGGCCCATAGGAGTGGGAACCCGGTTCGGTCGAGTCCTTCAGCATCACGTCACTATTGAATTATGGCCATAATTTAATGAGCTTTGCAAGACCCGGGCCACGGCGATCACTGGCATTCGCCGCGCAGCCGAGACCGACGGCAGCACCCACGTACGAGCCTGCCCCGGCAGCCCGGGGCCGGGAATGCGGAGCGTCAGACGCGCTGCCCGGCATCCAGCAGGGCGAGGGCGTTCCTCACTCCCTGATCGAGGAGTTCGTCGGCGAGTTGGTCGTCGGTCAAGGCACGGGCGAGTTGCAGTGTCCCTGCCATCAGACCGAGGAGGCTGAGCGCCTTCACTCGTGCGGAGGCGGGTGCCTCGGGTGCCATGCGGTCGGCGATGCCGTCGATGAGGATCAGCACGCCGTCGGTGTACGCCTGCCTGGTCGCATCGGTGCAGCGCCCGATCTCGTCGAGCAGAGCGGCGTTGGGGCAGCCGTCGCCAAGGCTGTCGCGGTGCCGGGGTGACAAGTACCCGCGCACAATCTGCTCGAGTCCGGCACGGCCGGGCGCAGCCCGCGCGACGACGTTCTCGGCCTGCGCCTTCAACTGCTCGGCGATCGCCGTGGTGACGAGGTCATCTTTGGATTCGAAGTGGGCGTAGAAGGCTCCATTGGTCAGCCCCGCGTCCTTCATGAGCGTCGAGACCCCGGAGCCGTCGATACCGTCTTGCTTGAACCGGCGGCCCGCCGTCTCGATGATCCGCCGCCTCGTCTCCGCCTTGTGCTCTTTTCCGTACCGCGCCACAGCGCACGCCCCTTCGCCGACCGGAAGGACCGGCTGCCCTTCACCGACTTCGCCAGCCTATGGTATTGCGAACGTAATCCAAAGAGTCGGCAGCGGCGATTCACACCCGAGGGGCGGGCACCGGGAAGAGCATGCAGCTGCTGGTGGCGTGCGCGAGCAGTCGGTCTTTCGCGTCGACCAACTGGGCCTGGGCGAGAGCGGTCTGGCGGCCCTTGTTGACGACCGTGCCGATGGCGCGCACCGGGCCCGTGTCCACGGTGATCGGCCGGAGGAACTTCACGGTCAGATCGAGCGAGGTGTACGCCACACCCTGCGGGAGGGTCGACTGGACGGCACAGCCCGCCGCCGAGTCGAGCAGAGTGGCGAAGACGCCGCCGTGGACGCTGCCGATCGGGTTGTAGTGCTCCTCGCCCGGTATCAGCGAGAAGACCGCCCTGCCGGGCTCCACCTCGTCCAGGGCGAAGTCGACGGTGTGGCTGATCGGCGCCCTCGGCAGCCGCCCCGCCTGTACCTCACGCAGGAAGTCGATACCGGCCATGCGTCCGGCGGCCTCCGCCGAGATCGCGGGATCGTCCCAGTGATACGTACGCGTTCGCCCCACGGTCCGGCGTCCTTCCCTCTGACTGTCAGCTGACTTTCCCAAGTGAAGCTAGGCTTTCGTTCACCTGACTGTCAATGGCGAAGTCAGCTCGCTTACGATGGCGGGATGGAGTGGCTTGAGGCGAGCACGGAGAACTGCCCCGTCCAGCGCACGCTCGACGTGATCGGGGAGAAGTGGACACTGCTGATCCTGCGGGACGCCGTCAACGGCGTGCGCCGCTTCGACGACTTCCACCGCCACATCGGCCTGTCGGAAGCCGTCCTCAGTGACCGCCTCCGCAAGCTGACCTCGGCCGACATCCTGAAGACCGTCCCCTACCGCGAGCCCGGCAGCCGCTCCCGCAACGAATACCGCCTGACCCGTAAGGGCTGGGACCTCTGGCCCGTTCTCATGGCACTGACCCAGTGGGGCGAGGCATACGCCCTCGGCTCCGAGGGTCCTGTACTGGACGTCCGTCACACCGAGTGCGACGCCCCGGTGCGCGTCGTCGTCGAGTGCTCAGCGGAGCACTCGCCCCTCACTCCCCGTGAAGTCACAGCCCGGCTGGGAACAGGCGCCCGCCTCCGGTCGTGAGCCATCGGCCTCGCGGCCGCCGCAGCTGAACACACCGTAGCGAGGAACAGGAAGCAGGCTGGTGGTTGGTCGCGATGTCGACGGGGAGGCTCGTCGGCCGGACTGCGATCTCGGCGCCGGCCGCCCGCAGCACGGTGAGTATGTCGTCGACGGCTGCGGAGACGTCACTGCCGACCCGCCGCGACGGATCCTCGCCCGGACGGCGAGCCGGGAGTCGGCGATCTCGGCCGCGTGCGAGCGGCGGCCCGAGAGCCGCCGAGCTTGTTCGTGCGCGGCGGTGCGCGCGTATCGGCGGCTTGTTCGTGCGCGGCGGTGCGCACACGGCTGAAGTCACCCTCGTGACCGGCCGTCCGGACCGTCGCCCGCCGGACCGGGACGGCGGCGCCGCAGCCGTCCCCGACATACTCCCCGTTCCGCTCCGGCACGCGCGCGGATCTCGCGACAGCCGCACCCGAACCGCCCGGTCAGATCTTGGTCTTCTCCCGGACCCAGGCGCCGATCCGGGCGATGGCGGCGTCGGTCTCCGGAATCCGGCCCGCGCCGTAGACGTAGGAGTGCTGGCCGCCGGGGACCACCACGGTCGCCGTGTCGATTCCGGCGTCCTTGACGCGGGCGGCGAACTCCTCGTCCTCGCCGGCCAGGACCTCGTACGTTCCCCAGGAGACGAGGGTCGGGGGCAGACCGCTCAGGTCCGCCCGGTTCAGATTGATCCGGGTGTCCGTGACCTCGATGCCCGTGCCGCCGATCCAGGCGTCCCGGAAGAACTCCAGCAGATCCTTGCTGAGTATCTTGTCCGTCTCGTCGTTGGCCGCGATGGTCTTGTTGGCGATCTCCAGGTCGCACCAGGGGGAGATCGACACGATGGCGCCGGGCAGGGGCTGCTTCTTGTCGCGGAGGCGAAGCGCCAGGGCGACGGCGATGAACCCGCCGATCGAGTGGCCGATCGTGATGATGTTCCCCGGCTCGTACCCCTCGGCGAGCAGCCAGTTGAAGGCCGCCTCCGCGTCGTCCACCTGGGCCGGGTACTTGTGTTCCGGTGCTCGCCGGAAGTCCAGGACCAGTACGGGAGCTCCCGCGGCCTTGGCGATATGGCCGGCGAGCTTGCGGTCGACGTGTGCTGAGGCCAGGACGGAGCCCCCGGCGTGAGCGTGCAGGAGGACGTGGTCGGTGTCGGCGTCGACGGGTTCGCACCAGATGCCCAGCACGCCACCCGCGTCCACCTCCCGATAGGTGACGCCTTCCGGCTCCCGGGCCGCGAGATGGACTTGCTCCGCCTGGATGCGCGCCGCATCCAACTCGGACGGGGGCTTCTGCCCTGCGGTCAGCCATTCCTCGAAATGGATCGCTTCCGGGCTCAGTTCTACAGCGGTGTGCTCAGACACGTGGTACCTCCATGGGGCCATGTGGCATACCGGCCCGCCAGGACCGGTACGGCCGGGGTTTGTCGGGCGGTGTGGGCGGGCTTGTCAGGCGGAGAGGGCGGGGTAGTCGGTGTAGCCGGCCTCGCCGCCGCCGTAGAACGTGGCGGGGTCGGGGGTGTTCAGCGGCGCGCCGATGCGTACGCGCTCGACCAGGTCGGGGTTGGCGAGTGCCATCACGCCGACGGTGACGACGTCGGCCAGGCCGTCTTCGACGTCCTTGGCGCGGGTGGCGATATCGGTGCCGGCCCGGTTGAGAACCAGGGTGTTCGGCCACAACTGGCGCAGGGTGTGCAGGAGTTCGTCGTCGCCGCCATGGCCGATGTGCAGGTAGGCGAGGCCGAGCGGGGCGAGGGCGCGCACGAGTGCCGGGTACAGCTCGTGGGTGTCGCTCTCGGCGATGTCGTTGAACGGGTTGCCGGGAGAGATCCGGAAGCCCGTGCGGCCGGGGCCGATCTCCTCGGCCACGGCGGTGGCGACCTCGACGGCGAAGCGGATGCGGTTGTCGAGGGAGCCGCCGTAGCGGTCGGTGCGCTGGTTGGTGTTGGTGGCGAGGAACTGGTGCACGAGGTAGCCGTTGGCGCCGTGGATCTCGACGCCGTCGGCGCCGGCCGCGACGGCGGCCGCCGCGGCGCGCCGGAAGTCCTCGACCGTCGCGGCGACTTCCTCGGTGGACAGTTCGCGCGGTACCGGCATGTCCTGAGGGCCGGACGGGGTGAACATGGTGCCCGCAGGCTGGACCGGGGACGGGGCGACCGGCTGCCGGTGGTGGGGGGTGTTGTCGGGGTGGGACATCCGTCCCGCGTGCATGAGTTGGATGACGATGCGCCCGTCGGCGCCGTGCACGGCATCGGTGACCTTGCGCCACCCGGCGATGTGCTCCTCGGAGTAGATACCGGGGGTGAGCAGGTAGCCCTGCCCGTCGGCGTTGGGCTGAGTTCCCTCGGTGATGACGAGGGCGTGCGAGGCCCGCTGGGCGTAGTACTCGGCGTTCAGCTCGGTCGGTACGCCTTCCGGGGTGGACCGGTCTCGCGTCATCGGGGCCATCGCCAGTCGGTGCGGCAGGGAGATCTCCCCGGCGACGATCGGGTTCCACAGGGCATTCAGCATGGATGGGTCCTCAAATAAGGGGTGAGAGAGCTGCGGGCCGGCGGGCTGCCTGCCTCGCGGAGAGCGCGTAGGCGGTGAGCGGCTGGATGGTCCGGTGCCCCGTCGGCCTCGCTTTAGATTACGATAGGTATCTAAAGCTGTCCCGTCAACGGTCCCCCGATTCCGTCGGTCGCAACCCACGGCCGGAGGCGGCTTGACGCGCACGCGGGGCTACAGGACCGGCGGCCGATCAAGTCCGGATGAAGACCCGTTGGGCGCATGGCCGAAGCGGACGGTTTCGCGTGCGGCGCACCGGCGACGACCATCGCGGCGTGATCTCCGGCTCGACAGCCTGTCGGCTCGCCGCGCTGAAGAGAGAGCACCGCGGCCGACCGCCCGGCACTTCGCGTATGATAGATACGCTTCACTATCTATCGCGGGCAGGTGACCGATGAGTCGCGTTTCGCAAGCACAAGCGCTCGAGAACCGCAGGCGCGCGGTCGCCGCGGCCTCACAGCTCTTCCGGGAGCGCGGCGTGAACGGCGTCAGCGTCGCCGACCTGATGAAGTCCATCGGGCTGACCACGGGCGGCTTTTACAAGCAGTTCTCCTCCAAGGAGGCCCTGATCGCCGAGGCGGCTCAAACCGCTTTCGGGGATCTCGACCTACTCCTGGCGACGTTCGAAGCGACCCACAGCGATCACGACACCGCGCGCGGCGCCCTCATCGACTTCTATCTGTCGGCCGAGCACCGCGACCAGCCCGGCACCGGTTGCCCCACCGCGGGATTCGCAGGGGACGTGGCTCGCCGGCCCACACCCGAGGAGGTGCGCGAAACGTACGCAGCCGGAGTCGAGGAATTCGCCTCGTGGCTGTCCACCGACACCGATGACGGCCTGCCCATGGTGGCCACTCTGGTCGGCGCGATCCTGCTCGCCCGGGCCACGACGGGCACAGAACTGTCGGAGAAGATCCTGGAGTCGACCCACAAAGCCCTGACCGAACCACAGGCGGCCCGACCGGAATCCTGAACGCGGGCTACGCGGCTGCCCCAGCGCGCCCGACGTTCCACTCCCGCCCGCCACAAGCTCCTGACGCAACCGCGCTCAGTCGACTCGGCGCGCCTCACCCGGAATGCAGGGGCCGGGCCACGTCTGAAGCCTTCCGCCTGTACGGCACGGCTCCGTTCGTGCGCGCCACGCCCGTTCCTTGCAGGTCTCGGCAGCCAGGCTCCTTTCCCATGACGCCCCGTGCCGACGCCCGCGCCGGACCCCGCAAAGCTTCGACCTCACGTCCACAGCGTGACCCTGACCTCACCTGAGTTTACTTTTATATACTCAGAGCGTAGCGTCGTGACCAGCACATCAACCCGGCCGCACGCGAGAAACGGGCGCGCAGGGGGCCCTGCGCGAAGAATCAGATCGACCACCCGGATACCCACGCGAAACGGAAAGGCGGCCGGCATGAAGGCATTCGTCGTCCAGAAGTACGGCAAGGACGGCGCCCGCGCCGCTGAGGTGCCCGAGCCCACGGTCGGAGACCGAGACGTCCTGGTCAGAGTGAGCGCCGCCAGTATCAACCCGCTGGACAAAATGGTCCGCAACGGGGAGTTCAAGCAGGTCCTGAAGTACAAGCTCCCGTTCGTACTCGGCCACGACGTGGCCGGCGTCGTGACGCGGGTCGGCTCAGCCGTGCGCGGCTTCGACGTCGGCGACGAGGTCTACGCCCGTCCGCGCGACTTGCGGATCGGGAGCTTCGCGGAGTTCATCGCGATCGACATGGACGATGTCGCGCCCAAGCCGGCCTCCCTCACCCTCCAAGAGGCCGCCGCGGTGCCACTGGTGGCCCTGGCCGCCTGGCAGAGTCTCATCGACCGTGCCCACGTGCAGCCGGGTCAGAAGGTGCTCATCCACGCCGGTGCCGGCGGCCTCGGCTCGACAGTCATCCAGCTCGCCAAGCACCTCGGCGCCACAGTGGCGACGACCACGAACACCGACACCGAGCAGTTGGTCAGGAGCCTCGGCGCCGACGTCGTCGTCGACTACACCAAGGAAGACTTCTCGAAGGTGCTGTCCGGCTACGACCTGGTGCTGGACTCCCTGGGCGGAGCGAACCTGGAGAAGTCGCTGACCGCGCTGAAGCCCGGCGGCCTGGCCATCAGTGTCGTCGGCCCACCGGACGCCGGCTTCGCCAAGCAGCTCGGCGCCCCGTCGTTCATGGGCTTGATCATGAATGCGCTCAGTCGCAAGGTCCGCAAACGGGCCAAGGCGCTGGGCGTGCGCTACGAGTTCCTGTTCATGCGGGCCAACGGCTCCCAGTTGCGCGAGCTCGGCGCACTCTACGACCGCGGGAAGCTCCGCCCGGTCATCGACAGCACCTTCCCGTTCGACCAGACCCTGGAGGCGATGGCGCACGTCGAGCAGGGGCGCACCAAGGCCGGCAAGGTCGTGGTCTCGATGGTGTCCGACAGCGACTGAGACCGTGCCGGCCACCGACCCTCCGTCCGTGCCCGCCCGGGTCGGGCGAGACGCACCGACGGCTCGCGGCTCTCGACGCTCACGGCGGACACGGCGACACAGCGGATACGGCGGATACGGCGGATACGGCGGCCATGCTCAGAACGGCGATGTCCGTCCGCCCAGCGACGCACGTTGCCAGTCGGGATTGCGGTCCTTGTCGACCAGGGCCGCGCGGACGCCTTCCAGGAAGTCCGGAGTGCGGATGGTCGTGCGTGTGAGGGCGAGTTCGGCGCCGAGGCACTCGCGCAACGTGCGCTGCCTGCCCCGGGCCAGCAGGGCGTGAGTGATCTCCAGGCTGTGCGGCGAGGCGGACTCCAGGGCGGCCAGCGCCTCTGCCGCCCAGGCGGTGTCGAGGTGGCGCAGGCGTTTCTCGATCTCGCCGAGGGTCGGCGCGCCGAACGCCCAGTCCACGTCCCCGCGTACCTCCGCCAGCCCGCTGCCCGCCACCGGGGAACGGCCGGCTAGACGGTTCAGAACCACGTCCACCGGGTCGCCGGGGTTGTCGGCCAGCGCATCGCCGACCGCCTCGATCCCGTCCGCGGGGACGAAGTGTGTGGCCAGCCCCGTGTACAGGGCGTCGGCGGCGTCGAGCCGGTGCCCGGTCAGTCCGAGGTACATGCCGATCGCGCCGGGCAACCGCGGCAGAAAGTAGCTGGCCCCGACGTCCGGGAAGAACCCGATGCCGGTCTCGGGCATCGCCAGCACCGCGCCTTCGGTGACGACCCGGAAGCCGCCGTGGACGGACAGACCGAGACCGCCGCCCATGCACAGGCCGTCGATGAGCGACACGACCGGGACGGGATACTCGGCGATCCGGGCGTTGAGCCGGTACTCGGAGGCGAAGAACCGCTCACTGGCCTCGGCGTCCCCGGCGAGGCTGTGCTCGCGGATCGTCCGGATGTCTCCACCGGCACAGAACGCCTTCGGGCTGGTACTGGCGAGCACCACAGCGGACAGCGGTGCGTCCTCCCACCCGGCGAGCACGCGGTCGATGGCGACGACCATGCCCGTCGTCAGGGCGTTGAGCGCCTGGGGCCGGTTCAGGAGGATGCGGCCGACGCCCCGGTGGACGTCGGCGATGATCTCGACGGCGTCGGTATCAGTCATCAGTCGTCATCTCGTCTCTGCGCGGGCCTGCTGTCGCACCTCAAGATCCTCGCACGAGGGCTCGGAGCGCCTCCACGAGCCTATCGGCGGGCTTGTAGGCGTCTTCGGCCGGCTCAAAGCCAACCAGCAGGCCGCCGCACCACCGCCATGCCGGTGACCGGTCCGCCGGTCTCAGCCTTCCGGCTCGACCATGCCGGTCGGCATACGGTAGTTGTGTCCGACACCGTTCCGCACGCAGCCCACCACCGTCCCCCGAAGCCACAAAGGAGTGCGCGATGGGAACGTACGAGGATGTCTTCCGCGCCAGTACCGAGGACCCGGAGAGCTTCTGGCTGAAGGCGGCAGAGGCCATCGACTGGGACGTCACTCCCCAGCACGCCCTCGACTTCTCCGGCGCGCCTTTCTACCGCTGGTTTCCCGACGGACGGCTCAACGTCTGTTTCAACGCGCTCGACCGGCACGTCGACGCCGGCCGCGGTGAACAGCCCGCGCTCGTCTACGACTCCCCCGTGACCGACACCCGCCGCACCTACACCTACGCGCAGCTGAGGAACGAGGTGGCGGCCTTCGCCGGAGCGCTCGCGCAGCTCGGCGTGGGACACGGTGACCGGGTGGTCATCTATATGCCGATGGTCCCCGAGGCCGCCGTCGCGATGCTGGCCTGCGCACGGATCGGCGCGGTCCACTCGGTCGTCTTCGGCGGGTTCGCCCCGCGCGAACTCGCCCTCCGTATCGACGACGCCGCCCCCAAGGTGGTCGTCTCCGCCTCCTGCGGCATCGAGGGCAAGCGGGTCATCCCCTACAAGCCCCTGCTCGACCGCGCCATCGAACTCGCCGTCCACAAGCCGGAGAAGAGCGTGATCCTGCAACGCCCGCAGGAGCCGGCCACGTTGGGACCGGAGGATCTCGACTGGGCCGACCTGGTCGCCGCCGCGCCGCCGATCGATTGCGTTCCCGTCGCCGCCACCGACCCCCTGTACATCCTCTACACGTCCGGAACGACCGGAAAGCCCAAGGGAGTCGTGCGTGACTGCGGTGGCTACGCGGTCGCCCTGCACTGGTCGATGGGTGCCGTGTACGACGTGGGTCCGGGCGAGACGATGTTCACCGGCTCCGACGTCGGCTGGGTCGTCGGGCACTCCTACATCGTCTACGCTCCCCTGCTGGCCGGCGCGACGACGGTCCTGTACGAGGGCAAGCCGGTCGGCACCCCGGACGCGGGCCAGTTCTGGCGCGTCGCCGCCGAGTACCGGGTCAAGACCATGTTCACGGCACCCACCGCCTTCCGGGCCATCCGCAAGGAGGACCCGAAGGGCGCGCTCACCGCGGACCACGACCTGTCCCACCTGCGCTATCTCTTCCTGGCCGGTGAGCGCCTCGACCCCGAGACCTACCACTGGGCGAGCGCCCTCCTGGGCGTTCCGGTGATCGACCACTGGTGGCAGACCGAGACCGGCTGGCCCATCGTCGCCAACCCGGTCGGCATCGAAGCCGCTCCCGTCAAGCCCGGCTCCCCGACCCGCCCGCTGCCGGGCTGGGACGTCCGGGTCCTCGACCCTTCGGGCGAGCCGGCGCCCGCGGGCGTCGACGGCGCGATCGTCGTGAAGCTCCCCCTGCCGCCCGGCGCACTCCCCACGCTCTGGAACGACGACGACCGCTACGTCGCCTCCTACCTCTCCGCCTACGACGGCTACTACCTCACCGGCGACAGCGGCCACATCGACGACGACGGCTACGTCTTCGTCATGGGCCGCACCGACGACGTCATCAACGTCGCCGGACACCGGCTGTCCACCGGCAGCATGGAAGAAGCCCTGGCCGCCCACCCCGACGTCGCCGAATGCGCCGTCATCGGCGTCGCCGACGAACTCAAGGGCCAGATCCCGCGCGGCTTCGTCGTCCTGAAGGCCGGCAGCAACCGTGAACCGAGCGAGGTCGAGGCCGAACTGGTCCAGCTCGTACGCGAGCGCATCGGCGCCGTCGCCTCCCTCAAGGACGTCACGGTCGTGGCCGCCCTGCCCAAGACCCGATCGGGCAAGATCCTGCGCAAGACCATGCGCGGCATCGCAGACGGCCGCGACGAACCCATCCCGTCCACCGTGGACGACCCGGACGTCATCGAGGTCCTGCGCCCGGTTCTCCGCCGCACCGGTCACACCCCGTGAACCGCTGACGGCGCCCTGGCCGACGGTGGGCGAGCGCGCCCACCGGACAGTCAGCCGGCCATGCGATTGTTCTTGCGGATCTGCTTGTCGAACGCCCCGGCGGGAACGAGGCGCCGTGCCGTGGTGACGCGTGAGGCCAGCGGGCCGGCGGTGTAGCGCAGCTTCGGCTTCTTGTCGGTGGCCGCGGTGACGATCACTTCGGCGACGACGGCGGGGTCGTCGCCCGCCTTCATCGCTTCCGCCATCACCTCGTAGAAGACGCGCCGCCGCTCCGCGTACAGGGGCAGCGGGGTGTCGGGCTGCGCGGCATTGGTGTCGAAGCTGGTCTTGGTGTAGGCGGGCTGGACGAGCAGGACCCGGACACCGTGCTCGCGGACCTCGTGGTCCAGCGACTCGGAGTAGCCCTCGACGGCGTGCTTCGACGCGACGTAGAGGGCCATGAAGGGCTGGGGAGCGACCCCGAGGACGGACGAGATGTTGATGACGCGTCCGCCGCCCTGGGCGCGCATGTGCGGCAGGACGGCCTTGGTCATCCGGATGACACCCAGGACGTTGACGTTCAGGATGCTCTGGGCCTGGGAGACGGAGTTCTCCTCGACGGCGCCCGCAGAGCCGACGCCCGCGTTGTTGACCAGGACGTCGATGCGTCCGAACCGGGCGATCACCTCTCCGACCGCGGCGGTGACCGAGTCGTCGCTGGCCACGTCGAGGTCGAGGTACGTCACACCGGCGGGCGGGGTGAGTCCGGAGGTCTTGCGACCGGTTCCGATCAGGTCGAACCCCTCCGCGACGAGGGCGCGGGCTGTTTCCTTGCCGATCCCTGATGTGGCTCCTGTCACGAGCGCCACCGGCCGAGTTGTCGCCATCACGAGCTCCCTTGATTTTATATTACGTTCGTACGCCTTACGCTCGTACGACCATATGGGGACAGCCCGTCGATGGCAAGTGGCGGTGACGGCAGGCACCCGGTGTCGGACGCAGCACGCGCACGGCCGCGGGTCGGCAACCGGCGCAGCGGGCACGGACCCGCCGGACGCACCCTCGTGCCCGAAGCACCACCCACCTGTGGTTGTCCACGCGCCCGAGTCGAGCTCAGCGAGGCACCGGAGCTTCGGAGGCCGGCAGCGGTTCCGCGGTCTTCGGGACCAGCGCGCGAATGGAGGGAGTGGCGACCATGGCCAGGGTCGCGAGGAGGATGAGCGCGGCCGCCGCGTAGAGGGTTGCATGGAGGCCGAGCAGGAGTACGGCGGGTCCCGCGGCGAACTGGGCGAGCGGGAGCGCGAGGTAGGAGCCGAGGTCGTCGTAGGCGTAGACGCGGGCAAGGCGGTCCTCGGGGATCTGCTCGTTGAGGGTCGAGTACCAGGCGACGCCTGCCTGCTCGACGCCCACGCCCGCCACGAAGTTGGCCACGACCAGCACCCAGGTGTACGGGGCGAGCGCAAGCAGCAGCGGGGTCATCGCCGTCAGACTCATGAGCGCGCAGCCGACCAGGATCGCGCGCCGGGGCCGCCACCTCAGCGACAGTACGCCGCCGGCGACCGCGCCGAGCGAGCCCGCGGCGAGGGCCAGGCCCCAGCCGCTGCGGCCGATCCCGGTGGTGTCGGCGACGGCCGGGCCGAGGACGGTGAACGAGGCGGTGACACCGGCGTTGAGGAAGCAGAAGGCCACCACGATCACCCACACCCAGCTGCGGGAGGTGAACTCCTTCCAGCCGACGCGCAGTTCATGCACCAGGCCGGGGCTTGGCGCGGGCGGTGCGACCTGGACGCGGACCAGCGAAAAGGACGCGGCGGCCAGCGCGAAGCTGAGCGCGTCGACGGCCAGGCCCCAGCCGGGGCCGACCGCGGCGACCAGGACGCCGCCCAGCGAGGCGCCCACGATCGTCGCGCTGCTGCCCGCGATCCGGGAGAGCGCGAGGGCGGCGCGGCGGGACTCGGCCGGAACGGCCTGCGGCAGCAGGGCCTGGGCGGCGGGCTGGTAGCAGGAACTTGACGCCCCGTTGACCGCGGCGAGCACCATGAGCAGGGGGATGGCGGCGCCGTGGGTGAGGACCAGGGCGGCGACCACCGCCTGGCTCGCGGCGCTGACCACGCTGCTGCCGACCAGCAGCGGCCCGCGCGGCAACCGGTCCGCCAACACCCCGCCGAGCAGCAGGAACAGGATGCTGGTGACGGAGTGCGCGCCGACCACCAACCCGAGCGAACCGACCGAGCCCGTGGCGTCGAGCACGGCGAAGGCCAGAGCGATCGGCGCCACCCCGTTGCCGAGCAGATTGGCCGTCGTACCGACGAAGAGGTGACGGAACGGGCGGTGGCGAAGAGGCGCCAGGGCGGCAGACATGCGCCTGATCGTTGGGGCCGGGCGGCGCGCCCGTCAACGGATTAAAGGACTGTCATCGGGCAACCCGGCGGTCGAGCAGGGCGCTGAATACGGCTGATTCCGCAGGCCCGTTGGAGTGCGCCGCCCTTTTCGATGGCCCCCGCCCCGGGCTCGCCCCCGCTCAGGCCAGCAGAACATCCTCGCCCGCCGTCACGGGGACGGTCTGCGTGGCCGACGGCGCCTCGGCCTTCACCGGCGTTCCGAAGTCCGAGAGCGTCAGCGTCGTCACGGCCTTCACGCCGCCGAAGGAGGACAGCCGGGCCTGGACGGCGCGCCCCGTCCCGTCGACCCACACGTCCGCGTAGACGGGCATGTCGTCGCCCAGCTTCTCGCGCAGGTCGTCCAGCCCCTGTTTCGTCTTGGCCGTCATCCGGAGCGTCGCGGTGGCGTGGTCGATCGTGCCCCGGTAGTGCACCGCAGGGACGTCGTTCACCTGCTCCTTGCCCTCGTTCGACACCTGCCGCATCGCCTTCACCTGACGGAGCAGGTGCTCGGGGTCGTTCAGCGGCGCCCGCAGGAAGTAGCGGGTCATGGCCTCGCTCCGGACGGCCGAGGCCCACTTGCCCTCACCCACCGCCCGCGAGCCCCGCACGTAAACGGTGTCGCCAACGAAGACCTCCTCGACGGGGTCCATGCCACTGTCCTCGAGCTCCACCGTCAGCCGGCCCCTGTCACCCGCCAGGTCGAAGGCGCCGGTGATCGAGAACACGTACGTCGTGGGACTGTCGGCGGACCGCAGCTCGATCTTCTCGTCCACGCGGGCGCTGTCCGCGCTCGTCCTCTCGATCGCGGCGCGCACGGCTGCCCCGTGATCCACGGCTTTCTCCGCGCTCTTCCCCGAGTCATGGTCCGGACCGCCGGAACAGGCGGTGCAGAGCAGGAGGACAGCAGCGGAAAGCACATAGGCGCGGCGCATGGACTCTCCGAGGAATCGTTTACTGCGGCAGGGTGGGGCCCGAGAGGGCCTGAAGATCTTCGCATGAAACCGGTGAGGGGACCGGGGCGATGCGGCAGACGGCGTCGATCGGGTCCCGGTCGACGAGGTCACGGGCGCGAGCGGCGATCCGCAGCCGGCATCGGGAGCGCGGAGGTCGGAGGTCGGAGGTCGGAGGTCGGCCACAGCACGCGCACCGACACGCCCGCCGTCCACTGCCATGCCTCAAGCGCGTGCTCGCCGACCGGAGTTCCCGGCCCGCGGAGCCGGTGAAGGCGCAGGGGCCGCGCGCTCGCGCCGTACGTCGCACCGGGTGCCTCTTGCCTCCGGCGGGACGGCACCGTACGCTCACCGCTCGTACCGACTGGCCGGTATGCCAGGCGGACGTGTCGGTACGCGACTACGGCGGCCCGCACGGCCGCGCTGACCGCCGTCCCACGCGACCGTCGAAGGAGCCGCCGGAGATGAGCAGAATCAACCACCAGGTGCGTCTGGCCGCACGTCCCGTGGGCGAGCCGCGGCCCACCGACTGGGAGCACGTCGAGGAGCCGGCCGGGGAGCCGGGCGACGGGGAGTTCCTGGTGCAGGTGCTCTGCCTGTCGATCGACCCGGCGATGCGCGGCTGGATGAACGCGGGCCGGTCCTACATCCGTCCGGTGGAGATCGGCGAGGTGATGCGCGCCGGCGCGGTGGGGAGGGTGATCGCCTCCAGGCATTCCGGGTTCGCGGTCGGTGACCATGTGTCGGGCTCGTTCGGCGTGCAGGAGTACTGCGTGTCGGACGGCCGCGACGTGACCAAGGTCGACCCGGAGGCCGCCCCTCTGCCGACCCATCTCGGCGCTCTCGGCATGTCGGGCCTGACGGCCTACTTCGGTCTGATCGACATCGGGCGTCCCGAGCCCGGTCAGACCGTCGTCGTCTCCGGAGCGGCGGGGGCGGTCGGCAGTGTCGTCGGGCAGATCGCCAAGATCCTGGGCTGCCGGGTCATCGGCATCGCCGGCGGCGAGTCCAAGTGCCGACTGGTGGTCGACGAGTTCGGCTTCGACGCCGCGATCGACTACCAGAAGGAGGACGTTCGCAAGGCACTGCGCGAACACGCCCCCGGCGGCGTCGACGTCTACTTCGACAACGTCGGCGGTGACGTTCTGGACGCCGTGCTGCTGCGGCTGGCGCGCGGTGCCCGCATCGTCGTGTGCGGTGCGATCTCCCAGTACAACAGCACAACACCGCAGGGACCCGGCAACTACCTGTCGCTGCTGGTGAACCGTGCCTCCATGACGGGCATGGTGGTGTTCGACTACGCCGACCGCTACGCCGAAGGCGTCGCGCAACTGGCCGCATGGCGGGCAGAGGGCCGGCTGAAGTCCCTGGAGGACGTGGTGACCGGCGGCGTGGCGGCGTTCCCCGAAACCCTGATGCGGCTCTTCCGTGGTGAGAACCACGGCAAGCTGGTGCTGAAGATCGCGGACTGACCGGGCAGGAGGAGGGAGGAATCCGGTGAAAGCACTGAGCTACCACGGACGTCATGACATCCGCTACGGGGACGTCCCCGAGCCTGCCGTCACCCACCCCACCGATGCGGTCATCCGGGTCACCACGGCCGGCATCTGCGGCAGCGACCTGCACATCTACCACGGCCACCCGTTCAGCCCGGAGCTGGGCTACACACCGGGACACGAGTGTGTCGGCGTGGTGGCCGACACCGGCGACCAGGTCACCCGCTTCAAGCCCGGCGACCGCGTCCTGGTGCCCGCCTCGGTCGGCTGTGCCGAGTGCCGGTCGTGCGCGGCCGGATTCACTGCCCGGTGTGAGCGCGCCAAGTCCAGCACGGAACTCTGCTACGGGGTGAGCCCGCAGCTCCAGGGCAGCCAGGCCCAGGCCCTCGCGGTGCCGTACGCCGATGTCAATCTGGTGCACCTGCCCGAGGACATCTCCGACGAAGCCGCGGTCGTCCTGACGGACAACGCCCCCACGGCCTGGTACGGCTGCCGCCGTGCCCGCATCCAGCCCGGTGAGACGGTCCTGGTCATCGGCCTCGGCCCGGTGGGCCTCATGGCAGCCCAGGGCGCCTTCGCGATGGGCGCCGCGCGGGTGCTGGGCGCGGACCTGGTCGCGGAACGCCGCGCTTTCGCCGCCACCCTGGGCGTCGAACCGGTCGAGGGCGAGGACACGCGGACGGCCATTCGGGACATGACCGGCGGACGCGGGCCGGACGCCGTGGTGGAGGCCGTGGGCTCGGACGCCACCATCGAGCTCGCCCTCAAGGCCGTCCGGCAAGCCGGCCGGGTCAGCGTCATCGGGGTCAGCCAGAACAAGGCCTTCCCTTTCCACATGGGGCTGGCGCAGGTCAAGGAACTGGAGTTCACCATCGGGCTGTGCTCGGTGCACTACGAGCTCCCTCCCCTGATCGCCCTCACACGGGCCGGCCGGATCAATCCGGAGGTGGTCGTCTCCCACCGCTACGGCCTCTCCGAAGGTCCGGCGGCGTACGAACTGTTCGCGGACCGCTCCGACGGCGTGCGCAAGATCCTCCTCGATCCCACCCGCTGACCCTGTTCACGAGGGCAGACAGAGTGTTGTCGCGTCTTCCGGGCGCGGGTGATCCGCCCAATGTGCGGCCGGCGCCGTGGATCCTGTCGCCACGGAACGCCGGTCGCCGGGTGAGGAGCCGGCGGCTGCTCGTTCGACGGGCCGGCGTCGCCGGCACGCCCTTGAGATGGCCGTTCGCGCCGCCGCTGTCCACTGATGCGGTGCCGCTCGACGGGCGAGCGCCGGCCGGCCTGATGCCCATCCCGCACGCCGCGCCCAGCTGATGGCCGCCCTCGGTGGCCCAGACCGTCGGAGTCACATCAACTCCGAAATGTGACCTACGGCAGACTTACAGGCATTCCAACCAGTCGGTATGGTGCGCCGCCTGAAGCGTCCTTTCCCGTTCACCTCACGGATCCGAGCCGTAGCGGAAGGCCAGGCGATGACATACGCCGACGAGAACAGGTACCCACCCTCAGCGCAGCCCTATGGAATCCCCCCTCGACACGAGACGTACGGACAGAACCCGTGGCCGGAGTCGTACGGACACGACGCCCCGCGATACGACCCGTACGGGCGGCAGACCCCTTGGGACGCCGCTTGGGACGACCCCTGGGACGCCCCCTACGCTCACCGGACTCATCGAGACGACCCCGGCCTCGCCGCCCTCCGCTCGGCCTACCGCCTGCTCCGCCGGATCTCCACGCTCACCGTACTCGGCTCCTTCGTGGTGTATGTCGTGCTGTCCTGCTACGCGCCCGGCCTGATGGGATCCAAGGTCACCGGGGAACTGAGCCTGGGCATGGCCTTGGGCATCCTCCAGCTCGTCGTCACCTTCGCGGCGGTCTTCTGGTACGGACGCAGCGCACAACGCTCTGTGGATCCGCTGGCCCGCGCCGTCAGGGAGCGGGCGGTCCCCGCCGCCGGGAGCGCGGGGACGGCGAGATGAACGACTTCAGCTCCGGGACACAGGCCCTCGTCCTGGTTCTGTTCACCACGCTGGTCACCGTCACGCTGCTGATGTGCGTCATGGCGGGACCGGACCGCGACGACCTGGCGAACTTCTACACCGGCTACCTGTCGCTCACCCCGCTCAAGAACGGCCTGGCGATCGCGGGCGACTACATCTCCGCCGCCACGGTGCTGAGCACCACCGGGATCATCGCGCTCTCCGGATACGACGGCTACGTCCTCGCGGTCAGCACCGCCCTGTCCCTGGTGCTGCTGATGTTCCTGCTGGCCGAACCCCTGCGCAACGCCGGCAAGTTCACCATGGGCGACGTCCTGGCCCGCAACATGTCCGGACGGTCCGTGCGTATCGCGGCCTGTGTCGTGACACTCTCGGCGACCCTGCCGTTTCTGGTCGTCCAGCTCTCCGGAGCCGGGTCGCTGCTCACCTTCATCCTGGACATTCCTTACGCCACGGGCGCCAGGACGGCGTGCATCGTCATCGTCGGCACTCTGATGATCATCTACGCGGCGATCGGCGGTATGCGGGGCACCGCGCTCATCCAGATGATCAAGATCGTGCTCCTGCTCGGCACCAGCATCGTCGTCGCCGCTCTCGTACTCAACCGCTTCGACTGGAGCCCCGGCGGCATCCTCAGGGCAGCCCAGCACGGCAGCGGCGCGGGCCCCGCCTACCTTCAGCAGGGCCTGCAACTCGGCACTTCCACCGGTGGCCGGCTGGACTTCGTCAGTCTCCAGATCACCGTCATCCTCGGCGTCGCCTGCCTGCCACACATCACGATGCGCCTGTACTCCGCACAGGACGTACCGGCCGTGCGCCGCTCCATGTCATGGGCCGTCGGCACGGTCACCACGTTCTGCCTGCTCGTGATCATCATGGGTACGGGCGCGGCGGCCCTGGTGGGATCGCAGCACATCACCGCGGCCGACCCGCACGGCAGAACATCGGTGCTCATGCTGTCCCAGGTGCTCGGCGGGGCCCCCGGCTCCGCGGGCGCGACGATCCTGTACTCGGCCGTGGCGGGCATGGTGTTCATCACCCTGCTGTCGTCGGTCGCGGGGATGACCCTGGCCGCGGCTTCGTCACTCGCCCACGACCTGTTCGCCCACACGGTGCGGCGGGGACGGGCCGAGCCCCGTACCGAGATGACGGTGGCGGCGTGGACGAGCGTGGCCGTGGGGATCGTCGCCATCGGGCTCGCCACCATGGTGCAGAACTGGGACGTCGGCGTGCTGACCACCGCGGCCATCTGCATCGGGGCGTCGGCGGTGGCACCCGCACTCACCTACTCCCTGTTCTGGCGAGGGTTCACGCGCACCGGCCTGCTCGCCACCCTCTACGGCGGCGCGGCCTGCGCGTTGCTCCTCATGGTCTTCTCCAAGGCCGTTTCGGGCACGCCGTCCGCCGTCTTCCCGGACGCCGACTTCGACCTGTTCCCCATGCAGTCGACCGGGCTGGTCTCCATACCGTTCGGCTACCTCGCGGGCTGGCTGGGCAGCCGTCTGGACCACCGTCGCCGGGCAGCCGACAGCCGTGAGCAGCGGCGCCTGTACGAGGAGAGCGAGGCACGGCTTCTCGCCGCAGCCGAATGACCACGGCGGCGCGGGCGGTCCGGCTCCGGGCGGCCTCCCGCGCCGGCCGCGGCCCGATACGGTCAAACGGGCGTGCCGGTCAGCGGTTGCTCGGTCCACACGGTCTTGCCCTCGCGGGTGTAGCGGGTGCCCCAGCGTTCGGTCATCTGGGCCACCAGGAACAGACCGCGCCCGCCCTCGTCGGTCGTACGGGCGCGGCGCAGGTGTGGTGAGGTGTGGCTGGTGTCGCTGACCTCGCACACCAGACACTGCTCACGGATCAGCCGTAGGGTCGCGGGGCCGCCGGCGTAGCGGTAGACGTTGGTGACCAGTTCGCTGGCGATCAACTCGGTGGTGAACGCCAGGTGCTCCAGACCCCACTCGCTCAGCTTGGCCGAGGCCAACGCCCTGGCCCGGCCGGCGCTGGCAGGCTCCGGTGGCAGACGCCAGGAGGCGACATTGTCCGGTGGCAGCACGCGGGTGCGGGCGATCAGCAGGACGACGTCGTCGCTGGGACGCGAGGGCACCAGCGCGTCGACCACCGCTTGGCAGGTGCGCTCCAGCGCGCCCGCAGGGCGTGCGAGCGCTGCGCACAGCTTCGTCAGGCCGGCGTCGGCATCGATGTGGCGCTCGCCGATGATTCCGTTGGTGTACAGGCACAGCAGGCTTCCCTCGGCCAGTTCGATGTCCCGGGCCTCGAACGGCAGGCCGCCCAGGCCGAGCGGTGGGCCGGCGGGCAGGTCGAGCAGAGCCACCTGTCCGTCCGGAGCGGTCACCACCGGCGGCGGATGACCGGCGCGGGCCACGGAGCAGCGCCCGGAGACCGGGTCGTACACGGCGTACAGGCAGGTGGCGCCGACGACCTGCTCGCCCAGGGGCCGCTCGCCGACCGCTTCTTGTTCGGCCGCCAGCAGGTTGACCAGGTCGTCGAGGCGGGAGAGGACCTCGTCGGGTTCCAGGTCGAGGCTGGCGAGCGTATGGACGGCGGTGCGCAGCCGGCCCATGGTGGCGGCGGCGTGGATGCCGCGTCCCACCACGTCGCCGACGACGAGGGCGACCCGGGCCCCGGACAGGGGAATGACGTCGAACCAGTCGCCGCCCAGCCCCGGGCCCGCGCTGGCCGGCAGGTAGCGAAGGGCCACCTCGACGGCCGACTGGTCCGGAACCGCCCGGGGCAGAAGGCTGCTCTGCAGGGTGAACGCGGTCTGCTGCTGCTGAGTGAAGCGCCGGGCGTTGTCGATGGCGACGGCGGCGCGCGAGGCGAGTTCTTGGGCGAGAGTGAGATCGTCCGTCTCGAAGGCGTCGGGGCGGCGCGAGCGCCACAGGGTCATCACACCGAGCACCAGGCCGCGCGCGGCGAGAGGTACCACGATCAGGGAGTGGGCGCTCAGGTCCGGAGCCTGGGCCCCCTGACGGCCCGCCGCCGAGACCCAGTCGGGCGGGAGAACCGGCTCCAGGACGGGCCGTCCCTCGGCCAGGCATCCGGCCTGCGGTGTGTCGGGCCCGAACTCCACGCGCTCGCCCTCGGGGTGGGGCGGTCCGGGTCGCTGGGCACCGACACCGGAGGTCCCCAGCCGGACCACAGGTCCTGCCACGGCGCGCGTCGGTTCCTCACCGCGCGTCACCGCCTGAAGCAGGTCCACCGACGCATGGTCGGCGAGGTGGGGCACCATCACTTCGGCCAGTTCCCGGGCGGTCTCGGCCACGTCGAGCGTGGTTCCGATACGGCTGCCCAGCTGGTCGAGGAGCGCGAGCCGGCGCTGGGCCCGATGGCGGTCGGTGATGTCCTCGATCATCTCGGCCACACCCAGGACGCGCCCGGAGGGATCCTCCATCCGGAAGGACGAGACCAGCGCGACGCGCTCTCGTGCCGGATCCTGCTCCAGGCGAACGAACTGCTCGGAGTAGACCAGCGGTCTTCCGGTCTGCATCACCTGGCGTACACGGTCCACCGCCTTGCGCGCGTCGTCGGCGAGGAGCAACCGGCCGGTGGACAGCCCCCGGAAGTCCGCCGCCGGGACGCCGCTGAACCGTTCGATGGCCCGATTGACCCGGAGAATCCTCTGGTCGGGGCCGTGGATGACCAGGCCGATCGGGCACTGGCGGTACAGACCGTCGAGAACCGCGCGGTCCCTTTGCCATTCGAGGACGTCACTCGCGAGTGCCCCCGCGAGAAACCACTCAGGGCCCCGGTCGCCGCGGGACAGCTCATGGGCCCTGAGCCCCAGCTCCACGAGCCGCCCGTCGCGGTGGCGCAGGGTGAGCACGCCGAACCAGCCACCGGCTCTCCTGCACTTGGCCGCGGCCTCGGTGACAGCCGGCAGGTCACGAGGATCGACAAGGACCTCGAACGCCGGACGACCGATCACGGCTGTGTCCGGATGGCCGAGCAGTTCCTGGGCCCGCCGACTCCATCCGACCACTGTCCCCCGGTCGTCGAGCACCACCAAGGCGGCGAGGTGCAGGGCGAACGGATCGTCGTGGCTTTCGCTGAGCTCCGTCATCGGCTTCTCCACCGCTGGACACCACCGTGTGCTCGGTCGCCGATGTTCTGCCGCGGGTCCCGACCGCGGCCGGTGACCGGCATGACGGCGTCCGTGGCGGTGGCTCGGTGTTCCCGAATGCACGCCGGCCTGCTGACCCTGTAAGCCTATTGAAACCCGGCAAGGGCCGCGGCCTTGTCCGGCGCGCGGCGTGGCATCAGTCAGTGTCGAGCCCGTCGATCAGGCGGTTGAGGAAGCGGGTGAAGGTGGCCTCGGGGGTGAGGGGGCGTCCGGGGGCGGAAAGCGCTTCGGCGAGCTCCGGATGGCAGCCGTCGGCGGCGACAGCGGCGAGGTAACGGCCCTCGGCGGCGGCCCGGTCCGGCGATCGTGACACCGCGGCCTGCCCGCTTCCCCGTCGGCCACCGCATACGCCGGCAGATCAGCGGAGGCAACCACCCGCGCCACGCCCGCAATCCCGGCACCGGTGAGTCGCCGGTGGAGGCCACCACCTTCACACCGGTGCGCATCTCGCTCCACACGGACTCGGCACTGGTACTGCCCAACAGCTCCGGGCGTGGTCGAGGCTGAAGTTGCATTGACAGTACTCGATGGGCCCTCATATGGTCGACAAACGACAATGCGGCGGCGATTTTGAGCCAACCTGCGGCGTTTTTTCGCCACCTGTTGGTCAAAAGGAGAACCGAGTACAGATGATCGAGATTCACGCGAAGACTTCGGCGGCAAACACCGGCTCGGCTTCCGATCGGCTCCACACCTTGGGGCTGGCCCTTCCCGACCTCCGCGGCAACCCGTACTACGTGCACCACCGGACGGTGGACTCCAGCATCTACATCTCGGGTCAACTGCCTTACCAGGACGGTCGGCTGCTGGGTCAGGGCATCGTCGGCCGGGACGTCGAGCTGGAGACGGCTCGGGAGCTCGCGCGCCATGCCGCGCTCAACGCACTCGCTGCCGCTGTGCAGGCGGTGGGCGAGCTGGACCGGGTCCGGATCGTGCAGATGCTGGTCTTCGTGGCCAGTACGCCGGACTTCGGTGAGCAGTCGAACGTCGCCAACGCGGCCAGTGACCTGCTCATCGAGGTGCTGGGCGAGAACGGACGGCACGCTCGCACCGCGATCGGTGTCGCCGGGCTGCCTCTCAACAGCCCGGTCGAGATCCAGATGGTCTGCACCGCGGTGTAGGGCGGACACGACGGCGGTGCGGCGCGAGCGCGCGACGTCGCGGGCCGCGCCCGTTCGCGTCCAAGGGATTCAGCACCCGCGCCCCTCGATCATTCCCGGACAGAACCAGAAGGAGGGCAGCGTGAACCGGCTCCAGCGAGCACTCGAGACTCTGGTCGAGCGAATCGACACCCCCGCGCCGATCGTGCTGGTCGACGTCATGCAAGACAACATCGACCGCATGCAGGCCTTCGCCGACCAGCACGACCTCGACGTCAGGCCGCACGTCAAGACCCACAAGTGTGTGGAGATCGGGCGGCGGCAGATCGGGGCCGGGGCGGTCGGAATCACCGCGGGAAATGTCGGTGAGGCCGAGGTCTTCGCCGCGGCCGGCTTCGACGACATCTTCCTCGCCTACCCGATCTGGCCCGCGGGAACGAAGGGGAGCCGGATCCGCCGGCTCGCCGAGTCCGCTCGGCTGCGGGTCGGTGTCGACAACGTCGCGGCGATCGAGGCCCTCGCCAACGCGATGGGAGACGCACGGGACCGGCTGCATGTTGTCATCGAGGTCGACTGCGGCGCCCGTCGTTCCGGGGCGCCGCCCGAGGCTGCGGGCGACCTCGCGCTCGCCGCCCGCAAGCACGGTTTGGTGCCGGTGGGTGTCTTCACCTATCCAGGTCACGGCAGCGCAGGTCGGGACGCTCGCAGGTGCGCCGCGCAGGACCAGGAGGCCGCACTCACCACCGCGGTACGCGGTCTCGCCGGTGTCGGAGTCACCGCCGACGTGGTCAGCGCCGGCTCCACCCCCACCGTCGAGTTCTCCACCAGCAGCGTGATCACCGAAATCCGTCCCGGCGAGTACGTCTTCGGCGATCTGAACAACGCTCGGCTGGGCGCCTGCGCAGACGACCAGATCGCGCTGTTCGTCGCCGGCACCGTGGTCAGCGACTGGGTCCCCGACCAGGTCATCCTCGATGTGGGCACCAAAGCACTCGGTCGTGAAGGCAGCCCCGAGATCGGCTACGGCGGCGTCGCCGGCACGAAGGCGGTCCTGGCCAAGCTCAACGAGTACCACGGATTCCTCCCGCTGCCGGTCGGCGACTTCCGCCCTAGCGTCGGCACCGTCGTCGCGGTGGTGCCGAACCACGTATGCCCGGTCGTCATCAATTTCGAGGAGCTGATCGTCACCGACAGCACGGGCACATCTCTGCTGCGGTGGCCGGTCGACGCCCGCGGATTCCTCAGCTGACCGGCACCGGGACGAGACCTTCGTACCCGAGCCCGCAACCCGACCCACCTCTCCCAAGGAGTGCCTGACATGAGACTCGAGAACGTCACCGCCCTGGTGACCGGCGCCGGCAGTGGCATCGGGCAGGCAGTGAGTTCCCACTTCCGCCGCGAGGGCGCACGCCTGCTGCTCACCGGCCGCAAGGAGCGACTCGACAGCGCTGAACCCGACGACCTGTACGTTCCGGGGGACCTCAATGACGAGGCCTTCGTCGAGGACCTGGCCAAGCAGGCCGCCGCGTCCTTCGGCACCGTCGACGTCGTCGTCCTCAACCACGGCCTGCAGGCCAGCAGTCCGCTCACCGAGATGGCCTACGACGACGCGAAGAATGTGCTCGAGAGCAATCTGCTCAGCGCGTTCCTGGTGATGAAGCACTTCGCGCCGCTGATGCCCCAGGCGGGAGGCTCGTTCGTCTGCGTCAGTTCACGGCTCGGCATCGTCGGCAAGCCCCGGGAAGTCCTGTACTCCGCCGCCAAGGGAGGCCTCATCATGCTCGCCAAGGGCGCGGCGATCGAATGGGCCCCGCGCAACATTCGCGTCAACGTCGTCGCTCCAGGCCTGACCGCCACCCCGATCATCGAAGCGTCGATCCAGCGCAGCCCCGACCCCGAGGCCTACCGCCGCGAGCGCGAGTCCCAGATCCCGCTCCAACGCCTCGCCACCCCCGAGGAGGTCGCCGACGCGGTGCTCTTCTTCGCATCATCGGAGTCGTCGTACGTCACCGGATCGGTCCTGACCGTCGACGGCGGGTACACCGCTTTCTGAATGTCGGAGCGTTCTCCGGGACAACCGAGGACGCGGGCGAGCTCTCGACGTCTTCGCAGCGCCCGTCCGTCAATCTTCTTTCTCCGCGCCGATGAGGACGAAGGCCATCGTGACCGGTTTGCCGCTGCGGTTGCGCCAGGCGTGCCGGGTTCCGTTCTGGATGACGATGTCCCCTGCCGAGAGCGGAGTGCAGTGACCGTCGTCGAGTTCGAGGGTGATCTCGCCACGTTCCTCGACACCTGGGACGCGGTGGGCCTGCGTGCCACGCAGAGCACCGACTTCACGATCGACGACGTCTTCGTACCGGCGCGCTTCACCGGCCCGCTGATGGGCGGCAACAACATCCCCGCGCCGTTCTACGGTCTGCCGTACACCGCCACCGGCGCCTCGCACGACGCCGTGATCATCGGCTGTCTGGAGGGCGCGTTGGACGATCTCGCCGAACTGGCCGCCACCAAGCGGCCGGCGTTCGACCCCAGGGTGGTCATCGGTGAGGACCCGGTGTTCCAGGAGAGGTTCGCCGAGCTGCACCTGCGCACGGCGGCACTCAACGCCCTGCTGGAACAGACCGGCCGCGTCGTCATGGACCGGGCGTTCAGGGGCGAGGAGCCCACCCCGGGCGAGTGGTTCAGCTACACCGGCGGTCACCAGCACATCCACCACGAGGGCATCCGCATCCTCAACGAGGTCATGACGCTGTCCGGCAGCTCGGGGCTCTACAGCTCCAGCCCGATGCAGCGCCGCTGGCGCGACGTCCGCTGCGTCTCCCAGCACGTGGCGGGCAACAACGGCTCGCTGCGGCGTCTGGGCGCGGTTCTCTCGGGTCAGGGGGACGTCCTATGAGCCCGCTCGCGACGACACCGACGGATCCCGCCGTGCTGCGCCAGGCGTTCGGCTGCTTCCCGTCCGGGGTGACAGCTCTGTGCGCACTTGATTCGGACACGCCGGTGGGCATGGTCGCGAGTACGTTCACTCCGGTCTCCCTTCGGCCGCCTCTGGTGTCGGTCTGCGTCCAGGACACCTCGTCGACCTGGCCGAAACTGCGCCAGCAGAACCGCCTGGGCCTGAGCGTCCTGGCCGAGGGACAGGACCTGGTCTGCCGTTCGCTGGCCGGCAAGGACCGGGACCGGTTCGCGGGGGTCGGCTGGGAGGCCTCCAAGGAGGGCAGCGTCCATATCCACGGTGCCGCCCTCTGGCTGGACTGCTCGGTCCACGCCGAGCTGCCCGGAGGCGACCACACGATCGTCCTGCTGGAAATCCACGCCCTGAGGGCCGAACCCGACCGGGAGCCACTGGTGTTCCACGGCAGCCGGTTCCGGCGCCTGGCCGTCTGACGGTCCACTGACCGACGCGGGAGCTCCCGACCCATCTGTGCCTGTGGCAGGGGTCGGGACTCCCGCGTGGTAACCCTCCGCCGACGCCCCGCCGAGCGCCTATTCGCTTGTTCGTGCCCTGACCGGCTGCGCGGAGTCGGGTCCCATGGACACGACGGTGACCTCGGGCGCCCCCGTCTCCTTCAGCGTCAGGACCTCCTCCGCGGCGCGCTCGTTGATCTCGTCCAGGACGAGATCGGCGTTCTCTCGGTCAAGGGTGTGGTCGGCCTCGGACAGGGTGCGTTTCGGCAGCGGTGTCCGGAACCTGTTCGGCCAGTACGACGACGTTCACGGTCGCCTTCCCTCAGCCTGCGGTGATCAGCGGAACGCCGGGTAGCCGGTGATCGCCTGACCGACGACCAGCGTGTGCATCTCCCCCGTGCCTTCGTAGGTGAGGACGGACTCCAGGTTGTTGGCGTGACGCAGGGGCGAGTACTCCAGGGAGATACCGCCCGCGCCGAGGATCGTGCGGCATTCCCGGGCGATCGCGATCGCCTCCCGGACGTTGTTGAGCTTACCGACGCTGATCTGCTCGGGCCGGATGCGGTGCTGGTCCTTCAGACGGCCCAGATGCACGGCGAGGAGTGCGGCGCTGCCCAGGGACACGGTCATGTCGGCGAGCTTCTTCTGGGTGAGCTGGAAGGCGCTGATCGGCTTGTCGAACTGCACCCGGGAGTCGGCGTAGTCGATGGCAGTCCGGATCGAGTCGCGGGCGGCGCCGACCGCGCCGAACAGGATGCCGAAGCGGGCCTCGTTCAGGCAGGACAGCGGACCGCGCAGGCCCTCCGCGAGCGGGAGCCGCGCGGAGTCCGGCAGCCGGACGTTGTCGAAGTACAGCTCCGAGGTGATCGAGGCGCGCAGCGACATCTTCTGCTTGATGTCCTGCGTGGTGAAGCCGGGCGTGCCGCGCGGCACGAGGAAGCCGCGGATGCCGTCCTCGGTCTGTGCCCAGACGGTGGCCACATCGGCGATGCCACCGTTGGTGATCCACATCTTGGAACCGTTCAGGATCCAGTCGTCGCCGTCTCGGACTGCCCTGGTGCGCATCCCGGACGGGTTGCTGCCGAAGTCTGGCTCGGTCAGGCCGAAGCAGCCGATCGCCTCACCGGCGGCCAGGCGGGGCAGCCACTCCTGCTTCTGTTCCTCCGATCCCCACTTCCAGATGGAGAACATCGACAGCGAGCCCTGCACGGAGACGAAGCTGCGGAAACCGGAGTCGGCCGCCTCCAGCTCCAGGCAGGCCAGGCCGTAGCCGACCGCGTTGGTGCCGGCGCAGCCGTAGCCTTCGAGGTGCATGCCGAGAACACCCAACTTGCCGAGTTCGGGGGCGAGTTCGCGGGCGAAGTGGGCGTTCTCGAACCATTCGGCGATGTGCGGGCGCACCCGGTCGGCGAGGAACTTGGCGACGGTGGCCTGGATCTCACGCTCCTCGTCGGTAAGGACGGAGGCGATGTCGAGCAGGTCGAGGGGGTCCTTCAGGGGCTTGCCGCTCATCGTTTGGGCTCCTTGTCATCAAGGTCGGGAAATCGGGTGGTTGGTTCGGTCGCGGTGCCGGCGCTGGGAACGGGTCGAGGCATGCGCCGGGTCACAGCGAGGGATGGCCGGACGGGCCGTGGAGGAACTCCGCTGTGTGCCGGCCCAGGCCGGGCGGGGGCAGGCGGTACTGCGCGGGTGTCCCGCTCAGCGCGATGGGGTGGGCGACCTGGCGGGAGGGCCGGCCTTTTTCCCTGTCTGCGGGTGCGGCGGGGATGTCGACGATGCCGGGGAGGCCGAGCGTGTGGGCGAAGGCGAAGGCGTCGTCGATGGTGTTGACCGGTCCGGCGGGCACTCCGGCGGCCAGCAGGACGGTCGACCAGTGGTCGGCGCCGGCGGCACCGAGCCGCTCGGTCAGGATGTCCCGGAGTTCGGCCCGCTGGGCGACTCTGTCGGCGTTGGTGCGGAAGCGGTCGTCGACCGCGAGACCGGGGTCCCCGACGGCCTCGGCGAGCGCCGCGAACTGCCGGTCGTTGCCCACCGCGAGGGCGAGTGGACGGTCGGCGGTGGGAAGGGTCTCGTACGGGGCGATGCTCGGGTGCGCGTTGCCCATGCGTCCCGGAACCACACCGGCGACGGCGAAGGCCGAGGCCTGGTTGACGAGGGCCGACAGCAGTGAGCTGAGCAGGTTCACCTCGACGAGCTGCCCCTCGCCGGTGGCGTCCCGGTGCCGGAGGGCCGCGAGGATGCCGAGCGAGGCGTGCAGTCCGGTGATCACGTCGACGAGGGCGACGCCGGCCTTCACCGGCTCTCCGTGCGCCTCCCCGGTCACGCTCATCAGACCGCCGACGGCCTGCACGAGCAGGTCGTATCCGGGGATCGCGGCGCCAGCACCGCTGCCGAAGCCACTGATCGAGCAGTAGATCAACTCCGGGTTGCGCGCACGGAGCTCCTTGTGGCCGAGGCCCAGCCGCTCCATCGTGCCGGGCCGGAAGTTCTCCACCAGCACGTCGGACTCCCCGACCAGGGCGCGTGCCCGTTCGCGGCCGGCCTCGGTGTTCAGGTCGAGCACGATCGACCTCTTGTTGCGGTTGACGCTCAGGAAGTAGGTCGACGTGCCGTCCTGGTCCGCCGGCGGGTGCCAGGCCCGGGTGTCGTCCCCGGTGCCCGGCCGCTCGACCTTCACCACGTCGGCGCCGAGATCGGCGAGGAGCATGGTGGCGTACGGCCCGGCGAGAACCCGGGAGAAGTCTGCGATGCGCAGACCGTCCAGCGCGCCCCTTCCCGATGCGCCGGGATCGTCGGCCCGTGCGTCCGGAACCCTGTACTCGGTACTCACGCACTCTCCTGTCTGATCGTCCCTGCCGACCGTGGTTCGGATTGAGCCGGGAGCCGTCACCACCAGCGCTCCAAGGACATCGCCCGGTAGGTGAGTTCGACGAGAGGAAGCCCCTGGTCGAGGGGAGCCACGGCCCGCACGACTCGTACCCTCGCCCCGACCGCGACCACGACCGGCTCCGTCCTGGTGACCTGGCAGAGCAGGTTGAAGCCCTCGTCCATCGCGACGAACCACGTGTCGAGCTGGACCTGGCCGATACGGCGAACGAGCACCCCGGCACCGGCGCTGCGCTCCCGTTTGAACGCAGTGGCCCCACAAGCCCGGCAGAACGAGCGACGGTAGGACGGAGTGCCGCACCAGAGGCACCTCTGGAAGATGAGGTCACGGTGGATCGTCGGCAGGGGCGGCGCGACCGTCGGTGTCGTGTCGGCGGCAGCCGCCTCGGCGTCTTGTCCGAGCTCGTTGTCTGCGCGGGTCTCTGTCTGGAGCATCGCGGCCTCCTGCACGCACTTCGGTGACCGGAAACACTCGATCGGAATCCGATGTCCCCTTAACCCTGGCTCTGTCGCGGAGGGCCGGTCAACGACGAGTCGACGCATCTTTGTGCGTGGAAAACGACCCATCCGCCGAGGTCAGAGCCGGTGTCCCGGCGCTACGCCGGGATCGCGGGACAGCCACGGAGGACCGGATGCCCACCGCGGCGCGCAGCGCGCGGTGGACCGGGCAGCGGCGTACGCCTGCGTGTCCGCGGCGGCCGACTTCACCACCCGGTAGTGGTCCGTCCGCTCAGTGGCACAGACACACGAAGTTAACGCCGGGGACCCGGGCGTGAGACGCGTCCGCCCCACCATCGCCATACCTGTCAATCGACAGGTATTCCTTGATCGACCGGAGGTGCCGCGATGGGCCGGCCCGAACTCGCCCCTGGGCAGAATCCCGACGGTGGCGTCGCGACGAGTCCCGCCACCCTTGGCTACCAGCAGGAACTTCGCCGGGGGGTGGGCAGCTTCGCCTCGTTCGCCGCCGGCTTCTCCTTCGTATCGATCCTCACCACCGTCTTCCAGCTCTTCGGCCTCGGCTTCGGTCTCGGTGGGGCGGCGTTCTTCTGGACCTGGCCGCTGGTCTTCGCGGGCCAGATGCTGGTCGCGCTCTGTTTCGCCGAACTGGCGGCTCGCTGGCCCATCTCGGGGGCGATCTACCAGTGGTCGAGCCGGCTGGCCGGGACCACGGTGGGCTGGTTCGTCGGCTGGATCATGATCATCGGCCAGATCCTCACCGTCGCGGCGGCCGCGATCGCGGGGCAGGCGGTGCTGCCGGGCATCTGGTCCGGCTTCCAGATCGTCGGCGGAGCGGGAGCCGACCCGTCGGTCGGCTCCCCGACGGGCGCACAGAACGCGGTCCTTCTGGGCTGCCTCCTGCTGGTGCTCACCACGGTGGTGAACATCCTCGGCATCCGCCAGATGGCCGCCGCCACCAGCATCGGCGTCGCGATCGAGATCGTCGGTGTGATCGCGCTGGTGCTGGTGCTCTTCTTCCTGCCCGAGCGGGGCCCGCAGGTGGTGGCCCACCACACCGGCTGGGCCGGCGACGGCGGTTACATCGGGGCGTTCCTCGCGTCCTCGCTGATGGCGGCCTACGTCATGGTCGGCTTCGACTCGGCGGGCGAACTCGCCGAGGAGACACACAACCCACGCCGGACCACTCCCCGGACCATCCTGCGGGCGCTGATCCTCTCGGGCGTCGGCGGCGCTCTGCTGATCCTCTCGGGACTGATGGCGGCGAGCAGCCTGACCGACGGGAACCTGGCCACCGGCGGTCTGTCCTGGGTGCTCACCGACCGGCTCGGTGACGTCCTGGGCCGACTGCTGCTGTGCTGCGTCGCGGTCGCGGTGTTCGCCTGCACGCTCGCCGTGCAGACCTCCGGCGCACGGATGATCTACTCCATGGCGCGCGAGGGCGCCCTGCCGTTCCACCGGCACCTCGGCAAGGTCTCGGCCCGTACCGGTACGCCGATCACCACGTCGGTGGTGGTGGGTGTGGGCGCCGCGATCGCGCTCGTGGTCAACCTTCGCCAGACGGCCATCTTCACCGCCCTCGCCAGCCTCTGCATCGCCATGCTGTACCTGGCCTATCTGGGCGTGACGCTGCCGCAGTTGGTCGCCCGGATCCGCCACCGGGGGCTCCCGGAGGGCGTCGACGAGACAGGCCGGCCGCTGTTCTCACTGGGCCGCTGGGGGATGGCGGTCAACACGCTCGCCGTGCTCTACGGGGCCGGTATGACGGTCAACCTGATGTGGCCTCGTCCGGAGATCTACGACCTCACCGGCGGCACGTGGTGGCTGCGGTGGAGCGCGCTGCTGTTCATCGGGTTCAGTCTCGCCGTCGCCGCCGCCTACTTCCTGGCCCGGCGGCTGCACCGCCGCATCGAGTTGAGGCACGTGCCCCAGACGCACGCCGAGCCGCCCGCGCAGGTTGAGGCCGTCGCCGAGCCCGCATGAGGGGTTCGACGGCCGTGCGCCGCAACCAGACGCACTGACGACGTACTGACGAAGGGATCACGGGACATCCATGACCACAGCCGACGAGCCGACGGCCATCGCACCGCACGCCCAGGAACCCACCGGAGTCCGTGATCTGCACCTGACCGACAGTGTCCGAAGTGCCCGCGACGACGCCCGCGCCCAGTGCGGACAGGCGAGCGAGTGGATGCCGTACCTCCCGGCGTCCGGCAGCCCGCACTGCCCGCCGGCGGTGGAACCGGACGCCCTGGTATGGGCGGAGACGGTGGCACCCGGCGGTTACACCCACAAGGTCCTCGCCCGCGGCACCCGGCTGCGCTTCGACGACCCGACCGGTGACGCCTGCCCCCACCTGCTGCTCTTCAACGCCCTGGAAACGACGGAGCGGCTCAACGTCGCCGACACCCAGAAGATCCCGTGGCAGGCCTACCTCGGCGAGAACCATCCGCTGCTGTCCGGCGACGGCCGGATCCTGGCCGTGGTCACCGGTGACTCCTCCGGCCGGCACGACGCCTTCTGCGGCACCACCACCGACGCCTGGAACGAAGGCAAGTACGGTGATGCCCGCCCACACGGGCCGTCCCCCTCCGGCCGCGCGCTCTTCCTCAAGGCGGCCGCCAAGCACGGCCTGAGCCGCCGCGACCTGCCGCCCAGTCTCTCCTTCTTCCAGGGCGTACGCGTCGAGGCCGACGGTGCCCTCGCCTGGCGGGGCAGCGCCGGTGCGGGCACGCATGTCGAACTCCTCGCGGAAATGCCCTTGTTGGTGCTGGTCGCCAACGTCGCGCATCCGCTGGATCCGCGCCCCGGCTACGTCGTCGGGCCGCTGCGCGTGCACGCCTGGCGCGCAGCCGCCACCGGCCCGGACGATCCGCGGTTCACCGCCACGCCCGAGCTGCACCGGGCCTACCTCAACACCGTCGACTACTGCGAAGCCCGGGGGCTGTGACATGGCGACCACTCAGACCGAGAGCACGTCGGCCACCTGCCCGACCACCTCGGGCGGCACCCTCCCCTCCACCGTCCCGGTCGGCGCGGTGTACGCCGAGGGCTCCCCCCTGGACTGGGGAGCGAGCCTGGTCGAGGGCGCCGTCGTCCTGGACGAGAAGGTGGCCCCCAACGCGCCCTGGTCGGCGGTGGTGGCGGAGGGACACGTCCTGACCATCGTCGACGTCGGCGGCAACCAGTCGGCCGACTGCCTGCTCTACAACGCCGACGACCCCGAGGAGCGCTACAGCGTTCCCGACACCCTGGCCTGGCAGGGCAACGCCTATGTGCGCACCGGCACCGTGCTGCGCAGCGGCGAGGGCCGCCCGCTGATGACCGTCGTCGCCAACGAGATCGACCGTCAGGACACCATCGGCGGTGCCTGCGGCAAGGAGTCCAACTCCCTGCGCTACGGCCACCACGTGATGTTCCATCACGGCTGTCGCGAGAACTTCCTCGCCGAGGCGGGGCGGCGCGGTCTGGGGGTGCGGGACATCGTCTCCAACCTCAACTGGTTCATGAACGTGCCCGTCGAGGCGGACGGCGCGCTGGGCATCGTGGACGGCATGTCGGCGCCCGGCCGCCGGGTCGCGGTGCGCGCCGAGACGGACGTCCTGGTGATGGTGTCCAACTGCCCGCAGATGAACAACCCGTGCAACGACTTCAACCCGACCCCGTTGCGAATGATCGTCGTGGACCCGGCACCTGGCGGGGGCCCCGGCCCCGTCGCGGGTGGCCCGCGGTCCGCGCCGGCCCCGCGCACCCCGGGGGACGCCGCGTGAACCGCCCCACCGCTGTTCTCGTCGCCAACCGCGGTGAGATAGCCCGCCGTGTCATCCGCACCGCCCGGAAGCTGGGCCTGGGTACCGTCGCCGTCTTCTCGGACGCCGACCGGGCCGCCCCGCACGTCCGCGAGGCCGACCACGCGGTCCGCCTGGGTCCGGCGCCCGCCCGTGACTCGTATCTGCGCGGCGACGCGATCACCGAGGCCGCGCTCGCCCATGGCGCCGGAATCATCCACCCGGGCTACGGCTTCCTCTCCGAAAACACCGCCTTCGCCCGTGCCGTCGAGGAGGCCGGCCTGCGTTTCGCGGGCCCGACCGCCGAACAGATCACCGCCTTCGGCGAGAAGCACACCGCACGCGCCCTGGCCAGGGCGGCCGGGGTCCCGCTGCTGGCCGGGACGGAGTTGCTCGGGAGCGCCGAGGAGGCCGTCGCCGCGGCCGAGTCGATCGGGCTGCCCGTGATGGTCAAGGCCACGGGCGGTGGTGGCGGCATCGGCATGCGGGCCTGCGCCACCGGCGACGAGGTGCGCGAGGCCTTCGCCGGGGTGGCGGCGCTCGCCGAGTCCCACTTCGGGTCGGCCGGGGTGTTCCTGGAGCGTCTGGTACGCCCGGCCCGCCACGTCGAGGTGCAGGTCTTCGGCGACGGCACCGGCCGGATCGCCGTGTTCGGCGACCGCGACTGCTCGCTGCAGCGCCGCAACCAGAAGGTGATCGAGGAGGCCCCGGCCCCGGCCCTGCCCGCCCATGTCCGGGAACTGCTGCGGGACTCGTCGCGCCGGCTGCTCGCCTCTGTCGGCTACCGCGGCGCGGGGACCGTGGAGTTCGTCTACGACCCGTTGCGCGAGGAGGCCGCCTTCCTGGAGGTCAACACCCGGCTCCAGGTCGAGCACCCGGTGACCGAGGAGGCGTACGGCGTCGACCTCGTCGAACTCATGCTCACCCTGGCCCGCGACGGCAGGGTCGACGACGGGGTGTTCGACCGGGAGTGGACGCCCGCCGGACACGCCGTGGAGGCCCGCGTCTACGCCGAGGACCCCGGCAAGGACTCGGCTCCCTCCTCCGGCCTGATCACCCGGGCGGTCTTCCCCGGTCAGGGCGCCGACGAGATTCCCGGCGTCCGCGTCGACGGCTTCGCCGAGACCGGCCTGGAGGTCTCGCCGTACTACGACCCCATGCTCGCCAAGGTGATCGCCAAGGGTCCCGACCGCGGCACCGCGTTCGACGTGCTCGGCCGGGCCCTGGCCGCCAGCCGGGTCGACGGCGTCGTCACCAACCTGGGCCTGCTGCGCTCGCTGACCGTGCGGGACGAGGTGCGCGGGGCCGTGCACAGCACCAGCACCCTCGACACCACCGCCGACCCCGAGCCACGCGTCGACGTCCTGGTGCCGGGAGCGATGACCACCGTCCAGGACCTTCCCGGCCGGCTCGGTCACTGGCATGTCGGCGTGCCGCCGAGCGGGCCCTTCGACCCCGTCTCCTTCGCCGAGGCCAACCTGGCCGTCGGCAACCAGGCCGGGGCGCCCGCACTCGAGGTCACCGCGGGCGGGCTGACCCTGCGCTTCTCCGCCGCCTGCGTGATCGCCGTCACCGGCGCCCCCGTCCCGGTCACGGTGGACGGCGCCGCGGCGGCCCTGTGGGAGCCGGTGCCGGTCCCGGCCGGCGGCACCCTGGTCCTCGGCGCCTGCCGCGGTCCCGGCCTGCGCAGCTACGTGGCCGTCCGGGGCGGCCTCGACGTACCCGCATACCTGGGCAGCGCCTCGACGTTCACCCTCGGAGGCTTCGGCGGACACGGCGGTCGGGCACTGCTCGCCGGGGACGTCCTGCGGACCGGGGCCGCCGCGACCGCCGGTGGCGGGCCGACACCGCCCGAGCGCCGGCCGGCGATCACCCCGCACTGGCGGATCGGTGTCACCGAAGGCCCGCACGCGGCGCCCGAGTTCTTCACCCGCGAGGACATCGACACCCTCTACGCCACCGACTACCGGGTGCACCACAACTCGGCCCGCACCGGTGTCCGCCTGATCGGACCCAGACCCCAGTGGGCCCGCCAGGACGGCGGCGAGGCAGGGTTGCACCCCTCCAACATCCACGACACGCCGTACGCGGTGGGCGCCCTCGACTTCACCGGCGACACGCCGATCATCCTGGGCCCCGACGGGCCGTCCCTGGGCGGTTTCGTCTGCCCCGCGGTGGTCGCCAGCGGGGATCTGTGGAAGCTCGGTCAGCTCCGCCCCGGAGACACCGTCCGCTTCATACCGGTCAGGGAAGCCGAGGCGGCCGCCCTGGATGCCCGCCGTGCCGCGCCCGCGCTGATCAGCGCGGGCGGAGACGGCGACGACGGCATACTCGGCCGCCTGGAGGCCACCGACGACCGCCCTTGCGTCACCTATCGCCGGGCCGGCGACGACAACGTCCTGGTCGAGTACGGCCCCATGGTGCTCGACCTCGGGCTGCGGATGCGCGTGCACGCCCTCCAGGAGGCCTTCGCCGCACACGCGCCCGACGGCATCGTCGACGTCACCCCGGGCATCCGCTCACTGCAGATCCACACCGACACCCGGCGGCTGAAGGCCCGCGACCTCACCGTCCTGCTGCGAGAGCTGGAGGAGGAGATCGCGCCCACGCATGAGCTGGTGGTCCCCTCCCGCACGGTGCGGCTTCCGCTGAGCTGGGACGATCCGGCGACCCGGCTCGCCATCGAGCGCTACATGGCGGGGGTGCGCGACGACGCCCCGTGGTGCCCGTGGAACATCGAGTTCATCCGCCGCGTCAACGGCCTGGCGACCGCCGACGACGTCTACCGCACCGTCTTCGACGCCTCTTACCTGGTGCTCGGCCTCGGCGACGTCTATCTCGGCGCCCCCGTCGCCACCCCGCTCGACCCGCGGCACCGCCTGGTGACCACCAAATACAACCCGGCACGCACCTGGACAGCGGAGAACTCCGTGGGCATCGGCGGCGCCTATCTGTGCGTCTACGGCATGGAGGGTCCCGGCGGTTATCAGTTCGTCGGCCGCACGGTGCAGATCTGGAACCGGTTCCGCAAGGGCGGGCTGTTCGAGGACTCGCCGTGGGCGCTGCGCTTCTTCGACCGCATCGAGTGGTACCCGGTCACCGCGGAGGAGCTGCTCGAACTGCGCGCCGAGACCGACGCCGGCCGCGGCGCCTTCCGGACCGAGGAGGGGACCTTCTCGATCGCCGAGTACAACGCCTTCCTGTCCGCCGAGGCCGATTCGATCGCCGCTTTCCGGAAGCGGCAGAGCGCCGCGTTCGAGGCCGAGAAGGATCGCTGGCGGACCACGGGCGAGTTCGACCGGGACGACGATCCCGGACCCGTGGCCGCGAGTGCCGTCGCGGTCGCCGTCCCGGACGGCGCGGTCCCGGTCACCGCGCCGTTCACCGCCACCGTCTGGCAGACCGTCGCCGAGCCGGGCGCCGTCGTCGCCGAGGGTGACCCGATCCTTTCCCTGGAGGCGATGAAGATGGAGTCGAAGGTGAGCGCCCCCGCCGCCGGCACGCTGCTGGAGATCTACGTCAAGCCCGGTGAACAGGTCGCCGCCGGCCAGGTCCTCGCGGCGGTGAGGGCATGAGCGCCGTGACGACGACCGCACGCGTCGAGGCCGCGTACGACCGCATCGAGAGCGCCGGCCGGCCCGAGATCTGGATCCACCTCAGGCCCCGCGACGAGGTGCTCGCCGAGGCGGCCGGGATCGACCCGACGCTGCCCCTGGCCGGGCTGGTCGCGGCCGTGAAGGACAACATCGATGTGGCCGGCCTGCCCACGACCGCGGGCGCCCCGTCGTACGCCTACCTGCCGCCGACCGACGCGCCCGCGGTGGCGCGACTGCGCGCGGCCGGCGCGGTGGTGCTCGGGAAGACCAATCTGGACCAGTTCGCCACCGGCCTGGTCGGCACCCGCAGCCCCTACGGGGCGGTACGCAACGCCTGGGACACGACCCGCATCTCCGGCGGCTCGTCCTCCGGCTCCGCCGTCGCGGTCGCGTTGGGCATCGCCGACTTCGCGCTCGGCACCGACACGGCCGGCTCCGGACGGGTGCCCGCCGCCCTCAACGGCATCGTCGGGGTCAAGCCGACGAAGGGTTTGGTGCCCGTGACCGGGGTGGTTCCCGCGTGCCACGCCCTCGACTGCGTGACCGTCTTCGCCCGCGACCTGCGGCTCGCCCGCGTCGCCGCGGAGATCGTCGAGGGCCCCGACCCGGCCGACCCGCTCTGCCGCACCGGCCCCCAGCTCTCGCTGCCACCCGCGCGCCCGAAGGTCGCCGTCCCGGGGCCACAGCACCTGGAGGGCATGGCCCACGGCTGGCGTGAGGCCTTCGACGCCGCGGTCGCCCGCCTGGCGAGCACCGGGACGGAGATCGTCGAGGCCGACATCACGCCCCTGCTGGAGGCGGCGCAACTGCTGTACGGCGGTGCGTTCGTCGCCGCGCGGTACGCCGCCGTGGGCGAGCACCTGGAGAAGCACCGCGACCTGGTCGGTACGGATCTCGACCCCACCGTCGCCTCCATCGTGCTGGCCGGGCGGGAGAAGACCGCCGCCGACTGGGCCGCCGACACCGCCCGCCTCGCGGCCCTCGGCGCCGCCGGACGCGCGGCCCTCGACGGCTGCGCCGCGCTCCTGACCCCGACCACCACCTGGCACCCCACCCTCGACGAGGTGGCGGCCGATCCGGTCGGCGCCAACGCCCGGATGGGGCGCTTCACCAACTTCGCCAACCTGCTGGACTACGCCTCGCTCGCCGTCCCCGCCGGGTTCGTGGACGGCCTGCCGTTCGGCGTGATGTTCACCGGTCCGGCGTTCTCCGACCGCGCCCTCGCCGCCCTCGCCGAGCGGCTCGCCAACCCGGGGCTCGACCTGTTCGTGGTCGGCGCCCACCTCACGGGGCAGCCGCTCAACGCCCAGTTGGTGCAGGCGGGCGGCACGCTGGTGGGCCCGGCACGCACCGCCGGCGGCTACCGGCTGTACGCCCTGGCCACCGAACCGCCCAAGCCGGGCCTGGTCCGGGCGCCCGAGGGCGGGCCGGGCGCCGGCACCGGGCCCGGCCGGGCCGCGGGGGTGGACGGCGGGGCGGGAAGGGGCATCGAGGGTGAGATCTGGCGGCTGCCGGCTTCGGGGTTCGGGGCGTTCACCACCGCCGTTCCCGCGCCGATGACCATCGGTACCGTCGAACTGGCCGACGGACGACAGGTCAGCGGCTTCCTCGTGGAGCCGTACGCCGTCGAGGGCGCGCCCGACATCACTGGCTTCGGCGGCTGGCGGGCCTATCAGGCGTCCGTATGACCGTCAGGCGACAGGGCACCATGCCCAAGCCGCGAGTCCACAAGGCCTCAGGCGTCTGACCCGGCCGCCGTGGTCGCGTACCGGGCACCGCAGAGGTCCGCGACCCAAGGTGGCAGGATGGAAATATGTCGATCACGCGTCCCCGCCAAGGCAGACCCCGGCACGCGCCGCCGTCCGACCCTGACGCCTCCGCCCGGGAACAGATCCTCGACGCCGCGGGCGCGCTCTTCGCCGAACGCGGGATCGCCAGCACGAGCACCCGGATGATCGCCGAACGGGTGGGCATCAGACAGGCCTCCCTGTACTACCACTTCGCCACCAAGGAAGAGATTCTCGCCGAGCTGCTGGCCACTTCCGTGCGGCCCAGTCTCCATATGGTGGAACGGATCCAGGCACTGGTGCCCGAGCGGGCGACACCGGCCGCGGCGCTCTATGCGGTGGCCGCGATGGATGTACGCACCCTCTGCCGCACTCCGTACAACATCGGCACGCTCTATCTGCTGCCAGAGGTGCGGGCCGAGCGTTTCGACGCCTTCCGAGCCGAGCGGGGCCGGCTCCAGGAGAGCTACGGCACTCTCGGCGCTCAGGCGGCGGCTGAGGGCGTCGCCCGCAGCATGCCCGCCGACAGGCTCGGTGAACTGCTGATCCAGTTGGTCGAGGTCGTCATTCAGATACGGCGTTCTCGTGAGCCGGAAGCGGCCGACACCGATGTCATCGCGTCGTCGTGCCTGCGGCTGTGCGGACTGGGCGAGTCGGAGGTGGCCGCCGCCAGGGACGAGTCACGGGTCCTGCTGAGCCGCTTCGGCTGACCGCCGGCTCAACGGGCGAATCGAGGGGTGTCGAGCGAGGCACTGTCTCCGGCCGGTGACGGCTGCTCACGGCCGGCTGAACCGCTGTCGCTGTGCGGCCCCGCGGGGAAGGTACGCGAGCGCATCGAGGCGTGCCGCGCCGCCGAAGACGCGATTGAAGCCGTCCCGCCTTCTCTTGTCGATCGATTGCCGAGTGTGCGGATACTCGGCAGACGATCAGACGTGTCGCCTGGCGAACCGTTCCTCCACACCCCGCGGAGTTCCCCCTTGGTAGACCGCGCCGTACGCCGACGCCGACAAGCTTTGTTCCTCTTGTTCTTCCTTCCAGGCATCGCCATGTCGTCCTGGGTCACGCGCACCCCCGATGTCCGCGACCAACTGGGCTTGTCCACAGGTCAGATGGGGCTGGTCCTGTTCGGTCTGTCCATCGGTTCCATGAGCGGCATCCTGTGTTCCGGCCGTTTCGTATCCCGGTTCGGCACCCGGCCGGTCATCGCGCTCGGCACTCTCCTGATCATCGCGGGCACGGTCGTCATCGGTCTGGGCAGCGCCGTGCGGTCGGCACCCCTGGTCACCGCGGGACTGTGCCTGTTCGGCGGGGGCATGGGCGGGGGCGAAGTGGCGGTCAACGTGGACGGCGCCGACGTGGAGCGCATCACCGGGACCGCCGTGCTGCCCACGCTGCACGGCTGCTTCAGCCTGGGCACGGTCATCGGCGGGTCGGCCGGAATGGCGGCCACCGCCGCCGCGTTCCCCGTCCACTGGCATCTGACCGTGGCCGCCCTGGTCGCCACGGGGATGCTGGTCCACGCCCTTCGTGCCGTTCCCGCCGCTGTCGGCAGCAGCACCGCGCCGTCGACGCCGGGGCCGGGGCCGGTTCCGGGGCCACCATCCAAGCCGCAGGTGTGGAAGGACCGGAAACTGCTGCTGATCGGCGCCATCGTGCTGGCCATGGCACTGGCCGAGGGCGCCGCCAACGACTGGCTGCCGCTGCTCATGGTCGACGGCCACGGCCTTGACGCCGCGATGGGCTCGCTCGTCTTTGTGGGGTTCGCGGCGGCGATGACCCTGGGCCGCTTCAGCGGCAGCTTCTTCCTCAGTCGGTTCGGGCGGGCCGCTGTCGTGCGCGCGAGCGCCGTCTCCGGTGCCGTCGGACTCCTCCTGGTCATCTTCTCCGACAACGCGGTCATCGCGGCAACAGCCGTGCTTTTCTGGGGCCTTGGGGCCTCCCTCGGTTTCCCGGTCGCTCTGTCGGCGGCGGGGGACTCAGGCCCCGACCAGACCGCCCGCGTCTCGCTGGTCGCCGTCATCGGCTACGTCGCCTTCCTCGTGGGGCCGCCCGCCCTCGGGTTCCTGGGCGACCACTACGGGCTGCGCTCGGCCATGGTGGTGGTTCTGGTGTTCGTGGCCGCGGCCATCCTCATCGCTCCCGCAGCCGACACCCGTGACCGCGCCGCCGCGGTGGACCCGGCCCAGCGCACGCGACCCGGCACAACTCCCGCAGGACAACACCAAGGAGACCGCTCATGAGCCCGCAGGAAGCGTCCGGCACGATCGGCGTCCTCCTCCCCCGCGACATCCCCCGGGCCGACGTCATCGCCTTCGCGCAGGAAGCAGACGCCTACGGCTTCGACGAACTGTGGGTCGTCGAAGACCTCGGCTACCGCGGAGGGCTTGTCCAGGCCGCCACCGTGCTGGCCCACACCCGCCGGATCCGTGTCGGAGTCGGGCTGCTGCCCGCCGCGGCCCGCAACGTCGCCTTCGCCGCGATGGAAGTGGCCACTCTCGCCCAACTCCACCCGGGCCGCCTCGACATCGCGGTCGGACACGGCATGCCCGACTGGATGCGCAGCGTCGGATCCTGGCCGGCCAGCCCTCTGACATTGCTGGGCGAGTACATCCGCACGCTCAAGACACTGCTGGCAGGTCGGCCTGCCGATACGGACGGTCGCTATGTCCGGCTCGACGGACTACGCCTGGACCCATCGGCGCTGCCTCAGCACGCCCCCGACATCTTCGCCGGCGTGCGCGGTCCCAAGTCGCTCGCTCTCGCCGGTGCAGTGGCCGACGGCACCCTGCTCGCCGAGCCGGTATCACCCGAGTACGTCCGCCAAGCCCTGACCAGCATCAACCCGCAGCGCCCGCACCGGATCACCGCCTACAACATCACCGTCGTCGACGACGACCCGCACAACGCCCTCCGCGCGGCACGGCCCGCCCTGCAATCCTTGGGCGATCCCGACTGGGCGCCCCACATCGTCCCCCTCGGCTTCCATGACGAGATCGCCGCGCTGCGCCACACCAGCAACAGCGCCCAGGAGTTCGCTCAGGCGATACCCGAGGAGTGGGCACACCGGCTGGCCCTGACGGGCACCCCAGGCCAGGTCCGTGCCCGCGTACAAGACCTCTTCGAGTCAGGCGTCACAACCACCGTCCTCAGCCCGGTCGGGCCCGACTACCGGTCCGCGCTCGCCAGTCTGGCCGAGATCCTCTGACCAACGGAGCGTAGTCAGCACAAGACCAGCACGGGAGTCAGCTCCACATCGGCACCACCATCGACTGGTACGACAACTCATTCGGCCAAAACCAGGACTCGCGGTGTCCGGCATGCGGACACGAAGACTCAGGCCTCGGTGCCGGCGGTTCCCCGATCCTGCGCGTTGGAGGACCTCAGCGCGAGGGCCGCGATGTCGTCGTCGAGCTTTCCGCCGCTGTGCTGCAGCAGAGCCCGGTGCAGCTGGTCGAGCAGCTCGCGGGGCTGCCCCAGGCCCTGCCGCCGCATCCAGTCCGGCAGCGGGAAGAACTCGCCCGCGTGGTCCCGGGCCTCCGATACGCCGTCCGTGTAGAGCAGCAACTGGTCCCCCGGGGCGAAGGCGACGACGTCGACCCAGTAACGGTCACCGATGAGCGCTGCGAGGTTGAGAGGCGGGGAGGCGATGGTCGGAACCAGGACCCGGACCATTCCGTGATGCGCGAGCAGCGGCGGGGGATGCCCGCAGTTGAGAAGTCGTACGCAGCCGCCACGGTGCGGGATCTCGGCGAGGAGAGCGGTGGCGAAGTGCTCGGGCTGGTCCTGGGCCGGAAACGCGGCGCTGTGCCGCGTGACGGCGGTCTCGAGACGGTGGATGATGCCCCGCAGGTCGGGCTCGTCGTAGGCGGCCTCTCTGAAGCAACTGACCACCGCCGAGGCCGCCCCCACTGCGGACAGGCCCTTGCCCCGTACGTCGCCGATGAGCAGCCGGACCCCGTGCGGTGTACCGATGGCCTCATAGAAGTCGCCGCCGATCCGGGCCTGCTCTTGGGCCGCCAGGTACAGCGACTCGATCTCGACGCCCTCGATGCGGCGTGGCAGCGGGCGCAGCAGCACCTTCTGGGCCGCGTCGGCGACGAGCCGGATCTGGAAGAGCATTTCCTCACGCTGGAGTCGGACATGACTCCCGTATGCGGCCGCCAGGGTGACCGCGACGATCGCGGCCGCCGTGTACTGCGTCCCCAGATCGGTGTAGAAGAAGCTGAGGACGATCATGAGCAGCAGGCAGAACGCCCCCAACAGGATCGTGGGGAGCACGGGCCACATCGCGGCGGCAAGGGCGGGCGCGGCGGGCAGGAGGCGGCTGAAGGCGATCTCCCTGGGCGTGGAGAACGCCAGGCCGGCGATGAGGGCGGTCAGGATGACGGGTGACAGCCGGGCAGCTTCCCATCGGCCGCTGTAGGCGGGGCGACGCCGCCACAGCCGTGCAGACATGATCACAAAATGCATAATATCGGCCTAATAAGACATCGGGTGCGGAAGGATCATGCGCCGCACGCGAGAACTGCGCGTCGGACGGCCACGTCCGGAGGAGCCGAAGCCACGCAGCGCATGCCACCCGGACGCCCGAGGTCAGCCGGGCACGGGTCGGCCGAGCCCTGGTCACTGAGGATCACCGATGCTAGAAAGGTCGCATGGCGAATCCTTTCGCCCGTTTTCGACACCTGTCAGGCCAGCGCCTCCTCAGCAAGGGCACGCGGAGCGTGGCCGGGCAGGTGCTGGTTTTCCAGGTGGCTCTGGTAGTGCTGCTCGTGACCTGCGGCGTCTTCGCTCTCATCCTGCAGTCGGAGCGGGACTCCAGCGCCGAGGCCAGGCGGCGCTCCACGGCCGTGGCACAAACCTTTGCGCACTCACCAGGCGTCCTGGCGGCATTGCGGACCCCGGATCCGAGCAGGATCCTCCAGCCGCTCACCGAGGCGGCACGCCGGGCCGCCGACGTCGACTTCATCGTGGTCATGGACACGGAGGGCATCCGGTACACGCACCCGCTGCCGGAGCGAATCGGAAAACGGTTCGTGGGCGAGATCGGGCCGCCGCTGGCGGGGAAGGTCTACGTGGAGAGCGTCGACGGCCCGCTCGGTCGCGAGGTGCAGGCCACGGTGCCGATCGAGAACGCCGACAGCCAGGTGGTGGCCCTCGTCTCGGCCGGTATGAAGGTCGAGAACGTCGAAAGCCAGTTGGCCCGGCAGCTACCGATCATCCTGGGCGCCGGGGCCGCAGCGCTCGCGCTGTCCATCGGTGTCACGGCGCTGGTGGGCAAGCGGCTGCGACGCCAGACACACAGCCTGGCCCCGGACGAGATGACCCTGATGTACGAGCACCACGACACTGTGCTCCACTCCGTTCGGGAAGGGGTACTGATCGTGGCCGCCGACGGGCAGCTGATGCTGGCGAACGACGAAGCCAGACGCCTGCTGGAGCTGCCCCCCGACGTCGAGGGGCAGCTCGTCTCGGAGCTGCCGGGCCTCGATCCCGAGACGAAGGCGCTGCTCGCCTCCGGGCGCGAGGCCACCGACGAGGTGCACCTCGCGGGCGAGCGGCTGCTCGCGGTCAACCAACGGCCCACGGACTTCGGGTCAGGCCCCGGGGGAACGGTGGTGACACTGCGCGACTCCACCGAGCTACAGGCGGTGACCGGCAGGGCGGAGGTGGCACGGGAGCGGCTCAGGCTGCTGTACGACGCCGGACTCCGCATCGGTACCACCCTGGACGTGCTGCGCACCGCCGACGAGCTGGCGCAGGTCCCGGTTCCTCGCTTCGCGGACTTCGTCACCGTGGACCTGGCCGACGCCGTCCTGCACGGCGAGGAGCCGGCCCTCACGGCGACGGACATGCGACGCGCGGCCGTGTGCGGCATTCAGGACGACCATCCGCTCTCCGAACAGGGCAGGCTTTTCGACTACCTTCCCGCCACGCCCCAGGCGCGCGGCTACGGCAGCGGCCGGTCCCAGTTGGTGAGCGATCTGCCGGCCGCCACGGGCTGGCGCGTGCAGGATCCCGAGCGCGCCAGGGCGATCATCGACCACGGCATCCACTCCCTCATCAGCGCCCCCATCCAAGCCCGTGGCGTCGTGCTGGGCATGGCCAATTTCTGGCGCGCGCACCAGCATGAGCCCTTCGACGAAGAGGATCTGTCGCTGGCGGAGGAGCTGGTGGCCCGTGCCGCGATAAGCATCGACAATGCCCGCCGTTACACCCGCGAGCACGCTCTGGCAGTCACCCTCCAGCGCAGCCTGCTGCCTCAGGCCGTGCCGGAGCAGAACGCCCTCGACATCGCCTACCGCTACCTCCCCGCCCAGTCGGGCGTGGGCGGAGACTGGTTCGACGTGATTCCCCTGCCGGGGAGCCGGGTGGCACTGGCCGTCGGCGATGTGGTCGGCCACGGCCTGCACGCCGCCGCCACGATGGGACGGCTGCGGACCGCGGTGCACAACTTCTCCGCTCTCGATCTGCCACCCGACGAGCTGCTGAGCCATCTGGACGACCTGGTCGGGCGCATCGACCAGAACGAGACGGCGGAGAGCGCAGCGGGCGTCGTGGGCGCCACCTGCCTGTACGGGATCTACGACCCCGTGACGCGCAACTACGTCATGGCGCGTGCGGGGCATCTGGCGCCCGCGCTGGTCCAGCCCGACGGAACCGTCACCTTCCCGGACGTGCCGGCCGGTCCGCCCCTGGGCCTCGGCGGCATGCCGTTCCAGACCGCGGAGCTGTGCCTCGCGGAGGGAACCCAGCTCGTCCTGTACACCGACGGACTCATCGAGGACCGCAGACGCGACCTGGACGTGGGAATGGAGATTCTGCGCGACACGCTGACGGGCCAGTCCGGCCGACCGCCCGAGGAGACCTGCCAGGACGTGCTGGACAGGCTGCTCCCCGATCGTCCCAAGGACGACGTCGCCCTGCTCGTCGCCCGCACTCGGGTACTGCCGCGCGACCACATCGCCGACTGGGATGTACCAGCGGACCCGGCCGCCGTCTCGGGTATGCGCGACGCTGTGTCCCGAAGGCTCGAAGCATGGGGCCTGTCAGAGTTCGGCTTCACCATGGAGCTGATCCTGAGCGAGCTCATCACCAACGCCATCCGCTACAGCGCCGGACCGATCCACGTGCGGCTGATCCGCGACCGCACGCTGATCTGCGAGGTGGCCGACGGCAGCAGCACCTCACCGCATCTGCGGTACGCCGCGACGACGGACGAGGGAGGCCGTGGCCTGTTCCTGGTGTCGCAGATGGCTGAGCGCTGGGGCACCCGGTACACCCCGCAGGGCAAGGTGATCTGGGCCGAACAGGCCCTGCCCGAGGTCGGCCGGCAGCCCGTCCCGGCACCGGCCGACGCGGACACGCCCCCGGAGGCAACCGACCCGAAAACCCTGACATAAGGGCGGCGGCGATCAGGTGATGACGTGTGGCCCTCCGCGCGGCAGGTCGCGCGGAGGGCCACGGTGCGAGCGTTACCGCTCCCTGGGGCCCTGACCGTCACATGTCGACGAGCCCCCTGGGCGGACTGTCACGGCGCCATCTCGTACGCCCCGGCCAGTGCCTCCACGCGCTCCCAGACCCGTCCCGAACGCGCTTCGTCGACGACGGGACGCCGGACGGCACCGAGCGCCCAGCGCTGCTGATCCACCGTGGCGGAGTCCTTGCCGTGCAGTTCGACGGCGAAGGCCGAGAAGTCGCGGACGAGGACGGAGAACAGCTCGTCGAGCACATCCTCGTCCAGGTCCGTGAGGCGGGCCTGCTCCAGGATCAGCTGGCCGTGCACCACCAGCGCGAACAGCTGGCCGACGGCGAGAAGAAGATCGAGGTCGCGGCTCTGCTCCTCGTCGGGGGCCGCGGTGGCGACGAACTCGCACAGGGCGTCGGCCTGCTCCCGGAAGCGGGCGACGTTCGGCACGCCGGCGTATGCGTCGTAGGCGGGGCGCCAGTCGTGGAAGCGGACGGAGCCGAGGCCACGGGCCGGTCCCTGCGCGAAGAGGAACGTGTCGTCGGCCGCGTCGAGACGGGTCGGCACGGCCGCGAACTCGGCCGGGTGCAGTAGGTGGTTGCGCATGAACTTGAGGATCAGCGCGAGGTTGACGTGAACCGTGCCTTCGAGCTTGGGCAGCCCCCGGATCTCGACTGCGGCCTGGGCGAAATAGGTGTCCTTCTCGAAGCCCTTGGCGGCGATCACGTCCCACATCAGGTCGATGACCTTCTCGCCCTCCGTGGTCACCTTCATCTTCGTCATCGGGTTGAAGAGCAGGTAACGGCGGTCGTCCGGCGAGGCGGAGCGGAAGTAGTCGACGGCGCGGCCGCTGAACAGCTTCATGCCGACCAGGCGGACGTACGCGTCGGCCAGCTCGCGGCGCACGTGCGGGAAGGCGGTGACGGGGCGGCCGTACAGGATGCGGTGCTGCGCGTGGGTCACCGCCTCGTACATCGCGTGCTCGCAGATGCCGATCGAGGCGGTGCAGAGGTTGAACTTGCCGACGTTGACGGTGTTGAGGGCGGCGTCGAAGGCGGCGCGGCCCGTGTGCAGGACGTCGTCCGGGCCCACCGGGTAGTCCTCCAGGCGGAACTCGCTGACGTACTTCGAGGAGTCCACGACGTTCTTGACGAGGTGATAGGCCGGGTGGCGGCTGTCGGCGGCGAAGAAGACGTAGCCGTCCGGGCCCTCGATGTCGGCGCGTCGGCCGAAGACCGAGACGAGCCCGGCGGCATTGCCGTTGCCGATGTAGTACTTGGAACCCGTCGCCCTGAAGCCACCGTCGCCGTCCGGCGTCAGCAGCATGTCGGTGGAGTAGATGTCGGCGCCATGGGTCTTCTCGGAGAGACCGAAGGCGAACACCTCGCCCTGGGCGAGGAGTTCCGCCGCGCGGGTACGCGCCGCGGTGTTGTCGCTCTGCCAGACCGGTCCGAGGCCGAGGATGGTCACCTGCCACGCGTACCAGTAGTCGAGACCGTAGAACCCGAAGATCTCGTTGAGGGCGGCGATCCGGGCCGTGTCCCAGCGCTGGTCCTCGCGCCCTGCGGCGGACGCCGGGGTGAGGAAGGTGGCGAACAGCCCCTCCTTGGCCGCGAACGCGAGGAAGTCGGCCAGCCAGGCGCGGGAACGGTAGTCCTCTATGAGCCTGCGCTTGCCGCGGTCCTCGAACCAGTCGACGGTGGCACGCAGCAACCTGCGGGTCTCGGGGTCGAACTGCGCCGGGTCGTAGGTACGGGGGTTGAAGAGGAGGGGGTCGGCCATGGAGGTCCGCCTTCCGGTGGTTGAGGGTGGAGGGTGCGGGTCTGAAGGTCGCGGGGCGCGGGCTGCGGTGGCCGGCAGGTCAGGCTTGCGGGTGTGACGTGCCGAGCCGGCGGAGGGTGGCGAGTACGTCGTCGAGCCAGGCGATCGTCATCCGCTCGTACGCGATGCCGCCACGCAGCACGACATGCTGTAGCTCCTGACCGGCGTCGAGCGAGGTGGGAGCCGCCGGGCCGGTGAAGTCGCGCAGCTCCCCGGCCAGATAGTGCGCGAGCCGGTCGATGTGCACCTGGCGGTGCCGCTCGACCTCACGGATCAGCACGGACGGGTCGTCGAAGGCCGCGCCGCGGATCTTCACGGCGAGTTCGTGCCGCATGCTCTCGGGTTGGATCGATTCGTGCAGCCACTGAGAGAGGGCGGCGCGGCCGGGGCCTACGACGGAGTACTCCTTCTTGTCCGGTCGGCTCTGCTGCGACAGCTCACGGACGGCGAGCAGGCCCTCGCTCTCCATGCGCTTGAGAACGCGGTAGATCTGCTGGTGCGTGGCGGTCCAGAAGTATCCGATGGACCGCTCGAACCGCCGGGCCAGCTCATAACCGGAGCCCGGCTTCTCCAGCAGGGAGACGAGGATCGCGTGCTCGAGCGCCATACCTCGATCCTCTTATGCAACTCGTTGCATAGCCAAGTGGCGCTGCCCAGGTGAGACAGGGCTCACGCGGGGCGGCGGTGGACGACCCACATCTTCATGCTCGCGGGCTCGATTGAGGCTCTCGCGGAGACTCGGGCGGCGCCCTCATGGTGGCCGCACGCACCTTGGCACCCAGAACTGCGGTGTCCCACCAAGCTCAAGCACAACAAGCCCGCGACCGCTGTGACCGTCCGGAGTGATCGGTGAGCAGCGCCGGTGCGCGTCAGCCGTTCGCACCGAGCCGGCTGTCGCGCTCGCGCACACGCTCTTCCGGCAGTGGCTGTTCCGCCCAGATCGTCTTGCCGGCGGAGGTCTGACGACTGCCCCAGCGCTCGGCGACCTGGGCGACGAGCAGCAGGCCGCGTCCGCCCTCGTCGTAGGTGCGGGCCTGCCGCAGGTGGGGGGCGGTGCTGCTGCCGTCGGAGACTTCGCAGATGAGTGCGCCGGCGCGGATGAGCCGCAGCTCGACGGGGCTGCTGCCGTATCGGATGGCGTTGGTGACCAGCTCGCTGACGATCAACTCGGTGGCGAACTCGAGCTCGCCCAGCCCCCAGGTGTCCAGCTGCTCGGCCGCCACCTTGCGGGCCCCGGCGACGGCCGCGGGATCCATGGGCAGCTGCCAGGTGTGTACCTGGTCCGCGCCGAGAGTGGAGGTGCGGGCCAGGAGCAGGACGATGTCGTCGGCAGGGGGGTCGGGCAGTACCTTGCGCAGCACTTCGTCGCAGGTTTCCTCCAGGCCGGCGGCCGGGCGGCGCAACGCTTCACACAGCAGGTCGAGTCCGACGTCGATGTCGCGGTCGGGGGCCTCGATCAGGCCGTCGGTGTAGAGGGCGAGCAGGCTGCCCTCGCCCACATCGACCCGGGCGGCCTCGAAGGGCAGTCCGCCCAGGCCGAGCGGTGGCCCGGCGGGCAGGTCCAGTACTTGGACGGTGCCGTCGGAGGTCACCAGCACGGGCGGCGGGTGCCCGGCCCGTGCCAGGTCGCAGCGGCCGGTGACGGGGTCGTAGACGGCGTAGAGGCAGGTGGCACCTACCTCCCCCGAGGCCTCCTCCGCCTGCCCTCGAGTATCCGGGCCTTCCTCCCGGTCGAGGCGGATGACCAGGTCGTCCAGCCGGGTAAGCAGCTCGTCGGGCGCGAAGTCGGCGTCGGCGAGCGTGCGTACCGCGGTGCGCAGGCGGCCCATCGTGGCCGAGGCGTGCACGCCGTGGCCCACGACGTCGCCGACCACCAGCGCGACCCGTCCCCCGGACAGGCCGATCACGTCGAACCAGTCTCCGCCGATCTCGTCCCCCGAACCGGCGGGGAGGTACCGGTGGGCGAGGTCCACCGCCACCGCTCCCGTCAGCCGCTCGGGCAGCAGACTGCGCTGGAGGGTGAGCGCGGTCCGGTGCTCGCGGGTGTAGCGGCGGGCGTTGTCGATGCTCACCGCCGCCCTGGCGGCGATCTCCTCGGCGAGCGTCAGGTCGTCCTGGACGAAGGGATCCGCAGTACGGTGCCTCAGGAGCTGCATCACGCCCAGGGTGACGCCCCGCGCGCTCAGCGGCACCATCATCACCGAATGGATCTTGAATCGCCTCATGCTCTCGGCACGGGCCGGGGAAGCCGTCGACCATGCACGCAGCAGTGGATCGCCCGCACTGTAGTGGCTGCCCCGGCGGGTGATCAGCGCCTGGGCCGGTGGGGAGCCGGGCGGGTAGACGTCGGTGCCACCTGTGGGAACGACGGATTCCGGGTCTCCCGGGAGCACCGACCGCTGTGCGGTACGGCGGCAGACGACCGGCGTGCCGGGGGGTACCGTTCGCGGCTCGTGTCCCTGGACGACCGACTCCAACAGGTCGACGGTGGCGAAGTCGGCGAACCCGGCTACCGCGACCTCGGCCAGTTCCTGGGCTGTCCGGGTCACATCGAGCGTGCTGCCGATGCGCGCGCTGGCGTCGTTCAGCACGGCGAGGCGACGCCGAGCCCAGTACTGCTCGGTGATGTCGATCACCAGCGCCGACATCCCCAGCACCGCGCCCGCCCGGTCCTTGAGTGGGGAGAGGAACAGATGCCACGCATGGTCGCGGACCTCACCCAAGGCCCGGAACGGCTGCCCCTCGCGGGAGATCCCCTCACCGGTGTGCACGACCTGGTGCTGAAGGCGGTCGATCTCGTCCATGGGCGGGGTGGGATAGATCTCCCACAACGTAAGGCCTCTCATCTCCTCCGGTGTCAGCCCCATGGCACGACTCATCACCTGATTGCAGGTGACGAACCGCGCCTCGCTGTCGTAGACGGCCACGGGCAACGGGAGCTGCGCGAGCGTGAGGTCCCACAGCGCCGCCATCCCCGCATCCGTCGGTCCGGAGGCGTACGTCACCGTCGCCGGGGTGACGATCCAGTGAGTGGCGCCGTACACGTCCGCCAGCGGGGTGCCCCGGATCTGCACGGTGACACGGTCTCCGTGCCGGTTCCGCAGCACCACGTCGCTCGTCCACGGTTCCCTGGCGGCAAGGTGGCGCCGCATCGCGAAGGGCAGCCTCGCGGCGAGCAGGCCGGCGACCTGCCGACCCACCACTTCCTCGCGCTCGTAGCCGAGCAGTCGCCCAGCTCCGGCGCTCCACATCGTGACGGCTCCGCGGGCGTCGATGACGACCGCGAAGTCGTCGGGTGCGGCTGGTCCCCTTGCTCCTGTGGTCGTGTCGGGCTCGTTGTCCATGGAGTATCCCGACCTCGTTCCTCAGCGCCCAGGCACAGCGCTGCGTCACCCGTCACGGGTGCTGTCTCCAGCATCCCGCCGCGGGACACGGCGCTCAACCGGCCGCAGCGGGCGGGCGACGGACCTCGGGGACGGACCGAGCCGGAGAGCGCCGACGCCGACGGCACGACGAGGGCCCAGTGCTGGTGGTCGACGAGACCGGGGACGTGAAGAAGGGCACGCACACCGTCGGCGTCCAGCGCACCTGTACACCGGCACCGCCCGGAGGATCAGAATGCCCGGAGTCCGTCGACGGCGGGAGCGGTGGTCTTGGCCCCGGAGTGGGACTCACCTGTCAGAGCGGCCTCGGCGGCTTCGACGGTTTCGGTGACCACCAGGCGTCCGTCGGCCGGGACACGGTCGCCGGCTTCCAGCAGGACCACGTCGCCGGGCACGAGGTGGCGCGCCGGAACCATACGGAGCTGGCCGTCGCGGCGTACCGGGCGGTGGGGACCAGCATCTGACGCAGCGCTGCCAGGCTGCGCTCGGCGCGGCGTTCTTGCAGGTAGCCGATGGTGGCGTTGATGAGAAGGACGAGGGTGATGACGATGGCGTCCTCGACGTCGCCGATGATCCCCGCGACGACGGCTGCGACGAGCAGGATGCCGATCAGCCAGCTGCGAAACCGGTCCAGCAGGCGCAGCCACTGCGGTCGGCGGGCCGGTTCGGCAAGTTCATTGGCTCCCCAGGCGGCCTGCGCGGCGGTCTCGGCGTCCTCCAGGCTGGTGACGTCGAGCCTGGTGACCAGCAGACTGTCCTGCGGCCCGCCGAGGACCTTCTCGACCTCCTCGGGGCGACGGCCGGTGGCGACGACCTGGTGGCCGGCGGCGAGGGCCTCGCGGGCGATGTCCGTGACCAGACCGCGTCCGGCGCCGGTGACGAGAATGACCTTGCTCATGCGGGTTCCTTTCAGGCGCCGTGCATCCGGCATCTGGTGTGTGCGGTGGTGATGGGTCGTGCCGTCCCGGCGGCCGACCAAGCGGGGATGGGTCGGCCGGGCCGGACGGCCGTCAGGCTTGTTCGGTGGGCATGATCCACAGTTCGGCGATGGAGGCGTGGCGGGGCCGGGTGACCATGTAGGCGATGCCGTCGGCTATGTCCTCGGGGGCGAGGATCTCGGTCGTGTCGAGGAAGGGCTGGATCATCTCGCCGTGGATCTCGGGCTTGTTGTGCGAGTCCAGTTCGGTGTTCACACCGCCCGGCTCCAGGACACCGACGCGCAGGTGCCGTTGGGTGACTTCCTGGCGCAGGGACTCGGTGAAGCCGTTCACACCGAACTTGGTGAGGTTGTAGACGCCGTAACCGTTCCAGGCCACGCGGCCCGCGATGGAGCTGATGTTGACGATGTCGGCGACCCGGCGCGTCCCGTCCTCGGCGGCCTTGAGCAGGTGCGGGAGGGCGGCGCGGGTGGTGTAGAGCAGACCCTGCACGTTCACGGCGATCATGCGCTCCCACTCCTCGGCGTCCGCGCCGACGACGGGGCCCAGCAGCATCAGGCCGGCGTTGTTGACCAGGATGTCCAGCCGACCGAGGTGCTCGACGGTCCGCTCGACGGCAGCCTCCGCCTGGGCGCGGTCGGTGATGTCGGCCTCCACCACCAGCGCGGTGCCACCGGCCTTCCCGATCTCGGCGGCGAGTCCGTCCAGACGGTCCTTGCGGCGAGCCACCAGGGCCACGGACGCACCATGCTCGGCGAGTTGGCGGGCGGTGGCCTCGCCGATCCCGCTGCTCGCGCCGGTGACGAGAGCAACAGTGCCAGTCAGTTTCGATGCCATGGGGGTGTCTGTTTCCTTGGTTCTCTTCGTCGGTTCTCTGCATGTGCGGCACAGGGCCGGGGCGGGCCTGTGCGTGCCGTGGGCGCGGCGAGCGCCGGTCATCGCGTCGGCGTGGGGGGTGAATGCGGGTGCGGTACAGAGTTCCGCTGCTATGCGGCGGGGATGGCGCCCATCTGCCGGAGGATGCCGAGCATGTCGAGCTGGGCGCGCTCCTCGACGATCTTGCCGTGGGACAGGCGGTAGAAGGCCATGCTCTCCGAGCGGATCGCCTTGCCCGTGGCCTCGACCCCGGCGAAAGGTCCTTCGTGGGTGCCCGTCATGGTGTAGCGGATGGCCACGGTGTCGCCCTCGGCCCGCATGTCCTGCACCGTCCACTTGAGGTCGGGGAAAGCCTTCAGGTTCGCGGCGACGATGCCGAGGTAGGTGTCCCGGCCCTGCCACGTCTGGCCGCCGGAGTGCACGACGATGTCCGGGCTGACGAACTTGCTCGCCAGAGCGGGATCGCGACCGGGCAAGTACTCACTGGTGTAGCGCTCCATGATGCGCTTGTTCATCTGAGCGGTCCCGTGGTTCCAGGAGACTGATTCCGCCGTGACTCGAGACGGCGACCCGGAACCGGTGGTGCGGTCGGCCGTATCGGCCGCCGCTCCCGATCCGAAGGCCGCGAGGCTGAGCGCTCCCAGCGCCGTGACTACGGCGGCCGGCTTGGTGTATCGACGCATGATCGTCCCTCTGACTCCGTTGATCACAGCGCCGACGGCGCCGCGAAGGGGCTGGAAAGCGACGGAACAAGCGCCGCCATATCCGGGCCATTCACACCGCCGTGGGGCGGGGCACCACCAACAGAACCGGTTGTCACGGGAGCGTGGGAGTCCCTGATGAGGGGGTCACTGACAGGGACCCCCAACGCCGCGGAAGCGCTCGTAGAGTGGAGCCCATGGCAGGAAGAAAAGACCCCTACGGCACCAACCGCGACATCCGTGATGATTTCCGCGCAGAGATCCGGGAATTCCTCGGCACGCGACGGGCCAAGGTCACCCCCGAACAGGCCGGACTGCCGACCTACGGCGGAGAGCGCCGACGCGTCACCGGACTGCGCCGCGAGGAGGTCGCCCTGCTCGCGGGCATCTCCAGCGAGTACTACACCCGGCTGGAGCGCGGCAACGCCACCGGCGTCTCAGAGAGCGTCATCGAAGGCATCGCGCAAGCGCTGCAGCTCGACGAAGCCGAACGCATCCACCTGCTCCACCTCCTGCGCGGCGCCGGCACGACCCGCCCGCCACGCCGCCGTCCCGCCCAGCAGCGCGTGCGGCCCGCAGTGCAGCGCGTCCTCGACTCGATGAGCGGCACACCCGCGTTCGTCCTCAGCGGGCGGGGGGACATCCTGGCCACCAACGACCTCGGGCGCACCCTGTACTCCCCGGTCTACGCCGACCCTAAGCGCCCGCCCAACAACGCCAGGTTCGTCTTCCTCGACCCGCAAGCGACCGAGTTCTTCCGCGACTGGGACCAGGTCGCAGGCGACTGTGTCGCCATGCTGCGCGCCGAGGCCGGCCGCGATCTCTACGACCGGCGGCTGACCGACCTGATCGGCGAACTGTCCACCCGCAGCGAGGAGTTCCGTCACCGGTGGGCCGCCCACAACGTCCGGATGCATACCACCGGCGTGAAGCTTCTGCACCACCCGGTCGTCGGCGACCTCGACCTGCCTTTCGAGACCTTCCCGGTGGGCGGCGACCCCAGCCAGGTCCTCCTCACCTACACCGCTGAGCCCGCCTCACCCTCGCAGGACGCCCTGAATCTGCTGGCCAGTTGGTCCGCGGCCAACGACGACATCGAGCGGTCCACGCCGGCCGACGATTCCGAGCCGGCCGACTCGGCCGAGACACCCGACTGATCGGTCGAAACGGCTCGGCCGCTGCCAGCCGTGCGGTTCCGTTCGGGGCGACGGCCATGAGATATGACCAGCCGCGCTGCCCACCAGCAGACGAAGAACCCGCTCGTCACTCTCCGGCGCAGCGCTTCTCGGACCAGACGCGAGCGGGGCTGCCGACCGACCGCGTGCCACCAGAAGTGTGTGGAATCTCCACAAGACGGCAGCCTGAGCGACGCCGCCCTTCCGTAACGCCTGACTCAGCCACCAGCCAGGTCAGCATTGGTGCGGACACCACCGAACCTGCAAAACGCCTCCGCAAGCGCTGAAGCTGGGAAAAGGACCTCTCACCCCAACCTGACGAGGCGTCAGCAAAGTCAGTATTACGTCAGTAAGAGTCCTGCCACAGCCGCCCACAGACAGCCACACTGTGGAATCGCCAACCGCACCGGCCAGAGCCAGCCGGCCGTTCCGAAGTCTTGCGGCAGGTGGAAGGTAGCGAGAATCACGCGACAGCCTTCCACCCGGCCGCCACCAACGCTGACACGTTTTCGCAGGTCATCGCACTCTCCCCCGCGGTTTCAATGGCACCCGCGGCAGTTCCGGTGCGGGCAGCGGATCCCCGTCGTACCCCTTCACCTCCCCGAACCGTGTCCCTTCTATCCAGTCCCGACGCGCCTGTACGATCCCTTCCTGAGATCGCCCGATCCAGTTCCAGAACAAGTGGAACAGGCCTACATCGGCGAGCGGGCCACCGAGCAGGGCCATCTCTGAGTCCGGTACGGCGCGTGGGGCGGGTGAGGCCGGCGGGTCGAAGACAGCGCCGTCGAGCCGGTAGTCCTCGGTGCACCAGGGTGCGGCGCCGCTTGGCGAGCGATCGGCTTCCCAGGCTCTCGGCCAGTTCGCCGAATGCGTCCCCAATCCACAAGCACACTCACGGCAAGCATCTGACGGTCACGACACCAGAGCTGTCGCCGGCTCCGGCATGCACAGCCGAGCTGCCGCGCCACACAACCGCGCAGACGGTGTTCGCTCGCGGGCGCCGCACCACGCACAGGCCCACCATTCCGCTCACCTCAGACCTAATCCCCGTGCTCCCAGGTCTCAGCTCCATGCAGGACCAGGCGACGGCTGCTGTCCGATCGATCCCAGATGACCGAGTTCAACGCAGCGTAGTCAGCACCAAGTCAGCACGGGAGAGGTGAAGACGGGTGATGAGGTGCGCTTTTAGTCAGCACCAAACCAGCACGGGAGTCAGCACGCCATCGCTAAATCATCCCGAATGACGCAACACGGACACTGTCCGATCTGCCACCGAGCAAGCCCTCGAAACTGCCCACGAAACCCCTACATAGGGGCGGCACGCACACACTGCCCGCGAACTATGTAGTCCCACCACATGTGCCCCTGACCTGCGCGTTCCTACGGTGTTCCGACACCGACCCGTCCCCACCGCACACGAGGAAGTGGCGCGCATGACCTCCGCAACAACCGCTCCCCCACCCCCCGCCAGCCTCAAACGCATCGTCACCGCCAGCCTCATCGGCACCACCATCGAGTGGTACGACTTCTTCCTCTACGGCTCCGCCGCCGCGCTCGTGTTCAACAAGCTGTTCTTCCCGGACTCCGACCCGCTCGTCGGCACGCTGCTGTCGTTCCTGACGTACGCGGTCGGGTTCGCCGCCCGGCCGCTCGGCGCGCTGGTGTTCGGGCACTACGGCGACCGGCTCGGGCGCAAGAAGCTGCTGGTGCTGAGTCTGCTGCTGATGGGCGGGGCGACCTTCGCGATCGGGCTGCTGCCGACGCACGCCACCATCGGAACGGCCGCGCCGGTCCTGCTCACCGTGCTCCGGCTGGTGCAGGGCTTCGCGCTCGGCGGCGAGTGGGGCGGTGCCGTGCTGCTGGTGTCGGAGCACGGGGACGCGCGGCGGCGTGGGTTCTGGGCCTCGTGGCCGCAGACCGGCGCACCGGCGGGGCAGCTCCTCGCCACCGGTGTGCTGTCCCTGCTGACCGCCGTGCTGTCGGACGCCGCGTTCGGCGACTGGGGATGGCGGATCCCGTTCCTGCTCTCCGGGGTGCTGGTGATCGTCGGTTTGTGGATACGTCTGTCTGTCGATGAATCGCCGGTCTTCAAGCAGGCGTTGGCGCAGGCCGAGGCCCGCAAGGCAGACCGGGCCGCGACCGCCGAGAAGCTGCCGCTGGTCGCCGTGCTGCGGCATCACTGGCGTGACGTCCTGATCGCGATGGGCGCGCGCATGGCGGAGAACATCAGCTACTACGTCATCACCGCGTTCATCCTCGTCTACGCCACCACCTCGGCCGGCCTCTCCAAGCAGACCGCGCTCAACGCCGTACTGATCGCCTCGGCCGTGCACTTCGCCGCCATCCCGGCGTGGGGCGCGCTCTCCGACCGGATCGGCCGCCGTCCCGTGTACCTGATGGGTGCCGTCGGCGTCGGGCTGTGGATGTTCCCGTTCTTCTCGCTGATCGACACCGGCGGCTTCGGCAACCTGATCCTCGCCGTCACGGTGGGATTGGTGCTGCACGGGGCGATGTACGCGCCCCAGGCCGCCTTCTTCTCCGAGATGTTCGCGACGCGGATGCGCTACTCGGGAGCGTCCATCGGCGCCCAGTTCGCCTCGGTCGCGGCGGGTGCGCCCGCGCCGCTGATCGCCACCGCGCTGCTGTCCGACTACGGCAGCTCCACGCCGATCGCCCTGTACGTCATCGGCGCCGCCGTCCTCACGGTCATCGCGGTGGCGGCGGCCAAGGAGACCCGCCACCGCGATCTGGCCGACGTCGCCGCTCCCGCCGACGTGGACCGGACCACGGCACCGGCGGCGGACGTCCGGACACCCTGAGTTCTCCCGGCACTGGCCCCCGTGTGTGCGTCCCCGCGTGCGGGGGCCCGCCCATGGGGGTCAGTGCCGCCCCGACAAACGGTGCAACCGCAGGGCGAGTTGTATCTCCAGGGCGCGGACCGGGTGCTGCCAGTCGTCGCCGAGGAGGCGGCCGACGCGCTCCAGGCGCTGGGCGACCGTGTTCACATGGACGTGCAGTTCGTCCTTGGTGCGGGCGGGGCTCATGCCGCAGGCGAAGTACGCGTCGAGGGTGCGCAGCAGCTCGGTGCCGCGTCGTCGGTCGTACGCCACGACCTGGCCGATGGTGCGGTCGACGAAGCCGGGGATGTCCCGGTCACCGGCCAGGAGCAGTCCCAGGAAGCCGAAGTCCTCGGCGGCGGCGCCGTCCCCGGAGCGGCCGAGGAGCCGCAGGGCGTCGAGGCAGCGCCGGGCCTCGGCGTAGGCCGTGGCCACGGCGTCAGGGCGGGTGGCGAGGTTCTCTTCGGGTGCGGAGGCGCCGACGGTGACCGGTGCGTGGACCGCCGTGCCCAGGTGCCGGGCAGCGCGACGGGCCAGTTCGGTGGCGGTGTCTCCGGGCCCGAGGGGCAGCAGCAGGACGGTGCCGCCGTCGCGTGCGGCGGCGAGGCCGTGCCGGGTCGCGGCGAGGTGGGACGCGGCGGCGGCGAGGCGTCTGCGGGCGTCCGCCTCCTGGTCGGCGTCGGGCGCGTCGCCCTCCAGACGCGCGGCCAGTACGACGTGGACGGCGTCGAGGTCGGCGTGGAGGCGGGCCGCGCGCTCCCGCAGCAGGCGCGGGTCACGGTCGCGGGCGTCGAGCAGGTCGTCCAGGAGTTCGCCGCGGACGCGTTGTTCGGCCTCGGCGGCGGACCGGCGGGCCAGGAGCAGCAGGGAGGTGACCATGGCGGCACGCTCCAGAGTGCGCTGGTCGACGGGGTCGAGCCCCGGGTGGCCGCGCAGCACGAGCGCGCCGAGCAGTTCTCCGCCGGCGGCGACGGCGGCGATCCAGTCGTCCTCGTGCCGCACCGCGTGGCCCTCCGCGCGGGACGCCTCCAGGGCCTCGGCCGGTGCCGCGGTGGCCTCGGCGAACTCGACCATGCCGTCGAGGACCTCGGAGACGGCGGCGGCCACGTCGTGGACCCCGCCGCCGCGCAGGACGAGCTCGGCGAGCCGGTCGTGCACGTCGGAGGCGCGCTCGATGACGCCGCTGCGGTCCTGGATGATCTCGTTGGCCCGCTCCAGGTCGGCGAGGGCCGACCTGGTCTCGGCGAGCAGGTTGGCGGTGTCGATGGCGGCCGCGGCGAGGGCGGCGAAGGAGCCCAGCAGGGCGATCTGCTCCCGCTCGAAGACCCGCGCGCGGCGGTCCGCGGCGAACAGCACGCCGATGACGTGGTGCCCGAGCGTGAGCGGCACGCCGAGGATGGCCACGAGCCCCTCGTCCCGCACGCCGGCGTCGATGGTGAGGGTGTGCTGGAAGCGGTCGTCCTTGAAGTAGTCGTCGGTGACATAGGGGCGTGCGGTCTGTGCGACCAGGCCGCCGAGCCCCTCCCCCATGCCGAGCCGCAGCTGCTGGAACCGGGCCGCGACCGAGCCCTCGGTGACCCGCATGTAGGTGTCGCCCCTGGCCGGGTCGTTCAGGCTGAGGTAGGCGACGTCCGTGCCCAGCAGCGACCGGGCGCGCTGCACGATCGCCTGGAGCACGGCGTCCAGGTCGCGCAGCCCGGCGAGGTCGTGGGCGGTCTCGAACAGGGCGGACAGCTCGGCCTCGCGGCGGCGCCGTCCCTCCAGCTCCGAACGCACGCGCAGGGCGAGCGGCTTGGCCCGCTGGAGCGCGGCGATCCACTCCGCCGGGCGCCCTTCGGCGCGCGCGAGCAGCACCGGCTGCTCGTAGGCGTCGGCGGACGCGCCCCGGGCCAGGAGCTCGAGGTACGGCGTCTCCGCGGCGGCCGGGGGTGGTTCGGCGATGCCGGCGGAGCGCTCGGCCGGCTGCACGTGATCGCTGGACATGTTCACAGGATTCACCATGACCGGGCCGTCCCGTCAGCCCTGTGGACGACTCCCGACGGACGCTCAGAGCCGCTCAGTGGGCGGTCCAGCCGCCGTCGAGCACGAGCGAGGTTCCGGTCACGAAGGACGCCTGCGGACCGCACAGGTACGCCACGGCCTCGGCGACCTCCTCCGGCTCGATGAGCCGCTTGACGGCACTGTCCTGGAGCAGCACCTCCGACAGCACCCGCTCCTCGGGGATGCCGTGCGCCCGGGCCTGGTCGGCGAGCTGCTTCTCGACCAGTGGGGTGCGCACATAGGCGGGGCTCACACAGTTGGAGGTGACACCGTGGGGTGCGCCTTCGAGGGCGGTGGTCTTGGAGAGTCCCTCCAGCCCGTGTTTGGCGGCCACATAGGCCGACTTGTAGGCCGAGGCGCGCAGCCCGTGGACGGACGACACGTTCACGATGCGGCCCCATCCCTGTCCGTACATGTGGGGCAGGGCACCGCGGATCAGCCGGAAAGGTGCCTCCAGCATCACGGTGAGCACCGTGTGGAAGACGTCGGGTGGAAACTCCTCGATGGGGCTCACGAGCTGGAGCCCGGCGTTGTTGACGAGGACGTCGGTGCCCGCGGCGGCGAGTTCGGCGGCGTCCAGGTCGGTGAGGTCGAGGACGTGCGGTTCCACGGTGCCCGCGAGGTCACCGCCCTGTCCGGCGAGCGCCTCCAGGCCCGCGGCGTCCCGGTCGACCGCTCTCACCTTCGCCCCGGCGGCCGCGAGCCGCAGCGCGCAGGCACGGCCGATGCCGCCGGCGGCGCCGGTGACGAGCGCGGTGCGGCCGCCGAGGTCGAGCGGGCAGGCGTGGGGTGCCGGAAGGACATGAGGCGCGGTCATGCCTCGACCCTAGGCAGCGCTCCCGCCGCGCCCCATGTGGTCACGCCCTACAGTTCAGCCGGATGCAGTGGGGTCGAACCATGTGGGGGCGTCCGACAGGGCCTGCTTGATCCGCAACAGCCCGAACTCCTCCAGCGCGGGCAGGGCATCGATGTCGAACCAGGCCACATCCAGCGACTCGTCGTCGTTGACCCGCGCCTCGCCGCCGACGGCCCGGCAGCGGATGGTGATGTCCATGTACTGGCAGATGTCGCCGTTCTCGTAGGTGACGGGGTCCAGTGCCTGGACGAGGACGACCCGTTCGGCGACACAGCGCACGGCCGTCTCCTCGTAGACCTCCCGCACGGCGCAGGCCGCCGGCTGCTCCCCCGGATCCGGGATGCCCCCGATCACGGACCACCTGCGGGTGTCGGCCCGGCGGTTGAGCAGCACTCTGCCCTCGTCGTCGAAGACGAGGGCGGTGACTCCGGGAAGCCAGAGCAACTGATGTCCGGTCGAGGCACGGAGAGTGCGGATGAAGTCGGGAGTAGCCATGCCGCCGACCCTAGTGGGCGGCTTTCGGTGCCCCGGCGGGTTTCAGGCGGCGTGCGTCCGGCGTACGGCTACACGTCACCGGCGCGTCGCCCGCCCATTCCGGCCGCCACGGCCCAGCCCAGGCCGCCGGCCGCGACCAGCACGAGAGCGATCTCCGGCAGGATGCCCAGCTGCGTGGCGGGCGTCTGCGAGGAGCGCAGCGGCACCTTCTGCACCAGTGAGTCGGCGACGAACATCCCGGTCTTCTGCGTGATCCTGCCGTCCGGCATGATGATCGCGCTGACGCCGCTGGTCACCGGCACGGTCACGGTCCGGCTGTGCTCGACCGCGCGTACCCGGGACATGGCGAGCTGCTGGTAGGTCATCTCGCTGCGGTCGAAGGTGGCGTTGTTGCTCGGCACGGAGATCATCTGGGCGCCGTCGGTGACCTCGGAGCGCACGGTCCAGTCGAAGGCCGCTTCGTAGCAGGTGACGAGACCGACCTTGGCGCCGTCCATGGTGAACACGCCGGGCTTGGTGCCCCGGCTGAAGTCCTGGCGCTGCATCGAGGTCCAGTTGCTGTTGATCGCCCCGATCAGCGAGCGGAACGGCAGATACTCGCCGAACGGCTGGATCTGGCGCTTGTCGTAGGTGTCGACGGGCCCCTTCGCCGGATCCCACAGGATCTGCTCGTTGTAGAGCTTGCCGTCCCGTTCGACGACGCCGCCGACCGAGATGGGCACGCCGACGGCCTTGGCCGCCGTGTCGATCACGGCGCGGGCGTCGGGGTTGGCGAACGGGTCGATGTCCGACGAGTTCTCCGGCCACAGTACGAAGTCGGGCCTGGCGACCTTGCCCGCCTTGACCTCCGCGGCAAGGCGTTCGGTCTCGCGCGCGTGGTAGTCGAGAACGGCCCGCCGCTGGGAGTTGAAGTCGAGGCCCGCCCGCGGCACATTGCCCTGGACCACGCCGACGGTGACGCTGCCGTCCTCGGCCTTGTCGCTGACCAGCGGGCGGGCGGCGACGGCCGCCACGACCGGGACGGCCAGGCTCAGCAGACCCACCGCCGCCGTGGCCCGTCGCACCGTGCCCGTCCGCCGGGTCTCCGCGGCGAGGCGGACGACCTCGTACAGTCCGAAGCCGCACAGGACCACCGCGAAGCCGAGCACCGGGGTGCCGCCCAGCGCGGCGAGCGGCAGGAACACACCGTCCGCCTGCCCGAACGCGATCTTCCCCCAGGGGAAGCCTTCGAACGGCACGCGCGCGCGTGCCGCCTCGCCGGCGATCCACAGAGCGGCCGCCCACACCGGCCATACGGGCAGCTTCGACACGGCGGCGACGCCCGCGCCGACCAGAGCGACGAAGACGGCCTCGATCGCCACGAGGGCGAGCCAGGGGCCTGGACCGACCTCCACTCCGGTCCACACCAGCAGCGGCAGCAGGAAGCCGAGCCCGAAGAGGTAGCCGAGGCCGAGCCCCGCCTTCCAGCCGCGTCCGCGCAGCACCCAGCCGAAGACGGCGAAGGCCGGCAGGGCCAGCCACCACAGGGTGCGGGGCGGGAAGCTGACGTAGAGCAGGACGCCGGAGAGCGCGGCTGCGGCGGCCGGGAGGAGGCGCCGAAGCCACCGGGCCCAGGCCCGCGCCTCGGGCGCGACCCGCGGCTCCAGCTGGTCCGGCTCGCCGACGGAGGTTGCGGTGACGGTCACTCCCGGAGTGTAAGGCGAGTGACCTTGACACCGACAGCGCGGTCCACCGGGCGGCGGCGTCACGCGCCGCGGACCCGACCGCGCGGAGCCTCGCCGTGTATCTGCCGCAACGTTCCTGCTCATTTCGTGACGACACATCCACAAACCGTCCACCAGCGGCTACGGTGTCCCGAAGCCTCAGTCGCACGGCCGGTGGCGGCCCGTGCGACAGGGGTCTTCACAGGCCGGGGGCGACGCGTACGGGGGGCGGGGCGGGGTGGGTTCCAGTGGGCTGACGTCCGCGTCCGGGCAGGACGCGGACGGTGAGAGACCAATGGCTGTGGACGCGGCGGGCGTCGTGGTGCTGGGAGCTTGCGCCGGCTGGTCCCTGATCACGGCGGCGGTGCACGGCGGCAGGCCCGAGGGTGTGCTGCTCGCGGTGCTGGCTGTGGCGGCCGGGTACGCCGCCGGCCGGATCGGCGGGGCGCTGCTGCCGGTCGGCGCGCCCTGCGCCGGGGCGCTGGCCGGCGTCGGGCTGACCGTGGCCGTTCCGCACCTCGCGCCGGGCCCGCAGATCGCCACACCTCTCGGGCATGCCGGGGCGACGGCTGCCGTGCTGACGCTGTCGGCCGGTGCCGCGTGCTGCGCGGCCTGGGCCGCTCGCCTTCCGGCCGTGCGGTTCGCCCTGTGGCTGCTGGCCGCCGGGGCGGCGGTGCTGGCGGCCGTGCTCGGCTCGGCCACCGGCTGCGTCGCCTCGGTCGCGGTGCTGTTGTGCTCGCTGGCCGCCGGCCGCACCCGGCATCTCGGCGCGGGCCTCGCCGTACTGGGCACGGTCGCCGTCCTCGTGACCGGCCTGACGTGGGCGGTCGCGGCGCGGGCCGTACCGGGCGGGCTCATGACCGCCGTCGAGGAGCGGCTCACGCCGCACCGAGTACAGCTCTGGCAGGACGCCTGGCACCAGCTGCGCGACGATGCCGTCCTGGGGATCGGCCCGGGGCGCTTCGGAGAGCTGAGCACGACGTCCGCACAGTCACTGCTGTCCGACGGCAAGCCCCACTCGGCACCCCTTCAGCAGGCGGCCGAACAGGGCATCGTCGGTGTGGTGCTGCTGGCGGCGGCGTTCGGCTGGATGCTGTACGCGCTGTGGCGCGGCCCCCGCCCGACGCCGGTGGCGCTCACCGCCGGCGCGGCCCTGACGGCGCTGGCGGCCATCGCCGCGATCGGCAACGCGCTCAGCTTCACGGCGGTGTCGGTGGGTGCGGGACTGCTGGCGGGCATGGCCACGGCCCGGCCGCTCGTCGCCGAACCGGCGGGCACCGCCCCGGACGCGCGTCCCAGAGGCGCCGGACGCACCCCGGCGTGGTGATCAGAAGCCTGTTCAGTGCGTGGCAGCGCCCGGCTTGGCCCGTCCCAGCCGCGCCTTGATGACCTGTACGGCCGCCTCCGCGTCGTCCACGGTGATCGTGAAGGTGTGTCCGTCCCACAGCTCCAGCACGACGCCCTCACCCCGCCGTACGACCACCGCCGTGCCCTTCTCCGGCCGCCATCGGTAGCCCCAGCCACCCCAGTGGCGGGGAGTGACGTGCGAGATGTACGTGGCGCCCGCCACGTCGGAGAGCGGGATGCGGCGGCGGGGCAGGCCGATGTGGCCGCAGCGCACTTCCAGGTTCCGCTCGTCGACCCGCAGGGCGACATGCACGAAGGCGAGCGTTCCGAAGAGGACCAGCAGCCCGGCGGCGATGCAGCCGACCACGGCCATGACCAGGGGGACGATGCCGGACGTCCACGCCGAGTCGACCGCCAGTTCGATGCCCAGCGCCATGCAGGCGGCGCCGATGAGCGCCAGCAGCCACTGGACCCGGTTGGTGGCCCGGCCGGTCCAGACGTCGGGGTGGGCGTGGGGAGCGTTCTCGCCGTGGCGGTGGTCCCTCATGCATATGAGGTTACTCAGGTTTCGCTCCGCTGGTACCTCATGGCGGAGCGTGACTGCGCCGACAGTGCGGCGGGAGCCGGCCCGGCACCCGACGACGCTCGGTGACCTGTGCCCGTCAGCCGGTCGGCGTGACCGCCTGCAGCAGCCGTCCTTCGTCGTACGCCAGGGCGGCTGCGGGGAGCGTGCCCTCACGTCCGCTCAGCAGGACGGTCAGGGTGCCGTGTGGCGTGGCCCCCGGGGCGGGCTGCTCGCCGAGCCGGCGCAGGGCCTGCGCGACCACGGCGCCCGCGGAGCCGTGCAGGACGAGGGGCGGCCGGCCGGGGCGCTGGACGGCGGTCCGGATGCGCTCGGCGACCAGTTCGTAGTGGGTGCAGCCCAGGACGACGGTCGTCACGTCGTCGGGCGTCAGCGCGGCGGCCGCGGACACGGCGGCGTCGATCGCCGCCTCGTCCGCGCGTTCGACGGCCTCGGCGAGGCCCCAGCAGGGCACCTCGGTGACGGGGACGCCGTCGGCGAAGTCCCGGATCAGGGTGCGCTGGTACGTGCTGCGGGTGGTGGCCGGGGTGGCCCAGATGGCCAGGTGTCCACCGCCGGCCGCGGCCGGCTTGATCGCCGGGACGGTGCCGATGACCGGGAGCTCCGGTTCCAGACGGGCGCGCAGGGCGGTGAGCGCGTGCACGGTCGCGGTGTTGCAGCCGACGATCAGCGCGTCGGGGCGGCGCGCGGCGGCGGCCTCGGCGACGGCCAGGGCGCGCTCGGTCAGGTCCTCCGGGGTCCTCGGGCCCCACGGCATGCCGTCGGGGTCCAGGGAGAGTACGAGATCGGCGTCGGGGCGCAGTCGCCGAACGGCGGCGGTGGCCGCCAGCAGACCGATTCCGGAGTCCATGAGCGCGATCTTCACCCGATCACGATAGACGATGAGCGGTCCCGGGCCGTTCCGGTGGGGCAGACTGCGCGCGTGAGCGCCGTTGTGTGGACTGCCGCTGGATCGCTTCTCGCCTGGCTGTGGCTGCTGCTCTGTCAGGGCTTCTTCTGGCGCACGGACGTGCGGCTGCCGCCGCGCCGGGAACCGGACGCGTGGCCGTCCGTGTGCGTCGTCGTCCCGGCCCGCGACGAGGCGGCGATGCTGCCCGCCGCGCTGCCGTCGCTGCTCCGGCAGGACTATCCGGGACGGGCTGAGGTCTTCCTCGTCGACGACGGAAGTACCGACGGCACCGGTGACCTGGCGCGTGAACTGGCGCGCGGGACCGGCGGGCTGCCGCTGACCGTGGGCTCGCCGGGTGAGCCGCCCGCGGGCTGGACCGGCAAGCTGTGGGCGGTGCGCCACGGCATCGGCCTGGCACGCGCGCGTGACCCCGAGTTCCTGCTGCTGACGGACGCCGACATCGCGCACGCGCCGGACAGTCTGCGGGAGCTGGTGGCGGCGGCCCGTGCGGGTGGCTTCGACGTCGTCTCGCAGATGGCCCGGCTGCGGGTGGAGAGCATGTGGGAACGGTTCGTCGTGCCCGCCTTCGTCTACTTCTTCGCGCAGCTCTACCCCTTCCGCCGGATCGGCAAGGAGGGAACACGCACGGTGGCCGCGGCCGGCGGCTGCGTCCTGCTGCGGACCGAGGCCGCCGAACGGGCGCGGATCCCGGACGCGATCCGGCATGCCGTGATCGACGACGTGGCCCTGGCGCGGGCGGTGAAGCGCAGCGGCGGCCGCGTCTGGCTGGGGCTGGCCGACCGGGTGGACAGCGTCCGGCCGTATCCGCGGCTGGGCGACCTGTGGCGGATGGTGTCGCGCAGCGCGTACGCCCAGTTGCGGCACAGCCCCCTGCTGCTGGCCGGGACGGTCGCCGGGCTGACGCTGGTGTACCTGGTGCCGCCGGCGGCGGTCGTGCTGGGGCTGGTGGCGGGGAACGCGGCGGCCGCGGTCGTCGGAGGGTCGGCCTGGCTCGTGATGACGGGGACGTACGTGCCGATGCTCCGCTACTACCGGCAGCCGCTGTGGCTCGCTCCCCTGCTGCCGTTCACCGCGTTCCTCTATCTCCTCATGACGGTCGACTCGGCGGTGCGGCACTACCAGGGACGCGGTGCGGCCTGGAAGGGCCGCACCTACGCCCGCCCGGACGCCGTGCCCGACGAGGGCTGACGGCCGCGGGAGGCGTCACTTCCGGCCGGGGGTCCAGTTCATGCCCCACCCGTAGGCGTAGTCGACGGTCCGCTGCGGGCTCACCCCGCGCTCGGGCACGAGGTAGCGCGCCTCCCGCTGGACGACCAGGTCGCCGCCCGTGTTGGTGATCAGGGCGAGCGCGCACACGGGCGAGGGAATGGTGCACTCGTCGAGGGAGAAGTCGATGGGGGCGCCGTGCTGCGGCTGGAGGGTGACGGTGGCGTTCAGGTCGGCGAACGAGCGGGCGCCTTCGTAGATGGTGACGAAGACGAGGATGCGCCGGAAGTCGTTCTTGTGGTCGAGATTGACGGTGAGGTTCTCACCGGTCGACACGGCGCCGGTGCGGTCGTCGCCGTCGAGGTGGATGTACGGGGGCTGGTGCAGTGCCCCGAAGGCGTTGCCGAGGGCCTGTACGACGCCCTTGCTGCCGTCGGTGAGTTCGTACAGCGCGCACAGGTCGAGGTCGAGGTCGGAGTGCATCGCGGCCGGGCGGCCGAACTTGCTGCTCCACCCCGAGAACTGCTTGCGGACCTGCCAGTTGAGGTTCACGTGCAGGGCGCCGGAGGTGCCGCCCTGCTTGGTGAGCGACACGGAGGGGGCCGCCTTGGTGAGCGTCACCTTGGTGAGGCGGACGGGCTCGGGCGGTGCCGCCGGGGGCGCGGCGGGCGGGGGCGTGTGCGCCGGGGGCGCGGCGACGGGATGTGCGGGAGCCGGGACCGGAGCCGGGGCTGCCTGCTGCGGCTCGTCCACCGTGATGCCGTAGTCCGTGGCGAGTCCTTCGAGTCCGCTGCTGTAGCCCTGGCCGACGGCACGGAATTTCCAGGCGCCCTGGCGGCGGTAGAACTCGCCGAGGACGAAAGCGGTTTCGGTGGTGGCGCCCGGGTTGTCGAAGCGGGCGACCGGGGTTCCCCGGGTGGAGTCCTGGACCTCGATGTACAGGCCAGGGACCTGCCCGAACGCGCCGCCGTCGGAAGAGGCGGCGAGGACGATCGTCTCGATCTCGGGCTCCACGCGCGAGAGGTCGACGAAAAGCGTGTCGGCCACTCGGCCGTCGGCGTTGCGCTTGCCCTCGTGCCGGATCGCGCCGGAGGAGTGCGCGGGCTGGTTGTAGAAGACGAAGTCCGCGTCAGAACGGACCTTTCCGCTTACCAGCAGCAAAGCGGAGGCGTCGGCGTCGGGCACTCCCGGCCCGGCCCGCCAGCCCAATTCGACCCGCAGCGCCGCGGTGGGCACCGCGGTATTTGAACCTTTCAGCATTTGCATGTCCGCCCCCATTGCGTGTCACCGCGCCGGGCACATCCCGGCCGTCCGTCGAGTTCCGTTCGCACAACCTATTCCTCCCCGCGTCGAACTCCCACGCACCGCGGACGGAAGCCCGGTGGCCAACCTCTGGTAACCCGCCCGGAACTCGGCCTTTACAGGATCGGAGCCTTGTTCGGCGCCCCTTTTTGCCGAGTTCGCTCGCATTGGGGATACCCGGTCACTGCGGACACGGAAAACAACCCTCTTATCGGTCTCCCCAACCAGCACATCGTGGGCTTAACTTATGTGCCATGACCTCCCCCCGCTCCACCTATGGCGGCGGCTACTACTCCGCCTCCTTCCCGGACACCCCGATCTACGACAGGCTCGTCGCCGAGCGGGGCACCCCGCAGATCGCTCCGATCCGGGTCCCCGCTCAGTACGACACGCCGGGTGGCAACCTGCCCGCCCTCCCGTCGGCGCTGCCCGCTCTCCCGGCAGCCCCGTCCCAGCCCGCCTACGGCTATCCGCAGGCGCAGCAACCCGCCCCGCTCCAGCAGGCGCCGGCGGCGTACATCCCGCAGCAGGCCACCGCACCGCGCGGCTATCCCGGCCCCCAGCCGCAGCAGCCGCGCCCGGCGGCACCCGCGGGCTACGAGGCGATGCGCCCCGCGGCTCCCCGGCCCGCCCAGGCTCCCTATCAGGACCCGTACAACAACCAGCAGTACCGCGGTTACTGAGCCGCCCGCCCGGGGGCTGTCGGTGCCTGCTGGCACGATGGCCCCATGGGGAACGCGCACCTGCACTCGATCCACGTCCATCCGGTCAAGGCGGTCCGGGGCCTCGCGCCCCGGGAGGCCGTCGTGGAGCCCTGGGGACTGACCGGAGACCGGCGCTGGGCACTGGTCGACGACGAGGGCAAGGTCCTCACGCAGCGTCGGCAGCCGCGCCTCGCCCTGGCCGCCGCCGAGCTTCTGCCGGGCGGCGGCGTCCGGCTGTCCGCACCCGGCATGGAGCCCCTGACGGTGCCCGTCCCCCGGCCGTCGGACACGCTGGCGGTGGAGATCTTCCGTGACAAGGTCGACGCGGTCCCGGCCGAGGACGAGGCCGCGCACGCCTGGTGCAGCGCCTACCTCGGCATCGACGCGCGTCTCGTGTACATGGACGACCCGGCCACGCGCCGGCCCGTCGACCCGGAGTACGCGCGTCCCGGCGAGACCGTCTCCTTCGCCGACGGCTTTCCGCTGCTGCTCACCACGACGGCCTCCCTCGACGCCCTCAACGCCCTGATCGCGCAGGGTGATCACGCGGACGAGGGTCCGCTCCCCATGGACCGTTTCCGGCCGAGCGTGGTCGTGGCGGGCACCGACGCCTGGGCCGAGGACGGCTGGACGCGCCTCGCCATCGGGGACGTGTCCTTCCGCGTCGCCAAGACCTGCGGACGGTGCGTGGTGACCACCACCGACCAGGGCACGGGCGAGCGCGGCCGTGAGCCCCTGTACAGCCTGGGGCGGCACCGGCGGCTCGACGGCAAGCTGGTCTTCGGGCAGAACCTGGTGCCCCTGTCCCGGGGCACGGTCCGGGTCGGCGACCCGGTCGGCATCCTCGAGTAGCCGGACGGCCGTCGGCGTCCCCGGGTGGGAACCGCCCCAAGCGCCCGGGCGTTGGGCCTGTGTGAGAAGTTCATGAGAGTCGCCGGTGAGAGGTGATTTCGCTCTCTCTTCGCCCGGTTGGCGCGTGGACGGCTCGTCAGGGGGTTATCACGGAGCGGGGAAGGGGGTGCAGGCGGTGCGAGCGATCAGCGGACTCTGGCGCTGGCGGCGCAACCCGCTGTGCCGCGCGACCGATCTGGCCGAGGCATGGGTCGCGCTGGCGGCCCTGGTGCTGATCCTCCTGGCCGCGCCGGTGGCCGGTTCCCTCGTCGGGGGCACCGCCGAGGACGCCCTCCAGCGCTCCGTCCGCGAGCAGCGCGAAGCGCGGCACCTGGTGACGGCCACGGTGGTCCGCAAGCTCGACCCCTCCCCGCTGGACGCCGACCCGGAGACCTCCACGGGCCGGGATCTGCGCAACCGCGTCCTCGCCGACTGGACGGCACCGGACGGCACCGCACATCAGGGCCCGGTGCTGGCGAGCCTCAAGGACCCGCAGCAGGGCGACGAGTTCCGGATATGGACCGACCGGCACGGCCAGATGGTGGCCCGCCCCCTCGACTCCGCGACGGCGTCGACGCACGCGGTCCTCGCCGGCTTCGGCGCGGCCCTGGCGGTCTGCGGTCTCGTGGAGGGCGGCAGACGGCTGATCGTCTGGCGCATGGTCCGCCGCCGGTACGCCCGTTGGGACCAGGCATGGGACAAGGCCGGCCCGGACTGGGGCAGGACGGGCACCGGCAGCTGACAGCCTTCCGGCTCTGGTCAACCCACCACCCGCGCGCACGCTACGGTGGTCCGGCCGAACCGTTCGGCACAACCCGCGCGCGAGCGAGCAGGAAGGGCGCGCCGGTTTCGATGCCGCGTGCGCGCCCAGGCCCGAGGGCCCGGCCCGGTCGCGGTCCCGACACCGGTGGCAGCGTCCCGAAGGCGAACGAGCCATCAGTACGACCGAGGTGGGGGCACAGCTACACCATGGCACAGGGCACGGTCCAGGTGACGCACACCGGCACGTCGCGGTGGCGGCGCCGCACAGGTGAGTACGCATCGCTCGCCGCTGCCCTGGAGGCCGCGGCCGACGGAGACGTCCTCACGGTCGCCCCCGGCACCTACCGGGAGAACCTCGTCGTGCAGCGTGCGGTGACCCTGCGCGGCCCCGAGGGCTCCCCCGGCTCGGTGCGGATCGCGCCCGCGGACGGCGTGCCGCTGACCGTGCGCGCCTCGGCGGTGGTCCAGGACCTGCATGTGGAGGGCCAGGACGCGGCCGCCCCGGCGGTGCTGGTGGAGGAGGGCACTCCCGAGCTGAGCAACGTACGGGTGGTCACGCGGTCGGCGGCCGGGATCGAGGTGCGCGGCAGCGCCCGGCCCACGGTCCGGCGTTGCGCCGTCGACAATCCGGCGGGCATCGGCATCGCCGTACTCGACGGTGCGGGCGGGGTGTTCGAGGAGTGCGAGGTCGTCGCGGCCGGCCAGGCGGGCGTGGCGGTGCGCGGCGGCGCCCACCCCCGTCTGGAGCGCTGCCGGGTGCACCACACGTCGGGCTCGGGCCTGTCGGCGACCGGGGAGAACTCGGCGCTGGAGGCGGTGGGCTGCGAGATCTACGAGGTCCGGGGCAGCGGTGTGCAGATCACCGGCCGGGCCACCGCGCACCTCACCGACTGCGATGTGCACCGCACGACGGCCGACGGAGTCACGCTCGACACGGACGCCGTGCTGACGCTGGCCGACTGCCGTATCCACGACATCCCGGAGAACGCGGTCGACCTGCGTTCCCGCTCCGTCCTCACGCTGACCCGCACCACGGTGCGGCAGTTCGGGCGCAACGGCCTGTCGGTGTGGGACCCGGGCACACGCGTGGACGCCAACCAGTGCGAGATCTTCGACAGCACCGGCGACTACCCGGCGGTGTGGGTGAGCGACGGCGCCACCGCGGTGCTCGACTCGTGCCGGGTGCACGACGTGCCGGACGCCCTGTTCGTCCTCGACCGCGGCTCGCGCGCGGACGTCGTCGACAGCGACCTGTCGCAGGTGCGCAACACGGCCGTGTCGGTGAGCGACGGCGCGACCGCTCAGCTCGACGACTGCCGGATCCGGGACGCGGCGACGGGCGCCTGGTTCCGTGACCACGGCAGCGGCGGCACCCTCAGCAACTGCACGCTGGACGGCACCCAGACCGGTGTCATCGTCACCAAGGGCGCCGACCCCACGGTGGAGCGCTGCACGATCGACTCACCCGCGGAGGCGGGGGTGTACGTGTCGGCCGGAGGCCGCGGCAGCTTCCACAACTGCCGGGTGACGGGCAGCGGCGGCTACGGCTTCCATGTCATCGACGGCAGCCGTACGACGCTGCGGAAGTGCCGCACGGAGCGGTGCGCGCGCGGCGGCTACGAGTTCGCGGACAGCGGCGCGGACGCGTCGTCCGGGTCGGGCCCCCTGGTCGAGGACTGCACCAGCGACGAGAGCGCGGGACTGCGGGCCCCGACGTCCCCGGAGACGGCCGTACAGACGGTGGGCCACTCCCCCGGCCTGCTGGGCGCGGTCCCGGGTCAGCGCACCGAACCGGAGCGCCCGGCCCCGGCCCCGGTCGCGGAGCCCGAGCAGTCGGCCCGCAGCTCCAAGGACGTCCTCGGTGAACTGGACGCGCTGGTCGGCCTGGAGAGCGTCAAGCGCGAGGTGCGCGCCCTCACGGACATGATCGAGGTCGGCCGGCGCCGGCAGCAGGCGGGCCTGAAGGCGGCGTCGGTCAAGCGGCACCTGGTCTTCACCGGCTCCCCCGGCACGGGCAAGACGACGGTCGCGCGGCTGTACGGCGAGATCCTCGCGTCCCTCGGTGTGCTGGAGAAGGGCCACCTGGTCGAGGTGTCCCGCGTCGACCTGGTGGGCGAGCACATCGGCTCGACGGCGATCCGCACGCAGGAGGCCTTCGAGAAGGCGCGCGGCGGCGTGCTGTTCATCGACGAGGCGTACGCGCTGTCCCCGGAGGACGCGGGCCGCGACTTCGGCAAGGAGGCCATCGACACGCTGGTGAAGCTGATGGAGGACCACCGGGACGCGGTCGTGGTGATCGTCGCGGGCTACACGGCCGAGATGGAGCGTTTCCTGTCGGTCAACCCCGGTGTGGCGTCCCGGTTCTCGCGGACCATCACCTTCAGCGACTACGGCCCCGAGGACCTACTGCGGATCGTGGAGCAGCAGGCCGAGGAGCACGAGTACCGGCTGGCGCCCGGCGCGGCTCAGGCCCTGCGGACGTACTTCACGGAACTCCCGAAGGGCCCGGCGTTCGGCAACGGCCGTACCGCGCGCCAGACCTTCGAGGCGATGGTTGAGCGGCACGCGAGCCGGGTCGCCCAGTTCGCCGAGCCGAGCACGGACGACCTGACCCTGCTCTACGCGGAGGACCTGCCCGAGCTGCTCTGAGGATCCGCCTCCGGGCCGGGGCAGGGCTGCTCGGCCGTGTGCCGGGGTGCCGGCAGCTCCGGCCGCAGCCGGGCCAGCAGCTTGCGGCGCTCCTCGGCGAACGCCGGGTCCGCCTGGTAGTCGGAGTGGCCGAGGATCGGCGCGGGCAGCGGGTGCAGGTCGTTCCGGCCGTAGGAGAGGGGATCCTGCAACGGCACGTGGTCGACCCCGAGGTCGTGGTCGCCGGGCAGGCGCACCGGGCCGCCGATGGGGTCGGTGAGCCGGTACAGGTTGCGCCAGCAGTCGACCTCCCGGTGCAGGGAGCCGAGCGCGGCGGGGCCGAAGTGTGCAGGGAACCAGCGGCCGTAGAGCCGCTCCAGCGGGGAGCCGTAGGTCAGCAGCGCGACGCGTTTGCGGGTGGGCGGCGTGAGTTGCCAGGCCGCGGCGGCGGCGAGCACGCTGCCCTGCGAGTGGCCGGAGATGACCAGCCGTCCGCCGGTGACGCGGGTCCAGGTCGCGATCCGCCAGGTCAGGTCGGGCACCGCGCGCTCGGCGTAGCAGGGCGGGGCGAAGGGGTGGGCGGCGCGCGGCCAGAAGGTGCCGACGTCCCACAGGATGCCGATGGTGCGGCGGGCGGCGGCGTCCTTGTAGGCGCGCCTGCCCCAGGTGACGAACAGGATGAAGCCGAGGCCGATCAGCCAGGAGCCGAGGGCCTGGGAGGTCTCGGCGGCGCCGTGGACGACGGGGTAGGTGCCCCGCGCCGCCTCGCCCGGTGTCTCGTCGGTGGTCAGGGCGCCCACGAGGGCTCCCGCACCGAGCAGCAGGGTGACACCGGATGTGACGGCGATGACGCGGGGTCCCCGGTCGGTGAGGGAGGCCATCGCGCGGGTGTAGGCGATACGGCGGGTGCGGGCGCGGTCCTGGGCCTCGTCCGCGTAGTCGCGGGCCACCGCCTCGCGTTCGGCGCGGGCCAGCTGCCAGGCGCGGTGGGCCAGCCAGCCGAAGAGCATCAGGAGCACCACGATCAGGGGCGGGATCACGGACGCCTGCCAGGTCAGCAGGACCGGCGGGCCGTCGATCGACGTCCCGGTGCCGTCCAGCCAGTCGGACACGCGCTGCGCCACACCACCGGACATCACCCCGCCCAGGGCGCAGGCCAGCATCGCGACGGCCGGTCCGCCGAGGCCGCGCAGCACGGCCCGCCGGTCGGGGTCGGTGCGGTGCAGTGCGTGGGCGACGCCGGCGAGGACGATCACGAGCAGGCCCTGGACCAGGGCGAGACCGCCGAAGGTGGCATCGCCCGGCAGCCGGCCGGCCGACTCCCAGCCGGGGCGCTCCCATCCCGCGTACAGCAGGGCGAGGGCTAGCAGGACGAGGGCGGCGAGCGGCAGGCGTCGTACGAAGCGCTCGTCGAGTTCCCGGTCGATGCGTCTCTCGCTGCGGCCCCGGCGGCACACCACCCACACCACGGCGGCCGCGCAGGCGGCGAGGGCCGCCTCCAGGAGCAGGCCCAGGATGTTCAGTACGGCGGGGCCTCCGGGCTCGCGGTCGTGGCGGGCAGCGGCGCTGGCGACCGCGGCGGCGACCGTGACCAGCCCGGCGGCGGTGTGCGCGGCGCGCAGCCGGGCCACCAGCCGGCGTCCGTACCAGAAGCCGGGCCGGCCGAGCGCGGTCGAGCCGTCGCCGTCCTCGTCGGGCTCGGGGTCGCGGGCCAACGGCTGCTGGGACTCGTAGTCGCTCCAGGTGCGCCGGGACAGGTACCACAGCAGGACGGTCAGGGCGGTCGGGACGAAGGACGCCAGGGCGAGCCTGCGGCCGGGGCTGCTCCACCAGCCGCCGTCCGAGACGGTGGGCGAGAGGAAGCCCAGCCAGGAGTGCCGGTCGGCGCACGCGCGGGTGCCCGCGCACTGCCAGGCCGCCAGATCGAGGGCGACCTCGCAGGCCGCCGCGACGAGCAGCACCGTCAGGGTGAGCCCCGTGAGCCGCACCAGGAGGCCGTACAGGCGCACCGTGCGGCGGCGGCCCCGGGCGCTGGGGCGCATCCAGTGGGCGAGGTTGACGACCATGAACGGCAGCAGCAACAGCCACAGGGCGCGGGTGCCGTTGCCGGAGGTCAGGTTGCACCAGACGTAGGCCTCGGGCACCGGTCCGTCGCGGCGGCGGTCGTCGGGGCTCTTCTCCGCGTCTACGTCGTCGGCGCGCCGGAAGACGGCCGCGATGTCGTCGCCGGTGATCCGCACCGTGCGCGGATCGTTGAGCATCTCCTGCGGCGTGGTGCCGCCCACGCCGTGGACCAGGAGTTCCAGGGCGGTCCCGGTCTCACCGGGCCGCCGGGCGGGCTGGTCGGGCCCGCCGGTCGAGTCGTGTTCCCGCGCACGTTCCACTGATTCGCACTTCCCCCGTGACACGCCGTCGGCTCTGTCCGTGCGGGCACAAGGATCTCCACTTCCGCGGCGCCGCACACCTCCTGTCACGGAATCTCTCCGATCCGTAACACTGCGGAGCGACGAGCGAGACCCCCGGGCGGCGTCCGCGCGACGAGCGGTCGGGTGGCGCCGTCGACGCCGCGACATGCAAGGATGGGGCGTCCGCGCACCGGAGCCGGGGGAGAATGTCCTGGTTGCGGCAGGTGCGCAGGGCCTGTCGGACGGCATTGAGGCGAAAGGACCGGAGCGTACGTGAGCGAGAATCAGAACCTCCTCGCGGAGCAGCGGCGATCCCTGATCCTCGACGAGGTCCGCCGCCGGGGCGGTGTCCGGGTCAACGAGCTGACGCGCAAGCTCGGCGTGTCGGACATGACGGTCCGCCGCGACCTCGACGCGCTCGCCCGCCAGGGCGTGCTGGAGAAGGTGCACGGCGGCGCTGTCCCGGTGGTCGAGGCGAGTACGCACGAACCGGGTTTTGAGGCCAAGTCGGGGCTGGAGCTGACCGCCAAGGAGGACATCGCACGGGCGGCGGCCAAGCTGGTCGCGCCCGGCGCGGCGATCGCCCTGTCCGGCGGCACGACGACGTACGCGCTGGCCCAGCAGCTGCTGGACGTGCCCGACCTGACGGTGGTCACCAACTCGGTGCGGGTGGCCGACGTCTTCCACGCGGCGCAGCGCACCTCGGGTCCGCGGCAGGGCGCGGCCACGGTCGTGCTGACCGGCGGTGTGCGCACCCCGTCCGACTCGCTGGTGGGGCCGGTCGCCGACCAGGCGATCGCGGCACTCCACTTCGACCTGCTGTTCCTCGGGGTGCACGGCATATCGGTCGAGGCCGGCCTGTCGACGCCGAACCTCGCGGAGGCGGAGACGAACCGGCGGCTCGTGCAGTCGGCCCGGCGGGTGGTGGTGGTCGCCGACCACACCAAGTGGGGCAAGGTGGGCCTGAGTTCGTTCGCCTCGCTGGAGCGGATCGACACGCTCGTGACGGACGCCGGCCTGCCGGACGAGGCGCGCGGGGTGGTCGTGGAGCATCTGCGGCGGCTGGTGGTGGCCGGGGAGCCCGACGAAGAGGCAGACAGCTGACGGGTCGCCAGCTAGGGTGACGCTGCCGGTCATCGCCCGCTCCCTCACCAGGAGGGCTTCGTCCATGGCTCACCGTCTGCGCCCGGTGGGGCTCGACTTCGTCGGGACCGCGCCCGTACGGCATGTCTCCGAGCGGGACATCTCCGCTCCGGTGGAGGCGGTCTACCGCGCGCTGGAGGACGTGCCCGGCTGGGTCGACTGGTTTCCCCAGGTGACGGCCGCCCGCCCGATCGACGGCGGGAAGGGGCGCGACATCCGGCTCGTGGGAGGCGTCCGGTTCCGGGAGTCGGTCATCGCGGCGGAGGGACCCGAGGTGTACGCCTATCGCGTCGATGTCACCAACGTGCCCGGGGTGCGGGCGATCGCCGAGGAGTGGCGGCTCGCCCCGGCCGCTACCGGGACCCGGGTGCGGTGGACGTTCGCGACCGACGGTACGGCGGCGTACCGGCTCGCCATGAGGCCGGTGCGGGCGGCTCAGGCCAAGGCCTTCCGGGACGCCGTCACGGCGCTGGACCGGAGGCTGGCGGCGTCGTAGCACCCCCGGTCGGCGGGCCCGGAGTCTCGGTTCAGTCGGGCCAGACGCCCGTGTCGAGCAGCGAGTCGATCGCGGCCGTGTACGGCTCGATGCCCAGCCCCTGGGCGGCCAGCCAGGTGTCCGAGTAGTACTTGTCGAGATACCGGTCCCCCGGGTCGCACAGCAGCGTCACGACGCTCCCCTGCCGTCCCTCGGACACCATCTCCGCGACGATCTTCAACGCGCTCCACAGGCCCGTGCCGGTCGAGCCGCCCGCCTTGCGGCCGATGGCGCGCTCCAGTGCACGTACCGCGGCGACGCTGGCCGCGTCGGGCACCTTCATCATCCGGTCGATCGCGCCGGGCACGAAGCTCGGTTCCATACGGGGCCGGCCGATGCCCTCGATACGGGAGCCGCAGTCGTAGGTGACGTCCGGATCGCCGGTGGTCCAGCCCTCGAAGAAGCACGAGTTCTCGGGGTCGGCCACGCAGACGCGCGTGTCGTACTGCATGTAGTGGACGTAGCGCGCGAGGGTCGCCGAGGTGCCGCCGGTGCCCGCCGTGGCGACGATCCACGCCGGCTCGGGGAACCGCTCCATCCGCAGCTGCCGGAAGATGGACTCGGCGATGTTGTTGTTGCCGCGCCAGTCCGTGGCCCGTTCGGCGTAGGTGAACTGGTCCATGTAGTGGCCGCCGGTCTCGGCCGCGAGGCGGGCGGACTCCTCGTACATCGTGCGGGGGTCGTCCACGAAGTGGCACCGGCCGGCGTGGAACTCGATGAGGCGGATCTTCTCGGCGCTCGTGGTGCGCGGCATGACGGCGATGAAGGGCACGCCGATGAGCTTCGCGAAGTACGCCTCGGAGACGGCCGTCGAGCCGCTGGAGGCCTCGATCACCGGGCGGTCCGGCCGGATCCAGCCGTTGCAGAGGCCGTAGAGGAAGAGGGAGCGGGCGAGCCGGTGCTTGAGGCTGCCGGTGGGGTGGGTGGACTCGTCCTTCAGGTACAGGTCGATGCCCCACCGCTCCGGCAGGGGGAAGTGGAGCAGGTGCGTATCGGCCGAGCGGTTGGCGTCGGCCTGGACTCTGCGGACGGCTTCTTTCAGCCAGGCGCGGTAGGCGGCGTCGCTGTGATCGACGTCGAGGGTCACACCGGTCCGGGTCTGCTGGGGAGTGCTCACGGGGGCTCCTAACGCTGCGCGCCGACGACGCGTCGCGCGGCCGACACCCCCGATCATATGCACCCTCCGTACGCTTCTCACCTGCATAAACGCACCTTTGAGCCCCCCAAAGCGCCCCCTGGGGCAGGGCCCGGGGCAAGGGGGCGCGTGGTCAGGGGGGCGCACTTGTGTGTGTGCTCCGGGCGCCCCCAGGAGAGGGGGTCCGCTGTACTGGTGCTCGACGCCGGGTGAGGGCAGACTTCACCGCGGGACCGGGGCTCCGAACGGGGTACCGGCAGGGGTACGAGGCACCAACCGGAGCAAGCATCCGGACGGGGGCACACTGGATCAGGACACGAGCCTGTGCCGGGTACCGCAGAGCGGGGCCGGTGCACCGACGCGCACAAGGGGGCGGGTGGCATGGCGGAGCCGGAGTTCAGGGCCACGGGCGTGCGGATCGGGAAGCGGCTGCGTTCGCTCACCCGGGCCGGTCAGGTCCGGATCAGCGGCGGCCGGCTCGAGCTGCTGACCAGCTACGGCAGTGAGATCGACAGCGCGCCGGTGCAGGCGGTGCGCGCATCCAAGCCCTGGTTCGGCCCCGATGACCGGGCCACGGCGGATCTCAACGGCAATCGGTACCTGCTCACCCTGGGCGACCACGACCCCGCTCCGGGCGAGCCCGGGCCGCCGGCCGCGCGGCGCTTCATCGAGGCCGTGCGCAGGGCGGCGGGGCGCGGCGACTGAGATGTCCGCGAGTTGCGGTTCCTTACCCCCTGCGCCACTCTGGTCTCACGTCACTCTGGGTTTACCGGCGATAACGCTGCGAACCAGCCCGCCGGCCACGACAGCGGGCGACAGTGTCACGAAGACGCCCTGCTGGATCCGAACTCCGTGTTCTTCCGGACCTCACGTCGGGGAGTCGCAGCCGTGATCAGCTACCCAAGCAGGCACTGCACGGTGGAGCTCCAAGCCCTGCCGTCGCGGATCGGCCAGGTCCGCAGAATCGTCTCTGCGCAGTTGCGCTACTGGCATCTGGACGCTCTGATCGACCGGGCCTCGCTCGGTGTGACGGAGCTGTTGTCCAACGTCCACCGGCATGCCCAGCCCGACAAGACGTGCACCGTGGAGATAGAGCTGCTGCTCGACCGGCTCACGGTCTCGGTGCGCGACCACGACCCGCGGATGCCCGTGGTCGACGACGCCGAGCCGCTGGCGACCTGCGGGCGCGGGCTCGCGATGGTGGCCGCCATGAGCGAGAGCTGGGGCGTCCGGCCGGACGGCGAGTCCGGCAAGGTCGTCTGGTTCACCCTCCCGACGTCCTCCGCCGCGGTCGCGGCGCCGTCGCGCCGGGCACGGCGCACGGTCCTGGAGAAACCCGCGCGCAGGTTCGCGGAGGTCGGGCACACCGCCGACGGGCTGCGGCCCGAACATGCTCCCGCCCGGTCCGCCGTTGCCGGTTGACCGGGCGGTGACCACCGTCCGCACGGCGGTTGCCACCGGGTGACGTACGCCGCCGGGCGCACGTCACCCGGTGGCGGCGGGGAACCGTTCGGCGTGCGCCCGCCGCCTGTCCGGCGTCGCATCCGGCCGGGGCGGCGCGTCGCCTCCGGCCGGATGTTCAGGCACCTCCGCCCTTGGCCGTGCGACCGAACTCCTCGTTCAGTACGGACAGTCGGCGCCAATACTCCTCCTCGTCGATCTCGCCGGAGGCGAAGCGGTGGCCGAGTACGGCTATGGGCGAGTCGCTCCCGACCGCGGGCTGCCGCCATGGGCCGCCGCGGCGGCCGCGCCATACGGTGCGGCGCAGCAGTGCGATGCCGCCGCCGATGAGCAGGGCCCACAGGACCGGGAAGAACAGGATCCACGGTCCGGGGCCGCCGTCGCCGAAGTGTGCCAGGGTCTGCATGTCGTCCAACTCCTCGATCGCCGTGCCGGATGTCTGTGCGTCGCTTTCGAGAGTCGCCCCACGAGGGGCCCCCGGTCGTCGTACGCCCAGCGACAGTGCGCCTACGCCCTGGGGGGTAGGCGCCGGGTCGATTTCTGTAACTACTGGTATGTACAGTAGGGGCATGAGCACCTCGGAACGGCTGATCGAGTCCACCCGCGAGCTGCTGTGGGAGCGTGGTTACGTGGGCACGAGCCCCAAGGCGATCCTGGAGCGCGCCGGCGCCGGGCAGGGCAGCATGTACCACCACTTCAAGGGCAAGCCGGACCTCGCGCTGGCCGCGATCCGGCGGACCGCCGAGGAGATGCGGGCTGTCGCCGCCGCAGTACTCGACGGACCGGGAACGCCGTACGAGCGCGTCGAGGCGTATCTGCGGCGTGAGCGGGATGTGCTGCGTGGCTGCCCGATCGGCCGGCTGACCATGGACCCGGACGTGATCGAGAGCGCCGAGCTGCGCGCCCCGGTCGACGAGACGCTCGACTGGATCCGCGAGCGGATCGCCGGGATCGTCGAAGAGGGCAAGGAACAGGGCCAGTTCGCGGCCTCGCTGGACGGCGAGGAGATCGCCGCGGCGGTCGTCGCGACGGTCCAGGGCGGTTACGTCCTCGCCCGCGCCTCCGGCTCCCCCGCCGCGTTCGACGCGGGTGTGCGGGGCCTGCTGTCGCTGCTGGCACCCCGCCCGGCCTGAGGAGACCTGAATGCACGCCATGCAGTACGAGCTCACCTTGCCCGCCGACTACGACATGGGCGTCATCCGCGACCGTGTCGCCCGCTCGGGGCATCTGCTCGACGACTGGGACGGGCTCAGCGTCAAGGCCTACCTGATACGCGAGCGCGGCCAGCGCGGCTCGCCGGTCGACCAGTACGCGCCCTTCTATCTGTGGAACACCGTCGAAGGCATGAACGCCTTCCTCTGGGGCGGCGGGTTCCAGGGGCTCAGTGACGACTTCGGGCGGCCGTCCGTACGCCAGTGGACGGGTCTGGCGTACGAGGAAGGGGGCGGTTCGCACGCGAGGTTCGCGGTACGGAGGCGCCAACCCGTCCCGGACTCCGGGCCGTTGGCCGGGGCGGTGGAGGGCGCTGTGCGGGAGGTCCGGAGGCTGGCGGCGGAGGACGGGGCCCTGCTCGCCGCGGCCGCCGTCGACACGAGCCGCTGGGAGCTGGTGCACTTCTCCCTCTGGGAGCACGACGCCCCCAAGGCCGACGGTGACGTGTTCGAGGTGCTGCACCTGTCGGCACCGGGCGTGGACCGGCTGCCCCGGGGGCGGCGGTGGTGAGCGCGGTCCGCACGGTGCTGGGAGACGTGCCGCCCGGAGAGCTGGGCGTGTGCGACGCCCACGACCACCTGTTCTTCGGCAGTCCCCGGCTGCCCGGCCAGGAGCTGCGCAGCGTGGCGGCGGCGCGGGCGGAGCTGGTCGCGTTCCGGGAGCAGGGCGGTGGTGCCGTGGTGCAGTGGACGCCGTACGGGCTCGGGCGGCGGGCCGCCGATCTGCCGCCGCTGTCCCGGGAGACCGGGGTGCACGTGGTCGCGGCGACCGGGCTGCACCAGGCCGTCCACTACGACGAGGACACGCTGAAGGGGCTGCGGGGCCGGCTCGCCGACGTCTTCGTCTCGGAACTCACCGAAGGCATCGGGACGTCGGGGGTGCGGGCGGGTCTCGTCAAGGTCGCGGGCGGTTTCCACGCCCTGGACGCCCACGCCCGCTGGACCATGACGGCGGCGGCCGAGGCGCATCACGCCACGGGCGTGACCGTCGCCGTGCATCTGGAGCTGGGCACCGGGGCGCTGGACGTACTGGACCTGCTGTGCGGGGAGTTGGGGGTGCCGCCGCACCGGGTGGTGCTCGGGCACCTCAACCGCTCCCCCGACCTCGTGGTGCACCGGCAGGCCGCCGAGTCCGGGTGCTATCTGGCCTTTGACGGCCCGTCACACACCCACCACGCCACCGACTGGCGGATGCCGGACGCCGTACGGGCCCTCGCCGACGCCGGGTTCGGCGACCGGCTGCTGCTGGGCGCGGACACCACGACGGCCGCCGCCCGCTCGGTGGGCGGCGGCCCCGGGATGCCGTATCTGTTGCGCCGGGTGCGCCCCCGGCTCGTCCACGCGGTGGGCGAGGACCTGGTGGGGCGCATCCTCACGGAGAACCCGGGCCGGGCGTTCGCCGTGCGGTGGCGCTGACGGCGTGGCGGGCCGGTCTCAGCCCGCGGCCTGGTCGTTGTCCTTCAGCTCGCCCCAGCCGTGCCAGCGGTCGACCTCGATCCAGGCGCTGACCCGGGGCCGGACGCGGTTCGGGTAGGGCTGGCCGCCGTAGTGCCGGGAGAGCAGGTCGATGTCGGTCAGGTCCTTGTCGTCGTACATCTCGGTGACGCGGCCGATGAGGGTGACGTGGGTGTACCAGTTGTCATCGGCGAGAACGGTGAGGGTCACGCGCGGGTCGCGGCGCAGGTGCTTGAGGCGGACCCGGCCCTCGTCGAGGTTGATCAGTACCCGGCCGTCCTTCCACAGGTACCAGGTGGCGGTGGAGACCGGTGTGCCGTCGGAGCGGAGCGTGGCCATGACGCACGGGTTGGGCCGGCTCAGCAGGGCTTCGGCCTCGGGCGGCAGCGGCGGCTTGGACATGGGGAACCTCCGGGGTGATCAGGCGGGCGGGTTGTCGTCGAAACTCGCGAAGTAGGCGGCGGCCATGTCCTCGTCGCCGTGGCCCTGGGCTGCGGCACGCTCCATGCGGGCGGCGGCGGCTTCGGCCACGTCCAGGCGGACGCCGTGGCCCGCACCGGCCTCGACGATGAGGCGGGCGTCCTTGGCCGCGGTGCTCACCGCGAACTGGGGCGGTGTGAGCCGGTCTTCGAGGACCATGCCGGACTTGGCGTGCAGATAGCCCATGTCGAGCGGGCCGCCGGCGACGAGGTCGAGGAAACCGCGCGGATCGACGCCGAGGGCCTTCGCCAGCGCCAGGGCCTCACCGGCGGCGGCCGTGACGGCGAGGACCCAGCTGTTGGCGACCAGCTTCAGCCGGGTGCCGCCGCCGGCCGCGCCGTCCTCACCGGCCCACACGGTGCGGGCGCCGACGGCGTCGAACACCGGCGTCACCGTGTCCCGGCCCTCGACGGGGCCGGCGGCGAGCACGGTCAGCTTCCCGGCCTCGGCGGGCTGGCGGGTGCCCAGGACGGGGGCGTCGTAGAAGACGAGGCCGTGCTCGCGGGCGAAGGCGGCGAGGTCGCCGATGGCCTCGACGCCGGCGGTCGTGGACTGCACCCACGCGGCGCCGGGGCGCAGTCCGGGCGCGGCCTGGCGCATCGTCTCCAGTGCGGCGGGGCCGTCGTAGAGCATGGTCAGGACGACGTCGCTGTCCCGGACCGCCTGCGCGGGGGTGTCGGCGATGCGCACGCCCTCGGCGGCCAGCGGCTCGGCCTTGGCGCGCGTGCGGTTCCAGGCGTGGACGGTGTGCCCGGCGCGTGCCAGGTTGCGGGCCATCGCGGCGCCCATGATGCCGGTGCCCAGGACGCTCACGGTGAGCTTGTCGGTCATGACGTCCAACTTCCTCGTTCGTACGGTGCGGGCGTGCCTCCCGCGGTCCAGCCTGCCCGCTCAGGCGCGAGCCTTCCCGGAAGCGGCGCGTACAAGCCCGTCGAGTCCTGCCTGATGGCCGTTGGCCATCGGATGCGGGGTCTGCCGGGCCGGTTCGGCGGCGGGGCGGCCGAACCGGGTCTCCTGGCTGAGGACGCGGACCCGGTCGCCGGGCAGGTCCTCCCACCAGCCATGCGTGCAGCACTTCCAGCTTCTCCTGAGGCGTGCCGTCCTGCCGCGCCGTCCAGGACAGGCGGCCCGGGGCACCGTCGGTGGGCGGCCGGCGGCGCTGTGAGCCTGACGCGGGAGTGAGACCCGGACACCCTCTAGGAGAGCGCACCCAAGGGGTCGTCCAGGACCGGCTGCCAGGCCAGTTCGGCCGCGCCGACCAGGCTGTTGTGGTCGAGGGTGCACGCGAGGATCGGGACGCCGCCGCTCTGGCCCCACAGGCTGCGGTCTGCGACGACCGCGCGGAGCCGGCCGGGGTCGGCGTCCAGGAGGGTGCGGTGCAGGCCGCCGAGGATGATCCGGTCCGGGTTGAGGATGTTGACGAGACCGGCGAGTCCGAGGCCGAGCCGGTCGATGAGGGTCTCGGTGGCGGTGCGGACGCCCGGGTCGTCGTAGTGGTGGCGGATCAGGTCGATGGACTGCTGGAGCAGGGACACCTCGGGGCCCGGTTCGCGTCCCGCCGCGGTGAGGAAGGCCAGCGGGTCGGTCTCCACGTCCAGGCAGCCGCGGCTGCCGCAGTGGCAGGGGCGGCCCTCGGGGTGAACGGTGAGGTGGCCGACCTCCAGCGCGAGGCCCGAACTGCCCCGGTGGAGGCGGCCGTCGAGGACGAGCGCGCCGCCGACGCCCCGGTGGCCGGTGGCCACGCACAGCAGGTCGCGGGAGCCGCGTCCGGCGCCGTGCCGGTGCTCGGCGAGCGCGGCGAGGTTGACGTCGTTCGCGGCGAACGCGGGTCCGTCGAGACCGGCCGCACGCACTTGCTCCGCGAAGATGTCCCGGACGGGCGAGCCCGCGGGCCAGGCGAGGTGCAGGGGGTTGAGGGCGAGGCCCTCGGGTTCGGCGACCGCGGAGGGGACGGCCAGTCCCGCGCCCACGCATCGCCGCCCGGTCTCCCGCAGCAGCTCGGCGCCCGCCGTGACGACGGAGGCGAGCACCTTCGCCGGGTCGGCGTCGACGACCTCGCAGCCGGGCGCGGTGGCGACGATCCGGCCGCCCAGTCCGACCAGCGCCGCCCGGAAGCCGTCGGCGTGCACCTGCGCGGCGAGCGCGACGGGCCCGTCCTCGGCGACGGCCAGCTTGTGCGAGGGCCGGCCCTGCGAACCCGCCGCCGCCCCGGGCCGGGCGTCGACCCGGATCAGCCCGAGCGCCTCGAGTTCGGCGGCGACCGCTCCGGCCGTCGCCCGGGTCACGCCGAGCTCGGCGGTGAGTACGGCCCGGGTCGGCGCGCGTCCGGTGTGCACGAGCTCCAGCGCGGGTCCGAGCGCTCCGCGCCCCCGGTCCAGCCGCGTCCTCGTCGAGGTGCTCCCATCCCCCGCCGGCCGGGGGTCCGCCTTCCCGCTCATGAGGGCGAGTCTCCCATGATCCGTAGAGCCCGCGGCCTAAAGACCGCTGACCCGGAGCGTGATGTTGAGCCGTCCGGTCAGGCCCAGCCCGGGCGGTGCCGTGCCTCCGTGTACCCGGGGGACCCCGTGGTAGGCGAGCCGGGACGGGCCGCCGAAGACGAACAGGTCACCGCTGCGCAGCTCGACGTCGGCGTAGGGCCGGGTGCGGGTCTCCGGGTTGCCGAAGCGGAACACGCAGGTGTCGCCGAGGCTCAGCGACACCACCGGCGCGTCCGACTTCTCGTCGCTGTCGCGGTGCATGCCCATCCGGGCGTCGGCGTCGTAGAAGTTGATCAGGGCGATGTCGTACGCCGGTGCCGGTCCGCCGAGTGTGTCGCTGACCGCCCGGCGGCCCAGGTCGTCCAGCCACGCGGGGAACGGCTTCACCGGGGCGCCGTCGCCGTCGACGACCGTGCGGTTGTAGGCGTAGGGGTGCCAGTGCCAGCCGAGACAGACCTGCCGGGCGGTCATGGTGCCGCCGCCGGGGGTGCGGACCGTGCGCAGGCCGGCCGGCGGGCGCGCCCACGCGCGGCAGGCCTCCAGCAGCTCGCTCTGGCGCTCTATGTCCAGCCAGTCCGGCACGTGCACCGCGCCCGGCGCCACCTGCGAACGGGCCCTGGGGAACAGTTCGCCGTCCATGCCTCCCATCCTCCCCGACCTGGGCTGAGCAGCGGCTCGGCTAGCCTGGACGCACGATGAACGACCGTATGACGACGCCCTGGGGCGAGCTCGCGCCGACCCGTTTCCCCGAGGACCCGCGCGACAGGCTGCGTGCCTGGGACGCCTCCGACGAGTACCTGCTGAGGTATCTGGCGCAGGAGGGGGTCCCGCTGTCGGGCACGGTCGTGGTCGTCGGGGACCGCTGGGGTGCCCTGGTCACGGCGCTCGCGGAGCACCGGCCGGTGCAGATCACGGATTCCCACCTGACCCAGGAGGCGACCCGGGCCAACCTCGCGCGGCACGGCGTCGAGCCCGGCGCGGTGCGGCTGCTGACCACGCAGGATCCGCCACCCGGCCGCGTCGACGTGCTCCTCGTGCGGGTGCCGAAGAGTCTGGCGCTGCTGGAGGACCAGTTGCTGCGGCTGGCGCCGGCGGTGCACACGGGGACGGTCGTCGTGGGCACGGGCATGGTGAAGGAGATCCACACCTCGACGCTGCGGCTGTTCGAGCGGATCCTCGGCCCGACCCGCACGTCGCTCGCCGAGAAGAAGGCCCGGCTGATCTTCTGCACGCCGGATCCCGCGCTGGAGCGGCCCGCCAGTCCGTGGCCGTACGTCTACACGCTCCCGGACGGCATCGGGCCGGCATCGGGGCGCACCGTCGTGAACCACGCGGGTGTCTTCTGCGCCGACCGGCTCGACATCGGCACGCGGTTCTTCCTGGAGCATCTGCCGGGCGGCGGGGGCGGCCGGCGGGTGGTGGACCTGGGGTGCGGCAACGGCGTGGTCGGGACGGCGGTGGCGCTGGCCGACCCGGCGGCCGAGGTGCTGTTCGTGGACGAGTCGTTCCAGGCCGTGGCCTCGGCGGAGGCGACGTACAAGGCGAACGGCTCGCCGGGGCACGCGGAGTTCCGGGTCGGCGACGGGCTGGCGGGCGTGCCGGCCGGCAGTGTGGACCTGGTCCTGAACAATCCGCCGTTCCACTCCCATCAGGCGACGACGGACGCCACGGCCTGGCGGATGTTCACCGGGGCGCGGAGTGCGCTGCGACCGGGCGGCGAGCTGTGGGTGATCGGCAACCGGCATCTGGGCTACCACGTGAAGCTGCGCAAGCTGTTCGGCAACAGCCGGCTCGTGGCGAGCGACCCGAAGTTCGTGGTGCTGAAGGCCGTCAAGCGGTAGCCGCGCCGAGGGTCTGGAGGGTCCTCGCCACCGTCCGGGTCATGGCCTCCCGCGCGACCGTCAGGTAGCCGCGCGGGTCGACGGCCTCGGGCCGGTCGGCGAGGAAGTCCCGGATCGCGCGGGTCAGCGCGATGTTCAGGGCCGTGCCGATGTTGACCTTGGCGATGCCGCCCGCGACCGCGGCCGTGAGTTCGTCGTCCGGGACGCCGGAGGAGCCGTGCAGGACGAGCGGGACGTCCAGCGCGGCCGACAGCTGTTTGAGGAGGGCGTGGTCGAGGGTGGCGGTTCGGGTGGTCATGGCGTGGGCACTGCCGATGGCGACGGCCAGGGCGTCCACGCCCGAGTCGGCGACGAAGGCCCGGGCCTCGTCGGGGTCGGTGCGGGCGCCCGGGGCGTGCGCGTCCAGCGGGGGTCTGCCGTTCTTGCCCCCGATCTGTCCCAACTCGGCCTCGATCCACAGGCCTCGGGCGTGCGCCCAGTCGACCGCCGCCCGGGTCGCGGCGAGGTTCTGCTCGTAGGGCAGCCGGGCCGCGTCGTACATCACGGAGCTGAATCCGGCCTCCGCCGCCTGGTGCAACAGGGTCTCGCTCTGCACGTGGTCGAGGTGCAACGCGACCGGCACGGCGGCCCGTTCGGCCGCGGCGACGGCCGCGCGGGTGAGCGGGAGCAGTCGTCCGCCGTGGAACTTGACCGCGTTCTCGCTGACCTGGAGCACGACGGGGGCGGTCACGGACTCGGCGCCCGCGATGACGGCCTCGACGTGCTCCAGCGTGATGACGTTGAAGGAGGCGACGGCCGAACGGGCGGCGGCGGCGCGGGTGATGAGCTCGCCGGTGGTGGTGAGGGGCACAGTGCCTCCGAGGTCAGTGAGTGAGGATCACCGAGCGGGTGAGGTGGCGCGGCTGGTCCGGGTCGAGGCCGCGTGTCGCGGCGACGGCGACGGCGAGGCGCTGGGCACGGACGAGTTCGGCGAGCGGGTCCAGGGCCCCGGCGATCCACAGCGCACCCGTGCCGCGCACCTGTTCGGCGAGTCCGTCCGGTGCGTCCCCGAACATCCAGGTCGCGGTGCCGCTCGTGGTGACGCTGATGGGCCCGTGCCGGTACTCCATCGCCGGATAGGCCTCCGCCCAGGACAGTGACGCCTCGCGCATCTTCAGCCCGGCCTCGTTGGCCAGACCGACGGTCCAGCCGCGCCCCAGGAAGGTGAACTGAGCACAGTCGACCAGGCCCTCGGGCAGGGGTTCCGCCAGGGCCGTGCGCGCGTCGGTGACGGCCGTGCCGGGGTGGAGCCCCAGGTGGGCGCGGAGCAGGGTGAGGGCCGTGGTGGCGAACCGGGTCTGCACGACGGAGCGTTCGTCCGCGAAGTCGAGGACGGCGAGGTCGTCGGCCGCCGTCCTCACGGGCCTGTCCGGGGCGGCGGTGATCGCGGTGGTGGGGGTACGGCCCTTCAGCCTGCCTAGCAGATCGAGGACCTCGGTCGTGGTGCCGGAGCGGGTGAGGGCGACGACCCGGTCGTAGGCGCGGCCGTACGGGAACTCCGAGGCGGCGAACGCGTCGGTCTCGCCCTGGCCGGCGCTCTCGCGCAGGGCCGCGGCCGCCTGCGCCATGAAGTACGAGGTGCCGCATCCGATGATCGCGACCCGCTCCCCCGGCGCCGGCAGCACCTCCGCGTGCCCGGGCGCCTGTGCCGCGGCGCGTGCCCAGCACTCGGGCTGGCTGGTCAGCTCGTCCTCGACATGCGTCATGCAGCATCCTCCACTGTGATTGCTCCTGCAAGATATCGCCAACTTTCGAGCAATATCAAGCATCGGGGGCCGATCGGGGCGCCAGGGTCGCGCCGGAGATCGAGAGGTCGAGGTACGGAGGTCGCCGGGGAGACGGTGCGGCGGTTCGAGGAGGGCCTGGCTGCGGGTCGTCACGGTGGGACCGCCGTTCCCCGCGTCGACGCCCTAGGCTGGGGCTGAGGCGCGTACCGGCCAGGGAGGCGGTCATGGGCGGACCAGCGGAGGACCACGGCGTGCCGGGCGGCCGGCGGTATCTGCCGATCGCGGAGCACGGGCTGATCGGCGACCTGCGCAGCGTGGCCCTGGTGGGGACCGACGGCACGATCGACTGGTACTGCTGCCCGTCCTTCGACGCGCCCAGCGTGTTCGCCTCGATCCTGGACGCGGAGCGCGGCGGCTGCTTCGAACTGGCGGCGGCGGTCCCGGCGCGGACCAAGCAGTTCTACTTCCCCGACACCAACGTCCTGATCACCCGGTTCTTCACCGAGGACGGCGTCGGCGAGGTGCAGGACTTCATGCCGGTCGACGGCACGTCGGCCGAGGCCGAGCGGCACCGGCTGATCCGCCGTGTGGTGTGCGTACGCGGCTCGATCCCGTTCCGTACCCGCGTCGCTCCCCGGTTCGACTACGGCACCCGGCCGCACACCGTCCGGATGAGCGGTGAGACGGCGATCTTCGAGGCCGAGGGGCCTGCGCTGGCGCTCGCGCTGACCGCGACCGTGCCGCTGGAGACGGACGGGCCGGACGTACGCGGGGACTTCAAGCTCGCCGAGGGCGAGTCGGCGGTGTTCGCGCTGGACAAGGTGGGCGGCGGCGTCCTGCCCCGCCGGTGCGCGCACACCGAGGCGGAGGAGCAGTTCGCGGCGACGGTGGCGTACTGGCGGCGCTGGCTGTCCGCCTCCAAGTACCGGGGCCGCTGGCGGGAGATGGTGCACCGCTCGGCACTGACGCTGAAGCTGCTCACCTACGCGCCGACCGGGGCGATCGTGGCCGCGCCGACGACGAGTCTGCCCGAGCAGCTCAGCGGCGAACGCAACTGGGACTACCGGTACGTGTGGGTGCGCGACGCGGCCTTCTGCGTCTACGCCCTGCTGCGGCTGGGCTTCACCGGTGAGGCCGAGGCGTTCATGAACTTCGTGACCCGCCACATCAGCCCGGGCGACGGCAAGCCCTCCGGCCCCTTGCAGATCATGTACGGCATCGACGGACGCACCGAGCTGCCCGAGACGACACTCGACCATCTGGAGGGCCACCAGGGTTCCGCTCCGGTACGGGTCGGCAACGCGGCGGCCGACCAGCTCCAGCTCGACATCTACGGCGCGCTGATCGACTCCATCTACCTCTTCGACAAGTGGGCCAAGCCCATTTCCAGCGACCAGTGGGACGACGTGTGCGCGCTGGTGGACTGGGTGTGCGAGCACTGGGACCAGCCCGACGAGGGGATCTGGGAGACGCGGGGCGGCCGCAAGAACTTCCTGTACTCACGGCTGATGTGCTGGGTGGCGATCGAGCGGGCCATCCGCATGGCCAACCGGCGCGGCCTGCCCGCCGACCTGCCGCGCTGGCGGGAGCACCGCGACACGATCTACCGGCGGATCATGAGCCGGGGCTGGTCGAAGGCGCGCCGGGCCTTCGTCCAGCACGAGGACGGGGACGTGCTGGACGCGGCCTTGCTGATGATGCCGCTGACGAAGTTCATCGCACCGACCGATCCGAAGTGGCTGTCGACCCTGGACGCGCTCACCGAGGAACTGGTCTCCGACTCGCTGGTCTACCGCTACGACCCGCAGGCCAGTCCGGACGGGCTGCGCGGGGACGAGGGCACGTTCTCCATCTGCTCGTTCTGGTACGTCGAGGCCATGGTGCACGCCGGCCGGATCGACGAGGCGCGCCTCGCCTTCGAGAAGATGCTGACGTACGCCAACCATCTCGGCCTGTACGCCGAGGAGATCAGCCACACCGGGGAGCAGCAGGGCAACTTCCCGCAGGCGTTCACGCATCTCGCGCTGATCAGCGCGGCCTTCAACCTGGACCGGGCGCTCGGCTGACGCTCAGTGCCCGTGGCCGTCGTCCGCATGCCCCTCGGGGGTACCGGAGCCGACTGCCTCTCCCCCGGCCCTGACGGTGAACGCCGCCGTGTGGACCTTTCCGTCGTGCTTGAAGTCGAGGAACAGGCGGTAGGAACCGGCGCTGGGGGCCGTGGCCGTGAAGGAGATGTCCGGGCCAGGCCTGGTCTTTCCGTCGCCGGGTTCGCCGTTCGGGTGGACGTGGAGGTAGGCGAGGTCACCGGAGCGCAGGGCGACCAGGTGGCCGTAGGCACCGAGGTAGGGCTGGAGGTTCGTGACGGGCTCGCCGGCGCGGGAGACCTTCAGCTTGAGTTCGCTCGCCTTGCCGGGCCGCAGGGCGCCGGACAGCTTCACCTCGTAGCCGTTGGTCGTGGCCGTGGGGTTCGGTGCGGGCAGTTCCTTCGGCTGGTACGGGCCGGAGGCGGCGAGGTCCGCGCCGAGGGTGAGGTTCCGGGCGTCCTTCTGCGCCGGGGTGAAGTCGGCGAAGACGCGGTAGCCGCCCGCGCGGGGCAGGTCGACGGGGGTGCTCCAGGTGCCGTCGGCGGCGCGGGTGGGGTGCAGATGGCGGTAGGTGACCAGATCGCGTGAGGCCACGATGAGGTGCAGTTCCTTTTCGTGTTCGCGCTGGTAGGCGGTGACGGCCCGGCCGCTGCCGTCCCTGACCGTGAAGCGCAGGTCGGCCCGCTGCCCGGCGGTGACGCTCGGGGTCTCCAGGTCGAGGGTGTAGCCGTCCTCGGAGATCTGGAGCCCGCCGGCCGGGGGCGTGTCGTGCCCGGTGTGGCCGTCGGCCTCCTCGGGGCGCTGTGCGGGCGGGGTGTGCTCGTCCTTGTGCTTCGGCGGGCTGTCGGCGACGACGGGGTCGATGCCCTGGCCGACGCCGTAGGCCGTGCCGAAGGTCGCAGCCAGGACGGCGGCGAAGCTCGTGATCTTCAGTCCGGTGTTCATGGCCGGCATCTCCTTCAGGACCGGGGCCGCCCGCGCCCATGCGGGCCTCCATGCAGCTCACCATACCCCTAGGGGGTACCGAGTCAAGTTATTCACTCGCTTGCATCTTATACCCCGCGGGGGTATACAGGAACTGGCGAGGGGATACCCCCGCCCCGTATTTGAGAATCGTGTTTGAGAATCGTGACCGTACTCAGGAGGCACGCCATGCCCGCCACCACCTACGCCGTCTCCGGAATGTCCTGCGGCCACTGCAAGGCCACGCTGACCAAGGTCATCGGCGAGCTGGACGGCGTCAGCGGCGTCGAGGTAGACCTCGACGCCGGGCAGGTCACCGTCACCAGCGCGGGCGAGCCCGACGACGCCCTGATCGCCGAGACCGTCGACGAGGCCGGCTACGAGCTGACCGGGCGGGTGTGAGCCATGACCACCGGCACGACCGGTACCGGCGCCCAGGTGGAACTCGCCATCGGCGGCATGACCTGCGCCTCCTGCGCGGCGCGCATCGAGAAGAAGCTCAACCGCATGGACGGGGTCACCGCCACCGTCAACTACGCGACCGAGAAGGCGAAGGTCAGCTACAGCGGTGACGTCTCCGTCGGCGACCTGATCGCCACCGTCGAGGCGACCGGGTACACCGCGCAGGAGCCCGCTCCCCCCGCCGGACAGGAGGAGCGAACCGAGGAGCCCGACGAACTGCGGCCGCTGCGGCAGCGGTTGGTCACGGCCGTGGTGCTGGCGATTCCCGTCGTGGCCATGGCCATGATCCCGGCCTTGCAGTTCGAGTACTGGCAGTGGCTGTCACTCACATTGGCCGCGCCCGTGGTGACGTACGCGGCGTGGCCCTTCCACAAGGCGACGTTCACCAACGCCCGGCACGGCGCCGCCACCATGGACACGCTGATCTCGGTGGGCACCTCGGCCGCGTTCCTGTGGTCCCTGTGGGCGCTGTTCCTCGGCACCGCTGGAACGCCCGGCATGACGCACCCCTTCGAGCTGACCATCGAGCGCACGGACGGCGCCGGGAACATCTACCTGGAGGCCGCCGCGGGCGTGACCGCCTTCATCCTGGCCGGGCGGTACTTCGAGGCCCGCGCGAAGCGCAAGGCGGGCGCGGCCCTGCGGGCGCTGCTGGAGCTGGGCGCGAAGGACGTCACGGTGCTGCGCGCCGACGGCCGTGAACAGACCGTTCCCGTCGCGGAGTTGCGGGTCGGAGATCGCTTCCTGGTCCGGCCCGGCGAGAAGATCGCGACCGACGGCACGGTGGTCGACGGCTCCTCCGCCGTGGACGCCTCGATGCTCACCGGCGAGTCCGTGCCGGTGGAGGTGGGCCCGGGCGACCCGGTCACCGGCGCCACGATCAACGTCGGCGGGCGGCTCGTGGTGCGCGCCACGCGCGTCGGCGCCGACACCCAGCTGGCCCGGATGGCCCGGCTGGTGGAGGACGCGCAGAACGGCAAGGCCGCCGCGCAGCGGCTCGCGGACCGGATCTCCGCCGTGTTCGTGCCGGTGGTGATCGCCCTCGCGCTGGGCACGCTGGGCTTCTGGCTCGGCAACGGCGTGGGGCTGACGGCCGCGTTCACCGCCGCGGTCGCCGTCCTCGTCATCGCTTGCCCGTGCGCCCTGGGTCTGGCCACGCCGACCGCGCTGATGGTCGGCACCGGGCGGGGCGCGCAGCTCGGCATCCTCATCAAGGGCCCGGAGGTCCTGGAGTCCACGCGCCGTGTCGACACCGTCGTCCTCGACAAGACCGGCACCGTCACCACCGGCCGCATGACCCTGCTGGCCGTGCACACCGCCGACGGCACCGACGAGGCCGAGGTGCTGCGGCTGGCCGGGGCGCTGGAGCACTCCTCCGAGCACCCGATCGCCCGTGCCGTCGCCGACGGGGCGCTGGAGAAGCTGGGCTCGCTGCCCACGCCGGAGGACTTCGCCAACGTGCCCGGACTCGGTGTCCAGGGCGTCGTCGAGGGCCACGCCGTGCTGGTCGGGCGGGAGAGGCTGCTGGCCGATCGGGCGATGGAGCTGCCGGAGGGGCTGGCCCGGGCCCGGGCGGCGGCCGAGGACGCCGGGCGCACCGCCATCGCGGTCGCCTGGGACGGTGCGGCGCGCGCGGTGCTGGAGGTCGCCGACGCGGTGAAGGAGACCAGCCCCGAGGCGATCCGGCGGCTGCGCGCCCTCGGACTGACCCCGATCCTGCTGACCGGGGACAACGAGGCGGTGGCCCGGTCCGTCGCCCGTGAGGTCGGCATCGCGCCCGAGCACGTCGTCGCGGAGGTGCTCCCGCAGGACAAGGTCGACGTCGTCAAGCGGCTCCAGGGCGAGGGCCGTTCGGTCGCCATGGTCGGCGACGGCGTCAACGACGCGGCGGCTCTCGCCCAGGCCGATCTCGGTCTGGCCATGGGCACCGGCACGGACGCCGCGATCGAGGCGGGCGACCTGACCCTCGTACGGGGCGATCTGCGGGCCGCTGCGGACGCGATCCGGCTCGCCCGCCGCACCCTCGGCACCATCCGCTCCAACCTGTTCTGGGCCTTCGCCTACAACGTGGCGGCCCTGCCGCTGGCCGCGGCCGGTCTGCTCACGCCGATGATCGCCGGGGCGGCGATGGCCTTCTCCTCGGTCTTCGTCGTCGGCAACTCCCTGCGGCTGCGCACGTTCCGCGCCGCGGGTTGAGCTTGCGCGCTGGTCAGCGGTGGCGCCACACCAGCGTGTAGCGCCAGAACAGGCGGCGGCGCAGGCGGGCGCCGGGCAGGACGGTCCGGGCTCGCGGACGATCTCCGGGAAGGTCATGCCCGGCGGACTCGTGCGGGCCGTCATCGAGACGGGGAGCGGCGCCGGACGGCCGCGGTTCTTGAGCAGGGCCATGACGATGTTGAGCGCAAACGACGCGGCCGAGAGCAGGTGGTCGGCGGGCGTCTCCTCCCGGGACACACCGACGATCACCAGGGTCCCGCCGGGGGCCAGCCGGTCGCGGAAGGCCTCGAGAGCCCGGGTGAACGGCAGGTGGTGCACCACGGCGACGCAGGTGATGACGTCGTACGGACCGTCGGGAAGCCCGGCCGGCGCGTCGACCACCGCGTACGTCACCGGAACCGACGTGGGGGTCAGCTCCCGCGCCCGCGCCGTGATCGCCGGGTCGGTGTCGACCCCGTCCACCCGCTCGGCCCGGCCGGCCAGCAGCCGGGCGAGGTCGCCGCTGCCGCATCCCACGTCCAGGGCGCTCCCGGCACGCCTGGGGAGCTGCCGCAGGATCCAGCGGTGGAAGTGGGCGTTGTGGTCCCAGGGACGGTCGGCGTGGAAACGGTCGAGTGCGCGCAGGACCCGGCGTGACAGGGGCGTCATGCCCCCAGTCCAGCAGACGGGTTCAGTCGCCCGACATGGGCACTCGGGAGGTACCGGCCCGCGGGGGCGCCGAGCGTGCGCCCGGCGCGAGCCGGTACCTTGCTGAGGAAGGCCACTGCGGGGAGAAGCACATGACCGATCCGACGACCACAGACGAGGACGCCCTTCGTCCGCTCCCGAAGGACGGGAAGCCCTCGGGCGGGCCCGGCCGGCTCCTGGGCGCCGTCATGGGTGATCTCAGGGCCGTGGACGGTGCCCTGTACGCGGCGGTGGCCGCCACTCCCACGCCCACACTTGACCGGACGCTGCGCCATCTGTCGCACGCGGCCGACCACTCCAAGATCTCCTTCGCCATCGCCGCGGCCCTGGCGCTGGGCGGGAAGCGGCCACGCAGGGCCGCGTTCGCCGGTGTCGGGGCGATCGCCGTGGCCTCGGCCTCCGCCAACCTGCTCGGCAAGCGCCTGGTGCGCCGCGCCCGGCCGGACCGTGAGGCGGCCCGCGTGACGGTGGACCGGCACGTTCCGATGCCGACGTCGGCCTCGTTCCCGTCCGGGCACACGGCGTCGGCGGTCGCGTTCGCCACCGCCGTCGGTGTGGTCCTGCCCCCCGCCGCGGTGCCGCTCGGGGCGCTGGCGAGCGCCGTCGGCTACTCCCGTATCCACACGGGCGTGCACTATCCGGGCGACGTGGCCGCGGGCGCCGTCCTCGGCATCGCGAGCGCCGCGGCGGCCCTGGCGGCGGCAGCGGCGGCGGCCACGCCGTCGGCCAGGACGCAGGCACTTCTCACGGCGGCCCGTTCGTGGCCGCGGATCAGCATCGGCGCTGCCCTGCGGCAGTGAGGCCGCAGTACGTCCACGCAGTGCCGTCGCACGCGTTGGCTATCGCAGGGAAACAGCAGCGGACCGGCGTACGTCGACGGCCGTGAGCGCCAAGGCGAGCGGTCCCGGGGCCAGGAAGGCCAACGGCAGCAGCATCCAGGCGCACAGTGCGGCCGTCGCCACGGCCAGCAGGACCAGCCCGCTGCCGCCCGCGTCCGCCACGGCGCCCCGGGCGGCCCCGCGCACCGCCGCGCGCCAGTCGGTGAGCGACTCGGGGCGTGCGCAGGCCCGCAGGCCGACGACCGCCGCGCAGGCGACGATGACCGCGGCGGTCACCGCGAACAGCGGCGCCCCGGGCAGCCCGGCCCCGGCCAGTGCCAGGTCGGCCGCGAACAGCAGCAGACCCGCCAGGGCGACGGCTCCCGCCAGCAGGTCACCGGCTCGCAGCCGTTGCCGCAGCACGGCCACGTACCTCCCGGCCGTGACGGGCCGGTCCTGTCCGGCGCCGCGCAGTACGGCGCACGCCGTCGACAGCGCGGCCGGCGCGGTCACCAGCGGCAGGCAGGCCACCGACGTGGCGAGGCCGACGCTCAGCACGTCCGCGAACAGTGTCATGCGCGGCCCGAACACCTCACCGGCCTCACGTGTCCGCATCCCGCTCACCCCTTCACCCCGGAGCTGGCCATGCCCTCCACCAGGAACCGCTGGAAGGCGAGGAAGAACAGCACGATCGGCAGCAGCGCGATCACCGACATCGCGAACATCGGGCCGAACGCGGAGGTGCTGGAGGCGTCCACGAAGGAGCGCAGCGCGAGGGTCAGCGTGAACTTGTCCGGGTCGAACAGGTAGATGAGCTGGGTGAAGAAGTCGTTCCAGGTCCAGATGAAGGTGAAGATGGCGGTGGTGATCAGGGCCGGCCGGGTGAGCGGAAGCACGACCTGGAAGAAGCTGCGGAAGGGTCCGCAGCCGTCGATCCGGGCCGCCTCCTCCAACTCGCGCGGCAGGCCGCGCATGAACTGCACGATGAGGAAGACGAAGAACGCCTCGGTAGCGAGGAACTTCGGCAGGATCAGCGGCCAGTAGGTGTTCACCAGGCCGAGCTGGTTGAAGATGATGTACTGCGGGATCAGCACCGCGTGGTGCGGCAGCATGATCGTGGCGATCATGAAGGCGAACAGCGGCCCGCGCAGCCGGAACCTGAGGCGTGCGAAGGCGTAGGCGGCGAGCGAGCAGCTGATGACGTTGCCGAGGACCGCGCCGCCGGCGATCAGCAGCGAGTTGGTGAGCAGCCGCCAGATGGAGACGTCGTTGACGCCCTCCATGGCCGTGGAGTAGTTCGACCACTCCAGGCGGCCGGGCAGCAGGTTGAGGCTCGCGATGACCTCGTCGGCGGGCTTGAGCGAGGTGGCCAGCAGCCAGGCCAGCGGGTACAGCATGACCAGCAGCGCGGCCAGGCAGCCCAGGTGGACGGCGACCCGCCCCCAGCGGACGGGCTTGTGGGAAACGGCGGTCGAGGTCATCGGTCCCCCTCGGAGGCGTAGAAGACCCAGGAGCGGGAGGTGCGGAACAGCACCGCCGTGACCACACCGATCACGAGGAGCAGCACCCAGGCCATGGCGGAGGCGTAGCCCATGTGGGAGGCGACGAAGCCGCGGTCGTAGAGGTACATGGTGTAGACGAGGGTCGAGTCGGCCGGTCCGCCCTTGCCCGCGCTGACCGCGAAGGCGGGCGTGAACACCTGGAATGCCTGGATGGTCTGGAGGACCAGGTTGAAGAACAGCACCGGGGACAGCATCGGCACGGTGACGGACACGAACTGCCGCCACTTCCCGGCCCCGTCGACCGCCGCCGCCTCGTACAGCTCGGCCGGTATCTGCTGGAGACCGGCGAGGAAGATGACCATCGGCGCGCCGAACTGCCACACCGTCAGCAGCGCGACGGCGAGCAGCGACCAGCCGGGCTTGTTGACCCAGCCGCCGGTGCCCAGCAGGTTGTCCACCGTGCCGCCGTCGTTGAAGACCGCCCGCCAGACGAGGGCGATGGACATCGACGCGCCGAGCAGCGAGGGCGCGTAGAAGGCGGAGCGGTAGAAGGCCTTGCCGCGCTTCATGCCTTTCAGGGCTAGCGCGACGACCAGGGCGAGGGCCAGTTGCAGGGGCACGGCGATGACGACGTACGTCACCGTCGTCACGACCGAGCGCCAGTAGCGCGGGTCCTCGGTGAACATCTGCACGTAATTGCGCAGGCCCACCCACTTCGGCGGGTTGAACAGGTCGTAGTCGGTGAACGACAGGTACAGCGACACGGCCATGGGCAGCAGCGTCAGGACGATCGCGCCGAGGACCCACGGCGAGAGGAACACCCAGGCGGCGCCCTCGCGTTCGCGCTTGGGGCGGCGCTTCGGGGCGGTGGCGGGGACGCGTTTGGTCTCCGTGGGGATCGCGGTGGTGGTCATGACCTCAGCTCCGCCTTCGCCTCGGTGATGTAGTTCTCGGCCGCCTCGCGGGGCGACATGCGCGCGTAGGACACCTGGTCGTAGTCGCGCTGGAAGGTGCTCTGGAGGGCGTTGTCGCCCGCCGGCGGTGCCTGAGGCGGGTCCTTGAGCTTGCCCTCCAGGGAGGCCTGGAAGTCGGCGATGGTCTTGTCGAAGTCCTTGAGCTGCGGGCCTATCTCGTCGCGGACCTGCTCGTTGACGGGGATGCCGCGGCTCGCGCCGAGGATCTTCGCGGCCTGCCGGTCGTTGACCAGGAAGTCGACGAGCTGTGCCGCCTCCTTCGGATGGGCGGTGTTCGCGGAGACTCCGACGAACATGGACGGCTTGAAGTACTGGCCGGGGGTGCCGTCCTCGCCGGACGGCATGGGAGCGAGGGCGACGCCGCCCTTGACGAGGGCGAGGAAGCCGCTGGCCGGGGCGTCCCAGTTGGCGTCGGTGACGGAGGTGCCGCGCCCCAGCGGGGTGTTCTCGACGGAGCCGTCGAGCTGGGTGGTCTGCTCGGCGGGCGAGACGGCGCCCTCGCGGCGCAGCTTGTCGGTGAAGGTCCACCAGCGGGTGAGGTCGCCTGCGGTGAAGCCGAGTCCGCCGTCCTCGGTGTAGAGGACCTTGCCCTGCCCGCGCAGCCAGACCTCGAAGGCGTCCTCGCTCTGGCCGGGATCGGTCGCCCCGGGCTTGCCGGTCTTCTTCGCCAGGGCCCGCATGGTGTCGGCCCACTGGCTCCAGGTCCAGCTCTTGCCGGGGAGGGGCACGCCCGACTTCTTCCAGGTCCCGACGTCGTAGGCGACGGTCTCCGTGCCGCGGCCCTGCGGGATCGCGTACTGCACGTCGTCCACGCGGCCGGTGGCGAGCAGGCCCTGGTCGATCTCGGAGGTGCGCAGTACGGCCTTCTGCTTCGCCAGGTCGAGCAGGACGCCGCCGGAGGCGTACTGGTCGATCTGGCGGTAGTCCAGCTGCATCACGTCCGGCGCGTCACCGCCGGCGGCCTGAGTGGCGAGCTTCTGTTTGTAGGCGTCGTAGCCGGAGAACGACGTCGTCACGTCGACGTCGGGATGCTGTTTCTCGAACAGCGCGACGGCCTGCTCGGTGCGTTCCGCGCGGTCGGGGTTGCCCCACCACGTGTAGCGCAGCACGACCTTGCCGCCGCCGGCCGATTCCCCGGATCCTCCGCAGCCCGCCAGCACGGCACACAGTGCCAGTGCGGCGGCCGACGCGCAGAACCCCTTCGTCCTGTGTCCGGGCATGCCGAGGTCACCTCTCTTCTCCTCGGAGTTCGGTTGAGGCCCCCCTCGTTGGTGCGGCTACTCCCCCTGGTACGGCAGCGTCGTCCCGGGCAGGTTGTACTCGTCCCGTCGGCCGCACATGCCGAAGCCGCCGAGCCGGGTGGGCGCGGCCTCATAGGCGGTGGCCTCGCCCAGGTAGGCGGGCTCGCCGTCGGCCAGCGCGTCGAGCTGGGCGCCGGTGCGTTCGGCGGTGGCCAGGGCGCCCGCCCGCCACAGGGCGCGCCAGGTGGGCACCTTGTCGCGCACGATCCGGGCGGCGGCCCGCTGGAACTCCAGGTACGGGCCGTTGTCGCCGGCGACGAGCGCCTCGCGCAGGGCCAGGTAGCCCTCCACGGCCAGGTCGCGGCGGCGCTTGGCGGCCGCCGCCGTCTCCGGTCCCGTGCCGGGCGGCAGGGTCGCCGCGGCGGCGTACCGCTCCGGGTCGGCGAGCACCTCGGGCGGGAAGGTGAACACGGCGTCCCCTGCCTCGGGCAGGCCGCTGTTCTGCATCAGCACGGTGATGCGCAGGTCGCCGCCCTGCACCATGCGGTGGACGGTGCCCGGCGTGAACCAGGCGATGGAGCCGGCCTCGAGGGGGATGTCCCGGTAGCCGTCGGGGCTCAGCGTCTGGACCGCGCCCCGGCCGCCGGTGACGACGTACGCCTCGGTGCACACCAGGTGCAGATGCGGGCTGCCGCCGCAGACGCCGTCGGCGGCCTCCCAGTCGTAGGCGCTCAGATGGGACAGGCCGATCGCGCCGGGCAGCGGGTGCGGCAGGGCGGGCTTCGGGTCGTTCACCACGGCAGGCCCTCCAGGTGCGTGCCGACCCGGTCGCGGTCCCAGGCGCCGTCGGCGACGACGAGCCGGTACCGGAAGGCGAAGGACTCGCCCGGCGGGAGTTCGAACTCCTCGAAGAACGCCCAGGAGAAGGCGACCGTCGGGAAGGGCTCGGAGCGGACGAACCAGTGCGACTCGTGGACCGCGGACGTCTCGTCGAGGTTCTCGGGCGCGTGCGCGAAGACGAGGGTGGAGTGGCCGTCGACGTCGTCGTGCTCGGTGGTGAAGGCGAGCCAGGGGCCCTGGGTGCCCATGAGCTTGCCCGCGTCGGCGTCGGTGTCCGGGGCGAAGACCGTGCCGCCGGTGAAGTCGCGCGGGCCGCGCCACTGGAGTCCGGTGTAGCCGGCCATCTCGCGGCCCGCGGTGGTCGGGGAACCGAAGGCCAGCGGCTCGGAACGGACGTTGGTGAGGCGGATCGACCAGTCCAGGGCCCAGGCGCCGGCCTCCTCGTCCACCGAATGGACGGTCAGCCCCCGCACCTCTCGCGCCCACTCCTCGCCGCCGTTCTCGACCCAGGTGAGCTCCTCGGTGAAGGCGAGGCGGTCGTCCTCGACGGTGAACTCCGGGAAGCCGTCGTGCCGCATGGAGCCGACGCGCTCGGGCAGGCGCAGATACCCCTGGCCGTGGACGTAGCAGTTGCCGCCCCAGAAGTTCTGGCCGGACAGATGGCTCGCGGTCATCTGGAGGCCCTTGTGCCAGCGGTGGTCGTTCGGCCGGTAGCCGGTGACCGTCCGCCCGGACAGGGTGCGCACCGGGTGGGCGTACGGCTTGCGGGACTCGAAGGGATCCGGGTCGGGGCGGTAGACGTAGCGGAGGATCTCCGTGCCGTTCGCCGCCGTGACGGCGATGTCCTCGCCGTGGGTGTGGGTGACGCGGATGCTCATGCGCGCTCCTTGGGGGCCCAGTCGGGGTACTCGCCGTGCATGGCCTCGTAGAAGGGGTCGCCGGGTCCGATCTCGCCCGCGTGCACGGAGCGGCCGGTGAACGCCGCCTTGTACAGGGCGGCCGCGAACTCCAGGGTGACGCGGGCGTCCTGGCCGCTGCCCGGTGGTCTGGTGCCGTTGTCGTAGGCGTCCAGGAGTGCGCCCAGTTGGGCGGTGTGCGAGCTGGGGACGTCGTTCGAGGGGGTCCGCCAGGCGGTGGCGCGGTCGGAGGCGACGTGCGGGGCCGGGGTGTAGACCCAGCTGTCGTTGGTGTGGCCGTACAGGTGGGTGAGCTCGACGGTGGCGTCCGCGCAGTCGATGCGGATACGGCTGACCTCGTCCGGGGACAGCACGCTGTTGACGACCGTGGCGAGGGCGCCGCTCCTGAAACGGACCAGCGCGGTGGAGACGTCCTCGCTCTCGGTGTCGTGGACGAGCCGGGCGGCCATGGCCCGGATCTCCTCCCATTCGCCGAGCAGGTGCAGCATCAGGTCGTACTGGTGGATGCCGTGCCCCATGGTCGGCCCGCCGCCCTCGCTGGCCCACTTGCCGCGCCACGGCACGGCGTAGTAGGCGGCGTCCCGGTGCCAGGTGGTCTGGCAGTGCGCCACCAGCGGGGTACCCAGCTCGCCGCTCGTGATCAGTTCGCGGGCGTGGACCGCGCCGGAGCCGTAGCGGTGCTGGAAGACGACCGCCGCGTACGCCCCGGAGGCCTCCTCGGCGGCGGCGATCTCGTCGTACTCGGCGAGCGACAGGGTGAGCGGCTTCTCGCACAGCACCCAGGCACCGGCCTTGAGCGCGGCCACCGTCTGGTCGCGGTGCAGGGAGGGCGGCGTCCCGATGAGGACCAGATCGGGGCGGACGGCGTCCAGCATCGCGTCCACCGAGGTGTACCCGGCGACCTGGCCCCCGGCCAGCTCGCGGAAGGCGTCGAGGCGCTCCTGGTCGACGTCGACGGCGGCGACCAGCTCCACCCGGTCGGAGTGGGCCCGCAGCGCGGGCAGATGACTGCCGCCGACGATCGCTCCGGTGCCGACGACGGCCACGCGGCGGCGGGTGGGGGACAAGGACATGCGGCGCTCCTCGGACGGCCGGCGGACACACGCTTGGAAAGCACTTCTGAAAGCACTTTGGAAAGCGCTTGCACTCGGAAGCCGACCCTAGGCGTGAGCGAATGTCTGGACAACCCCCCTGCATCGACCTGCACAAGGTTTTCCCGAGCGTTCTCCCAGCTCGGGGCCGTGATTCCGATTGTTGCCGGGGTCATGGAAACGGTGGTCCCCCGCCTCTGTGCTGGGGCTCGCCCCACCTCGAAGCGGCTGCCAGCCGGAGTGATCGGACGGCGGCCCGTCCCTAGCGTTCTGTCGCACCGCATCCCCTCTCCGGCGCCCCCTGCCGGTCGTGACGGGGCATCGGCGACAGAAAGGACACCCACCCGTGCTATCCCGCTTACCGGGAACCGCGAGGCGAGCCGTACTCACCCTGACGGCCGCCGGTCTCGCCGTGACGGCGCTGCCCGCCACAGCCGGGGCGAGTCCCGGCCCCGACCCCCTCGCCCGCTACCACGACCAGCGCCTCACCTGGAAGAGCTGCGTGCTCGGACCGGACGACACGACCGGCAAGGAACTGGAGCAGGCCGGCGCCCGCTGCGCCGACGTGACGGTACCGCTGGACTACTCGGACCCCGACGGCCGGACGATCACCGTCGCGATATCCCGGATCCGCGCCACCGACACCGACCGCCGCGTCGGCCCGCTGCTGCTCAACGGCGGCGGCCCCGGCGGGACGTCCCTCGGCGACCCGCCATGGGTGAGCAAGGCGATGAAGGACGTCGCCGCCCGGTACGACGTGGTCGGAGTGGATCCCCGTTTCGTCGGCCGCAGCACACCGCTGGACTGCCACTGGCCGACCGGCTCGGCCTGGCGCGGCGCGGGTGAGGACCGGGCCGGCTTCGACCGCGTGGCCGCGTTCTCGAAGGACCTCGCCGAGCGCTGCCGTAACCACGCGGGCGATGTCCTCCCCCACGCCACCACCCGCAACACCGCCCGCGACATGGACGTCATCCGGGCCGCGCTGGGCGAGCGGCGGATCTCCTACCTGGGCTACTCGTACGGCAGTTACCTCGGCGAGGTGTACGCCACGATGTTCCCCGGCCGGACCGACCGGGTCGTCCTGGACGGTGTGATCGACCCGGACCGGTACGGACCGAGGCTGCTCCGGGGCGTCGAGCGGGCCAACCGCCGCGCGCTGGAGGGCTGGGCCTCCTGGGCCGCCGCCCGCGAGGCGACGTACGGGCTGGGCCGCACGCGGGGCGAGGTGCTGGCGACCGTGGACCGTGTCCACGAGGCCGCGGCCCGCACGCCGCTGCGGCTCGGCGACCACCGGCTGGACGAGCACGTGATGCCGATCGTCGCCTTCAACGGCCTGTCGCAGCACAACGACGCCGCCTACGGGGACTTCGCGCAGGGTGTCCGGGACATGCTGCGGGCGTCGCAGGGCCGGCGGGTCACGCCGTCCCCGTGGCTCGCCGGGGTCCTGGAGTTCGTGCTCACGGACACCGACTCCCACTACGGCAGCGTGCAGACGGCGATCCTGTGCGGCGACGGCCCCGCTCCGCGCGACCCGGAGGTGTACTGGCGCGACGTGCAGCGCACTCGGGCGCATGACCCGCTGTTCGGACCTGTCACACAGAACATCGGTCCGTGCGCGTTCTGGGACCGGCCGCGTGAGCGTCCGACCGCGATCCGGGACGACCTGCCGGCCCTGCTGGTCAACGCGACAGGGGACCCACGCACCGACTACGACGGCGCCCGGGCGGTCCGGGGGATGTGGCCCTCCTCGCGCCTGATCACCCTGGCCGGCGCCGACCAGCACGCGGTGTACGGCGTCTACGGCGTGCCGTGCGTCGACGACACGGTCAACGCGTACCTGGCCACGGGGCGGCTGCCGGGGCGGGACATCGCCTGCCAGGCCCCCGCGGACCGCTAACGCACACCGGTGCCCGGACCGCTCCAGGACCGTTCCCGGTCCGGGCACCGTGAGGGGGCGCGATCGGGACCATCAGGACTCGACGATCTTGCGCACGTTGTCGACGGAACCGCAGCCGGCCTTCAGCTGCCGCTCGCGCTCCTGCCAGAACGCCCGGCCCAGCTCCTCGCGCCGCTCCATCGCCACGTTCTCGCGCGCACCGTTGAGGATGGTGCGCTCCTCCTCGTCGGCGTGGTGGGTGACGGCCTGCACCAGCTCTTCAAGCTTCTCGTCCCACTCGTCGGAGCCGACCTCCTCCACTTCGAGGAGTTCCAGGAGGGCCTCGTTGCCCTCGTCGTGCTCGTGCTCGCCGTGCTCGACCTCTTCGTCGTCGATGTTCTTGTACCGCTTGAGCGCCGGGTAGACCTTGGCCTCCTCGGCCAGCGCGTGCGCGATCAGCAGGTCCGCGAATTCCCGCAGCGCGCCCGACCGGTCGGCTTCGACGCTCCGCATCTCGCGGAACAGGTCCTCCATGCGCCGGTGATCCCGGAGGATGAGCTCGACGACGTCTTGTGTATCGGCCATGGAACAGGAACGCCTTTCATACGAGACATCGGGCCACTTTCCACTCCCCCAGGTGCCCGGCCTACGGGCGAAAACGCAGTCGAGTTCCCGGGTTTGCCCGCCCCTGCCCGGGGCATTTGCGCCACTTGGCCGAGCCATGGCGCCAAGGCCGGATCAGGCCTGAAGTCGGCCTGTTGGAAAGGGAGTTGTCACCCCCCTCGCGGGTAATGAGATCGGCGGCCGGTGTATCCGGCCACTCCATCCGACCCTAGGGGGGTTTCCATGGGCAGCACGGCGAGACGAGTCCGGATCAGATCGGGCTGGGTGGCGGCGACGGCCCTGGCGGTGCTGGCCGTCGGCGTCGGCCCCGGCGGAGCGGCGACCGGGGCACCCGCGCCCGCGACGTCGACCACGGAACCGGCGGACGCCACACTGGGGTACCGCGGCAACGCCCGGCACGACAGCTTCGTCGCCAAGGCCACGGCCGCGCCGCCGTTCACCAAGCTCTGGTCGGCCGACCTGGGCTCGGCCGTCTCCGCGCCGGTGGCGGTCGGCGGGAAGGTCTTCGTGGTGGTCAACGCGGTGGGAGAGGACGAGACCGGCGGCCCGCGCATGGAACTCGTCGGCCTGGACGCGGCCACCGGCAAGAGGCTGTGGCCCCAGCGCCTGATCACCGACAACGACCCCAAGGCCACGCTGGCCTACGGCGGCGGACTGCTGTACACCCAGACCGGCAGGGGCGTGGTGACCGCCTGGGACCCGGCCACCGGCAGGCAGCGGTGGTCCCACAGCATCGGATCCGGCATCTGCGAGTACCCGCCGACGTGGTACGACGGCGTCCTCTACACCCAGGACGGCCGGGGCACGGCCATGGCGCTGCGCGCGAGCGACGGAGCGGAGCTGTGGCGGGCCCCGCTCGTCGACTGGGGCATCTCGCCCGTCGTCGTCGACGACCTCGGCGTGTGGTTCGGCTTCGACAACTACTCGTTCCAGCTCCTGGACCGGAGCAGCGGCCGGGAACTGCGCCGCTACGACGTGCCCGACTTCACCGCGCGCGGCGGCAACCCCATCGCGCGCGGCGCCGGGGCGCTGTGGCTGCGCAGCTCGGCCGCCGACGACGAGCGGATCGTGGCGTACGACCAGAACACCGGCGCCGCGCTGCGGTCCTTCCCCGCCGACGCCACGCCCGCGTTCGGACCGGGCCGGGTCTACGTGGCCCACCGGGGCGTCGTGAAGGCGCTCGGCACGACGACGTACCAGCCCGCCTGGAGCTACACCAGCCCGCGTCAGGCGGCCACCGTCCGTCTGGTCGCGGGCGGTTACGTGTACGTCCAGGACGGCAACGGCAAACTGGTCGTCCTGAACGAGCGCACCGGCGCCGTCGTCTGGTCCTACCGGCTGTGGGCCGAGCCGCACCCGATGGAGAACGTGCTCGCGGAGGAGGACTGGCGGGGCTGGGTCAACCCCGGCATCGCGACCGCGGGCGGCCGGGTGTTCGCGCCCGGGCAGAACGGGGTCCTGACCGCGTTCGGCCAATGAGCACACGGGCGACGCCGAGGCAGCCGGCACCGGCCGCCTCGGCGTCGCCCACTCGAAGACCCGGGAACACCGGTCGCACATCCGAAGACCCCGGAACACCGGTCGCACACCCGAAGACCCCGGAACACCGGTCGCACACCCGAAGACCCCGGAACACAGGTCGCACACCCGAAGACCCCGGAACACAGGTCGCACACCCGAAGACCCCGGAACACAGGTCGCACACCCGAAGACCCCGGAACACAGGTCGCACACCCGAAGGCCCCGGAACACAGGTCGCGCACTCGGCAGCTCCGGGAACTCGCGTCACCCGGGTCACGCCGGTGACCGCAAAGACCACAACCTCCGTTGATTCCGCAAGCGAGACACCTCGTCGGCGTCCGGGCACCATGTGGCCCACGTCACCCTCCCCCACAGGGCCTTCCCTACCCGCAACGACGTACCGACAGGTGGTGGCACTCGTGCGCCTGCGCACTCCCCTCGCCCTGCTCGGGGCCGCCGTGCTCGTGCTCGTCGGACCACCGCTGCTGACCGCCGGCAGCGGCTCCGAGACCGGCACACAGATCCCGGGCCTGCGTTTCATGGTCCCCAACACGCCCGGCGGAGGCTACGACATCACGGCCCGCACGGCCGCCAAGAACGCCGAGGACGCCGAACTGACCCACAACATCGAGGTGTTCAACCTGCCCGGTGCCGGCGGCACGGTCGGCCTGAGCCGGCTGGTGAGCGAGCAGGGCAACGGCAAGCTCGCCATGTCCATGGGCCTCGGGGTCGTGGGCGCCGTCCGTTCCAACGACGCGCCGAAGACGCTCGGCGACACCACACCGATCGCCCGGCTCACCGAGGAGCAGGACGTGGTCGTGGTCGCCAAGGACTCCCCGTACAAGACGATCGACGATCTCATCGGCGCCTGGAAGAAGAGCCCGGGCAAACTCCCGGTGGGCGGCGGCTCGTCGCCCGGCGGGCCCGACCACCTCGCGCCGATGCTGATGGCGCGGGCCGCCGGGATCCCCCCGAAGCAGGTCAACTACATCCCGTTCGACGGCGGCGGCGAGCTGCTCGCGTCGATCCTCGGCAACAAGGTCGCCTTCGGCGTGTCCGGCGTCGGCGAGTACCTGGACCAGATCAAGGCGGGCGAGCTGCGGCTGCTCGCGGTCACCGGCCCCGAGCGCGTCGAGGGGCTGGACGCGCCCACGCTGAAGGAGGCCGGGTACGACGTCAACTTCACCAACTGGCGGGGCATCGTCGCCCCGCCCGGCCTGACCGACAAAGAACGCGACAAGCTCGTGCGGCTGCTCGAGGAACTGCACGGCTCGGACGAATGGCGCAAGTCCCTGGAGCAGAACGGCTGGGACGACGCCTTCCTCACCGGGGACAAGTTCGGCGCGTTCCTCGACGCCGAGGACAAGCGCGTGGTGTCGGTGCTGAAGGAGCTGGGACTGTGACGACGCAGACCACCGGGGTTCCCCCGGCCGAGCGGAACGAGCGGCGCACGTGGCTGCGGGAGCACTCCGAACTCGGCGTGTGCGTACTGCTGCTGGCGCTGGGCGTGCTGGTCCTGACGGACGCGCTCACCATGGACGTCGACATCGCCCAGCGCGGCCCGGTCGGCCCGAAGACCGTGCCCGTCGTGGTCGGCGCCGGCCTGCTGGTGATCGCCGCCCTGCTCGCCGTGGACGTGCTGCGCGGCGGCCGGGGCCAGGCCGAGACCGGCGAGGACGTCGACCTGTCGGAACCCGCCGACTGGCGCACGGTGCTGCTGCTCGCCGGGGTGTTCCTCGGCTCGGCCGTCCTGATCGAGCCGCTCGGCTTTCCCGTCGCGGGCGCGCTGCTGTTCTGGGGTGCGGCGTTCGCGCTCGGCAGTCGCAGGATCGACCGCGATCCGCTCATCGCGGCCGGGCTGTCCCTCGTCACCTACGTCGTCTTCAACAACCTGCTCGGAGTGCCCCTGCCCGGCGGTCCGCTGATGGGAGTGCTGTGACATGGACGCCTTCAACTCCCTTCTGGACGGCTTCGGCACGGCCCTCACCCCGGTCAACCTGCTCTGGGCCGTCATCGGCGTGCTGCTCGGCACGGCCATCGGCGTGCTGCCCGGCATCGGCCCGGCGATGGCGGTCGCGCTGCTGCTGCCGGTGACGTACGGGCTCGAACCGACCGGCGCGTTCATCATGTTCGCCGGCATCTACTACGGCGCGATGTTCGGCGGCTCCACCACGTCCATCCTGCTCAACACGCCCGGCGAGAGCGCGGCGGTGGTGGCGGCCATGGAGGGCAACCCCATGGCCAAGTCCGGGCGCGGCGCGCAGGCCCTGGCGGCGGCGGCCGTAGGGCACTTCGCGGGCGGCCTGATCGGCACGATCCTGCTGGTGGCGCTGGCCCCGACGGTCGCCAAGCTGGCCGTGGACATCGGCGCGCCGGACTACTTCGCCATCATGGTGCTGGCGTTCATCGCGGTGACGTCGGTGCTGGGCTCGTCCCGCATCCGGGGCCTGGCCTCCCTGCTCATCGGCCTCACGCTGGGCCTGGTGGGCCTGGACCAGATGACCGGCCAGCAGCGCCTGACCTTCGGCTCGCTCCAACTGGCCGACGGCATCGACGTGGTGATCGTCGCGGTCGGTCTGTTTGCGATCGGCGAGGCCCTTTGGGTGGCGGCGCACCTGCGGCGCAGCCCGCCGGAGCCGATCCCGGTGGGGCGTCCATGGCTGGGTCGCGGGGATGTGAACCGGACCTGGAAGTCGTGGCTGCGCGGTCCGTTCATCGGTTTCCCGTTCGGCGCGATCCCGGCGGGCGGCGCGGAGATCCCGACCTTCCTGTCGTACGTGACGGAGAAGCGCCTGTCGAAGCACAAGGACGAGTGGGGCAAGGGCGCCATCGAGGGCGTGGCCGGTCCGGAGTCGGCGGCGTCGGCCTCGGCGGCGGGCACCCTGGTGTCGATGCTGACCCTGGGCCTGCCGACCACGGCGGTCGCGGCCGTCATGCTGGCCGCCTTCCAGCAGTACGGCATCCAGCCCGGCCCGCTGCTCTTCGAGCGCGAACCCGACCTCGTGTGGGGCCTGATCGCCTCCCTCTTCGTCGGCATGGTGCTGCTGCTCGCGCTCAACCTGCCGCTGGCGCCGCTGTGGGCGAAGCTGCTGCGCATTCCGCGGCCGTACCTGTACGCCGGGATCATGTTCTTCGCCGCGGTCGGCGCGTACGCGGTCGGCGGTGAGGTGATCGACCTGGTGATCCTGCTGATCATCGGCCTGATCGGCTTCGGCATGCGCCGCTACGGCCTGCCGGTGCTGCCCGCCGTCATCGGCGTGATCCTCGGCCCGAACGCCGAGCAGCAGCTACGGCGGGCGCTCCAGATCAGCGACGGCAGCGTAACGGGGCTGTTCAACACGCCGTTCGCGGTGACGGTGTACGCGGTGATCGTGCTGCTGCTGGTCTGGCCGCTGCTGAGGAAGGCGGTGACGCGGGGCCGCGCCGCGGCCTGACCCGGTCATCGCGGCACCCGTTCCCGGGTGCCGTCCGGGAAGCGGATCTCCACCTCGCCGGTCGCGGCGACCCGTACGCGCGGTCCTGAACGCCGCACGTGCGGGTCGCCGTTCGTCTCCGGGTCGGCGCTCAGCACGACGAGGGTCACCAGGAGGTGGGTGCCGCCCGGGTGGACGGGCAGGGTGAGGTACGGGGTCGCCGAATGGTGACCGCAGGCATTGGCGCCGACCGCGTGTGCCACCGCCGTCCCGGCGTCCTGCCACCCGTGCAGGCCGACGACCGTGCTGGTCAGCCCGTCCGCGCGCCGGGCCAGCGCCCAGCCGGGGCCGGTCCGGGCGGCCGGTGGCGCGGTGTCGTCGGCGACGGCCCAGCCGCCCTCGCGCACCGGCGTGCCGGGCGGCGCGTCGACGCGGTGCACGCGGACCTCCCAGGGGCCGTGCACCACGCTGACCGTCTTGATGCGGTGTCCTTCGTCGCTGCCCGGGAGCACCGCCCGGTGCCAGGAGGCGGCCCGCGTGCCCTCGACGCCGAGCGGGTGGATGCGGCCGCGCGGGGTGGGCGTGCCGTCGGGGGCGAGAAGGGCGATGTGGTTGTCAGGAGCTCGGTCGGCCGGTGTCTCGGGCGCCGTCGCACTGGAATAGGCGAGTCGGGCGTAGTGCGGGCTGTCCTCGGCCGTTGCGGGTGGGGGTGGCAGCCGGTCGCTGCCGTGGTTGACGAGCCGGACGATCCCGTCGGCGGCGGTGGAGTGCAGCAGCCAGCCCGGTGCCGGTAACGCGAGGCGCACGTCGGCCGTCTCCACCGGGCCGGGTACCTCGGGCGCCGTCCACACGGGGTGGTCCGCGGGCAGGAGCAGGCCGAGGAAGGCCTTGCTCGCCCAGTACGGGGAGGCCGGGCCCGAGTACCGCTGGGTGACGGGGAGGAAGGGCCCGTACCAGCCGAGCGTGAGCAGCCCCTGGGCATCGGGCACGCCGCGCTCGGCGAAGTGCTTCAGCGCGCCGGAGGCGAGACGGCGGGTGCGGCCGGGCGGCAGCGGGGTGGCGTCGGCGAGGACACCCGCCCACAGCGGCGCCGCCGTCGCGAAGCGGTAGGTGAGCGAGCGGCCCTGGTGGACGGGTGCGCCGTCGGCGCCGAAGAAGTGCTGGTGGTCGTGGAGGAACGACCGCAGGCGTCTCCGGTGTTCCGCCACCAGCCGGGGGTCGGCGCGCGGCCCGGCGATACGGGCCCACAGGACCGGATAGAGGTGCAGCGCCCAGGCGTTGTAGTAGTCGAACTTGCGGCCGTCGCCGTCGGTGTACCAGCCGTCGCCCCGGTACCAGTCCTCCAGGCGTGCGAGGCCGGCGTCGATCTCGCTGCGGCTGTGCGGGGCGCCGACGGAGGCGAGGAACTCCTCGGTGATGACCTGGAACAGCCGCCAGTTGGAGTCGTTGACCACGGCTCCGACGAAGCCGCCGAGCCAGTCGGCGACCCGCTGCCGTACCCGGTCGTCGAGCCGGTCCCAGATCCAGGGGCGGGTCTCGTGCAGGGCGATGGCGAGGGACGCGGCCTCGACCATGGGCTGGGACCGGTCGGTGATGGGCGGCCAGCGGTCGGGGCCGCGCGGGTCGGTGCCGGCCGCGAGTCCGGCCGCGTACCGCTCGATCAGGCCGGACACGCCCTGCCCGCCCGAACCGGCGATGCGGAACGCGGCCAGCAGGAAGGACCGGGCGAAGCCTTCCAGACCGTCCGACCAGGGCCCGGAGTGGCTGGGCGGGCCGGGCAGCCGGTACTGGGCCAGGCCCGGGGAGGCGTAGGGCGTCAGGGCGTCGAGGAGGCGGTCGGCGATCGCCTCCCAGTGGGCGCGGGTCCAGCCGGTGAGGGGCGAGGTCAGCGGGTCGGGCGGTGGCAGGTGGGGCAGGTTGGGGAGGTGCGTCGGGTCGGGGAGCGACACGTGCGGCGCGCTCATGCGGGTGCGGTTCCTCCGTTGGTCACAGGGCGCGCCCGGGCGGGGGCGCGCCGACGCTGTCGCGTACGACGATGTGGGTGCCGAGCAGATGGTGGGCCCCGGCGGCGTGCTCGGGGTCGCGCAGCGCGATGCGTACGGCGGCGCGCCCGAGTTCCTCCGCGGGGGTGCGGACGGTGGTGAGCGGCGGGTTGAAGTCCTCCGCGAGCGGGATGTCGTTGTAGCCGACGACGGAGATGTCGCCGGGGACGCCGAGTCCGGTGTCGGCGATGGCGCGCAGGGCGCCGGCGGCGACCATGTCGTCCCCGGCGAAGACCGCAGTGAACTCCCGCGTCGACTTGAGGAGTTCGGTCATCGCGCGGTGGCCGGCGGCCCGGCCGAGGCCGCAGTCGACGACGTGTGCGGCCTCGGGCGGCAGCCCGTGCTCGGCGAGTGCGGCCCGGTAGCCGGCGACGCGGGCGTCGAGGGCGGTGTTGCCGGGCAGCCCGCCGAGGAAGACGATCCTGCGGTGGCCGGCCGACAGCAGGTGTGCGGTGATGGCGCGGGCCCCGGCCTCGTTGTCGAACTCGACGACGAGCGCCGGGATCTCCGGGTCGGGCGCGGGCCGGCCGCAGAGCACGAGCCGGGCCCCGGAGGAGTCGAGGGCGTGGGCGTAGTGGGCGACGCGCTCGCGGTAGGCGTCGTCCTCGACGACCCCGCCGACCAGGATCACGAGCCGGGCGCCCTCCTCCCGCATGAGCTGCACGAACTCCATCTCGCGCTGTGCGTCGCCGCCGGTGGCGCCGACCACGCAGAGCCAGCCGCGGTCGGCGGCCTCCGCCTCCACGCCCTCGGCGACCTGGGCGTAGAAGGGGCTGGTGACCTGGCGGACCACGACGGCGGCCATCTTGCGGCCGCCGCCGACCAGGGCGCGGGCGTGCGCGTTGGCCACGTAGTCGAGGTCGCGGGCCGCGCGCAGGACCCGGGCCCGGGTCGCCGGGGGCACCGGGTGGTTGCCGCTGAGCGCGCGGGAGGCGGTGGCCGTCGACACGCCCGCCCGCTCGGCGACCTCGCGGATCGTGACCCGTCCCTTGGACACCATGTCGTTCCCCATCCCCCGCGTCTCCTCTTCCGCCCACCGCTGCTCAGGTGTTGGCCGCGTAGTCCTTGGCGTATTCATCGGCCATTCTGTCGCCGCCCCGGCTCCGCCACCTCTTCACGGCCGCGTCCCACTCGGACATCGGCAGCCGTCCGGCGATGATCCCGGTGATGGTGTCGTCGAGGAACGTCTTGAGGGTGGCGCCCTGGGAGTTGTTCGTCGCGGACTGGAGCCCGAAGGAGGCGTCGCGGATGGCGTGCGGTACGACCTTCCGCTGCCAGGAGTGCAGGGCGCGCACGGCGTCGGGCATGCCGGGCACGAACAGCACCTGGGGGCCTTCGGCGAGGTACTTCAGCGGCAGGTTGGTGTTGTTCTCGACCTCGCCGAGCTTGGTGGGTTCGGGCGAGCCGTCCTTGCCGCGGGTGAAGTGGACGTCCTCGACGCCGTAGTGGACGAGTTCCCACTCCTGACTGCCGAAGGGCGCGGCGAGGTAGTCGAGGATGCGCAGCAGCAGCTCGATGCGCTCCTTCTTGGCCTGCTTCAGGACGGTGTAGCCGAAGGAGCGGCGGGCGGCGACGATGCCGCCGGGCTCGCCGCCGACGCTGTACGGCAGGGCCGCGGCGGGGCTCATCTTGCCCTTGGACTCCCGGTACTTGGGCAGGTAGGCGCCGAACCCGTCCTGCATGGAGCCGACCGTGCCGTTGTAGTAGAGGGTCGTCAGGTCGATCTGGGAGATGGACGTGGCGTCGGGGTGGTAGGAGCCGTTCTTGCGCAGCTGGGCCTGGAAGGCGATCGAGGCCTTGTAGCGCTCGTCGGCGGCGGCCGATAGGAAGGTGCCGTCCTTGGTGACGGCCCAGCGCTGGGGGGCGTTGTGGGCGGCGGAGTGGTAGGCGTTGCCGAACAGGGAGCCGTTGGCGGCGCCGAGCATGTACGTCCGGCCGCGGGTGCCCTGCCGTGCCACGGCGGTGAAGTCGTCGGCGGTCCAGCCCTCCTTCATGCCCGCGTCGGCGAACATGTCCTGGTTGATCCAGAGGGTGGAGCCCGGCAGCGGGCGTTCCAGCGGGATGCCGTAGATGCGGCCGCCGATGCGGCCCATGTCGCGCCAGGCGTGGGTGGGGATGCCCGCGAGGTTGGGGTAGTCGGCGACCGCGTTGCCCGACAGGTACGGCGTGAGGTCCTGGGCGCGGCGCTGCACGAACTGCGCCTCACGGGGCAGGGTGAAGCCGGCGAACATGTTGATGATGTCGGGCAGGGCGTCGGCCTCACCCGCCATCACGGTCGCCATCTTCTTCTGGTAGTCGGCCTGGGAGATGATCGTGTACTCGATCTTCACGCCGAGGGCCTGCTCGACGGCTGACCAGAAGCGGTTCTGCGAGGCGGGCTTGGGCGGGGTGCCGAAGGAGACGGTCATGACGCGGACGGTGGAGCCGTCGCCCGGGGTGCGGGACACGGACTTGACCAGGTCGGACGGGTAGGTGGTGTAGCCGGCCTGGACACCGGCGTCGGTGGGGGCCAGGTCGGGCTTGGGCCCTGAGGCGGGCCGGTAGGCGGGCCAGGGGGCGAGCTTCTTGCCCGCGTTGGAGACGTCGCCGTCCCCGGAGTCCGAGGAGGAGCAGGCGGTCAGCAGACCGGGGACGGAGACGGCGGCACCACCGGCGGCCACGGTACGCAGCAGGGTGCGTCGGGACATGCTGGGCATGGGTGAATCACCTCGTGTCGGCTTGGGTCAGCTCTTGATGGCGCCGGTGAGCACGCCCTTGGTGAAGTACTTCTGGAGGAACGGGTAGACGAGCAGGATCGGCACGGTGGCGATCACGAGCACCGCCATCTGCACGGTCTGCGGAGCGGTGACGGTGGCCTCGCCGGTGGTCGCGTCGGTCAGACCGGCACCGGACACCACATAGGTGCGCAGCACCTGCTGGAGCGGCCAGTGGTCGCTCTCCAGGTAGAGCGAGGCGTAGAACCAGGAGTTCCAGTAGGCGACGGCGTAGAACAGGCCGACGACGGCGAGCGCGGCCTTGGACAGCGGCAGCACCACCGACACCAGCACCCGCCAGTCCCCCGCCCCGTCCAGCCGGGCCGCCTCGTACAGCTCCTCGGGGACCGACTGGAAGAAGCCGCGCAGGACGACCAGGTTGAACACGTTGACCAGGACGGGCAGGACGAGCGAGGCGTACGAGTCGAGCAGGCCGAGTTCCTTGACGAGCAGGAAGCTCGGGATCATGCCGGGCGGGAAGAGGAACGTGAACAGCACCAGCAGCAGCACGGGCTTGCCGCCGAAGACGCCCGGGCGGGACAGCGCGTAGGCCAGGGTCACCGTGCAGGCGAGGCTGAGCAGGGTGCCGACGATCGTCACGCCCGCGCTGACACCGAGGGCGTGGGTGACGATGCCGCCGTCGAAGATGTCGCGGTAGGCGTCGAGCGTCGGATCGCTGGGCCACAGCACCCAGCCGCCGTTGTCGACGACCTCCCGGGTGGACGCCAGTGAGGTCGACACGATCACCAGGAACGGCACGCACACCAGCAGTACGACGGCGGCCAGGGCGAGGGCCTTCGCGGCCTGGGTGAGCGGCCGGGGCTTCTCCATCCAGCCGGGCCGGGCGGACGCGCTCACTTGTAGACCCCCTGCTCGCCGAGGCGGTGGGCGACCTTGTTGGCCGCGTAGACGAGGAGGGCGCCGACGACGCCCTTGAACAGGCCCGCGGCGGCCGCGAATCCGTAATCGCCGCCCACGATGCCCTGGTAGTAGACGAAGGTGTCGATGACCTCGGCGGTCTCCGGGCCGACCGCGTCGCGTTGCAGCAGCATCTGCTCGAAGCCGACGGAGAGGATGTCGCCGAGCCGCATGATGAGCAGCAGCACGATCACCGGGCGGATGGCGGGCAGGGTGACGTGCCAGAAGCGCCGCCAGGGTCCGGCACCGTCGATGGCGGCGGCCTCGTACTGCTGCTCGTCGACCTGGGCGAGCGCGGCGAGGAAGATGATCGTGCCCCAGCCGGCGTCCTTCCAGATGACCTGGGCGACGACGAGCGGCTCGAACGCGTCGGGGTTGCCGATGATGTCGACGGTCTGCAAACCGGCCCCGCTGAGGCCGCTGTTGAGCAGGCCGGTGTCGCCCAGCACCTGCTGGAAGAGCGCGACGACGATCACCCACGAGATGAAGTGCGGCAGATACGCCACCGACTGCACGAACCGCCGCACCGAGCTCCAGGTGAGCGTGTGCAGCAGCAGGGCGAGGCCGAGCGGCACCGGGAAGTAGAAGACCAGCTGGAGGACGGAGATCCAGAGGGTGTTGAGGACCGAGTCCCAGAACGCCGCGTCCTCGAACATGCGCTGGAAGTTGCCCAGGCCCACCCAGGGGCTGCCCCAGAGGCCGTCGAACGGCACGTACTCCTTGAACGCGATGACGTTGCCGGCGAGTGCGCCGTAGTGGAACAGCAGGAAGTAGGCGACGCCGGGCAGCATGAGCAGGAAAAATGTCCGGCTCTGAAAACCTTTACGCTCTCGCTTCACCCCCTCGGGATCGCCTCGACCTGAACCTGCCCCCTTCGTACCTGCTCTTTCCCGTAAGGCAGTTGCCACGGCTCCCCCTCACCTCGGCGTGTCCGGTGAAGGGAAGTTAAAACGTTTACACGGCCCGGTCAACACTTCTGACGCAGAAGGGACTTCACGCCGAGAGACGGGACTTCACCGCCCGAGGACGGGACTTCAGGCCGAGAGCAGTCCCCGGCCGAACCAGTCGGAGGACGAACGCACGCCGGGCAGGGCGAAGAAGTAGCCGCCGCCGGTCGGGGAGATGTAGTCCACGAGGGGTTCGTCGATCAGCCGGGTCTGCGTTGCTTCGAACTGGCGCCGCACGTCCTGCTGGTAGCAGCAGAAGACCAGGCCCATGTCGAGGTTGCCGACGCTGTCGACGCCCCGGTCGTAGTTGTAACCCCGGCGCAGGATAAGGGAGTTGTCGCTCGCCGCGGTGCGCGGGTTCGCGAGGCGGATGTGGGCGTCGAGCGGGATGGCCGTGCCGTGCGGGTCCTTGGCGTAGTTCGGGCTGTCGGTCTCCTGGGCACCGTCCAGCGGGGCACCGGTGTCCTTGCGCCGGCCGAACATCTGCTCCTGCTCGGTCAGCGAGACGCGGTCCCAGAACTCCACCAGCATCCGGATGATCCGGACGACCTGGTAACTGCCCCCGGTCGCCCAGCCCGGTTCGCCCTGCCCGGCGCCGACCCACACGAGGTGGTCCATCTCGCGGGCCGACGCGACGTCCGGGTTGACGATGCCGTCCTTGAAGCCCAGCAGGTTGCGCTGGGTGCCGCTGGGCCGCGGCACGTTCTGGAAGCCGTCGACACGCCACCGGATCTGTACCGCGCCCCGGGTGTGCTTGGCGATGTCGCGTAGCGCGTGCAGCACGGTGTCCTGCCGGCCCGCGCAGATCTGGAGGGACAGGTCGCCGTGGCACTCGGCGGGGTTCAGGTGGTCGTTGGGGAAGGTGCGCATGGGCGTGAGCCGGCGCGGCTTCGCCTCGGCGAGTCCGTAGCGGTCGTCGAAGAGGGAGGCGCCGACACCCACGGTCACGGTGAGCGCGTCGGCCGGGACGACCGGGCCGAGGATGCCGTTGTCCGAGGGCGGGGCACCGACACCCAGGTCGGCGGGGGTGCCGCCGGCGGTGAGGAAACGGGCCCGCTGGGTCAGGGTCCGCAGCAGGTCGGCCAGTTCCGCGCGGTCGCCGGCGATGACGTCGAAGGAGACGAAGGCGGCGGCCTGCTGCTGGGGGGTGACGATCCCGGCCTGATGGGGGCCGTGGAAGGGCACGGCGGCGGCGTCCGTCCCTTCGGCGGCCCGGGCCGTGCCGTCACCGCTCTCGGCGAGCGCGAACCCGCCCCCGGCCAGTACGGCTCCCGCGGCCCCGGCGCCCAGGGCCGTCTTGACGAAGGAACGGCGGCCCGCGTGGGCGGGGCAGCCCGGCGGAGGCGTGTCAGCGGACGGCATGGGGACGTTCCCTTCGGTGTGTTCGTTGTGCTCGTGGCGGCCGGTGTTCACGCGGACTTCCTGATCTCGAGCAGGTCCGGCACCGGCGACAGGTCTTCCAGGAGCTGCCCCATGGCCCCGTCGATCCGGTCCTTCGCGGTCCGTCCGAGCCGGTCGACGGGGGTCCAGCGGCCGTCGCGGTGCTGGGCGTCGAGCAGCGTCCGCAGGCGCGCGATGTCCGCGTCCACGGTCGGGAGCAGATGCGGGGCCCGGGTGATGAGCAACGGCCGCAGCACGGTGAGCAGTTCGCGCGTACCGGAGAGGTTGGCGTCGGCCGTGGCCAGTCCGGTGCCGCTGCCCTGGTCGGTGTCGCCGGTCAGCTCGAACTGGAGGGTGTTCTCCAGGATCTCGTGGGCGCGCAGGGGCAGGTCGGAGGCGTCGAAGTCCTGATGCGGGAAGGCCTTCCGCAACCCGGCGGAATCGGCGGCCAGTTGCCGCGCCGGGCCCTCGAGCTCACCGGCCGACTGGCCGTGCCACAGCCCGTACTCGATCCGGTGGAAGCCGGTGAAGTCCTTGTCGTGGACCCCGCCCGGCAGACCGTCGGGCCTACCGTTGATCTTCTGGTCGAAGTCCTCGAAGGTGCCGTAGGCGGCGCCGAGGGAGGCGTAGGTGCGGTGCGCGGTCAGCCAGTCGGCGCGCGCCGCGCCCAGGTGACCGGCGCGGATGTCGTCGCCGAGCTTCCGGGTCTCGGTGACGAGCGTGACCAGACCCCGGTTCACGTACGCCTCGTACGCCCGCAGCGGCCCCGCGAGATCCCGCGCGGAGACAGGGACGACGGCCCCGGCACCGGCGGCACCGCCGACCCGGACCGGCTTGGACGTGACGGCCTTGCCGTCGGTGGGCACACAGCGCCAGGCGTACGTACCGCCCGCGACGGTGGCGACGAGGTCCCGGGTGGTGCCGGGGGCCAGGCCCTCGATCTCGCCGTAGACCGCGTTGGTGGCCGGGTCGATGAGGTACACCTCGGATGTCTGGTCGCCGGTGTTGCGCATCTGGAAGGTCTGCCGCCCCGGCTCGGGCGCGGTGAAGCCCTGACCGCAGTCCTTCGCGGAGACCGCGACCGTCTCGCCCCCGGCGGGCTTGGGGCGCGCCAGGGCGACGACGAGCCCGGCCAGGACGACGGGTAGGGCGACGACGGCGACGGGGATGAGCCAGGCGGGGCTGTGGCGGGCGGGCTCACGGGTGGGAGTGGGGCTCGGGCTCGGGCTGGGGCTGGGAGCACCTCCCCGCACGCCCCTCACGAACAGCGTCATCACCACGCCGAGATACCCGACGCACCCGGCCACCTGAAGCCACGTCATCGTCGGCGTCAGGTTGAGCACGCCCTGGAGCAGGGTGCTGTACCAGGACCCTGCGTCGACGCTGCCGCTCAGGTCGACGGCGTAGGCCGTCCCACCGGGCAGGACCCCGCCCTCCTGGAGGTCGCGCAGCCCGTAGCCGAGCACGCCCGCGGCGATCACGATGAGGACGGCGCCGGTAGCGGTGAAGAAGCGCGTGAGGTTGATGGAGAGCACCCGGCGGTAGAGCCCCCAGCACAGCACCGCCGCGAGCACGAGCCCGATGCCCGCGCCGGTCAGCGGCCCTGCCGACTCGTGCGCCGCGCGGGCCGTGGTCCACAGGAACAGCGCGGTTTCCAGGCCCTCGCGTCCCACCGCGAGGAAGGAGGTGAGGACCAGCACACCGGCGCCCATGGTCAGTGCCCCGGTGACCTTCTCCTTGATCTCTCCCGCCAGGCTGCGGGCCGAGCGGCGCATCCAGAACACCATCGCGGTCACGAAGGCGACGGCCATGATGCTCAGCGCGCCGCCGAAGGCTTCCTGCGCGGCGGTGGAAAGGGACGCGGCGGTGAACGTGAGGACCGCGCCGAAGCTCATCGAGAGCGCGACCGCGGCCAGCACGCCGGTCCACACCTGCGGAAGACGGGACCTGGCGTCCGCCCGCACGAGGGTGGCGACCAGCACGGAGACGATGAGGCCTGCTTCCAGTCCTTCCCTCAGTCCGATCAGGAAGCTCGGAAACGCGTCGTCCCACATGTGCTGCGGCCCTCCCGGCCCTCCGCCCCGACCCACCACGCAAGCGAGTTAGCCAAGGCATGCCTTACCGACGCCGACCATCATGACCTCGGTTCTCTGGGCATCTGGTCATGAATGGCTCATGGCGCGGCAAAAGTCCGGAGTACGAGCTGCCCATCGGGCCGGCAGTGGGTGCCAGGCCGGGCTCAACCGGACGGCGTGACCGAGGACCACACGCCGAACCACTGCTCGGCGCCGAACTCCTCGAACCGCATTGCGCTTCTGGCAGATCTGACCTTCGCGGTCTCAGCGTGGGGCAAGTTACAGCGTTGCCCGCGTGTTGATCACCGAGGGCATCACCCTAGTGATCGTCGGCAGCTTGGCCTGGCTGAGCGGCTCCGCCACGCCGAGCACCGCGCGCAGTCCCGGTGATCACGTCGACCGGGGCCACGCTCGCCTTGACCGGTTCACCCCGCCCCCTTGACGCGTCAATGACAAAATGGGTTGATGCATGGGAGCGCTCCCACCTCATCCAGGGAAGGGATCACCATGCGCAGGACCCGCCGCTCGTCCTCGCACTTACGCATCATCCCCGTGCTCGGTCTCCTCGCCGCGCTGCTCCTCCCCTTCGGCATCACCTTCGCCTCCCAGGCCACGGCCGCACCGGCGGCAGACCCCGTCCGCGTCATGCCGCTCGGCGATTCGATCACCGGCTCGCCTGGCTGCTGGCGTGCGGTGCTCTGGAACCGGCTGCTGAACAGCGGATACAAGGACATCGACTTCGTCGGCACCCTCCCGCCTCAGGGCTGCGGACAGGCGCACGACGGCGACAACGAGGGGCACGGCGGTGAGCTGGTGACCAACGTGGCCGACCAGAACCTGCTGCCGGGCAGGCTCGCGGCCACGCAACCGGACATCGTTGTCATGCACTTCGGCACGAACGACGTGTGGAGCAGCATCGCCCCGGACCGCATCCTGGCCGCCTACACCAAGCTCGTGACGCAGATGAGGGCCTCGAATCCGGACATGCGGATCCTCGTCGCGCAGCTCATCCCCATGAACCCGGCCAGCTGCGCGGCCTGTGCGCAGCGCGTCGTCGACTTCAACGCGCGGATCCCCGACTGGGCCCGGGCCACCAGCACCGCACGCTCCCCGATCACGGTGGTCGACCAGTGGACGGGCTTCAGCACCGCCACGGACACCTACGACGGGGTGCACCCCAACGCCTCGGGTGACGACAAGATCGCCGCCCGTTGGTTCCCGGCCCTGGCGGGGGTCCTCGACGCGGGTGTCCCGGAAAACCCCGGCGGCCCGGGTGAACCCGCGGCCTGCACCGTCCGCTTCCGGGCCGTGTCCACGTGGCAGGGCGGCTACCAGGGAGAGGTGACCGTGACGAACACGTCCGCCTCCGCCGCCTCGGGCTGGAGCGCGACGGTCGTACCGGCGGGCGGCGCGCGCATCGGCCAGGTCTGGAACGGCACCCTGACCACGGCCGCTGACGGTACGGCCACCGTCACGAACGCGGCGTGGAACGGGGCGTTGGCGCCCGGCGCGAGTGCCACGTTCGGTTTCGTCGCCACCGCCCCGGCAACGGCCGGCGCCCCGGCGGCGACCGTCACGTGCACGGCGAAGAGTTCCGGCGCCTGACGCCCCACGCGGGCCCAGGAACGGCCCGACGACCGACTCAGCATCGATGACCAACTCACCGCTCCCTCCCCAGGATCGGAACGCGACCCGGAACAGGCCCCATCTCCTCCCACCCCCACCTCTGGAGCCGCCATGAGACCCCGCCCCGCCCCCACCCCTCGCGTGGCCACCGTCGCCGTCGCCCTCCTCGGACTCCTGCTCTCCTTCCTCTCCCTCGGCACACCGGCGCACGCCGCCCCCACCGGCTTCCGCATCGACAACGGCCGGCTGCTGGAGGCGTCCGGGAACGACTTCGTGATGCGTGGCGTCAACCACGCCCACACCTGGTTCCCGGACCGGATCAGCTCCCTCTCCCACATCAAGGCCAAGGGCGCCAACACCGTCCGCGTGGTCCTCTCCAGCGGTGACCGCTGGACCCGCAACGACACCGCCGACGTGGCGAACGTGGTCGCCCAGTGCAAGCAGAACCGGCTGATCTGTGTGCTGGAGGTGCACGACACCACCGGGTACGGCGAACAGAGCGGAGCCGTCACGCTCTCGCGCGCCGCCGACTACTGGATCAGCGTGCAGAGCGCGCTGACCGGTCAGGAGGACTACGTCATCGTCAACATCGGCAACGAGCCGCACGGCAACACCGGCTACACGGCCTGGACGGCCGACACCAAGGCGGCCATCCAGAAACTGCGTAACGCCGGGTTCGACCACACGATCATGGTCGACGCGCCCAACTGGGGCCAGGACTGGGCGTTCACCATGCGGGACAACGCCGCCTCGGTGTTCGCCTCCGACCCGGACGCCAACACGATCTTCTCGATCCACATGTACGGCGTCTTCGACACCGCCGCCGAGATCACCGACTACCTGAACCGCTTCGTCACGGCCAAACTGCCCATCGTCGTCGGCGAGTTCGGCCACGACCACTCGGACGGCAACCCCGACGAGGACACCATCCTGGCCGTCGCCCAGCAGCTTCGCCTGGGCTACCTCGGCTGGTCCTGGAGCGGCAACGGCGGCGGCGTCGAGTACCTGGACATGGTCACGAACTTCGACCCGGACCAGCTCACCAGCTGGGGACAGCGGCTCTTCAACGGCGCGAACGGCATCGCCGCCACCGCCAAGGAAGCCGCGATCTACTCGTCGGGCGGCGGTGACACCACTCCCCCGACGGCTCCCGGTGCCCCGACCGCCTCGGGGGTGACCTCCTCGTCCGCCACCCTGACCTGGGCCGCCGCCACCGACGCGGCAGGCGTCACCGGCTACGACGTGGTCCGGATCGGCGGCGGCACCGAGACGGTCGTCACCTCCACGACCAGGACGACCGCCACCGTCACCGGCCTGTCACCCGACACCTCCTACACCGTCGCGGTCTACGCCCGTGACGCCGCCGGCAACCGTTCGCCCCGCTCGGCCACGGTGACGTTCACGACCTCCTCCGGCGGCTCGACGGCGGCCTGCGGCGTCGGCTACCGGGTGACGGGCAGCTGGCCCGGCGGATTCCAGGGCGAGATCACCCTGCGCAACACGGGCACGTCGGCGATCAACGGCTGGACGCTGCGCTGGACCTTCCCGGACAGCCAGCGCATCACCAACCTCTGGGGCGGTACGGCGACGCAGAGCGGCTCCGAGGTCAGCGTCGCGGCCGCCCCGTACACGGCGACGATCCCCGCGGCGGGTTCGGTCACCCTCGGCTTCACGGCCTCCCGGGCGACGGCGAACCCCAGCCCGACGGCGTTCACGCTGAACGGCGCGGCCTGCTCGGTGAGCTGAGCGGCCGTGTGCGACGGTGCCGGCGCGCTCCCGAAAGGCCGGGCGCGGCGGCACCGTCGCCACAGGGGTGATCCGCGAGTGTGATCCGCGCGACATCCACCCCGAAAAGCGGTTTACGTCGCTCCGCTTGGGTCAGGCGGCGGAGATGTCGCACCGGCACCCCACCGCCGTAACCCCGGCAAGACGCGTATCCGCCCGCCCCGGTTCCCCGCACCGTGCGCGGGAGGCGCGATGAGTGAGAACACTCTGCGCGAGGACACCCTGCGCATGCGGCCCGTCGCGAGCACCCGCGGCGAGGCCGGAGCGAGCGCGTCACGCGAGGCCGCCGCCCCGCCGAAGCAGTCCGGGCAGCGCGACGCGTTCTTCGACAACGCCAAGTACCTGGCGATCGTGCTGGTGGCGATAGGGCACGCCTGGGAGCCGTTGCGGGACGGCAGCCGGGCGGTCAGCGCGCTCTACATGGTCGTCTACGCCTTCCACATGCCGGCGTTCATCGTCATCTCCGGCTACTTCTCGCGCTCCTTCGACGCGAGCCCGGGGCGGGTCAGGCGTCTGGTCACCGGGCTCGCCGTTCCGTATGTCGTCTTCGAGACGGCGTACACACTGTTCACGCGCTGGACGGACCAGGAGCCCGACCGGCCCGTGAGCCTGCTGGATCCGCTGTATCTGACATGGTTCCTGGCGGCGCTGTTCATCTGGCGGCTGACCACGCCGGTGTGGCGGCGCGTGCGGTGGCCGCTGCCGGTCGCCCTCGTCATCGCGATGCTGGCGACGCTCTCGTCGTCCGTCGGCAACGACCTCGACCTGCAACGCACCCTTCAGTTCCTGCCGTACTTCGTCCTCGGTCTGCTGCTGAAGCCGGAGCACTTCCGGCTGGTGCGCCGCCGCTCGGCGCGTGTGCTGGCCGTGCCGGTCTTCGCCGGCGCGGTCGTCGTGGCCTACTGGGCGGTCCCGCGGATGACCGGCGCCTGGTTCTACCACCGCGACAGCGCCGAGGAACTCGCCGCGCCCGCCTGGTACGGGCCCGTGATGACGCTGGTGACCTTCGGCTGTTCGCTGGTCCTGGTGGCCTGCTTCCTCGCGTGGGTGCCCGGGCGCCGGGCGTGGTTCACGGTGCTGGGCGCGGGCACGCTGTACGGCTACCTGCTGCACGGCTTCGTCGCGCAGGGGTCCAAGTTCTGGGGTTGGTACGAGCCGGCGTGGGTCCACCGGCCCGTGGGCGTGGTCGTGGTGACGGTCTTCGCCGCGGTGCTCGTGACCGCCCTGTGCACCCCACCGGTGCGGCGGCTGTTCCGCTGGGTGATGGAGCCCGAGATGCCGTGGGCGTTCCGCCGGGACGCGCAGCAGCAGGCGCGGGACCGGAACGCCGTACGCGGGTGACGCCCCGCACCGCGCCAACCACCGACCGCCCCGCCTACCCCTCCCGCGTGAGCCGGATCAGCAGCACACCGGGCGTGCGCGGCACGGACACCCTCAGCCCGTCCCCGTCCCACACCGCCCCGCCCGCCTCCGCGGAGGACGGGTGCAGGACCTCCGCGCGGTCGCTCCGGCCCGCCCAGTGCCGGACGGGGACGCGCAGTTCGGCCGGTCCGCCCCGGCGCCAGACCGACAGGTACGCCGTGCGGTCACCGGGGACCGAGAGCCCCAGGGCCAGCCACTCGTCCTCCCAGCCGGGCAGGCCGAGCGGCCAGAACGGCAGGGCCCGCGCGAGGTCACCGCGGATCGACTTGTAGACCGCGACGGCATCCCGCACGAGGGCCAGCTGGTGGTCCGACATGCGGTCGAGATGGCCCGAGAGGTGGATACGGCCGAGCAGTGCCCCGCCGAGGGTCGTGGTGATCAGGTCGTCGTCGAAGCCGGGCTGCGGATAGGCCCAGACGGCACCCTGCTCGGGCGGGACGGCGGTCGGCGCGGCGACGGCGATGGGCGGGTAGCGCAGGGGGTCCTGCTGGTCGCTGGTGGACTGGAGCTGGGAGACGGCCAGGGTGGCGCCGTCCATGCGCATGCCGCCCGAGGCGCAGTTCTCCACGACGAGTCCGGGGTGGCGGTCCAGTACGCCGGACAGCCAGTCCAGGTAGGCGTGGGCGTGGCCCAGCAGCCCGGCTCCTGGTGCGAGGTCGCCGGGGGCCTGGGTGCCGGGGTCGACCACGATGTTGTAGTCCAGCTTGAGGTAGCCCACCCCCCAGTCGCCGACGATCCGGTCCACGGTCTTGTCGAGGTGGGCTCGGGCGGCCGGGTGCCGCAGGTCGAGCTGGTGGCGGCCCTGTTCGGTCAGGCGCACGCCGTCGCGCTGGAAGAACGCCTCGTCGGGCAGTTCGGCCGCGACGGGGCTGCGCACCCCGACGACCTCGGGCTCCAGCCACAGCCCGGGCACCATCCCGCGCTCCCGGATCCGGTCCAGGACGGCCCGGATGCCGCCGTCGGGGAAGCGGCGCGGCGAGGCCTGCCAGGCGCCGACGCTGTCCCACCAGCCCCGGGTGTCGTCGTCGTACCAGCCCGAGTCGATGCAGAAGTACTCGGCGCCGGCGTCCGCGGCGGCGTCGATCAGCGGCAGGAGCTTGGCCGTGGTCGGGTCGCCCATCAGGGTGTTCATGTAGTCGTTGAAGACGACGGGGAGGGCGGTGTGGTCCGGGTGCGGGCGGCGGATCGCCCGGCGGTAGGAGGTCAGGGCGCCGATCGCCGTGTCGAGGTCGGAGCCGAGTGCCAGGGCTCCGGGGACGGTGGTGAACTCCTCGCCCGGGCCGAGGCGGACCCGCCACTGGTGTTCCGCGTCGGTGGGGCCGTTCAGCGCCAGGTAGCTGCCGTGTGCGTGTTCGCCCAGGTCCCAGCGCCAGCCGGCCGGGGACTCGACCTGCCACGCCCAGGCCCGGCCGCCGCCGCGCTCCGTCAGCGCGCCCATGGCCAGGTGGCCGTCGGTGGGCCAGCTGCCGCGCCCGGTGAGGGCGAGAGCGGCCCGGCTGTCGTGCTCGTGGACGTCGACGTGGATGTCGGCGACGGAGGCGCGCAGCGGCTCGGCGTACCAACGGCACTCGGCGAGCCAGTCGTTGCGTGCCCGGTGGACGTCGAGGGCGTCCGGGGCGGGCAGGCCGCCGAGCAGGACGCTGCTGACGGACTGGACGACCAGGGGCGCACCGCCCTCGTTGCGGAGGCGGACTCGGGAGCGGAGGACGGACACGCCGGCGGGTGAGGCGAGTTCGACGAACGCCGTCAATCCGGTGTCCGGGTCGTGGAGTTCGGCGGTCAGCCACTCCCAGCCGTCGCGTCTGTCCGTGCGGTGGGTCCGGTAGGCGAGCCGGGCGCCGAAGGCCGTGCCGGTGAAGCGGGGGCCGGACCAGCCGCTGCCGTGCCCGAGGGCGGTGAGCTCCACGAGCGGGAGCGCGGAGTGCGGGGCGGCGGGTCGATCGTCGTCGGGATGGGCCAGTCGGACCAGCCGCAGGGTCCCGTCGGCGGCGATCGCGAACCCGGCCCGGAGGGCTTGATGCCCCCAAGTGAACTCGCCCTGCCGCTGGTTGGAGGCCATGTGCGCCGCATCCGCCGTGCCGGTCAAGGTGCTCCCCCTCCTGGCCCCGCCCCGTCGTCGGGGAGCGGAGGTCCGCGTGAATCCCTCGTTACGGTCTCTTGACGACCCAAGTGTGACCGGTCACAATCCTCGCATGAATGTGACCGGTCACACAAGGCGCCCGGCGAGCATCAGGGACGTCGCGACCGCCGCGGGGGTCTCGTACCAGACGGTCTCGCGGGTGATCAACGGCCATCCCAGCGTCCGGCCGTCCACCCGGGAGCGGGTGCTCGCCGCCATCGACGAACTGGGCTTCCGCCGCAACGCGACCGCCCTCGCCCTGGCCAGCGGCCGCACCCGGGCCGTGACCGTGCTGACCGCGAACACCACCCACTACGGCTACGCCTCGATCCTCCAGGGCATCGAGGAGGCCGCCCGGGCTGCGTCGTACGCGGTCGGGATCGGGGTGCTGGAGTCGGCCGAGGACGCGGCCGTCGCCGCCGAGGTGCAGCGCGCGGCGGACGCGGGCGGCGGGATCGTCGTGATCGCATACGATCCGGCCGGTGTCCGGGCGCTGGAAGCCGTGCCCGCCGGGCTGCCGGTGGTGGGCGTGGTCGAGACCCCGGCGACCCCGCCCGGCGGCGACCGCCCATGGGTGTGGGCCGACGACCGCGAGGCGGCCTACCAGGCGACCCGCCATCTGCTCTCCCTCGGCCACGAGACCGTGCACTACGTGGCCATCCCGTCCAGCACCCGCCGCACCAGCGCCCGCACCAGCGGCTGGCGGCAGGCGCTGAAGGAGGCCGGTGCCCCGGAAAGCCGCCCCGTGCAGAGCAGTTGGGGGCCGGCGGGCGGTCACGCGGCCGGGCTGAAGCTGGCGAGGGACCAGTCCGTCACCGCGGTCCTGTGCGGCAACGACGACCTCGCGCTCGGCGTGCTGCGCGCCCTGCACGAGTCCGGCCGCTCGGTGCCGGGCGAGGTCAGTGTGGCCGGTTTCGACGACGCCCCGCACTCCGGCTTCCTCACCCCGTCCCTGACGACCGTACGCCTGGATTTCACCGGCCTCGGGCGGTCCGCGTTCGCCCTGCTGCACGGCGCGCTGGAGGAGTCCGCGCCGGTCGCCCCGCATCCCGTGTCCGTACCGGAACTGGTGGTGCGGGAGAGCTCGGGGCCGCCGCCCGCCGGCGCCTGAACCACCGATGCCTGAACGACCCGAACGAGCCCAGCAGTTGTGAGTCCCGCTTTGTGAATCGAACCGCCTGCTCCGAAAGGCACGAGATGAAGACAAGAGCACTCCCCGCCCTGGCGCTGATATGCGCCGCCGGCCTGGCCGCCACCGCGTGCAGCGACCCGACCGCCGGGGACTCCGGTTCGGACGGTTCGGACGCCAAACCGGCGGCGGTGAATCCGACCGCCCGGCTGGACGGCGTGAAGCTGACCATGTGGACCGCGCAGAACACGGTGAACGCGCCCAAGCAGGTCATCGACGCCTTCGAGAAGGCCACCGGCGCCGAGGTCGACACCCAGGCGATCCCGGACCTCTACGAGCAGAACGTGCCGACGAAGCTGGCCTCGGGCGACCGCCCCGACCTGATGTTCTGGCAGCCGTCCATCTCCACGCTGCCGTTCATCCAGCCGAAGCAGAACCTGCTGCCCCTCGACGGGGAACCCTGGGAGGCCAAGCTCGGCGACACCGAGAGGTCCCTCGGCGTCATCGACGGCAAGCGCTACGCGGCGATCGTCACCAGCCCCGCCATGCTCGGCGTCTATTACAACAAGGACGTCTTCAAGCAGGCCGGACTGAGCGAGAAGGACTTCCCCAAGTCCTACGACGAGCTGCTCGCCCTCGGCCGCAAGGTCGTCGACAAGACCGACGCGGCCGCCTTCTACGAGGCCGGCGGCGACAAGTGGCCTCTCCAGTGGCAGATGCAGGTCCAGCTCACCGACCTCGACCGGCAGTGGTGGGCCGATCTGAACGCCGGCAAGAAGAAGTGGACCGACCCGGTCGTCGTCGGCGCGATCAAGAAGTACAAGGAGAAACTGCTCGACGCGGGGCTCGCCCAGAAGAACTACCGGACGGGCACCTTCACCGGGCAGGCCGACGCGCTGTGGAAGGGCGACGCCGGCATGGTCCTCAACGTCACGTCCTTCCAGAGCCAGTTGCAGGCCAAGTACTCCACCGCCGAGCTCGACAAGAAGATCGGCTGGTTCCCGGTCGCCAACTCCTCGGCCACCGGCCTGTACTCCCCCGACCAGACCAACGGTGTCGTCGCCTTCAAGACCGGTGACGACAAGCGGCAGAACGCGGCCCGGCAGTTCCTCGCCTTCTGGCTCGGCCCGGACTACCCGGACTACATCAAGACGATGAAGATCCCGTCCGTGCAGCCGTCCGTGCCCACCCCCGGCGGCCTGCCCGAGGCTTCCAAGGCCCAGGTCGCGGCCCTGCCCAAGGCCATCGGCGTCTTCCAGGCCAAGGCGATCGTCGCCCCCGACACCCACCTCTACCTGGCCGACATGATCTTCGGCAAGAAGAGCCCGCAGCAGGTCGCGCAGGCGATCCAGGATCAGTTCGCGCAGGTGGCCAAGGCCCAGGGCGTCCCCGGGTTCTGACCATGGCGGACACGGTCGTACGTACGCGCAAGCAGCCGGCTGCACAAGGCGCACCGAAGGGCGTGGGACGGCTGCCACGCGCCGCCGTGCACCACCCCTGGTGGTTCGCGCTCCCCGCGATCGTCGTCTTCGCGGGCTTCTTCCTGGTGCCCAACCTGCTGAACTTCTACTACCCGTTCACCAACTGGTCCTCGTACCACGCGGACATCGCCTTCACGGGCCTGGACAACTTCCAGACCATCGCCGAGGACGGCTCGCTGCTGCGGGCGATCCGCACGACCCTGGTGTACGCGCTGCTGGCGGCCTTGTTCCAGAACGGCTTCGGGCTCGTGCTGGCGCTGCTGCTGGAGGACGACAGCCGCTTCAACCGGTTCTTCCGCGCCGTCTTCTTCCTGCCGGTGCTGATCTCGGCGCTGGCGACGGGTTACGTCTTCCAGGCGCTGCTCGACCAGGACGGGGCCGTCAACTCCGTTCTGGGCACGGACATCCCGTGGCTGGGCTCGACCACCTGGACGCTGGTGATCGTCACGCTCATCCACGGGTGGAAGTGGATGGGCCTGTCGATGCTCATCTATCTGGCCGGGCTCAAGGGCATCCCCGGCGAGATGCTGGAGGCCGCGAAGTGCGACGGCGCGGGGCCCTGGCGGACCTTCTGGTCGGTGCGCTGGCCGATGCTGGCGCCCGCCGTCACCTTCAACGTCACCACCGCGCTGATCGGTTCGATGAACACCTTCGACATCGTGCAGGCCACGACGGGCGGCGGCCCCGCCGCCTCCACCGAGGTCTTCAACATCTACATGTTCCGGATCTTCGGGCAGGGCCTGTACGCGCAGGCGTCCGCGATGAGTCTCGTCCTCTTCCTGGTCGTGGTCGCCGTGGCGATCCCGCTGGTCGTGGGGCTCCGGCGAAGGGAGCAGCTGCTGTGACCGCGGTGTGGCGGTACGGCCGCCCGTCCCTCGTCGTCCTGCTCGCCGCGCTGGCCGTGGGCGTGCCGCTGTGGCTGGTCGCCGTCACCTCGGCCAAGCCGCAGGCCGAGGCGATCAAGCCGAACCTGGACCTGCCGCGGCAGTGGCAGCCCGCGAGCAACTACGCGGACGCCGTCAGCCAGGGCGAGATGCTGCGCGGGTTCCTCAACTCGCTGCTGGTCGTGGTGCCTTCGGTGGTCCTGGTGCTGATCCTGGGTGCGGGCGCCGCCTGGGTCTTCGCGCGCCGCAAGTCGAAGCTGGTCTCGGCGGCGTACGCGCTGTGCATCAGCGGACTGCTGCTGCCGCCGGCCGTCATCACGATCGTGATGGAGCTGCGGCAGCTGGGGCTGTCCAACACCCGCCCCGGCATGATCGCCGTCTACACCGGGATGTACCTGTCGACGTCGATCTTCTTCATGACCGGGTTCATCCGCGCCATCCCCATGGAGCTGGAGGAGGCGGCCCGGATGGACGGGGCGAGCCCGTCCCGCATCTTCTGGCGGATCGTCCTGCCGCTGCTCCGGCCGGTGATCGCCACCGCGACGATCATGGTGATGCTCTACGCCTGGAGCGACATCTTCTACGCGTTCTTCGTCCTCGGCGGCGGAGACCGGGCGACCCTGCCGCTCAACCTCTACCAGGTCGCCAGCGCCCAGCTCTACCTCAACAACTGGCATCTCGTCTTCGCGTACGTCGTGGTGATGAGCCTGCCCATGGTCGCCGTGTTCCTCGTCGGCCAGCGAAAGATCGTGTCCGGAATCACCAGTGGAGCCGTGAAGTGACTGGAGGTCCAGCAGCGTGATCACCCCCACCCGCACGAGAGCCGGTACGAGGTCCCGTACCAGAACCGCCTTGATGACAGCACTACTTGGAGCAGCCGCCATGGCAGCCACTCTCCCCGCAGCCGGCAACGCGGCAGCGGTAGCCGACCCACAGCGCCTCACGGTCGACCTCAAAGCCTCCGAGGGCCCGGTGATGCTCGGCGCCAACGGTTCGCTGTACGGGGTCAGCGACGACGGGGTGCCCAGCGACGCCGCGATGGCGCCCCTGAAGATCACGAGCATCTCGCAGAAGCCGGAGGGCGGCGCGCAGCACCCCAACGGCGACGCGCTCACGGTCTCCAAGTCGTTCTTCCGCAACGGCGGCGGCGAGATCAACGTGATGATGCAGGACATCTACGCCAAGTGGCCGTACGAGGACCTCGGCATCGACGACTATCTCCCCAAGGTCGACAAGATCGCCAAGGAGGTCTCGGCCGACCCGAACAGCGAGCGCTTCGTCTACATCCCGTTCAACGAGCCGGACCAGATCTGGTACAAGCTCGACGTCGCCGACCAGGCCCAGTACGAGAAGAACCGCGACCGGTTCTTCAAGGACTGGAAGACGGTGTACCAGCGGATCCGCGCGATCGACCCGAACGCGAGGATCGCCGGACCCAACGAAGCCGCCTACCACACCCGCCTGCTGAAGGACTTCCTCGCCTTCGCGAAGCGCGAGAACGTGCTCCCCCAGGTGATGACCTGGCACGAGCTCGGTTCCGGCTCGCTGCGCGACTTCCAGGCACACTACGACGACTACCGCAAGCTGGAGCGCGAGGCGGGCATAGCCCCGCTGAAGATCAACATCGACGAGTACGCCAACCGCCGCGACCTGTCCGTGCCCGGGCAACTGGTGCAGTGGGTCTCGATGTTCGAGCGCAACAAGGTGTACGCCAACATGGCGTACTGGGACGCGGCCGGCAACCTCAGCGGCCACGTCGTGCGGTCGAACATCCCCAACGGCGGCTGGTGGCTCTTCCGCTGGTACGCGGGCATGACCGGCAACACCGTGAAGGTGACGCCGCCGCAGCCCAACACCATCGACACGCTCCAAGGGCTCGCCTCCCTCGACACCTCCCGCCGCCAGGCGCAGGTCCTGCTCGGCGGCTCCGCGGCCGACTCGGACGTGGTCGTGCAGGGCGTCCCCCGGTCGGTGTTCGGCCGTACGGTCACCGCGACCGTCGCCGAGGCCGCCTGGTCCGGTTACGAGGGGCAGCACGCGGCGCCGCGGGTCCTCGCGCGCACCAAGGTGAAGGTCGCGGACGACGGTTCGGTGACCGTGCCGCTGCGCGGCCTGCACAAGATGTCGGCCTACCGCGTCGTCCTCACCCCCGGCGGCTCCGGCACCCCGTCCGCCGCCTCCGTGCCGTGGTCGGCGTCGTACGAGGCCGAGGACGCGGCGATCACCGACGGCAAGGTCTACACCCAGGGCACGGTCCAGAACGCCAACGGCTACGCGGCCTCCGGCACCAAGGACGTCGGCTCGCTCAACCAGCCCGGCAGCAAGGTCGCCTTCTCGGTGACGGTGCCGAAGGACGGCACGTACGACCTGGCGATCCTGTACGGCAACCAGTCCGGCGGGCCCGCCACGCAGAAGCTGTCGGTCGACGGCGGCGACCCGGTGACGGTCACCTACCCCTCCACCGAGAACTGGACGTACCGCGCCAAGAAGGACGTCAGTGTCCAACTCAAGGCGGGCACGCACCAGCTGACCCTGTCCAAGGGCGACGCCGAGGTCACCCTGGACCGGATCGACCTGACCACGCGGACGGGCGCGCCCTCCGCGTCCTACGAGGCCACGCTGGCGGACATCAGCGGCAAGCCGTCGTACGACTACACCTCGTCGGCCGGTGTGGGCACGGGCTCCCTGGTGCTGCGCTCCGGCGACAAGGCGGTGTTCGACGTCTACGCCCCGCGCGACGGCTACTACACCGTGGTGCCGCGGACCTCGGCGGCCGTGAAGCTCGCGCTGCACGGGGAGACGGTCAAGGCCGCGCCCGGCCGCCCGCTGCGGCTCTACCTCGTCGCGGGCAACAACCGGATCGCGATGACGTCGGGCCACTCCGCCGTCCGCTCCCTCGACGTCTCCGGTGACGGCTCGGCCGCCGGCACCCTCTCCTACGAGGGCGCCAAGGCCACGCTCGCCGGCGGGGCCAAGCTCGTCGACTCCCCGCACGCGTCCGCCGGCTCGTACATCGGCTGGCTCGGCAACAGCGCTTCCAGCACCGCCGAGTTCACGGTCGACGCGCCTCGGTCCGGCCGCTACCTGCTGGTCGTCCACTACGCGCACAACGACCGCCGGGACAACGGCCACGCCTACAACACGGACATCATGTCCCGTACGGCGGACGTCACGGTCGGGTCCGCGGACCCGGTGAAGGTCACCTTCAAGAACACCTGGAGCTGGGACGACTACTGGACCGTCGGCGTCCCGGTCGATCTGGCGAAGGGCGCGAACAAGGTGACGTTCGGCAACGCGAGCGCCTGGGCGCCGAACATCGACCGGATCGAGCTGGGCCGGATCGTGGGCTGAACCACGCGGTGAGGTGAGTTTGCTCGCCTCACAGGGGTGCCGCGGCACGCGGCACCCCACCCCTCAAAGGGGCGTCGCGGCGTGCAGGATGAGCACCATCGTGACGGCGGAGTTCGCGGACGACATCGCCGACACGGCCGTTCCGGCCGCCGCGCCCCACGCCGCCAGCCCGACCGAGGTGAAGACCGGGGGCCAGTCGCGTACGGCGGGTGGCGGGCCCAGCAGGGCCGCCACCCGGCGCGGCACCGGGCCCGGAGCGGCCAGTCCCGCGAGCGTGGGCGCCGGGGTGCCCCGCGAGATCAGGGCGGCCGTGCCGATGGCACGCGCCACCGTGCGGCGGCTGCCGACCGCCCGGGCCGCCTCCTCGTCCGCCCACCGCTCGGCCGTGTACGCCACGGCGGTGCGCAGCGGCCGCAGGAACGGGTTGGCCCGGGCCGCGAGCTGCACGGTGAGCAGGAAACGGTCGTGCCGGGCGGCGAGGTGCGCCCGCTCGTGGGCGAACAGGGCCCGGCGCTCGGCCGGCCGGAGCCGGTCCAGCAGCGCCGTGGTCACCACGACACGCCCCCCGCGCCGACCACGGACACGGCGCCCGGCACGGCCGTGCGGCGCACCATCACCCGGGCGACCGCCACGCCGAGCACCGCCCCGGGGGGCATCAATGCCTCGGCTCCCACCACCGGGCAGCGCATACGCATAAGGAACGCCGTCCGGCAGCACGGCCACCTCCGTGTCCGGCAGCCCGGCCAGCGCGCGGTGGGCCTGGCGGCGTACCCGGGCGTGCCGCCACAGCGTGCGGGCGCAGGCGACGACCACCGCGCACAGCGCGGGAATCGCGGCCTTGCCGACGACCTCGTCGAACGGGACCGCCGCCCGCACCTCGGGGTCCGACCAGCCGTCGGGCAGCGGGTTGCCGGGCAGTTGGGCGGTGCCGACCACCATGACCAGGCCCAGGCACACCGTGCTGCACAACGCCAGCACCGCGGCCATCGCCGTCAGCAACCGGGTCGCGGTGCGTGGATGCAGATGCTGTTCGGCCAGACGCGCGACCGGCCATGCCGTGAGCGGGAGAACCAGTGGCAGAAAGACGAAGACCCCCATGAGGCTTCAGTCTTCCCCTTCGCCGTGGGCTTGATCCAGCAGGTCACGCAGCAGCCGCTCGTCGTCCGGGCCGAGGCCGGTGAGGAAGCTGGCCAGCACGGCCCCGCGGTCGCTCTCGGCGTCGAGCACCTTGCGCATCTTCCGGGCGGCCAGGCCCGCCTCGTCCGCGGCGGGCGTCCACGCGAAGGACCGGCCCACCCGCTCCCGGGTGACCGCGCCCTTGCCCAGCAGCCGGGTCAGGATCGTGATGACCGTCGTGTACGCGAGGTCACCGCCGAGGCGTTCCTGCACCCAGCCGGCCGTCACCGGGCCGTCCGCCTCGCGCAGTGCCGACAGCACCAGCGCCTCCAGCTCGCCCTGCCCCCGCCGGGGACGCTGCCGGGGTTCCGTCACCGCCCTGTCTCCCTTCGCCGCCCTGCCTTGCCCTGCGGACATCGTATAGATCCGCGGGGCCGACCCCGGCTACTTCTACAGTGCTGTAGATTTCACTGTGCTCGGTACCGACGTCCGACACAGCAACCGGCAAGGAGACCCTGTGGCCGATCCGCCCCGCCTTCACCCCGAGGACCGCGCGGACTTCGAAGCGGTACTGGATCTGGCGCTGAGCAGCGCCGACATCCACCGCGCCGTGCGCGCCGACCCGACCGGCAGGACGGCCGCGCAGCTGCGCGCCCACGCGCTCGCCCACGCCGACGACATCACGGCGGCGGCCGGCGAGCCCTACCGCGCCTACCTCGCCGCACGGACCGCCGCCCGGCAGGACGCGCGGCGCCCGCTCGCCACCGGCACCCTGCTGCCCGCCCTCGCGGTGCTCACGCCGCTCGTGGCGGCGACGTCCGCCGGGGCTCTGCTCCTGCTCGGCAGCCTGCTCCAAGTCGCCGACGCACCGGGGCCGTTGCCCGGGTCGCTCGTCGCGGCCGGCTGGACGCTGGCGCTCGTGGCGGCCGTGACCGGTCTCGTCGGCCTGGCCGCGCTGCTGCGCTCGGCCCTGGGCGGGCGGGCCGACCGCGTGGAGCACGCCCGGCTCGCCTGGCGGCAGGCCCTGCTCGACCGCGGCATCCTGCCCCATCTGCTCCGGCATCCGGCGGTCGCACATGCCGAGGCGGGGATCACACCGAGCTCCCCGCCCGATACGCTCGCGCCGTGCCCGGCCCGGGCGGGAAAGGACAGGACATCATGTTCGGACTGAGCGAGCTCGCGATCCTCCTCATCGTCGTCATAGCCGTGATCGGAGCCAGGAAGCTGCCCGAACTGGCCCGGTCGGCCGGCAAGTCGGCCCGCATCCTCAAGGCAGAGGCACGAGCCGCGAAGGACGAGGAGGCCGGGGCGGGAGCCGCCCCGCGGGTGCTCCAGGGCGAGATCGTCCCGCCGGGCACGGGCACGCCCCCGCCCGGCGCGCGGGCGGCGGACGCCCCGGACCCCCGCTGATCCGCTCCCTGCCTACAGCGTGCGCTCCAGGCGGTCGGCCACGAGCTTGACGAAGCGTGCGGGGTCCTTGGGCTGGCCGCCCTCGGCGAGCACCGCCAGCGTGTGGAGCAGCTCGGCGGACTCGACGAGACCCGAGCGGTCCTCGCGCTCCTTGTACGCCTCGTTCAGGTTCTTCACCAGCGGGTGGCCGGGGTTGAGTTCGAGGATCCGCTTGGTGCGCGGCACCTCCTGGCCCATCGCCCGGTACATGTTCTCCAGGGCCGGGGTCAGGTCGTGCGCGTCCGAGACGACGCAGGCCGGGGAGACGGTGAGCCGCGCCGACAGACGCACCTCCTTGAGGTCCTCGTCCAGCTGCTCCCGCATCCAGCCGAGCAGTCCCGCGTAGTCCTCGGCCTGCTTCTCCCGCTCCCCCTCGGCCTTCTCGTCCTTCTCGCCGTCGAGGTCGATCTCGCCCTTGGCGACGGAGCGCAGCTTCTTGCCCTCGTACTCGCCGACGGCGTCGACCCACACCTCGTCGACCGCGTCGGTGAGCAGCAGGACCTCGATGCCCTTGTCCCGGAACGCCTCCATGTGCGGGGAGTTCTCGATGCTCTGCCGGGACTCGCCGGTGATGTAATAGATGTCGTCCTGGCCGTCCTTCATCCGCTCCACGTACTGCGCGAGCGTGGTCGGCTCGTCCTCGGCGTGCGTGGTGGCGAACGACGCGACGGCGAGGATGGCGTCCCGGTTCTCGGAGTCGGTGACCAGGCCCTCCTTCAGGGCGGTGCCGAACTCGCGCCAGAACGTGGCGTAGCGGTCGGCGTCCTTGGTCTTGACCTCCTTGATCGTGGACAGGACCTTCTTGGTCAGCCGGCGCTGCATCATCCGGATGTGCCGGTCCTGCTGGAGGATCTCGCGGGAGACGTTGAGCGAGAGGTCCTGGGCGTCGACGACGCCCTTGACGAAGCGGAGGTAGGGCGGCAGCAGCGCCTCGCAGTCGTCCATGATGAAGACGCGCTTCACATACAGCTGGACGCCGCGCTTGAAGTCCCGCGTGAACAGGTCGTGCGGGGCGTGCGAGGGGACGAAGAGCAGGGCCTGGTACTCGAAGGTGCCCTCGGCCTGGAGCCGGATCGTCTCCAGCGGCTCGCGCCAGTCGTGGCTGATGTGCTTGTACAGCTCGTGGTACTCGTCGTCGGACACCTCGTCGCGCGACCGCGCCCACAGGGCCTTCATCGAGTTCAGCGTCTCGGGCTCGGGCGCGTCCTCGCCGTCGGCCTTCTCCGGGACCATCCGGATCGGCCAGGTGATGAAGTCCGAGTACCGCTTGACGATCTGCTTGATCGTCCACGGCGACGTGTAGTCGTGGAGCTGGTTCTCCGGGTCGGCGGGCTTGAGGTGGAGCGTGACGGAGGTGCCCTGCGGCGCGTCGTCGACCTTGTCCAGCGTGTACGTGGACTCGCCGCGGGACGTCCAGCGGGTCCCCTGGCCCTCGCCGGCGCGCCGGGTCACCAGTGTCACCTCGTCCGCCACCATGAAGCCGGAGTAGAAGCCGACACCGAACTGGCCGATGAGCCCCTCGGCATTGGCCGCGTCCTGGGCCTCCCGCAGCTCCTTCAGGAAGGTGGCCGTACCGGAGTTGGCGATGGTGCCGATGAGCTGTCCGACCTCGTCGTACGACATCCCGATGCCGTTGTCCCGCACCGTGAGGGTCCGGGCCTCCTTGTCGACGTCGATCTCGATGTGCAGGTCGGACACGTCGGCGTCGAGCGAGTCGTCCCGCAGCTTCTCCAGACGCAGCTTGTCCAGCGCGTCGGAGGCGTTGGAGACGAGCTCCCGCAGGAAGACATCCTTGTTCGAGTAGACCGAGTGGATCATCAGCTGGAGCAGCTGACGTGCCTCTACCTGGAACTCAAACGTTTCGGTCGTCATGGTTCGCGAATACCTCACAGGTCCCACAGTCGCCTGAAGCTGGTGCAGTCACTTTAAAACACCTAGTCAGGCCGGGGGCACGGAAGTCAGACGAGGTGGGCGAAGACCACCAGGTTCTCGCTGTAGTCGCGGGCCTGACGGTCGTAGGCACCCGCGCAGGTGATGAGCCGGACCTGGGCGTCGGGGGTGTCGCCGTACACGCGCTCGCTGGGGAAGTCGTCCTTCTTGAAGGACTCCGCGCCGTCGACGACGAAGGTCGCCCTGCTGCCGTCGGCTCGCGCCACGTGGAACCGGTCGCCCTTCCTCAGCGCGCTGAGCCCCGCGAACACGGCCGGGGACGTGGCGGTGTCCACATGCCCGGCGATGATCGCCGTACCGGCCTCGCCGGGCGAGGCGCCCTTCGCGTACCAGCCGACGAGGTTGACGTCGTCGGCCGGAGGCGGTTCGAGCTGGCCCGAACGGCCGATGGCGAGGTCGGTGAAGGGCGCGTTCACCGAGATCTTGGGGATGTACAGGCGGACCGGCCGGGACCGCGGCAGCCGCGGGCCGGTCCCGGACGCGGCGGTCCGGTGCGGCGCCGCGGAGGAGGGCCGCGCGTCGGGCACGGCCGGCGCGGCGGAGGTGACGGGCGCGGCCGTCGGGACGGCCGGTGGGGCGTGCGGCGGACCGCCGGCGTCGGACGACGACTCGCCACGGCCGGCGACCAGGCTCACGGTCAGGACCAGGACGGCGAGACCCCAGAAGACCGACACGGCGGTGCGGAATCGCCGCTTGGACGGCGCGGGGGCGGGTTCGGCCGGGGACGGGGGGCTGGGGCTGGGGCTGGCTGCCATCGGAGACCACCTCATTCGGGCACGGCAGCGGAACGGACACAGGGACGCGGCATTCGGGAGGACGAGCCGGGCCGCCGCGACGCGAGGAGCACGTGCGGCGGCCGCGGCGGCTATCGGTCAGGCCTCGGTCATGCCGCGCCCTGTGAGGCCTTCTGGCGCCGCAGGGCGTACAGGCCGGTGCCGGCCACCGCCAGCACCGCGAGACCGCCGGCCGTCACGCCCGGCGCGGAGGCCAGGCCGCCGCCACCGGTGTGCATCCCGCCGCGCGGCTTGTGGTGCTTGTCGCCGTGCCAGGAGCCCTTCTCGTGGTCGTCGTGCTTGCCGTGCTCCTCGTGCTTGCCGTGCTTGTCGCCCCAGGCGTCCTCGTCGTGCTTGTCGCCCCAGGGGTCGTCGCCGCGCTCGCCGTCAGGCTCGTGCTTGGGGTTGTCCCAGTCGTCGGCGTTCACCGCGGTCAGCGCTCCGCCGCCCGTGTGTACTCCGCCGCGCGGCTTGTGGTGCTTGTCGCCGTGCCAGGAGTCCTTCTCGTGCTTGCCGTGGTCCTCGTGCTTGCCGTGGTCCTCGTGCTTGCCGTGGTCCTCGTGCTTGCCGTGGTCCTCGTGCTTGCCGTGGTCCTCGTGCTTGCCGTGGTCCTCGTGCTTGCCGTGGTCCTCGTGCTTGCCGTGCTCGCCGTCCTTGTGGCCGTCCTGGTCGTGCTTGTCGCCGTCCCAGTCGTGGTCCGCGGTCACCGCGGCCAGCGCTCCGCCACCCGTGTGTACTCCGCCGCGCGGCTTGTGGTGTTTGCGGTCCTTGTCGTGCTCCTTGCTGTAGGAAGTGGTGTCGTGGTCCCGGTCACCCATCGCCACCGCGTAGGCGGTGGGTGCGGTGATCGCGAGGGCGGCCGTGGCCGTGGCCGTCGCGAGCAGCATGCGGGCAGAGCGCATCGGTGAGTCCTTCCATCGCGGGCCGGGCGCTGACGCCTCGCCAGCTCACGAGACCCGGCCTCGACGTGAACCACCGTCAGTCATGCCGGGCCGTCCCACCATCCAGGGCGTTCACACGGGTTACGGCCCACACCCTTACGGCGGCATCCGCCCAGGCCGGACCGGGCCGGAAAGACCGCAACCTCCTGCCCGTCCCGCCCGTCTCCTACAGCGACGCGGGGGCGAGGTCCGCTCTCCCCCGCACCAGCTTCGGGAGGCGTTCATGGCCATGGTCGGCCTGTTCTGGATCGGCGAGGACTCGGTGTACGTGGGGGCCGAGCCCGAGGGGGCGGCCTCCGGGGTGCGGCTCTCCGAGGACGGCGTCGAGGTGCTGGGGGCCGGCCGGGGCAGGTTCTGGACGTGGGACGAGGTGGTCAGGATCGACACGCGCGACGTGCCCGTGCGGTCCGGGGTGCGGAGGCTGGCGTCCATGGCCTTCGACGCCGCGCTCGTCGTGGTCACGGGTGACGGCCAGCTGCCGCCCGCCTTCTCCGTGGAGGTGACGACGGCCGAGGAGACCGTCCAGGCCGATGTGCACGCGGCCGTCACCGGAGGGATCTACCTGCCCTCCGAGTACGAGCTCTCCGTCACCCTCCTCCAGCGGCTCGCCGACGGCGGCACCGACATCGGCGACCTCCTCGCCTGGGGACGTGACCACGCGGCCGAGGGCACTTTGCCGCACGAGGAACGCGAGGCGCTGCTGCGCAAGTGGGCCGGGGCGTAGGTCCGGGCCGCCGCGCAGGTCACCATCGCCTCTGCCGCTGACGCCCCAGGCGGCTGGGGTCCGGGTCGACCAGCTGGGCCGCCATGCCGACGAGGACCAGCCCGGCCGCGATGAGCAGCCCTTGTGCCAGGGCGATGCCGGATCCCAGGACGGCCACGCCGAGGGCCAGCGCCCACCAGGCTCCGGTACGGCGGTACTCCCGGGGCCGGGCCGGGCGGCCTGATCTCATGGCCCGGGTGAACCTGGGGTCCTCCCGCTCGAGTCGTGCTTCGAGGTCGACGAGACGTTGGTCTTCGGACTGGGGCACGGCTTCTCCTTCCCGGAACCCGACAGCGCTTCGAGGCAGGGCACGGCCGAGGCCATGGCAAGTCCTGGGGTGTCGGGCCGCGTGGCGATACGGAGGGAGACAGCCCGCCGACGCGCGGCGCGGCCGGTCTCACCAGGGCTTCAGCTTCTCCCTCCTCCAGCGGTGTCCGCCATCGGGCCCAATCCTCATCCTTCCCGGTGGCCGCCCCCTACGAACGCCCTGCCGTAAGGCGGATGTTCGGCCGAGGATGGGGTGTGGCACGGATGGCGACGCGAGCGGACGGCACGCACGCCGGATCATGACGGTGCCGAGGAGGCGGTACGCGGTGCCCTTGTTCCGGCGGATCTTCCGGCGTCTTCGCCTGGGCCGCCTCCTCGGCGTGCACGACCGGGGCGCCGCCGTCCCGGGAGCGGCCGCGGGCCGGCTCCGTGCCGTCGGCCGCATCCAGGTGCGCCGCTGACCGCCGCGGCACGCGCCGCTCTGGGTGCCGCCACGCTCGTGGCGGGTGACGGCGGCCGAAGCCATCAGCCGGGTCATGCCGCGGCGCCGGCCCGCGGCCTCGGCGAGAACGAGGCCTGCTGAACGCCCTCGTGCTCATCACTGCCGACGCCCTGCTGCGGCCGGGGCGACGTGCGAGTTGCCGACATCAGCCCCAAGCCGGTGAAGCGCCACCGGGCCGACCTGCTCCAGAAGTCCGGCACGAAGGACCATCTGGCGCTGACCCGCGAGCCCTGAGCCGGGAGTGGGTCAGCGCTCGGCCTCGGCGGGCGTTGCGGCAGAGGCGGACGCGGGTGTGCTGTCGTCCCGGGGGCCGGGCTCCGTGTCGTACGACCGGGCCGTGCGGCCAGGTCGGAGGTCCTGGGCGGCGCGGAGCGCGCGGGCGAGCAGGTGGGCCCGGCCGGCGGCGATGGGGCCGAGGATCGCGAGGACGAGGACGTACCCGGCGATGAACGGGGCGAGGCGGGCGTCGAGCCCGGCGCCGGCGGCCATGGCGGCCAGGATCAGCGCGAACTCCCCGCGGGCCACGAGGGTGGTGGCGATCTCGGCGGCGGGCTCGGTGCCGTAGCGGTACACGCGGGCGACGAGGAGTCCCGCGGCGACGTTCATGACGACGGTCAGTGCCGCCGCCGCGGTGACCGGTCCGACGACGGAGACGATGTCGCCGGGGTCGATGGAGAGCCCGAAGGCGAAGAAGAAGATCGCCGCGAAGGCGTCGCGCAGCGGGTGTACGAGTTCCCGGATGCGCGGGCCGGAGGGCGTGCCGGCCAGGATCAGGCCGACCATGAACGCACCGATGGCGTCGGCGACTCCGAGCACCTCGGCGACTCCCGCCACGAGGACGGCCGCGCCGAGAAAGCTGATGACGAGCAGTTCGTTGTCGCGGGTGGCGATCAGGCGCCCGGCCGGTTTCGTGCCGTAGCGGGCGGCCGCTGCCAGTACCAGCAGGAATCCGAAGGCCTTGGCGCTCTGGAGGACCGTGTCGCCGATGCCCTGGGCGCCGCTGATGACCGGCTGGAGGGCGGCGAGGTAGAGGGCCAGGAAGATGTCCTCGACGACGATGACGCCCAGGATGAGGCGTGTCTCCGGGCGGCCGATGCGGCCCTGGTCGATGAGGATCTTGGTGACGATGGCGGACGAGGAGATCCCCAGGACACCGGCGAGCACCAGCGCCTCCCGGACGCCCCAGCCCAGAGTGAACCCGAAGAGCAGTCCTGCGCCGACGTTGAGCAGCAGATAGATGCCGCCCGCCGTCAGCAGGCGCCGGCCGCCGCTCTTGAGGTCGTCGAGGTGGAACTCGAGGCCCAGGTAGAACAGCAGCAGCACCAGTCCGAGTGCGGAGAGCATCTCGAAGTCGTGTGCGTCCTCGACTATGACCAGGCCCGGTGTGTGCGGGCCGAGCAGGATGCCCGCGAGCATGAAGAGCGGGATGGTCGGGAGTCCGATCCTGCCGCCGAGGCGGGCGAGGAGGGCGGCGGCCAGGAAGGCTCCGCCCATGGCGAGAAGGCTGTCAGCGTGTCCCACGGATCACCGCCTTCGCGGGCACGCGGGGGGCGGATCGTTTCACCGTGCGGGGATGGATAAGGGCTCCTCCTTCGTGGGGCTGGGGCGGACGCGTCGTGCGCGTCTCAGCGCCGCCCGAGGCCGCGGCCATGACAACCGGCGCGAGCTCGGGCAACGCCGCCAGCCTCACACGGGCTCCGGGCCCGTCACCATCGGTGCCCGCACCCATCTCCGGGCGGGGGCGACACCCATCTCCGGGCGGGGCGGCCCCGATCTCGTCGTCACACGTTCCGGTGGTCGATGCCCAGCAGGCTCGCCGCCGCCCTGAAGTCGGCCGCGTGGTGGCCGACGGCGAGGGACCAGTGGTGGCCGACACCCGTCGCGCTCCAGGCGTCCACCCATTCGCCGGGATCGCGGCCGAAGTCGACGCGGCTGGTGGTGTTGCCGATCTCCAGCAGGGGTCCTGGTACGACGGTGCCTTCGGAGGTGACGAAGGACAGGCTGCCGTCGGCGTCCTGGCCGAGGCCGAGCAGGGTGACGGGCCCGTGCTGGACGTCGAACTCGACGCTCACGCCCCAGCCGCGTTTGCCGTGGTAGACGCCGAGCCCGCGCAGCAGCGGGTCGCGGGCGCTGACCGCGAGGTGGGCGGGACCGTCGTGGCCCATCTCCACGACGCCGTCCTCGAAGTTGAGGGCCTGGATCTCGGTGAAGGAGCCCCCGGCGCCGACGCTCTGGGAGGCGAGCTGGGCGACGCTGGTGCGCAGTTCGTACTCCCCGGCCGCCGGCACGCCCCGGGCCGTGAGCAGGGAGGCGCCCAGGATCATGCCGGCGCCGAGCCGCTCGTGCAGCTCCCCGTCGAGGCCCCGGTGGTAGTAGGCGAGGCTGTCGAGCCGGAAGTCCGCCACGAGCCGGTCCAGGGCGACCGACACGGTCGCGCCCCAGGCGAAGTCCTCCTCCACCACGCTGTCGTCGAGGGTGAAGACCTGCCGGGCGAGCGCCATGCGCTCCCTGGTCTCCTGCTCGGTCACACGCTCCACCCGGTGCCGCAGGTCGTCGAACTCCAGCACCTCCACGTGCGAGCCGAACGTCGTGGACAGCAGCGTCGGATCGGTCTGCACGTCGAGCATGCCGGGGTACACGTGCCCCATGAGGCCGTGCCGGGCGTGCCGGAGCGCGGCGCGGATGTGCGCGGCCCGGATCCACTGTTCGATGCGCCGCCAGGCCGACTCCTGCCGCAGCCAGCCCGACACCGACCGGAAGGGGATGCCGGCGCGCCGGAAGACGTTGCCGACCTCAGGGACGGGGCACTGCCCGCAGTAGGCCAGCCAGGCGCCGGTGTCGAAGGAGGCGTGGTCCATCTTCTCGGTCGGCTGGAGGTCGATGACCAGGACCGGCGTGTGCGTGCGCTGCGCGATCGGCAGCACCATCGACGAGGTGAGGTAGGTCGTCAGGAACAGCACGATGAGGTCGCAGTCGGCCTTGCGCAACTGCTCGGCGGCGCGCGCGCCTTCCCGGGCGTCGGAGACGAACCCGGCGTCGGTCACCTCCGCGTCCATCCCCCGGAAGCGCTCGGCGACGTAGGCGGCCGACTCCTTCAGCTGCGGGAGGAGACCGGGGAACTGCGGCCAGTACGTGCCGAGTCCGCCGGCGACCAGTCCGATCCGGGTGCGGCGCCGGGTGACCGGCGGGAGCAGGTCGTGCAGGGCGGCGGCCCGTCCGGCGGTGCGGTCCGCGGTCGTTGCCATGGTCGGTGCTCCTTGTCGGTGTGCTGCGGCTCAGGTGCTGGGGACTCGCAGGTCCGCCCTGTCCTGCGCCGCGCCGGTGGCACGGGGGACCAGGACGCGGATGATGAACACGCCCGCGAACGCGGCCGCCGTCATGCAGCCGGTGATCGTCCAGAGCAGGACGGCCGGACTGTAGTCGGCCAGGGCGGGGGTGAAGAACGCGGCGACCGCGAAGACCCCCCGTGACAGGGCGTAGGTGAAGCCCTGGGTGGTGCCGCGGGTGTCCGCGGGCAGCGTGAGCTGCGACCACACCTTGTAGTTCGCCTCGCCGGCGAAGGGGTTGGAGAACTGGTAGAGCACGAAGAACACGAGCATGCCGACGAGCGCGCCCGCGGTCAGGGACGCGATGACGAACGCGAGGATCTGCACCACCGCGGCCACGTGGAACAGCCGGTCGCGCCAGGGGGTGTCGGCGACCCGGACGAAGGCGAAGGTCAGCAGCACCCCGATCGGGATGAAGGCCAGGTTGATTCCGGTGGCCAAGCTCTGGGAGGCGTCGCTGACGGTGACGAGCAGGTAGGTGCCGAACTGGCCGAAGGTGTTGGCGCCGAGGCCCCAGGTGACGTAGAAGACGAACGTCGCGGTCATCGGCAGCAGGGCGGCGCGCGTCCAGATGTTCTTCAGGGCGCTGCCGGGCGGGGCGGCCGCCGTCTTCTCCTCCGTGTCCTGTTCGTCGGAGAGTTTCAGGCGGGAGCGCAGGGCCCAGGTGACGAGCGCGGCGACGGCCAGTTGTCCGGTGATGATCCGGGCCCCGGTCATGCCCGTGGTGGACAGGACGAAACCGAGGAAGATGGCGACGGCGATGCCCAGCATCCACATGACCTGGGTGAAGGCGACGAGCCGTCCCCGGGCCCAGGAGGGTGCGGCGTCCGAGACCACGGCCAGGGACGTCGGCAGGTCGGCGCCGGCCGCGAGTCCCGCGATGAGGACGCCGGTCAGCAGCGTGATGTCGTCGGGTGCCAGCGTGATGACGATCGCCCCGAACGCGAAGCAGAAGATGTCCCAGTTGTAGACGCGGCGGCGGCCGAAGAGGTCCGCGAGCCGGCCGCCGACGAGGGATCCGACGGCGATGCAGCCGGTGACGATCGCGCTGATCGCACCGGCCATCCACACGCCCATGTCGTAACTGTCGCGGTAGATGGCCAGGTTGACGGAGATGCTGACGATCAGCCCGGCGTCGAGATAGGAGGCCATGCCCGACAGGGTGGCGGCCTTCCAGAGCTGTTTGGGGATGGGGCGGGTACCGGCCATGATGCGACTCCGTCGTCTGGTGACATCGCGGTTCCGGGGGCCTGGTCGCAGCGAATATAGGGCGAGAAAAACGTTGCAACAAGGTGTCGTGCAGACATGGGTGACATGACGTCGGCTTCCCGGTGGCGTGCTCGTGTCTGGCGTGGCCGATCCAGGTCGCCTACCGTGAAGGGCGGCCTAAAAACGTTTTAGGGGAAGGACCGCGTCCGTGATCTCCCCGGTGCTCCGGCAGCTCTTTGACGACCCACCCCGTGATTTCGGTCCCGCCCCCCTGTGGTGGTGGTCGGGTGCGAAGGTCACTCGCGAGCGACTCGCCTGGCAGATGCGGGCGTTCGCCGAGGGCGGTGTCCACAACCTCGTCGTGATCAACCTGGCCCCGGCCGGCCCGACGTTCGGCGCCCGGGCCGACGATCCGGCGTGGTTCGGCGAGGAGTGGTGGGCACGCTTCACCGACGCCTGCGAGATCGCGGCGGAGTTGGGCACCCGCCTGTGGTTCTACGACCAGGTCGGGTTCTCCGGCGCCAATGTCCAGGGCGGTGTGACACACCGTCATCCCGAGGCCAGGGGCTGTGCGTTGCGCTGCCGGGACGTCACCGTCTCCCGGGGCACGGTCGCCCTGCCGGATGCCGAGACCCCGCTGGCCGCGTACACCGCGCAGGGGCGGCGCCTCGACCTCTCCGCGGACGGCCCGGACACCCTGACCGTCGCCGCCGCCGACGGAACCGGCGTACGGCTCGTCACCACCGTACCCACGGCGTTCGACTACCTGGACCCGCACGCCATCGGCCTGTTGATGGACGCCGTGCACCACGAGTACGACCGCCGTGTGCCCGAGCACCTGGGCACCGTCATCGCGGGCAGCTTCCAGGACGAACTGCCGGGCACGAACGCCTGGAGCCACCGCTTCGCCGACGAGTTCCGCGCCCGGCGCGGCTACGACCTGCTCGACCACCTGCCGGCCCTGTTCGGCACGGACGCCACCGTGCCGCAGACGAAGATCCGCGCCGACTACTACGCGGTCCGAGCGGAACTCACCGAAGAGGCCCTCTTCCGGCCGCTGGCGGCATGGCACCGTGAGCGCGGGATGCTGCTGGGCAGCGACCAGAGCCACCCCGCCCGTGCCGGATATCCGGCCCAGTCGACGCAGATCTACACCGACTACTTCCGCACCCACCGCTGGTACGGCGCCGCAGGCAGCGATCACCACGGCGACGCCAAGGTGCACTCCTCCATGGCCCACCTCTACGGCCACGAGCGGGTGTGGATCGAGGCGTTCCACTCCTCCGGCTGGGGCGGCACGCTGGAGGACACCTACCACTGGCTGCTGCCGTTCCTGCGCAGCGGCGCCAACCTGTACAACCCGCATGCCAGTTACTTCGGCACAGCGGGCGGCTGGTTCGAGTGGGCACCGCCGTCCACCGACTGGCGCCAGCCGTACTGGAAGCAGTACCCGGCGTTCTCCCGGGCCGTGGCCCGGATCTGCTCGATCATGTCCTGGGGCGGCTACGCCGCCGACGTGGCGGTCCTGTACCCGACCGCCACGATGCAGGCCCTCGTCCCGCTGGACGCGCCCGTCCGGCACTTCGGCGACGGCCGGCTGGGCGACGGGCACGCCGACGCCGACCAGACACAGCGCCACTACCTGGATCTGTGCGGCACGAACAACTGGCTCGCCCCGCACCCCGGCGCCCTGGACCGGCGCGGCATCTCCTTCGACGTGGTCGACGACGACTCGGTGCAGCGCGCCAAGGCCGCCGACGGCGCCCTGCGGATCAGGGACCTGGCGTACCGCGCGGTGCTGCTGCCGTCGGCGAGCGTGCTGGAGGAGGAGACGGCGCGGCGGCTGACCGAACTGCTCGGCGTGGGCGGCCGCGTCGTCGTCGTGGGCCGTCCGCCGGCCACGGCCGCCGGCCGGTCCGGCGACGACTCGGTGGTGGCGGCCCTGCTGGCGCATCCCCGGCTGGAGCGGGTGCGCGACCCGGAGTCCGGCGCGGCGGCCGTGGCCGACGCGGCCGGTCACGCCACGGGCGAGGTGCCGCTGCTCGTCAGGCGGACGGGCAACGAGGCGGTGGCACTGGTCACGGCGGCCTTCCCCGAGATCGGCGCGCATCCGCTGCGGACCCGGTCCTCTCCCTCGGATGGTGCCGTCGGCGCCTCGTCCGTCACCGTGCGGGCCTCGGTCGCCGAGGCCGAGGTCTGGAACCCGGCGACCGGCTCCCGCACCCCCGCGCACGTCACCGTCTCCCCCGACGGCGCCGTCTCGACCATCGACGTACCGCTGGACGGCGCCCCAGCGGCCCTGGTCGTGTGGCGCGAGGGCCGGCCGACGCCCAGACCTCCTCAACAGGAGGCGCCCGCCCGGGTGATCGACGTCTCGACCGGCTGGCACGGCCGCTTGGTCCCCACCATGGACAACACCTGGGGCGATCTGGCACTGCCCCCGGGTTCGCCGGTGGACGAGCCGCAGATCTGGGCCATGGAGTGGACCGAGGGCGGGGCTTGGGAGCGGACCCGGGTCACGTACGGCAACCGGGTCCGCGTCCTGCCGCCGGTGCCGCTCGGTCAGGTGCCCGAGCCGCTGGACGCCGCGTCCGTGGAGCGGGTTCTGGCCGGTGAACTGCCCCTGGTGCCACCCGACGCGGGCTGGGACGTCGCCGTGTACTCGTCGAGCCGGGGCATCCCGGACCCGGGCGGGCTGCTGGGCCTCAAGGGGCTGGTGAACGAGGAGTTCGTACGCGTCCCCGTCCCGGGCGGCACAACGGCCGCCCGGGTCCGGGCGATCGTGGAGACCGAGCAGCGGGGGCCCGCCGAACTGCACGTCGGCGCGGAGTGCGGCAAGCGCGTGTGGTGGAACGGCGAGCCGCTGGAGCCGGACGGCGGCGGTTACCTGGCCTCCGCCCGGGTCACGGTGACCCGGGACCGCAACGTGCTCGAGTACGAACTGTCCGGCGCCCAGAGCCGCCCCTCGACGATCTCGGCCGCCGACGGCACTCCCCTGGGCAGTTTCTTCTGTCTGTCGGAGCCGGGCGGGCTCGGGCCGCGTCCGCGGTTCATGCGCCCACCGGAGGAGGTGCGGCCGGACGGTCGCGTCACCTACCGTGCGCGCATCCACGTCCCGGGCGACGACGCGCGGGCCGTGCTCGTCGTGGGTGCCGCCTCGGCGGTCACCGTGCTGCTCGACGGGGAGGCCGTGGCGCGGCAGGAGAAGGTGGAGTACTACGAGGCGGACTGGGGCGCCGTGCCCATGTTCTTCCGCCACGAACCGGCGCTCGGGGCGGGCGGGCACACCCTGGAGGTCGTGGCCGACAGCGCCGACGCCCGGGACGCGGTGTTCGTCGACCTGGTGGTGCGTTCCGGGGCCGGGGTGACGGCCCTGGTCAGCGGCGCCGGCTGGGAGGCCGAGTCGGGCGGCCGGCGCGGGCGGACCGTCGAGGACGAGCGCAGGCGGGGCGAGTTGCAGCACTGCCACGCCGCGGTACGGCCGCACCCGCTGCCGGACTCCGGGTGGCTCACGGGCCGGCCGGTGCTCGGCGGCACCGTATGGACGTCACGGTCGACCGACGATGTCCAAGCGACACCACAGCGCTTCCGGTTCACCGTGCCGGCGGGAACGGTGTCGCTCGACCTGCCCTTGGCGCTTCGCGCGAGCGTGCGCGTCGGGTCCGGGCCGGAACTGCCCCTTCCAGGCGCACAGCTGAATATCCGTCAGCCTCTCTCCGAGTCCGCACCGGTCGAGGTGGTCACGGAACCCACGGCGGTCCTGCGGGCCGGTTCCGCCTGGCGGGGGCCGGTGCGTGTGCGTGCCGTACCGGCACCGCTGCCCCTGGGGGACTGGCGGGAGCTGGGGCTGGGCAGTTGGAGCGGAGGCGTGACGTACGCGCGGGCCCTGGAGGTGCCGTCGGGGCCCGCTCCCGTGCTGGATCTCGGGCGGGTGCGCGGCAGTGTGGAAGTGTCGGTCGACGGGGAGCCGGCCGGTGAGGCGTTCTGCGCGCCGTACCGTTTCCCGTTGCGTGGTGCCGCCGGGCGGACCGTACGGCTGGAGGTGACCGTCCGGGGCACGCTGGCGCCGTATCTCGCGGAGGCCACGCCGACGGCCTGGGCGTTCGACTCCCAGCTGGCGTCGGGGCTGTGGGGGCCGGTGACGCTGCGGATCCCGTCCGACCGCCGGGGTGGCGGGGTCTAGGGTCTGTCGTTTGGATCACGCCGCAGACGCGGGGTCTGGCGCGCACATCTGCCGCGTTGTCGTCGGTTGCCGACTCCCCCACGCTCGCCTTCGCTCGCGCGGGCGGTGCCCCCATCGCGTCGACGCCCTCCTCCGCCTTGCAGCTGCACACACCAGACCCCGCTCACCGGCACTGAACAGCACCGTCGATTTCCTGCGGCCTGATCCAAACGACAGACCCTAGTCGTCGGAGGGCGGTCGGGTGGAGTCGCGCAGAACGAGGCCGGGGGCGAAGACGCGGGTCTCGTGGACGTGGTCCGCGCGGGCCTCGATCTCGTCGAGGAGCATCTCCACGGCCGCCCGGCCCAGTTCCTCGACCGGCTGCCGCACCGTCGTGAGGGTGGTGGCGCCGAAGGTCGCGACGTCGAGGTCGCCGTAGCCGACGACCTGAACGTCCTCGGGGATGCGCACGCCCCGGTCGGTCAGGCCCCGGCACAGGCCCGCCGCGAGGAAGTCGTTGGTGCAGAACACCCCGTCGGGCAGTTCCCCGAGGTCGTGCGCGATCCGCGTGCCGTACGCGACGGTCATCCGCTCGGCGACGACCTGGTCCAGCCGTGCCTCGCGCCGGCTGCGCACGGCCTGCCGGGCGCCCTGGTAGCGGTCGGCGCACTGGCGTATGCCGCGCTCGCCGTTGACGACGAGGATGTCGCGCGCACCGCGGTCGAGGAGGTGCTGCACGGCGATACGGCCGCCGGCGATGTCGTCGACGGAGGCCGAGCAGCCCTCCCGGTCGGGCATCGCGCGGTCGGCCAGGACGAGCGGGATGCCCCGCTCGCGCAGCCGGGCGAGCCGGCCCGGGTCGGCGCTGAGCGGCACGACGACGACGCCGACGGCCCGCTGCTCCACGAGCATGCTGAAGTAGCCCTGCTCCCGCTCCGGGGCGTCCCCGCTGTGGCAGAGGACGAGGGAGTAGCCGTGGTCGTAGGCCGCGTCCGCGGCGCCCCGTGCGATGCGCGCGTAGAAGGAGTTGGTCACGTCGGGCAGCACCAGGCCGATGGCCGAGGCGCGGCCGGTGCGCAGGCCGGCGGCTCCCGGGTGGGGAACGTAGTCGAGCGCGGCGACCGCGACGCGGACGCGCTCCGCGGTCTGTGCGTTGACGCGCTCGGGCCGGTTGAGCACGTTCGACACGGTGGACACCGAGACGCCGGCGGCTGCCGCGACGTCCTGGATGCGGGCGGGGCGTGCCGGAACGGCGTTCACCCCCTCGCTCTCGCAAGCCGTGCGACCAGGCACGACGGTGTCCTTCACGGGCGCCGCAAGTATAACGTGACCGGGCGTGGAACGTTTTTCCCGCCCGGTCGACGTCGTCTCTCCGGATCAGGCGGCGGGCGCGCCCGTGAGGACTTCCACGCGACCGGTGTCGAGCGAGTAGTAGGCGCTGACGACGGCCAGGTCGCCCTTCTTCACGAGCGGGGCGAGGTCCCGGTTGGTCCGCAGCTCGGCGGCGGTCTGCTTGGTGTGGATCCGCACCATGGCGTCGACCGGGTCGGCGTGCTTCCCCCTGGCGGTCTCCCGGTAAGCCGGCCGCAGGGCGTCGGAGATCGCCTGGAGGTTGCCGGGCAGCTTCTTGCCGTCGCGCATCGCCTCGTAGGCCGCCTTGATCGCACCGCAACGCTGGTGTCCGAGGACCACGATCAGCGGGGTGCCGGACGTCATCGGCCCGTACTCCACGGAACCGACGACCACCGGTCCCACGACCTGCCCGCCGGTACGCATCACGAACAGGTCGCCGAGGCCCGTGTCGAAGACGAGCTCCGGCGGAACGCGGGAGTCGATGCAGGAGAGGATGACGCCGTAGGGGTCCTGTGCCTCGGCGACGAACTCGCGGCGCTTCGGGTCACGGTCGGGGTGCTGGAGCTCTCCGTCCACCCAGCGCTTGTTGCCGTCCATCAGCCGGGCGAACGCCGCCCAGGGCGAGTCCGGTCGCGCGCCCGCCGCGGGTGAGGGCGAGGGGGTCTTCGCCGCTCCCACGGCCGACGTCTTCCCCCCGTTCGTGCTGTCCGAGTTCGACGAACAGGCGGTGAGCATGGCTGCGGTGGCAGCCAGCCCCCCGGTGAGTATGGCCCTGCGTTGTGGTGTCCTGGCGGTACCCATGTAGCCGTCCCTTTCGGTCCCCGTTCTCCCTGGCGGGAGCGGTGATCCAACTGTCGTGGGAGGCCGGTTAGCGCCCGTACAACGCTGATGCAGGGCAGGAGAAGTGCTGTTCCAAAACGCGGGGGGTGAGGGTGTCGGACGCTGTGTGATCCCTCGTCAAAGGCGGACTGTGGCGCGGTGTTCGTAGTCCAGCCCGTGTTCGGCGCAGGACCCCTGCCCGCGGGGGCAGATCATCGAGTACTCGGTGACCCGGGCCCGGTACACCCGCCACGGGGCGGGCGGACGCACCTCCTCCGGGGCGAGGGAGCGGCCGCCGCGCCCGGCGGGGCCGGGGATCACCCGCAGGCCCTCCAGGGCCTCCTCCCCGTGGAGTTCCTCCGCCGTGGCCCTCAGGTACAGGGCGAGGGGACTCGCCGTGCCCACCGGGGCCCGGGAGTCGTGGAGAACGATGCCGATCCGGGGCTCGTGGGCGATGTTGCGGGAGTGCGTGACCTCGGGGGACGACACCCAGTACAAGTCCCGTCCGTCCTCGGTGGAGTAGAAGACGGGCGAGGCCCAGGGGGCGCCGTCCGCGCCGACGGTGGCCAGCACCATGTACAGGTTCCTGTCGATGATCGCGCGTGCCGCGCTGCGGGTGCCCTCGGTCATGCGTCCCCCCTGGTTCCGGTGTTCCCGTGTTTCCGGCGCTGCCATTGTGCGGCTGCCGAAACCTGCGCCACACCACGATCGGACCAAGAGCGCCGACGTCCCTTACCTGCCGGGAACCCGCCTGCCCGGCACCGCGACACCGCCGGACGCCGCGGCGTCGAGGAGACGGCGGAAGGTGGGGCACTCCATATGGCTCGGCGCGGGGCACTTGGCGGCATGGCGCAGGGAGTCGCGCAGTACGCCCAGTTCGCGGATCCTGTTGTCGAGTTCGTCCGCCTTGGCCGCCAGCTTCCGCCGGTCGATACGCGGCTGCCCGTCCGGCGCGAACATGAGCGCGATCTCGTCGAGCGAGAACCCGGCCGTCCGCCCCAGCGCGATCAGCGCCAGCCGTTCCAGCACGCCCGGGTCGTACTGGCGACGCAGGCCCCGCCGGCCCGTCGAGGAGATCAGACCCTTCTCCTCGTAGTAGCGCAGGGTCGATGCCGGGACCCCGGCGCGGTGCGACACCTCGGCGATGTCCAGTTCTGTCATTCTGCATTGACCTCAAGTCGACTTGAAGTAGAACGCTGTCATCCCGGCACGACGAAGGCAACCAGAAGGAGAGACAGTCATGGACGCTGCGCGCAGGGCCGACGACGAGCAGGCAGCCCGCTGGAAGGGGCCCGCCGGTCACGCCTGGGACGATCTCAAGGGAGTGCTGGACGAGATGTTCAAGCCCATCGAGGAGCTCCTCGTCGATGCCGTCGCCGCCGAAAAGGCGCGGCACGTGCTCGAGGTCGGCTGCGGTACGGGCGGCATCACGCTGGCCGTGGCGCGACGGCTCGGCCCCGAGGGCCGCTGTGTCGGCGTCGACATCTCCGAACCGATGATCAGCACAGCCCGGGAGTACGCCGAACAGGAGGACGTGCCGGCGTCGTTCGTCTGCGCCGACGCACAGGACCACGCTTTTGAACCCGCCGCCTTCGACGCCGTCATCTCGCGGTTCGGCGTCATGTTCTTCTCCGATCCCGTCCGGGCCTTCGCCAACCTCCGGCGCGCCGTCAGGGACGAGGGTGCGCTGCGGTGCGTCGTCTGGCGTGATCCGGCGGAGAACCCGTTCATGACGACGGCCCAGCGCGCCGCGTCACCGCTGCTCCCGGACCTGCCCGTCCGCCGCCCGGACGAGCCGGGACAGTTCGCCTTCGCGGACGCGGACAAGGTCCGGCGCATCCTGGCGGAGAGCGGCTGGACCGGGATCGACATCCGGCCGGTCGACGTGGTCTGCACCCTGCCCGAGAAGGAGCTGGTCCGTTACTTCACCCGGCTCGGTCCGGTGGGCATGTACCTGCCCGAGGTGGACGAGCAGACCCGCGAGCGGGTCGTCGAGACGGTCCGTGCCGCCTTCGAGCCCTTCGTGCACGGCTCGGAAGTCCGCTTCACCGCGGCCTGTTGGACGATCGCCGCCCGGACCTCGTCAGCGAAATTTTCGTGAGGCCCGGCCCTCTTTCGTGAGCGCGGACGCCCGGCGCATAGTGAGATCACGATGACGCTGAAGAAAGCCCTGGTGGTCCGCGGCGGCTGGGAGGGGCACCAGCCGGTCGAGGCGACGGAACTTTTCCTGCCCTTCCTGCGGAGCAACGGATACGCCGTCCGGGTCGAGGAGTCGACCGACGTCTACGCCGACGCCGCCCGCATGGCCGGCACCGACCTGATCGTGCAGTGCGTCACGATGTCGGAGATCACGCGCGAGCAGCTCGCGGGGCTGAGCTCCGCGGTCGTGGCGGGCACCGGATTCACCGGCTGGCACGGCGGCATCGCCGACTCGTTCCGCGCTTCCTCCGACTATCTGCACCTGGTGGGAGGGCAGTTCGCCACGCACCCCGGCAGGGAACCGTGCGAGCGCCGGGGCGGACCGCAGGACAACTTCCTGCCCCACACCATCACCGTCACCGAGGCGGGCCGCGAGCATCCCGTCACCGCGGGCATCGAGGACTTCGAGCTGCACACCGAGCAGTACTGGGTGCTCCACGACGACCTCATCGACGTCCTGGCCACCACCACGCACCCCACCCGGCCTTGGGAGCCCTGGCACCGGCCGGTCACCTCACCGGCGGTCTGGACCCGACGGTGGGGGGCCGGGCGGATCGTGGTGACGACGCCGGGGCACAGCCTCGACGTGCTGGAGAACCCCCACGTCCGCACCATCATCGAGAGGGGCATGCTGTGGGCGACGCGCACCGCGTCGGCGTCGTAGGGCTCGGGGTCATCTCCCGCGCGTATCTGGACACGCTGGCCGGTCATCCCGCCGTGCGCGTGACCGCGGTCGCCGACCTCGACGCCTCCCGGTCGGCCGCCGTCGCCGCCGGACTGCCGGGCGTCCGGGCGCTGACCGTGGAGGAGCTGCTGAGCAGCCCGGACGTGGACACGGTGCTGAACCTCACCACGCCCGGGGCGCACGCCGACATCGCCCTCGGGGCCATCGGCCACGGCAAGAACGTCTACGGGGAGAAGCCGCTCGCCGCCACGCTCGCCGACGCCCACACCGTCATGGCGGCCGCCGCGCGGGCGGGAGTCGGAGTGGGGTGCGCGCCGGACACCGTGCTAGGCACCGGAGTTCAGACGGCGCGGGCCGCCCTGGCCGCCGGGAGCATCGGACGCCCCCTGTTCGCCTCGGCGATGATGGTCACCCCGGGCCACGAACGATGGCATCCGCACCCCGACTTCTACTACACCGAGGGCGGCGGCCCCCTGCTGGACATGGGGCCGTACTACCTCACGTCCCTAGTCCATCTGCTGGGCCCGGTGCGGGCCGTGACGGGGGCGTCCAGCCGGCTGCGCGCCGAGCGGGTCATCGGTTCCGGTCCGCGCACGGGAGAGCGGATACCGGTAGAGGTGGACAGCCATGTCTCCGGTGTGCTGGAGCACGCGGACGGGACGCTGACGACGATCACGACGAGCTTCGACGGGGTGGCCACCACCGCCTCCCCGATCGAGGTCCACGGTGAGGTGGGAACCCTCGCCGTCCCGGATCCGAACCGCTTCGACGGCGACGTACGGCTCTTCGGACTCGGCGATACGCAGTGGCGCACGCTCCCTCCGTCCGCGGGCTACGCCGACGGCGCACGGGGAGTCGGGCTGCTCGACTTCGTCGCCGCCGACGGGCAGCGGGCACCGCGCGCGAGCGGCGAACTCGCCCTGCACGTACTGGAGACGATGACCGCGCTGCTGCGTTCGTCGGCCGAGGGACGGCGCATCGAGCTGACGACGTCGGCGCAGCCGCCCGCCCCCGTCCCGTTGACGGCCGCCGAGGACTGGGGCGGCGCCGCCGAGGAGTGGGGCGGCCGGGCCGCGCCCAGCCCCGCGTGACCCGGCGATGCCGCGGCGGTCAGTCCACGGGCCAGGTGTGCGCGGGCGCGTTCATGTGCATGTAGTCCATGTACGTGGCGGTCATCTGCCGCAGGGCCTCACGCCGGTCGGAGACGCCGGTCTTCTCCAGATGATGGACCATCTCCGCCTGCCACAGGGCGCCGTTGCGGCCGGTAACACAGCGCTGCTCGATGATGCCCAGCAGGGGTTCCCGCCAGGCCGCGTCCATCCCGGCCAGCTCCAGACCTCGGTGGGCCAGCGGCAGCAGACGCCGCAACACCAGTTCCGTGACCGGCACTTCGCCCGTGCCGGGCCAGTACAGGCGGGCGTCGATGCCTTCGCGGGCCGCGGTGTGCAGGTTCTCCTCGGCGACCGAGAAGGACATCCGCGTCCACACCGGCCGGTCCTCGTCGACCAGGGCGCGGGTGAGGCCGTAGTAGAAGGCGCCGTTGGCGATGATGTCGGCCACGGTGGGGCCCGCTGGCAGTACCCGGTTCTCGATGCGCAGATGCGGGCCGCTCTCGGTGACGGCGTAGACGGGGCGGTTCCAGCGGTAGATCGTGCCGTTGTGCAGGGTCAGTTCCCCCAGTTGCGGAACGCCGCCGCTGTCGAGCGCGTGCTGCGGGTCCTCGTCGTCGCACAGCGGCAGCAGGGCCGGGAAGTAGCGCACGTTCTCCTCGAAGAGATCGAAGACGCTGGTGATCCACCGCTCCCCGAACCACACCCGGGGCCGTACGCCCTGGGCCTTGATCTCCTCGGGGCGGGTGTCGGTGGCCTGCTCGAACAGGGGGATGCGGGTCTCGCGCCACAGCTCCCTGCCGAACAGGAAGGGCGAGTTCGCCGCCAGGGCGATCTGCACGCCCGCGACGGCCTGGGCCGCGTTCCAGTAGTCCGCGAACTGCTTGGGGGCGACCTGGAGATGGAACTGGGTGCTGGTGCAGGCGGCCTCGGGAGTGATGGTGTCGGCGTACGTCGACAGGCGCTCCACGCCGTCGACCCTGATCCGCAGGTCCTCGCCACGCGCCGCGAAGATCTGCTCGTTGAGCAGCCGGTACCGCGGGTCACCGGAGAGGGCGGTCTCACTGACGTCCGACTCGTCCAGGGTGGGCAGGATGCCGACCATGATCAGGTGCGCGCCGACGGCCGCGGCGCGGTCCTCGGCGTGGTTCAGGGCGTCCCGGATCGTCTGCTCCCAGGCTCCGGGGCCGCCGGTCGTCAGCTCCCGGGGCGGGATGTCGATCTCCAGGTTGAAGCGGCCCAGCTCGCTGGACCACGCGGGATCGGCGATCGCCTGGAGCACGTCGGTGTTGCGCATCGCGGGCAGCCCGCGGTCGTCCACCAGGTTGAGCTCGATCTCCAGCCCGACCCGGGGGCGCTCGCTCTCGAAGCTGGACTCGCGCAGCATCCTGGCCAGCACTTCCAGGTCCGTCTGCATCTTGGCCCGGTACCGACGGCGGTCCTCCCGTGTGAACACCAGGGCCGGCACGTCACGTCCCATGTACGCTCCCGAGTTCCCTCGGCGGATGGCTCTCGTCCCAGAGTCGCACCTTCTCGTCCTGGCGGCGCACCTTGTCGTGGTGCGCGCACCCGCCTAGCCTGACTTTGTGCCGCAAATAAACAAACCCCGAACGCACAGTGCCGTGCCGGGCAACGGCAACTCCCTCGCCCGACTCCGTACCGCGATCACCGTCTTCTTCGCCCTGGACGGCTTCGTCTTCGCCGGCTGGGTCGTGCGCATCCCCGCCATCAAGGAACAGACCGGCGCCTCCGCCAGTGCCCTCGGACTCGCCCTCCTCGGCGTCTCCGCCGGAGCCGTCGTCACCATGGTGCTCACCGGACGGCTGTGCCGCCGCTACGGCAACCACCGCGTCACCGTCGCCTGCGCCGTCCTGCTCTCCCTCAGCGTCGCCCTGCCCCCGCTGACCCACTCGGCCCTCGCGCTCGGCCTCGTCCTGCTGGTATTCGGCGCCGCGTACGGCGGGATCAACGTCGCCTTCAACAGCGCCGCCGTCGACCTCGTGGCCGCGATGCGGCGGCCGATCATGCCGAGCTTCCACGCCGCGTTCAGCCTGGGCGGCATGATCGGCGCGGGGCTGGGCGCTCTGGTCGCGGGGTCCCTCTCCCCCGCCCGGCACCTGCTGCTGCTCACCGTCGTCGGACTGCTCGTGACGGCCGTGGCGGGCCCCACGCTCCTGCGGCAGAAGCCGCCGGAGCCGCCGGAACGGGAACGGCCCGCGGAGGGCGCCGCCCCGCGCCGGCTCGACGGCCGTACCCGGGGACTCGTGCTCGTCTTCGGCCTGATCGCGGGGTGCACCGCGTATGGAGAGGGGGCGCTGGCCGACTGGGGCGCCCTGCACCTGGAAGAGGACCTGGGCGCCTCTCCGGGTGCCGCGGCCATCGGCTACTCCTGCTTCGCGCTCGCCATGACCGTAGGCCGCCTGACCGGGACGACACTCCTGGAACGTCTGGGCCGGACCCGGACCGTCGTGGCGGGCGGCGCCACGGCGGCGGCCGGGATGCTGCTCGGCTCGCTCGCCCCAGCCCTGTGGATGGCCCTGCTCGGGTACGCGGTCACGGGCATCGGCCTGGCGAACCTCTTCCCCGTGGCCGTGGAACGCGCGGGCGCGCTCGCCGGCCCCAGCGGAGTCGCCACGGCCTCCACGCTGGGCTACGGCGGCATGCTGCTGGGGCCGCCCGCCATCGGGTTCATGGCGGACTGGTTCTCCCTGCCGGCCGCGCTCACCAGCGTGGCGATCCTTGCCGCGGTGGCGGCGGCCATCGGTTTCGCGACGCGCGGCGCCGCGGCGCGCTGATCCTTCCACCGGCGAGCCGGGCATGTCCGATGCCGGGTGATCGGTACCCCGGCGGCGGGGTACCCGGGGCCTCGCCCGTTGTGATCGGCGGTTGTGATCACCGGGACGTTACGCCATGCACAAGGAGGCAGACCCGTGACCGATCAGCAGCACCCCGGCGAACAGCACCCCACCCCGGAGTTTCCCTCCCAGGACCAGCCGCACCCGGGCTGGACCGGCCCCATGGACCCGCCCCCGGACCACGGTGAGGAGTCCTACCGGGGCAGCGGCCGGCTGACCGACCGCAAGGCCGTCATCACCGGCGGCGACTCCGGGATCGGCCGCGCGGTCGCCCTGGCGTTCGCCCGGGAGGGGGCCGACGTGATCTTCACCCACCTGGATGACGAGAAGGACGACGCCGCCGAGACCGCCCGGCTGGTCGAGGAGGCCGGACGGCGTGCCGTACCCGTCTCGTGCGACGTACGGGAGGAGGAGAACTGCCGGGCGCTGATCGACCGTGCGGTCGCGGAGTTCGGCCGGATCGACGTCCTGGTGAACAACGCGGCGTACCAGATGTCGCAGCCCGACGGCATCGAGGCGATCTCCACCGAGCAGTTCGACCGCGTGATGCGCACCAACCTGTACGGCATGTTCTGGCTGTGCAAGCTGGCCCTGCCGCACATCCCGGAGGGCGGCAGCATCATCAACTCGACGTCGGTGCAGGCCTACAAGCCCAGTCCGCATCTGCTGGACTACGCGACGACCAAGGGCGCGATCGTCACCTTCACGCAGGGGCTGGCGCAGATGGTGATCGACAAGGGTGTCCGCGTCAACGCCGTGGCGCCCGGCCCGGTGTGGACGCCGCTCATCCCGGCGACGATGCCGGACACCAAGAAGTTCGGACAGCAGGCGCCGATCGGGCGGCCCGCGCAGCCGGCCGAGATGGCTCCGGCGTACGTCTTCCTCGCCTCGCAGGACGCGTCGTACATCACCGCGGAGATCGTCAACGCCACGGGCGGCACACCGCTGCCGTGACGTCCCTGGGGAAATCCGGCGCTCGGAGTGCGCTCCATGGGGCAGACTCGCGCCATGGAGACCGCCGAGTTCCTTCAGACGCTGGAGACAGAGGGCCGGTTGCTGGCCGCGGCCGCCGAGGAGGCCGGGACCGACGCCAAGGTGCCGACGTGCCCGGAGTGGCATGTGCGTGATCTGCTGCGGCACACGGGCGCGGTGCACCGCTGGGCCGCGTCGTACGTCGCCGAGCGGCACACCGAGCGCCGTCCGCTGGGTGAGGTCCCGGCGGACCTCGACGGGGCGGAGCTCGTGGCCTGGTACCGCGACAGCCACCGTCTCCTCGTCGGCACGCTGGCCGACGCCGCGCCCGATGTCGAGTGCTGGTTCTTCCTGCCCGCGCCGTCCCCGCTGGCCTTCTGGACCCGGCGCCAGGCGCACGAGACGACCGTGCACCGGTTCGACGCCGAGTCCGCACGCGGGGCCGGCATCACCGCCGTCGCCCCGGACTTCGCCACCGACGGCATCGACGAACTGCTGCGCGGCTTCCACGCCCGCTCCAGGAGCCGGGTGCGCACGGACGAACCGCGCGTCCTGCGGGTACGCACGGACGACACCGACGCCGTGTGGACCGTACGTCTGTCGTCCGAGCCCCCCGTGACCACCCGGGGCGCCACCGCGGAGGCGGAGTGCGAACTGTCCGGCACGGCCGAGCAGTTGTATCTGGCGCTGTGGAACCGGGCTCCCCTGCCGTCGGTCACGGGTGACCAGGCGCTCGCCGCGCTGTGGCGGGAGACATCGGGGATCTGACCCGGCTACGGCCTGTCGTCCGCCAGCATCCGCGCCAGCACCGCACGCTGCACGGGCAGCACCTCACCGTGCAGCGTGCGCCCCTTCGCCGTGAGAGCGACGCGCACACCCCGCCGGTCCTCCGGGCACATGCAGCGCTCGACGAGCCCTTCCTTCTCCAGCCGGGCGATCAGCCGTGACAGCGCGCTCTGGCTCAGATGGATCCGCTCGGAGATCTCCTGGACGCGGTAGGAGGGAGTGCCCTTCGCCGCCCGGCACCCGGCGAGGACGTCGAGCACCTCGAAGTCGCTGGCGCACAGGCCGTGGTTGTGCAGAACCCGGTCGAGTTCGCACTGTGTTCGCGCGTGCAGCGCCAGAATGTCCCGCCACTGTTCCACGAGCGCCTGCTCGGCCTGGGTCGCCGCCATGCGCGGCACCGTAGCAGAGAGCCAGGATCGTTGCACCTGAATTAAATGCGTTTGCATCTCATGCATACGCATGTAATCTCCCGTGGCATGACCTCTCCGCTCACCTCCCCCACGTCCGACGGGCGTTGGACTCCCCGGCTCTGGGGCACCCTGCTGGTGCTCTGCGCCGCGATGTTCCTGGACGCTCTGGACGTGTCCATGGTCGGCGTCGCACTGCCCTCCATCGGTGCCGACCTCGGCCTGTCGACCTCGGCACTGCAATGGATCGTCAGCGGCTACATCCTGGGCTACGGCGGCCTGTTGCTCCTCGGCGGACGCGCCGCCGACCTGCTGGGCCGGCGCCAGGTCTTCCTGGTGGCCTTGGGCGTCTTCGCGCTGGCCTCGCTGCTCGGCGGTCTCGTCGACTCCGGGCCGCTGCTCATCGCCAGCCGCTTCATCAAGGGCCTGAGCGCGGCCTTCACGGCCCCCGCCGGCCTGTCGATCATCACCACGACGTTCCCCGAAGGCCCGTTGCGCAACCGCGCGCTGGCCATCTACACCACCTGCGGCGCCACCGGCTACTCGATGGGCCTGGTCTTCTCCGGCCTGCTCACGGAGGCCAGCTGGCGGCTCACGATGCTCCTGCCCGCCCCCATCGCGCTGATCGCCCTGTTCGTGGGCCTGAAGCTGCTGCCGCGCAGTGAGCGCGAGCGCGGCCGGGGCGGCTACGACATTCCCGGCGCCGTCCTCGGCACCACCTCGATGCTGCTGCTCGTCTTCACCGTCGTCGAGGCGCCCGAGGTGGGCTGGGGATCGATCCGGACGATCCTGTCCTTCGCCGCCGTCGCCGTCCTGCTGGCGGCCTTCGTCGCCGTCGAGCGACGCAGCCCCAGCCCACTGATCCGGCTCGGCGTGCTGCGCTCAGGGCCCCAAGTCCGGGCTCAGCTGGGCGCGTTGACGTTCGTCGGCAGCTACATCGGCTTCCAGTTCCTGGTGACCCTCTACATGCAGCAGCTGCTCGGCTGGTCGGCGCTGCACACGGCCCTGGCCTTCCTGCCGGCGGGCGCGCTGGTGGCGCTGTCCGCGACGAAGGTGGGGACCGTCATCGACCGGTTCGGCACGGCCCGGCTGATGGTGCTGGGCTTCGCCCTGATGGTGACCGGCTACGTGCTGTTCCTGCGCATCGACCTCGACCCGGTCTACGCGGCGGTGATCCTGCCGACGATGCTGCTGGTCGGCTCGGGCTTCGCTCTGACCTTCCCGTCCCTCAACGTCCAGGCCACCAACGGCGTCGACGAGCACGAGCAGGGCATGGTCTCCGGCCTGCTCAACACCTCGGTCCAGGTGGGCGGCGCGATCTTCCTCGCCGTGGTGACGGCGGTGGTGACCGCCAACTCCCCCGAGCAGGGCAACGCCTCCCCGCAGGCCGTCCTCGACAGCTACCGGCCCGGACTGCTGGTCGTGACGCTCGTCGCCCTCGCCGGCCTGCTGATCACCCTCACGGGCCTGCGGACCCGGCGGGAACGGCCGTCCGTCGTGGTCGCCAAGTCCGCCCCAAAGGAGACGGAGCGCGTCACCGTACGCGACTAAGGCGTCGTTTCCTTTGGTGTGCTCGTAAGTTGAGCCGTGCGTGAGGGATCTGATCGAGCGGTTGGTGCCGGATGAGTTGTGGGTCCTGTTCCGGCGGGTGGTGCCACCGACTGAGGTGAAGCGTCCGCAGGGCGGCGGCCGACGGCGGGCGGGTGACCGCGAATGCCTCGCCGCGATCACCTTCGTAGCCACCTCTGGTTGCACCTGGCGGCAGCTGCCCCCGGTGTTCGGCCCGGCCTGGCCGACGGTCTACCGGCGCTTCGCCCGGTGGAGCCGGGCCAGGGCGTGGGCTCGCCTCCACCGGGTCGTCCTCGACGAACTCGGCGCCCGCGGTGAACTGGACTGGTCGCGGTGCGCGATCGACTCTGTCAGTGTCCGGGCGGCAAAAGGGGGCCACTGACCGGACCGAATCCGACCGACCGCGGCAAGAGCGGATCGAAAATCCACCTGACCACCGACCGGAACGGTCTGCCCCTGTCACTGGGCATCTCCGGTGCCAACATGCACGACAGCCTCGGCCTGGAATCGCTCGTGCGCGGGACACCGCCCATCCGCTCCCGGCGTGGCCCGCGCCGCCGGCGACCGGCCAAGCTCCATGGCGACAAGGGAGACGCCTACGACCACCTGCGCCGATGGCTCCGCAAGCGAGGCGTCCGTCACCGCATCGCGCGCAAGGGCATCGAGTCCTCGCAGCGGCTGGGCCGCCACCGCTGGGTGGTCGAGAGGGAGCACCCCCTGAAGGTATTGACAATCGTTTCCACCTGGTCGACACTCGATGCACATGGTCGACAATCGACAAAGCGGCGGCAGGCTGCTCCGCTGAAGCACCAGGAGGACCAGTGGGATTCGACATCAAGCCCAAGTTCGTGACGTTCGACATGAACGGAACGCTGATCAAGTTCAGCATCAACGACACGATGCGTGAGGTCCTGGGCGACCGACTGCCGGCCGAGGTCGCCGATGAGTACCTGCGGATCTGCAAGGCGTACCGGATCGACGAGTGCACGGGCGCGTACCAGCCGTTCCACCAGGTCGTCGCGCGTTCCATGGAACGCGCCTCGCGCAGCGTCGGTCTCGAGTACCGCGACGACGACGCGCGGGCGGTGTACGAGATCATCCCCACCTGGGGCCCGTACCCCGGTGTCACCGAGGCGCTGAACCGCCTGGCCGAGGAGGTCCCGCTGGTCATCATCACGAACAGTGACACCGCGCACGCCGTGCGCCTCGCGGAGAACCTCAAGGCCCCGTTCGAGGTCGTCATCAGCGCCGAGGAGATGGGCGTCTACAAGCCGCGACTCCGCGCCTTCGAGTACATGTTCGACAAGCTCGGCGTGACACCCGACGAGCTCGTGCACGTCTCCGCGAGCCCGATGTATGACCACCGCTCCGCGGCCATCATGGGCATCAAGAACAAGGTGTACGTCGACCGCGGCTTCGAGCACGACGAGCACTGGCTCGGCTACGAGCGGATCACCGACATCGCCGACCTCCCGGTCCTCTTCGGCCTGCCGCGCCCGACTGCCTAAGACCGTGTCCTAATACTCCACCCGTAGATCGTGATCTCGATGGTGAGTGGCGCCTCTTCGCCTACCCGAGTTCACCGAGACGGAGGGCGTCCTCAATCTCGCTGAGCTTCGCGGAGGACAGGACGCCCGCCCGCTCGATCAGGTCGTCCTGGGACACGGTGGTCAGCCACGTGCAGGGGGTAAAGCCCGGGCGAGGGAACGCGAACCGCAGCACGCCTTCAAAGGGCAGTCCTTCCATGGCACCTACTTGCACTTCGACGCCCAGACCGCTGATGTCGACGCCCGCAGGAGTGACGACCTGCATCGCCCGGATCCTGGACGCGTCGTCTGCCGCCAGCAGTACGACCAGCCGCCGCTCGTCGAACTCCACCCACCAGACTTCGCCACGTTGCACATGTCCTCCTGACTCAGGACGGCAGGCGGAACTGCGCGACCCTGACGCGTTGTGGAGACGGGTGCGGCCACCGTTGAGGATCGTGAGTTGTGTGGACTGACGAAGAGACGGTGGCCGCAGGTCACAGCATAGAACCCACCCGTTGGCGGGACGCGTTCGAGGGCTTGATGGGCCGGATCGCGGGGGCGCTTCGCCCGGGTCGACCCCCGGCGCAGGGCGGCGCGGTTGGTGCTCGGTCTATTGGCCGACCTGCCGCGCAAGAACTGCTGGACCATCGCCGAGTGGGCTGGCGAGACCACTCCGGACGGCATGCAGCACCTGTTGGGCAGAGCCAAGTTGAATGCCCATCACGTCCGCGACGACGTGTGCGGCTACGTGGTGGAGCACCTGCACGACGACTGGGCGGTGCTGGTCGTCGACGAGACCGGCGATGTGAAGAAGGGCACCGGCACGGTCGGCGTCCAGCGCCAATACACCGGTACTGCCGGCCGGATCGAGAACTCCCAAGTCGCCGTCTACCTGGTTTACGCAGGCAAGCGCGGCCACGCCGCAGTGGACCGGGAACTCTACGTTCCGCGCTCCTGGACCTCCGACCCCGACCGCTGCCGCGCCGCGGGCCTTGCCGAGGAAATCACCTTCGCCACCAAGCCGGAGCTGGCCACTCGTATGGTCGCCCGGTTCCTGGACGCCGGCCACCAGGCCGCATGGGTTGCCGGCGACGAGGTCTACGGCGGCAACCCGAAGCTGCGAACCGCACTGGAGGAACGCGGCACCGGCTACGTCCTCGCGGTGGCCTGCTCGCACGAAGTCACCACCGGTGCGGGGAAGTTCCGTGCGGACATCTTGGCCAAGAAGGTGCCCGAGCGGGCCTGGCAGAAGCTCTCCGCAGGGGCCGGGGCCAAGGGCCACCGCGTCTACAACTGGGCAGTCATCGACCTCCCCGACCCCCGCCCCGGGAGTCGTCAGCTACTGATCCGCCGTAACCGCAGCACCGGCGAACTCGGCTACTACCGCTGCTACTCGCCCGCGTCCGTGCCGCTGACCGTGCTGGTCAGAGTCGCCGGATCAAGATGGCGGGTGGAGGAGTTCTTCCAGTCGGGCAAGGGCCTGGCCACACTCGACGAGCACCAGGTCCGCCGCTATGAGATCCAGCGCCTGTTCATCACCCTCGTCGTCCGACCCGTCCACGACACAGCCCACCGGCTCGGTTGGTCGAACTGGCGACGCCGCCACCAGGCCCGATCCCAAGCCAGCCGCTACCGACGACAAGCCACTCAGGAATGAAGATCACTAACTGCACCCACCTGCGGCGGCCAAGGCGTTCGCTGGACTCGATTCCAAACTCTCCGGCACCAACCGCTTGACCAGATCCGTCATGCACGATTCAACGAACGAGCACACAAAGGAAATGACGCCTAAGGCGCGTTTCCAGTCGTGATCAAGAGGCCCTGCGCGCCCCGCCCAGGGAACGCAGGGCCAGAGGCACGAGGGGCAATCAGTCAAAAAAGTGTACGTTTCATACTTTTCCCGACTCCGAATGAGTTCTAGGCTCATGTACAGATGGCGGGCGGAGGGCCGGCCAGTCGACCACCGCCGCCTGTAACGAGCGGAGGCGGAGATGAAAGCGTCGATAAGGCGGTCCGCGATCTTCGCAAGCGCGGCTGCTCTTGTGATTGCCGTCTGCGGTTCGACGGGCACGGCCCAGGCCGAGCCGGGCGATGGTGAGCTCCAGTTCGGCTATGTCCTGCCGGAGACGGGACAGCTGGCCTACCTCGGCCCACCCCAGATCGAGTCGCTGAAATTCGCGATACAGAAGATCAACGACGCCGGCGGAGTCCTCGGCAAGTCCGTGCCGACTGTGGTCTCCAGTGACGAGGCGGGCCAGGAGGCCGTTGCCGCGCAGTCGGCGGACCGGGTCCTCGCGGCAGGCGTGGACGCGATCGTCGGTGCCGCGGCTTCCGGCATGTCGCTGGCGTTCATCGACCGGGTGACCGGGGCGGGCGTCGTCCAGTGTTCGGGCTCGAACACCGCTCCCACCTTCACCGACTACGAGGACGACGGCTTCTACTTCCGTACCGTCCCGAGCGACGCCTTGCAGGGGCCCATCCTGGCGGATGTCGTCCGCGACGACGGTCACGACCGGGTGGCCCTGGTCGCACGGGCGGACGACTACGGGCGCGGCCTGATGGAGGCCACCCGGAAGACGCTGGAGGAGCGCGGTGCGACGGTGACGCTCGCCGAGACCTACGACCCGAAGGCGACCAACTTCGACCAGGTCGCCCAGCAGATCGAGAACTCCAGGCCGGACGCCGCCGTGGTGATCGCCTTCGAGGAAGGCGCCCAGATCCTTCAGGGCATGATCGAGTCCGGAGTCGGACCCGACCGGATCGGCGTCTACGGCGCCGACGGCCTGCGCAGCGAGGAACTGCCCTCGCTGGTCGCCCCGGGCCAGCCCGAGAGGCTCTCCGGGATGAAGGGGACCGCGCCGGCATCGGCGGAGAACGAACAGTACGTGAAGGATCTCAAGAAATTCGCGCCGAAGCTGAAGGAGCTCCAGTTCGCACCGCAGGTGTTCGACTGCGCGACGACCATCGCGCTCGCCGCGGAGAAGGCGGAGTCCGACGATCCCGGCGACTACGTGAAGGAGATGAACGGGATCACCAAGGACGGCGAGAAGTGCAACTCGTTCGCCGCCTGCAAGGAGCTGCTCGCCGACGGCAGGGACATCGACTACGACGGTGTGAGCGGTCCGCTCAACTTCACCGACAAGGGCGAACCCGGCCAGGCGACGATCGAGGTGTACGGCTACGACGACAAGGGAGCGTTGCAGACCCTGCGTACCGAGACCAGCAGGGCCGAGGAGTGACCGGGAGGGCTGACAGGCAGGACCGGGGAAACGGGAGTCAACGGACGCGGGCGAGCGTGCCGAGGTAGAGCTCGATCACCTTCTCGTCGTGCAGCAGGGCCGTACCCGTACCGGTGTACGCGTTGCGGCCCTGGTCGAGGACGTAGCCGCGGTCGCAGAGCTGAAGGCACCTGCGGGCGTTCTGCTCGACCATGAGCACGGCGACGCCCGCGCTGTTGATCATTCTGCACCGGTCGAAGACGTGGTCCTGGTGGACTGGTGACAGGCCGGCCGACGGCTCGTCGAGCAGCAGCAGCTGCGGCTCCATCATCAGGGCGCGGGCCATCGCGAGCATCTGGCGTTCGCCGCCGGACATCGCGCCGGCCTTCTGCCTGCGGCGTTCGGCCAGCGTGGGGAAGAGCTCCTCGACCGCCGCGACCCGCCGCGTGTGGTCCTTGGGCCGCAGATAGACCCCCATCCGCAGGTTCTCCTCGACGGTCAGCGTGGGGAACACGTTCTGCAACTGCGGTACGTACCCCACACCCCGCCGGACCAGTTCGTGCGCGGGCCGTCCGGTCACGTCCTCGCCGCGCAGCCGCACGGTCCCGCCACGCACCCGCAGCAGCCCGAAGACGGCCTTGACCAGCGTCGACTTGCCGGCGCCGTTGGGGCCGATGACGCCTACCACCTCGCCCGGCCGCACCTCGATGCTGCATCCGCGCAGCACGTCGACTCCGGGGACGTAACCGGCGACGATGTCGTCGGCCGCCAGCACCGGTGTCTGTTCCTCGGCGGACATCGCTACTCCTCCTCGCCCTTCCTGTCGGTCGCCTCCGGGGCCCCGTTGCCCTTCTTCTCGGTCGCATCCGGCTCGTCGTCGCCCCTCTCCTCGGTCACCTCCGGCTCGTCGTGCCGCTTGCCCAGGTAGGCGTCCACGACGGCCGCGTTCCGGCCGATCGTGTGCGGTGGGCCCTCGGCCACCAGGCGCCCGTCGGCCATGACGGCCACCCAGTCGCTGATGCCCATCACCACGTCCATGTCGTGCTCGACGAAGCACACCGTGAGTCCCTCGTCGCGCAGTTGCGTGATGTGGCCGAGCAGCGACTGGGTCAGCGCGGGGTTCACCCCGGCCATCGGCTCGTCGAGCAGGAGCATGACCGGCCGGGCCATCAGCGCGCGGGCCAGTTCCAGCAGTTTGCGCTGCCCCCCGGAGAGCGTGCCCGCGTGGTCGTCGCGCAGGGGCCCGAGCCGGAACCGGTCCAGCAGTTCATCGGCCCGGCGCTCGGACTCCCGCTCCTGACCGCGCCACAGGGGTCGCAGCAGCGCGGGCAGCGCCCGCTCGCCGCGTTGCCCGGGCGCGGCGAGCAGCATGTTCTCCAGCACGGTGAGCCGGGCGAGCGTCCTGGTGAGCTGGAACGTACGGACCATCCCGCGCCGCGCCACCCGGTGCGCCGGGGCGCCGGTGAGCGGCTGTCCGTCGAACGACCACCGGCCGCCGTCGGCCCGGTCGAACCCGCTCACCACGTTGAACAGGGTGGTCTTGCCGGCGCCGTTGGGCCCGATGAGCGCGGTGATGGCCCCGCGCTGCACCTCCAGGTGCTCGACCCGCACGGCGACGAGACCGCCGAAGGTGCGGGTCACCTGGTCCAGGACCAGCAGGGGGTCGGGCTTGCGCACCCCCGGCTCGGGATCGATCGCGGAGAGCCGGCCCGGGTGGGGCACGGCAGCGTCAGCGGCCACTGAGCAGCATCTCCTTCCGGCTGCCGAGAATGCCCTGCGGCCGGAACGCGACCAGCAGGATCAGGGCGACCCCGACCAGGGCGAAGCGCACCGCGCCGACCTCCGACGTGCTGATGAGGTCCGGTGAGATGTACTCGGCGTCGATGGCCTGGCGGAGCGCACTGTCGAGGAAGCTGAGGACGAACCAGAACAGGATCGAGCCGACGACCGGCCCCAGGATCCGCCCGGCGCCTCCGAGAACGAGCAGCGTGTACAGGAAGAACGTGACGCCCGGGTCGTAGTTGTCCGGGTTCACGGACTGTACCTGGATCGCCTGCACCATGCCCGCGACCGCCCCGATGACGCCGCCGAGCACGAGGCTCTGCATCTTGTAGGCGTAGACGTTCTTGCCGAGGCTGCGCGCGGCGACCTCGTCCTCACGGATCGACCGGATGACACGGCCCCAGGGACTGTGGATCAGCAGGGCCATCAGACCCCCGACCACGAGCACCAGCGCCCATCCGACGATCATCACCCAGAGGTCGCGGGAGCTGAACCTCACGAGCCACACGCCGTAGGTACCGGGCTCGATGGGGCTGAGCTCGTAGAAGTCGTTCGCGAATCTCTGGAGTCCGAACACCCCGCCGGTGACCGGCTCGGCCCAGTTGGAGCGGTAGAACAGCCGTAGTGTCTCCCCCGCCGCGATCGTGGTGATCGCGAGGTAGTCGGCGCGCAGCCGCAGGGTGGGCAGGCCGAGGAGCAGTGCCAGCACGATCGCGCAGGCCATTCCGCCGAGGACGCCGAGCCACATCGGGCCGTCGTACGTCGACACCGTGATGGCGAGCCCGTAGCCGCCGACCAGCATGAAACCGACCTGGCCGAAGTTGAGGAGCCCCGTGTAGCCGAAGTGCAGGTTCAGCCCCATCGCGGCGAGCGCGTAGACGGCGGCGATGGGTCCGATCCCCGAGCGCAGGGCGTCGGTGAGGATGGCGGAGAAGTCCATGGCGCACCCCCTCACCCGACGCGTTCGGCCCGGCCGAGGATGCCCTGCGGCCGGACGAGGAGGACGAGGATGAGGACGATCAGTGCCCAGGCGTACTGCAGGTCGACCGGGAACCACAGGGTGGACATCTGGGCGACGATGCCGATGACGAGGCTGCCGACCATGGCACCGTAGGCGGAGCCGAGCCCTCCCAGGATGACCCCGGCGAACATGAGCAGCAGGAGCTTGAAGCCCATGTCCCAGGTGACGATCTCGACCAGGCCGAAGAAGACTCCGCCGAGCGCGGCCAGCCCACCGCCGAGCATCCACACGAAGAGCACCACCCGCTGTACGTCGATGCCCGACGCCTCCGCGAGGTCACGGTTGGCGGAGACGGCCCGCACGGCCGTGCCGATCCGCGTCTTCTGCAGGAGCGCGGCGACGCCGAGCAGCACCAGCACGGCGAGCAGGGTGACGGTGAGGTCCCGTGGGGTGATGCCGGCCGGCCCCAAATCGATCGTGCTCTGGATGTCGTACTGCGCGTAGGAGGCGGGCCGGGTTCCGTACAGCACGAGGACGACGTGGCGCAGCACCAGCGAGAGCCCGATGGTGACGATGAACATGTTGATCAGGCCGGTGCCCCGAGCACGCAGCGGGCGCCAGATGCCGCGATCGACGGCCCCGCCCAGCAGGGCGCCGAAGACCACCGCGGCAAGGGCGGCGGGGATCAGGTGCCAGCCCGGGCCGGCCGCGGAGACGTTGAGGAAGAACGCGAAGGTGGCGCCGATCGTCACGAACTCACCGTGCGCGAAGTTGATCAGGTGGATGGTGCCGAAGATCAGCGAGAGCCCGACCGAGGTGATCGCGATGATCACGCCGAACTGGATACCGTCGATCAGCGCCTGAAGAGCGCGCGCGGCGAAGGTGGGCCCGCGCGGAACTTCCTCGCCCTGTGCCCGGGCGGAGATCGCGGGCAGCACCAGGAGGATCAGGGCGAGGGCCGGTACGAGCAGCCGCTGATAGCGCACGACGGTTCCGGTACGTCACGAACATCCCTTATGAGCTCAGTGTAAGCGCAGGTCGGGGCGGTGACACGGGCAGTGCGCCCGGTATGGCCGCCCACGGGAAGCGGAGGATGCGGGAATGGACGACAGCGGGGATCTCACGCGTGCGTACAGCGACGACAGTGTGCTCTTCCGGGTGCTGCGGCACCTCGGCTGGGACAGCCTGGCCAACATCGGCTACTTCACGCCGCCCACCCTGCCGCTCGCGGCCCTGACCGGACCGGTGCCCTTCCAGCGCCGTCTGGTCCGCCGGTCGCTGGCGCTGCTGGACGCCCGGCCCGGACAGCTCGTCCTGGACGCCGGATGCGGTCGCGGCGACACCACGGCACGGCTGGGCGCCGCGGGGTGCCGGGCGCTGGGGGTGGACATCCAGACCGCGCAGATCGAACAGGCACGTCACCGCTTCGGCGGCCTTTCCGGCGTGCGTTTCGCCGTCGCCGACGCCACGGCTCTGCCGCGTCGGGCGGCGGAAATGCCGCTGGCGGATGGTTCGTTCGACCGAGTGCACTGCCTGGAGGCCGCCTTCCACTTCGGCCATGAGGGGCGCAGGTCGTTCCTGAACGAGAGCTTCCGGCTGCTCCGCCCAGGCGGCCGGCTCGTCCTCGTGGATGTCACTTCACGTACGGATCAGCCGATCGGGACCCTCGACCCGAACGGCCTCGTACGCGGGACCTGGCGCTTCGACGACATCGAACCCTGTGAGCGGTATCCGCTGATGGCTTCCGCCGCCGGCTTCACCACGCGCCGGATCCTCGACTGGACCACTCCCGTACTGCACCGGGCGGCCCAGCTCTGTGCCCTGTTCGTCGCCATCGCGTCCACCCGGGCCGGCCGACGGGCCCTGTGCGCGCGGTGGCCCGGCCTCAGGACACTCGACGCACAGGACTGGGACGAGGTCATCGCCGTCGTCCGGGCCCACCGGGCCATCGGGCGCGTCACTCGCTACACGGCGTACGTCCTCGACAAACCCGCATGCTTGCCCACCGGGCTCCCTCCTGTTTGACTCGCCGTATGACCAGTCACGGGGGACGGCGCACGCAGGGCGAACGGGACGCGATCACCGTCGAGATCGGGTACGCGCTGTGCAGTGCGGCCTTCGCGGCGGCGGTCGTCTTCGGGGCCGTGGCCGGTCCCGCGCTGCTCTTCGACCTCCCGGGCACGCCGGAGAGCCTGCTGCTGCACGCCGGGCTGGTGCTCGCGCCCGTCCTCTTCGCCGCCCGGGTCGTCAGTGTGCTGCTCCGGTTCCGCTCGGCGGGTCAGCCCAGCCAGCCCGGCCGCACCAGCCCCGACTCGTAGGCGAGCACGACCAGTTGGGCCCGGTCGCGGGCACCCAGCTTCACCATCGTGCGGCTGACGTGGGTCTTCGCGGTGAGCGGGCTGACGACCAGGCTGCGGGCGATCTCCTCGTTGGACAGGCCGATGCCGACCAGGGCCATCACCTCCCGCTCCCGCTCGGTGAGCCGGGCCAGCGCGTCGGCGGCCGCCGGTTCCTTGGAGCGGGCCGCGAACTCGGCGATCAGGCGGCGCGTCACCCCCGGCGAGAGCAGCGCGTCGCCCGCCACCACCGCCCGTACGGCGCGCAGGAGTTCGTCCGGCTCGGTGTCCTTGACCAGGAAGCCGGAGGCGCCCGAACGGATCGCCTCGAAGACGTACTCGTCGAGTTCGAAGGTGGTGAGCATGACCACCTTGACGTCCCCGAGGTCCGGGTCCCCGGTGACCCGGCGGGTCGCGGCCAGGCCGTCGAGCGCGGGCATGCGGATGTCCATCAGGACGACGTCGGGCCGCAGTTCGCGGGTCCGGCGCACGGCCTCCTCCCCGTCGGCGGCCTCCGCGGCCACCTCGATGTCGGGCTGCGCGTCGAGCAGCGCCCGGAACCCGGCCCGGACCAGTGACTGGTCGTCGGCGAGCAGTACGCGGATCACCGGTCCTCCTCGACCTCGGCGGAAGTCGTCAGCGGCAGTACGGCGAGCACCCGGAAACCGCCGTCCGGACGGGGCCCCGCCTCGATGGTGCCACCCAGCGCGGCGGCCCGCTCCCTCATCCCCGCCAGCCCGTTGCCGCTGCCACCGGCGTCGGCACCGGTCGCCGGCCCGTCGTCGTCGACGCGCAGCCGCAGCACGTCCGCGTCGTGCGCGAGCCGCACGCGCGCGTGCCGTGAACCCGAGTGCCGTACGACGTTGGTCAGGGCCTCCTGGACGATCCGGAAAGCGGCGAGGTCCGTGCCGGGCGCGAGGCGCGGCGGCTCGCCCTCGACGTCGACGGTCAGGCCCGCGCTCGCCGCCTGCTCCACCAGCTCGGGCAGCCGGTCCAGCCCCGGCGCGGGTGCGCGCGGCGCGTCACCGGGCGCGCGCAGCGTGTCGAGCACCTGGCGCACCTCGCCGAGCGCCTCCTTGCTCTGGGCCTTGATCGTGGTGAGCGCCGTGCGGGCCTGCTCGGGGTCGGAGTCGAGGAGCGCGAGGCCGACCCCCGCCTGCACGTTGATCACGGAGATGCTGTGGGCGAGCACGTCGTGCAGCTCTTGCGCGATCCGCAGCCGCTCCGCGTCGGCCCGTCGCCGCGCGGCCTCGGCGCGCTCGGCCCGCTCGCGGGCCCACTGCTCGCGCCGGACCCTGAACAGCTCCGACACCGCCGCGATCGCCACCACCCAGGTGGCGACCACGATCTCCTCGCCCCAGGACGCGGCGGAGTCCCCCGACGGGGGAAGCCACCGGAAGAGCCAGTGCGCCACCAGCGCGTGCCCAGCCCAGAGCGTTCCCATCGCCGCCCACGCCGCCCAGCGGTGTCCGGCGACGATCGCGCTGAAGCACGCCAGGGCGACGGTGAGGAGCACCGGCCCGTACGGATACCCGGCCCCCAGGTAGAGCATGACGGCACCCGCCGTGCCGAAGACCACGGCCACCGGGTACCGCTTGCGCCACAGCAGCAGCGCCCCTGCCAGCAGCAGGAGCACCCGCGCGAAGGGGTCCAGGGCCGCCCGCTCGCCCTCCTGGCCGTGGGCGGCGAACTGGGAGCCGAGCAGGACGAAGCCCGTGACGACGGCGGTGGACCGCCAGGGCAGGCGGGGCGCACGCTCCCCCTCGCCCCACCGTTCCCACCACGGAGGCCCGTGCCGCCACCACCGCGGCGGACCGCCCCGCGCACGCTGCTCGTCCATAGCGGCCACGCTAGACGCCACCCGCCCGCGGCGGCGTCACCCGGGCGTGGTGATCACTCGTACTCCCGGGGAAGTACGGCGCCCGTCAGGACGCCGGGTTCCTGGCGGCGGGCCCGTTCTGCGGATACACCAGCCCCACCCCGTGGGCGAGTTGCCCCACCGAGTGCCGGAAGAACGTCTCCCGGTCCTTCACCACCCGGTTGAACTGCCCGAACAGCTCGAAGCCGACCAGCCCGAACAACTGGGCCCAGGCCGCGACGAGGGCCGCCACCGTCTCGGGCGGTAGGTCCGGCGCGAGGTCGGCGGCCATCCGCTCGGCCTCCGGGCGCAGGTCGGCCGGCAGCGAGGGCCTGGCCAGGCCGGGACCCTGGTAGGCGTCGCGGACGATGGCGAAGAGCAGCAGACCGACGCGGGCGGCGGGCGGGACGGTGGTGTCGGGGGCGGTGTAACCCGGCACGGGTGATCCGTAGATGAGGGCGTACTCGTGGGGGTGGTCGAGCGCCCAGCGCCGCACCGCCTCGCACACCGCGATCCAGCGTTGCAGGGGGCCGGAGCCGGCGGCCGCTTCGTAGGCGGCCTCGGCGGTCCCGCCCAGGGAGTCGTAGGCGTCGATGATGAGGGCGGTCAGCAGGTCGTCGCGGCTGGGGAAGTAGCGGTACAGCGCCGAGGAGACCATGCCGAGCTCGCGGGCGACGGCCCGCAGCGAGAGCCGGGCGGCGCCCTCGGCCGCGAGCTGTCTGCGGGCCTCGTCCTTGATGGCCGCGGTGACTTCGATCCTGGCCCGGGCACGGGCGCCGTGTGCGGTGCTCATGTGGGGCAGTGTGCCATGAGAACAGAGCAGTGCACACAAACGAGAGCAGCACCCCGAAAAGAGAGCAGTGCTCTTGCTTTCGGGCACCGCTCTCGGGCAGACTGGCAACACCGAGCGAGAGCAATGCTCACAAAAGAGAGCGCTGCTCCACATCTACTAGAACTACCAGACCTACCAGGGGGAACCCCATGTCCACGCATGTCCGCAAGCCCGGCTGGCTCACCATCAACGTCTTCAACCGGCTCGTCGCCTGGCTGACCCGCCGCGGCATCAGCGTCTGGGGCTCCCGCGTCCTCGCCGTCCGCGGCCGCAAGAGCGGCCAGTGGCGCACCACCCCGGTCAACGTGCTGACCCTGGACGGCCGGCAGTACCTGGTCGCGCCCCGCGGCCACGTCCAGTGGACGCACAATATGCGCGCTTCGGGCGGCGGCGAACTGCACCTCGGCGAGCGCGTGGACACCTTCACCGCGACCGAGGTGGCCGACGACGACAAGACCCCGGTCCTGCGCGCCTACCTCAAGCGCTGGAAGGCGGAGGTCGGGGTCTTCTTCAACGGAGTCGGCCCCGACTCCCCGGACGACCAGCTGCGCCGTATCGCCCCCGACCACCCGGTCTTCGAGATCACGGTGACGGGCTGACCTCGTCCGCCTGCGCCTCGCCCGTCGCGGCGGGACGGCGGTCCAGCGCGGTCAGGGCCCGCTGGGCCACCGGATACGTGCGGACGATCTCACCCAGCGACGTCGAGCCCTGCGTGATCTCCTTGAACGCCCGCCAGGCCGGACGGAAGCTCGTCAGCGCCGCGTGGAACAGACCGGGGCGGCGCTCGAACACGGTCAGCAGCCGCTTGCCGACGCTCATCTCCACACCGAGACCGGCCTTGACCGCGAACGCGTAGTTGAGGGCCTGCCGGCGCGTGTCCACGGCGTCGTGCGCCTCGGCGATCCGCACCGCCCACTCCCCCGCGAGCCGCCCGGACCGCAGCGCGAAGGAGATGCCCTCGCGGGTCCACGGCTCCAGCAGCCCCGCCGCGTCACCGCACACCAGCACCCGCCCGCGCGAGAGCGGCGAGTCGTCGGCGCGGCAACGGGTCAAGTGCCCGGAGGAGATGCTCGGTTCGAAGCCGGCGAGACCCAGCCGCCCGACGAACTCCTCCAAGTACCGCTTCGTCGCGGCGCCTTCGCCCCGCGCCGAGATCACCCCGACCGTCAGGGTGTCGCCCTTGGGGAAGACCCAGCCGTAACTGCCGGGCATCGGGCCCCAGTCGAGGAGCACCCGCCCCTTCCAGTCCTCGGCGACGGTCTCCGGCACCGGGATCTCCACCTCCAGGCCGAGGTCAACCTGGCCCACCTTGACCCCGACGTGCGCCCCTATGCGGCTGGCGCTGCCGTCCGCGCCGACCACGGCCCGGGCGAGCAGGACCTCGCCGCCCTGGAGGATCACGGCGACCGTGCGCCGGTCGGGCACCGCCGAGCCGTGCTGCTCGACCCGCTGGACCGTGACACCCGTACGCAGCTCGGCGCCCGCCTTCTGCGCGTGCTCGACGAGCTGCTGGTCGAACTCGGGCCGGTTGATCAGCCCGAACAGCATCTGCTTGGACCGGCGCGTGCGTGTGAAACGCCCGTTGTTCGAGAAGGTCACCGCGTGCACGCGGTCCTTGAGCGGCAGCTCGAAGCCGGGCGGGAGCGCGTCGCGCGAGGGGCCGATGATGCCGCCGCCGCACGTCTTGTACCGCGGCAGCTCCGCCTTCTCCAGCAACAGCACGCGTCTGCCGGCGACCGCCGCCGCGTACGCGGCCGAAGCGCCCGCGGGTCCCGCGCCCACCACGACGACGTCCCACACCTGTCGCACGTCGTCCGCCGAAGAGTTCTCGCTGCTCACGATGGTCTACTGCTCCCGATCAAGCCGCCTGCCCCTGCTGTCTCCCGCATCCTACGGCCGACCTGGCCGAAGGCCGCTGTGGGAGGATCTACGGCACTCACCGCTACAACGTCGCACCCACAAGGAGCGTGCCCATGCCGTCGAATCCGGTCGCCGAAACCGTCGCCTCGCTGATGCCCAGGGCGAAGGAAGAGCTCACCGAACTGGTGGCCTTCCGGTCGGTGGCGGACTTCGACCAGTTCCCGAGGAGCGAGAGCGAGGGCGCCGCCCGCTGGGTCACGGACGCGCTCGCCGCCGAGGGCTTCCAGGACGTGGCCCTGCTCGACACCCCCGACGGCACCCAGTCGGTCTACGGCTACCTGCCCGGCCCGGAGGGCGCGAAGACCGTCCTGCTGTACGCCCACTACGACGTGCAGCCGCCGCTGGACGAGGCCGGATGGACGACCCCGCCCTTCGAACTGACCGAGCGGGACGGGCGCTGGTACGGGCGCGGAGCCGCCGACTGCAAGGGCGGCATCATCATGCACCTGCTGGCGCTGCGCGCTCTGAAGGCGAACGGCGGCGTCCCGGTCCACGTCAAGGTGATCGCGGAGGGCTCGGAGGAACAGGGCACGGGCGGCCTGGAGCGGTACGCGGAGGAGCACCCGGGCCTGCTGGAGGCCGACACGATCGTCATCGGCGACGCGGGCAACTTCCGGGTCGGACTGCCGACGGTCACCGCCACCCTGCGCGGCATGACCCTCGTCCGCGTCCGGATCGACACACTCGCCGGCAACCTGCACTCGGGCCAGTTCGGCGGTGCCGCGCCCGACTCGCTGGCCGCCCTGATCCGGGTCCTGGACTCGCTGCGCGCCGAGGACGGTTCGACGACCGTCGACGGGCTCACCGGGGACGCGGCCTGGGACGGACTCCAGTACGACGAGGAGCGCTTCCGGCAGGACGCCAAGGTGCTGGACGGTGTCGGGCTGATCGGCTCCGGGACGGTCGCCGACCGCATCTGGGCGCGCCCGGCCGTGACGGTCCTCGGCATCGACTGCCCGCCCGTCGTCGGCGCCACTGCGTCCGTGCACGCGAGCGCCCGGGCGCTGATCAGCCTGCGGGTGCCGCCGGGGGTGGACGCGGCCGAGGCGACCAAGCTGCTCCAGGCGCACCTGGAGGCGCACACGCCGTGGGGCGCGCGGGTGAGCACCGAGCAGATCGGCCAGGGCCAGGCCTTCCGCGCCGACACGACGAGCCCGGCGTACCGGGCCATGGCGGACGCGATGGCCGTGGCGTACCCGGGGCAGGAGATGCAGTACGCCGGCCAGGGCGGCTCCATCCCGCTGTGCAACACCCTCGCCGCCCTCTACCCGCGTGCGGAGATCCTGCTCATCGGGCTGAGCGAGCCGGAGGCCCAGATCCACGCCGTGAACGAGAGCGTGTCCCCCGAGGAGCTGGAGCGGCTGTCGGTGGCGGAGGCGCTGTTCCTGCGCAACTACGCGGCGAGCTGACCACTCTGCTGACAGCTAAGGCCCTCGTCCGCGGACGGGGGCCTTGCCTACGGTCGTCCCATGGACGTCGTCGAGCTCCTCCCCCGCCTTCACTTACTGCGTTTCCCCGTCGGCCAGGCCTACCTGTGGCGCGACGGTGACGACCGCGGCGAGCTGACGCTGGTCGACGCCGGCCCGGCGGGCTCCGGTGCCCCGATCGCCGAGGCGGTGACCGCGCTCGGCCGGGATCCGCGGGACGTGCGGCGGATCGTGCTCACCCACTTCCACGAGGACCACGCGGGCGGGGCGGGCGAGTTCGCCGCGTTCGGCGGTGCCGAGGTGCTGGTCCACCGGCTGGACGCGCCCGTCGTCCGGGACGAGACCCCCGGCCCCCCGCCGGTGTTCGAGGACTGGGAGCGGCCGCTGTTCGAGCAGGCGGCGAAGCTCCTGCCCGAGGGTGACTTCGCCCGGCCGGCGCGGGTCACGGAGGTGGCCGGCGGCGAGGTCCTGGACTGGGGCGGCGGGGCGCACGTCGTGCACGTGCCGGGGCACACGCACGGCAGCATCGCGCTCCATCTCCCCGAACACGGGGTGCTGTTCACGGGTGACACAGTCGCCGCGTCGCCCGTGGACGGCACGGTGATACCGGGCGTGTTCAACCTCGACCGCTCCCAGGTACTGGCCGCCTGCCGGCGGCTGGCGGAGCTGGACACGGACGTGGCCTGCTTCGGTCACGGGGATCCGGTGACGCGGGGGGCGGCCGGGGCGCTGCGGGCCATGGCGTACGCGTGAACCGCGGTGGTCAGAGGCTGCCCTTCAGCTCCGCGAGTGCCGGGTCGAGCACGATGTCCTCGGCGCGCGCGGCGACCGTCGGTTCCTCGGGGAAGTGGCAGGCGGTGAGATGGCCCGCGGGGCTGCCTTCGACTCTGACGAGCCGCGGTTCCTCGGTGGCGCACTTGTCCTGGGCCTTCCAGCAGCGGGTGCGGAAGCGGCAGCCGGAGGGCGGGTCGATCGGTGAGGGCACGTCCCCGGCCAGCCGGATGCGCTCGCGCCGCTCGGTGGCGTCCGGGTCGGCCTCGGGAACGGCGGACAGCAGCGCGTGCGTGTAGGGGTGCCGTGGCCGGGTGTAGAGCGACTCCCGGTCGGCCACCTCGACGATCTTGCCGAGGTACATCACGGCGACCCGTTCGGAGAAGTGCCGTACGACGGCGAGGTCGTGGGCGATGAAGACGAAGGCGATGCCGAACTCCCGCTGGAGGTCCTGGAGCAGGTTGACGACCTGCGCCTGGATGGAGACGTCCAGTGCGGAGACGGGTTCGTCGGCCACGATCAGCTTGGGCCGCAGGGCGAGGGCGCGGGCGATGCCGATGCGCTGGCGCTGGCCGCCGGAGAACTCGTTCGGGTAGCGGTTGTAGTGCTCGGGGTTGAGTCCGACCGTTTCCAGGAGTTCCTGGGCGCGCCGCTTGTGGCCCTGGGGCGGGTTGATGCCGTTGAGCCGCATCGGCGTCTCGATGATGGTGCCGACGGTGTGCCGGGGGTTCAGCGAGGAGTACGGGTCCTGGAAGATCATCTGGAGGTTGCGGCGGGCCTGGAGCATCCGTCCGGGAGGCCGGTGGGTGATGTCCTCGCCGTCGAACACGACGGAGCCGCCGGTGGGTTCGAGCAGCCGGGTGATCAGGCGGCCGGTGGTCGACTTGCCGCAGCCGGACTCGCCGACCAGGCCCAGCGACTCGGCGGGCCCGACCGAGAAGTCGATGCCGTCGACGGCTCGCACGGCCCCGATCTGCCGCTGGAAGAGGATGCCCTGCCGGAGGGGGAAGTGCTTTTGGAGACCGCGTACTTCGAGGAGGTTCTCGCCGGTGGGGCGGTCGGCGGTCTGTCCGGTGAGGGACTGGGTGGTGCTCACGTCATGCTCCCTTTCGTCCGCCGTCACGGATCTCGTGCTTGGCCTCGTCGGTGAGGTGGCACGCGGCGAGGTGCCCTCCGGTACCGGGGACGAGGCGCAGCTCGGGCCGTTCCACGGTGCAACGCCCTTCCGGGGCCCAGCCCTTGTAGGCGCAGCGGGGGTGGAAGGAGCAGCCGTCCGGCAGGTTGATCAGGCTCGGCGGGGTGCCGGGGATCGGGTTGAGCCGTTCGCCGACGTCGCCGGTGAGGTGCGGCATGGACTGCAACAGGCCCCAGGTGTAGGGGTGCTGGGGCTGTTTGAGGACCTCTCGGGTGGTGCCGTACTCGATCCGGCGGCCGCCGTACATCACCAGGATGTCGTCGGCGACGTCGGAGACGACGCCGAGGTCGTGGGTGATGATGACGACGGCGGAGCCGAACTCCTCCTGGAGGTCGCGGATCAGGTCCAGGATCTGCGCCTGGACGGTGACGTCGAGGGCGGTGGTGGGCTCGTCGGCGATGAGCAGGGCCGGGTCGCAGACCAGCGACATGGCGATCATGGCGCGCTGGCGCATGCCGCCGGAGAACTGGTGCGGATAGTCCCGGGCCCGGCGCTCGGGCTGCGGGATGCCGACCCGCTTGAGCATCTCGACCGCGCGGTCCCTGGCCTCCTTCTTGGAGACCTTGTGGTGGACGCGGTAGGCCTCGGCGATCTGGGCGCCGACGGTGAAGAAGGGGTGGAGCGCGGAGAGCGGGTCCTGGAAGATCATGGAAACCGTACGGCCGCGCAGTGCGCGCATGTCTGCCTCGGGCAGGGCGACGAGTTCCTTCCCCTCCAGCCAGATCTCGCCGGAGACCCGGGCGCGGGTGCCCTTGTGCAGTCCGAGCAGGGCCAGCGAGGTCACCGACTTGCCGGAGCCGGACTCGCCGACGATGCCGAGGGTGCTGCCCTTCTCCAGGGTGAAGGAGACGCCGTCGACGGACTTGACGAGGCCGTCCTCGGTCGGGAAGTGCACCCTCAGGTCGCGTACGTCGAGGAAGGGTGCGGGCGCGGGCGTGACGTCCGCGGGCTGCGGTGAGGTCTGAACGGACACGGGTGTTCCTAAGGACGGAAGAAGGACTCAGGCGAGGCGCACGCGCGGGTCGACGAGGCCGTACACCAGGTCGACGACCACGTTGGCGAGGACGACGAACGTCGCGGCGAAGAGCGTGGTGCCGAGGATGACGGGCAGGTCGGAGTTCTGGACGGAGTCGACCGCGAGCTTGCCGATGCCGTTGATGCCGAACACCGACTCGGTGATGACCGCGGAGCCGCCGATCAGGGAGCCGACGTCCATGCCGAAGATGGTGATGATCGGGGTGATGGCGGCGCGCAGTCCGTGCTTGAGGACGACGGTGGCGGCCGGCAGTCCCTTGGCTCGGGCGGTACGCATGTAGTCCTCGGAGAAGACCTCCAGCATGGAGGAGCGCGTGAGCCGGGTGTACATCGCGAGGTAGACGATGACCAGGGTGGCCCACGGCAGGATCAGGCCCTTGAACCACCCTGCCGGGTCCTCGGTGATCGGGGTGTAGCCGGAGGTCGGCAGGAGCTGGAACTTGTCGACGAAGAGGTACAGCAGGAGCAGACCGATGAAGTAGATCTGCACCGAGACTCCGAACAGGGCCAGTCCGACCGCCGCCTTGTCGGCGGCCCTGCCCCTGCGGACCGCGGCGACGGTGCCGAGGCCGACGCCCAGGACGAGGAACGCCACCGCGGCGCCGAGTCCGAGGGAGAGGTCCGCCGGGAAGTCCGACAGCAGGGTGGTCAGGACGGGGGTGTCGGTCTGGAAGGAAACGCCGAGGCAGGGTGCCTCGCAGTGGATACGCACGCTCTGGTCGCCGAAGTCACGGCCGGCGAACAGCCCCTTGACGAACTCCCAGTACTGCGTCAGGTAGCTCTGGTCCAGGCCCAGCGAGTGCTTGATCTCCGCGAGGCGGGACGGGGAGCAGGTCTTTCCGCAGGCCAGGAGTGCGGGGTTCGACGGCAGCGCGAAGAAGATGAAGAAGGTGATCGTGGTGATCACCAGCATGATCAGGGCCGCTGCCAGCAGGCGTCTGATGAGGTAACGAAACATGGGATGCCGGGACCTGACGTGAGTGGGGTGCCCGCCGGCGGCCCAGGCCGCCGGCGGGGTCGAGAGGGTTGCCGCCGTCAGTGCTTGACGTAGACGTGGACCAGGCTCGGCTCGGCCAGGATCGTGTCGGGGATGACCCCGCCGACCTTGGAGCCGGACATGTCGCTGAAGTTCATGTACGTCAGCGGGACCACGGCGGCGTCCTTCATGATCTGCTCGTCCAGCCGACCGTAGGTGGCGTTGCGCTGCTTGACGTCGGTCATCGTGGCGGCCTTGTCGATCAGCGTGTTGGCCTTCGGGTCGTTGAGATAGGACAGGTCCTGGTTGGCCTGCGGGTTCTTCTTGATCAGCCGGCCGTCGAAGAGGGTGGGCAGCACCGTGGAGGCGTTGGGCCAGTCGGCGATCCAGTCGCCCCAGGTCAGGTCGTACTGGTTCTTCGTGTTGTTGACCGTGCTGAAGTAGTTCGCCGCCTCGATCGGTGAGATGTTGGCGTGGATGCCGATCCGTTCCAGCGCGGTCTTCACCGCGTCGGCGAAGTGTTCCTGGGTCGGGGTGTTCTCCACCGCGATCGACATGGTCGGCTTCGGGTCGCCCGCCTGCTTCATCAGTGCCTTGGCCTTGGCGAGGTTGCCCGAGGGGTTGGGGCTGTACAGGTTGAACTTCTTGTAGCCGCCGATGCCGGGGCTCAGCATGGTGGTGGCGTAGTCGCCGTACGCGGAGCCCCCGAAGGCGCCGCGCACCGTGGTCTTGTCGATGGCGTACTCGATCGCCTGGCGGACCCGGAGGTCCTTGACGCGGGTGGTGTTGATCGCCAGGTAGTTGATGCCGGGTGCCGGGATCTTGTAGTAACGGCTCTTCAGGGACGGGTCGCCCGCGAGCTGCGCCAGGTCGGAGCCCGCGATCGGCCACTGCTGGATCGATGTCTGCGCGGTGCCGGCATCGGCCTTGATCTGCTGGTCGATGGCCGCCTCGTCCTGGCCGAACTTCACGTCCATCTCGTCGACGTTCTGCTGCCGGATCGGGTCGGTCGGCTGCGACCAGTACTTGTTCCGGGTGAGGACGAGTTCCTTGTTCTTGGCGTACGACTTGATCATGTACGGGCCGTCGGACCAGACCTTGGTGTCATAGGTCGAGCCGGTGTCGTGGGCCTTGGGTACGGCGGACCAGCCGGGCATGGCGGTGGTCTCGTTGAAGTCGGCCACCGGCTGGTTCAGATGGAAGACGATCGTGTACTTGTCCGGCGTCTGGACGGAGCCGAGCTCCTTGCCCTGGTAGGGGCCCTTGTAGTCGGCGCCGCCGACGAGCCACTGGGACGCGTAGGGCGGGCCGCCGTTGATGTCGGAGGAGAAGAAGCGCTCGACGCCGTATTTGACGTCGGGTGCGGTGACCTCGCTGCCGTCCTGGTACTTGACCCCGTGCCGCAGGTGGAAGGTCCAGACGGTGGCGCCCTTGGACGGCGTTCCGGTGTCCGTGGCGAGGTCGCCGACCAGCTTCGGGGCCGAGCCCGTCTCGTCCCAGCCCGTGAGGGTCCGGACGATTTCCTCGTCCATGCTCGAGCCTTCGGTCGTGTAGACGCGCTGGGGGTCGAGGTGGTCGAAGTCCGCCTTGTTCAGGACGGTCAGGGTGCCGCCCTTGCCGGGCGTGCCGCTGCCGCTGTCGCCGGAGGAACCTCCGCATGCGGTGGCCCCCAGGGCGATCATCACGGCGGAGGCCGTGAGAGCGACCGTGCGCGATCTGCGCGTGCTGCGCGTCATTGAGGAAACTCCGTTTCTTGCTACGGGCCGGGCGGCCGTTCGTGGGGCCGCCGGGCCGACACTCGGGGGGTGGCTTGTCAGCCGCGCCGGGCGCGGGGATCCAGGGCGTCCCGGACGCCGTCCCCGAGGAGGTTGAGCGCCAGGACCAGCAGGAAGAGCAGGACACCGGGCACGAAGAGGTACATCGGGTCCTGGAGGAAGAACTGGGAGGCGTCCGACAGCAGGGATCCCCAGTCGGGGTTGGGCGGGATGACGCCGACGCCCAGGTACGACAGGGCGGCCTCGGTGGTGATGTTCTGCGGGACGGCGAGGGCGAAGGAGATCAGGATCGGCGCCCACAGGTTGGGCAGCAGTTGCCGGAACAGGATGTGCCGCCGGCCGGCGCTCATCAGCCGCGCGGCGTCGACGAACTCCCGCTCGCGCAGGGACAGCACCTGTCCGCGCACCAGACGGGCGGTGTACGCCCAGGCGAAGACGGCGATGTTGAGGACCAGGACGAGCAGCCGGAGGTTCTCGTCGGTGCCGCCGTGGCTGTTGGTCTGGAGCGCGTTCTGGATCACCGGGGTGAGCGCGATGATGAACAGCAGCTGCGGGAACGCCAGCATCACGTCCATGACCCGGGACAGCAGGGAGTCGACCCAGCCGCCGAAGTAGCCGGCCGCGAGCCCTGCCACGACACCGACCACGGTGGACAGCACGGCCGAGGCGAAACCGACGTAGAGCGAGGTGCGCAGGCCGTAGACGATGCGGGCGAACAGGTCGTAGCCGGTGCCCGGTTCGACGCCGAGGAGGTGCTGGGCGCTGATGCCGCCCAGCGATCCGTAGGGGAAGTTGCCCGTATCCGGGTTGATCGCCTTGTTGTCGGGGGTGATCGGTCCCCAACTGGTCAGCGCGGTGAGGACCGGCGCGAGCAGGGCGATCGCGATGAACAGGAGGGTGGCCACCAGGGCGGCCGTGGTGACCTTGTCCCGCCTGATCCGCTTCCAGGCCATGCGGGCCGGTGAGCGGCCGGCGACGACCGTGCCGCCGGTTCTGGGATCCTGCGTCGGCGGCTCGGCCAGGAGCGCGGTGCCGCCGCCGGCGTCGGCCGGCTGGTGTTGCGTGGTCATCGTACGGACATCCCGGATCTGCCCCTGAGGCAAGGAAATTGAGTGGCGGTCGCAATCACCGCCGTGAGACTCTGCGGACTTTCGCAATGCCGTGCGAGTCCGGTCAAGCCGAGCAGGGGTCAGAAAAGGGACTGTTTGCGGTCATGGAAGAGTGTTGACGAGAGCAGGGAACGTGATTACCCGCCGCGTGAACGAGTGCGGGAGATTCCTTGGGCAGTACTTGGCAATGGGTCCGTGGACGTTTCCTTTTGCTTTTCCCTCGGAATCTCCCGCGTCGGGTAAAAGGCGGGAACGAGAGCTCGGCGTCAGCCGACCGGCACCCCGGCTTCCAGATAGAACGCCGCTCCGCGTTCGCGTGCCCTCAGGGCCCAGCGCAGCCGCTCGTAGCGCACCGGTGGCAGCAGGTCGGCGGCCTCCTCCTCGGTGACGAACCGCCAGTCGCGCAGCTCCGGCCCGGGCAGCAACAACCGCCCGGCCTCCGTGGAGTCGAGGGTGCCGCCGTCGAAGAGGAGCCGCAGGCCTCCGAACCCGGGGGGCGAGGGGCGCTCCCAGTCGACGACGAGCAGGCTCGGTACCTCGTCGAGGTGGATGCCGGTCTCCTCGGCGACCTCCCGCACACCGGCGCGTGCGGGGGCCTCACCGGGTTCGACGACGCCGCCGGGAAACTCCCAGCCCGCCTTGTAGGTGGGGTCGACGAGCAGGACCCGGCCCTGTTCGTCGAAGAGGAGCACACCGGCGGCGAGTGTCTCGGCGGTGGGCTCGGGCGTCTGCACGATGTCGCAGACGGGCACGGAGCCGCTGTTGACGGCCTCGGCGATCCGGGCGGCGGTCTCGTGCGGTGTGAGGTCGCTGGTGTCGACCGGGTGGGCGTCGGCGGTGAGCCAGGAGGCGAGTGCGGCCCGGTACGGCTCGATGTGGCCGAAGGACCACTGGCGTATTCGCATCTCGCCGTCGGGCAGGTCCCGCGGAACGTCGCGGCCCGCTATCCGCTCGCGCAGTATCGTTTCGGCCGGAGCGAGCAGGAAGTGGCTGACCGCAATCCTGCGGGCGGCCAGGCCGCCGAAGATCTCGTCGCGGTACTCCTGGCGCAGCAGGGTCATGGGGACCACCAGGGTCCCGCCGAGTTCCGCGAGCATCGCGGCCGCCGTGTCGATCACGAGCCGGCGCCAGATCGGCAGGTCCTGGAAGTCGCCGACCCCGGCGAGGTGTTTGGGCGGCAGCAGATACCGGAGCGCTCCGCCGATGACCTCGGGGTCGAAGAGCGTGCTGTTCGGGATCAGTTCGATCAGTTCCTGTGCGGTGGTGGTCTTCCCCGCACCGAACGCGCCGTTGATCCAGACGACGGTCACAGGTCCCCCTCTTCTGTTGGCCCCCTGAGGCTTGCCCGCTCCACCCTGCCACGAAAACCAGCCGCAGTTGAGGGCGCATGACGACGGCGCCGGCGCCCCCTGACTCGGGAGCGCCGGCGCCGTGGGCCGGGGACGGGCGGACCGTCAGCCCTTCTCCTTCTCCTGCGCGCCGTCCTCCTTGTCCAGGGACAGGCTGTCCTTGGCGACGGTGTCGGGGAGGGTGCGGAGGGTCTCGTCCACGTTGAGGGTGCCGAGGCTCTCCCCGACGGCGTGCGACGGGGTGATCGCCGCGACGACGAAGCCGGTGGCAAGGGAGGCGATGGCGAGCATGCTGCGCTTCTTCATGCCCGACTCAACTGCCGGACCCGCCGCGGGGTCACGCACCCGGAGCCGACCGGGCGAAGCAGGGGCTTCACGCGAGGTCGTCGTCCGGCTCCGTGCCCCAGGCGCCGGGGCCGCCGCCGCGCCACTCGATCAGCCCGGACGCCGCCACGTAGGCCTCGTCCGCGTCGTCGATCCCCGCCCGCCGCAGGAACTCGGCGACGTCCAGCAGCCCGTACGCGATCCCGAGGAACTGGTCGTCCACGCGTACCCGCCGGCCACCGTCCGTGGCGGGCGGGTAGACCACGACGGGTTTCACGGACGCCATGGCACCAGGGTGCGCGGGAAGGGCGCCGGGCGCTCGCCGGAGTAGGCCGTTCAGCTCGCCTTCTGCGTCTGCCGGAACTCGTGGACGTCGGCGGTGAGGGTGCCGTCGTGCTGCTCGTAGTGGGACAGGGCCAGGCCCAGACCGAAGAAGGTCGGTGCCCATTCGCCCACGAAGATGCCCCAGCGGTCGGCACGGGCGAGGCCGGTGCCGGGTTCCATCTTCAGCGAGCCCATCCAGGCGACGACGCTGAAGCCGATGGACGCCATGGCGGCCATGTAGGCGTGCTCGCTGCGGACGCCCTTCTCGTGCATCTTCTTGATGATCATCAGCGACTCCGTTCCGTGGGGGGTTCCGGAAACGGAGTGCCCTCGGAGCGTGCCGTTATTCACCCGATTTGAGGCTTATGTGCAGAGTGGGCTTTTTGCGGTGACCGTGAGGCGAGTGACTCCGTGGTGCACTCGCCTCACGACCGTTCTCGCTCAGGCGCCGACGTAGGCCGCGAGGTGCTCCCCGGTCAGGGTGGAGCGGGCCGCGACGAGGTCGGCCGGTGTGCCCTCGAAGACGATCCGGCCGCCGTCGTGGCCGGCGCCGGGGCCGAGGTCGATGATCCAGTCGGCGTGCGCCATGACCGCCTGGTGGTGCTCGATGACGACGACCGACTTGCCGGAGTCGACGAGTCGGTCGAGCAGGCCGAGCAGCTGCTCCACGTCCGCGAGGTGCAGGCCGGTGGTCGGCTCGTCGAGGACGTAGACGCCGCCCTTCTCCGCCATGTGCGTGGCCAGCTTCAGGCGCTGCCGCTCGCCGCCGGAGAGCGTGGTGAGCGGCTGCCCGAGGGTGAGGTAGCCGAGCCCGACGTCGGCGAGCCGCTCCAGGATCTTGTGCGCGGCCGGGGTACGGGCCTCGCCGTCGCCGAAGAACTCCTCCGCCTCGGCCACCGACATCGCGAGCACCTCGCTGATGTCACGGCCGCCGAGGTGGTACTCCAGCACCGAGGCCTGGAACCGCTTGCCCTCGCAGTCCTCGCAGGGGGTGTCGACGCCGGCCATCATGCCGAGGTCGAGATAGATGACTCCGGCGCCGTTGCAGGTGGGGCAGGCGCCCTCGGAGTTGGCGCTGAAGAGGGCCGGCTTCACGCCGTTGACCTTCGCGAAGGCCTTGCGGATCGGGTCGAGCAGCCCGGTGTAGGTCGCGGGGTTGCTGCGCCGGGAGCCCTTGATCGCGCTCTGGTCCACCGAGACGACCCCCGCGTCGGCGGGGATCGACCCGTGCAGCAGGGAGCTCTTGCCGGAGCCGGCGACACCGGTGACGACGGTGAGCACCCCTAGCGGGATGTCGACGTCGACGTCCCGGAGGTTGTTCGCCGACGCGCCCCGGATCTCCAGCGCGCCGGTGGCCTTGCGCACGGTCTCCTTGAGGGTGGCCCGGTCGTCGAGATGACGGCCGGTGACGGTGTCCGCTGCCCGCAGCCCCTCGAGCGTGCCCTCGAAGCAGACGGTGCCGCCCGCCGTACCGGCGCCGGGACCGAGGTCGACGACGTGGTCGGCGATCGCGATCGCCTCCGGCTTGTGCTCCACGACGAGCACCGTGTTGCCCTTGTCCCGCAGTCGCAGCAGCAGGTTGTTCATCCGCTGGATGTCATGCGGGTGCAGGCCGATGGTCGGCTCGTCGAAGACGTAGGTGACGTCCGTGAGCGAGGAGCCGAGATGGCGGATCATCTTCACGCGCTGCGCCTCACCGCCCGACAGCGTGCCCGCCGGCCGGTCGAGCGAGAGATAGCCCAGGCCGATCTCCACGAACGAGTCGAGCGTCCCCTGCAACGCGGTGAGCAGCGGCGCCACGGACGGCTCGGACAGCTTCCGGACCCACTCGGCCAGGTCCCTGATCTCCATCGCGCAGGCGTCGGCGATGCTGATGCCGTCGATCTTCGAGGATCTGGCGCCCTCACTAAGCCGGGTGCCGTCGCACTCGGGACAGACGGTGAAGGTGACCGCCCGCTCCACGAACGCCCGGATGTGCGGCTGCATCGCCTCCTTGTCCTTGGCCAGGAAGGACTTCTGGATCTTGGGGATCAGTCCCTCGTAGGTGAGGTTGATGCCGTTGACCTTGATCTTGACCGGTTCCCCGTAGAGGAACGCGTGCAGTTCCTTCTTGGTGTACTCGCGGATCGGCTTGTCCGGGTCGACGAAGCCCGACTGGGCGTAGAGCTGCACGGTCCACTGGCTGTCCGACTTCCAGCCGGGGATGGTGAACGCGCCCTCGGACAGCGACTTGGAGTCGTCGTAGAGCTGGGTGAGGTCGATGTCGGAGACCTTGCCGCGGCCCTCGCAGCGGTTGCACATGCCGCCGGTGCGCTCGAAGGTCGCCTTCTGGGCCTTGGTCTTGGCGCCGCGCTCGACGGTGATCGCGCCACTCGCCCGTACAGAGGCGGTGTTGAAGGAGTATGCGCTGGGCGGGCCGATGTGCGGCTTGCCCAGCCTGCTGAAGAGGATGCGCAGCATCGCGTTGGCGTCGGTGGCGGTGCCGACCGTGGAGCGGGGGTCGCCGCCCATTCGCTGCTGGTCCACGGCGATCGCGGTCGTCAGCCCGTCGAGCACGTCGACCTCCGGCCGGGCCCGGTTCGGCATGAAGCCCTGGAGGAAGGCGCTGTAGGTCTCGTTGATCAGCCGCTGCGACTCCGCGGCGATGGTGTCGAACACGAGCGAGCTCTTGCCCGAGCCGGAGACGCCGGTGAACACCGTCAGCCGGCGCTTCGGGATCTCGATGCTGACGTCCTTGAGGTTGTTCTCGCGCGCGCCGTGCACGCGGATCACATCGTGGCTGTCGGCAACGTGCGGCCCGGACGACTGTCTTTCCGTCCTCATGGCCATGCTCATCGGTCTCCATCTGTCGGGCGGGGCTGCCGCGGTCGGACGATCTGGCTTCCCCGCGCCGGCCGAGAGGCGCGGCGCGGGGTGTTGCGTGTGGGTCTGCGGATCGGCTGCTACCGCGCCGTCACGGCTTCAGCTGCTGGATGCGGACCATGTTGCCCGCGGGGTCGCGGAAGGCGCAGTCGCGGACGCCGTACGGCTGGTCCACGGGCTCCTGGACCACCTCGGCGTCGCCCGCCTGCACCCGCTCGAAGACGGCGTCGACGTCGGGGCTGGCCAGGACGATGCTGGCGTAGGTGCCCTTGGCCATCATCTCGGCGATGGTCCTACGCTCGTCCTCGGTGACGCCGGGGTCGGCGGCCGGCGGATGCAGCACGATGTTCGTGCCGGGCTGGCCGACGGGTCCCACCGTGATCCAGCGCATGCCCTCGTAACCGACGTCGTTACGGACTTCGAAGCCGAGGGTGTCGCGGTAGAACGCCAGGGCGGCGTCCGGGTCGTCGTGCGGAAGGAAGCTGGCGTGAATGGTGAGGTCCATGGCCATCACGCTAGTTTCGGCTCGAGGTGGGCGCTTCTCGATTCCTGATCGGCCTGGTCACCTGTTTCGCCACACACGACGGAATCCCCGCGGTGGCGAGGAGCGCCTGGCGCCGGAAAGCGCTGGGCGGCATGCCGACCAGTTCCGTGAAGCGGGTGCTGAAGGTGCCCAGCGACGAGCAGCCGACCTCGAAACACACCTCCGTGACGCTGAGGTCCCCGCGGCGCAGCAGCGCCATGGCGCGCTCGATGCGGCGCGTCATGAGATAGCTGTAGGGCGACTCGCCGTAGGCGCGCTTGAACTCGCGGCTGAGATGCCCGGCCGACATGTGCACACCCCGGGCCAGCGCCTCGACGTCCAGCGGCTGCGCGTACTCCCGGTCGATCCGGTCCTTGACCCGGCGCAGGAGGGCGAGGTCGCGCAGGCGCTGCGCCGGGGCGGGTCTGCTGTTCACATGCGTGAGCGTGCCACATCGCACAGACATTCGGGGGCTTTTCGAGAGAAAACCCGGTATCCCGGACCGGCGCCCGTCAGGTGCGGTACGGGTGCCCGCCAGGTGTGCGGTACGGGGGCGGCCCGTCAGGTGCGGTCCGCGTCTCCGGACGTTTCTCCGGACGTGTCTCCGACAGCCACGCCGGGTCAGATGCCGCCCACGCCGGAGCGGTTCCCTCCGAATCGAGAGCATGCCGGATCAGGAACATGGTGGGCTCAGGAGATGACCCGCCTGAACGTTCCAGCCCGGTCTCACACCCCGGCCGCGGCCGTGTCCGTCCGCGTCGCCAGTGCGGCCGCCGCCGCGCCCACCAGCCCGGCGTCGGTGCCCATCTGGGCCGGGGCGACGGTCAGGTGCCGGACGAAGGACAGCGTCGCGTAGGTGCTCAGGGCCTTGCGCAGGGGGACGAACAGGACGTCGCCCGCCTTGCCCACTCCCCCGCCGATCACGGCGATGTCGATCTCCACGAGGGTCGCGGTGGCGGCGATTCCGGCGGCCAGGGCCTGGGCGGCCCGCTCGAAGGAGGCGACGGCGACCGGGTCGTCGGCCCGGGCCGCGGCGGCCACCGCGGCGGCGGACGTGTCGCCGTCAGGGCCGGGCCGCCAGCCGTTCTCCAGGGCGCGCCGGGCGATGTTGGGGCCGCTCGCGATGCGCTCCACACAGCCGTGCGAACCGCACGGGCACAGATCGCCGTCGAGGTCCACGCTGATGTGGCCGATGTGACCGGCGTTGCCGGTGGGCCCGGCGTGCAGCCGGCCGCCGAGCACCAGGCCGCCGCCGACACCGGTGGAGACGACCATGCACAGCGCGTTGTCGTGGCCGCGGGCGGCGCCCTGCCAGTGCTCGGCCGCCGTGATCGCCACACCGTCGCCGATCAGCTCGACGGGGAGGCCTCCGGCCGCGGCCCGGACGCGCCCGACGAGCGGGTAGTCGCGCCAGCCGGGCACGTTCACCGGGCTCACCGTGCCGGCCGACCTGTCCACCGGACCGGCGCTGCCGATCCCCACGGCCGAGACCCGGTCCCACAGCGGCGACCCGGTGAGTTCGCCGAGCACCTCCTCCACAGCCCGCATCACTGTGTCACCGTCCTCCCGGGCGGGCGTCGGCCGCTGGGCGCGGACCAGGATCCGTCCCTCACCGTCCACCAGAGCGCCGGCGATCTTGGTGCCGCCGATGTCGAGCGCGGCCACGAGGTCGGTGTGCATGAGTGTCGGAACTCCCCGTCAACGGTGAAAGGACTGGCCGGCCAGCAGCGGAGCCCGGTCCGGAGATTGCGGTGGACAGTCTCCCCCGAGGCTGACAACGTTGTCCAGGCTCTATGCTCGACGCCACATCCTCATACAAACCGAGGACCGACGCACCCCGTGGACGACAGGACAGGACACCGCACCGTGCCCGAGACCAACCTCCGATCCGCCACGCGCTACGGCACCCGGCCGACCATGAAGGACGTCGCGGCACGTGCCGGGGTCGGACTCAAGACGGTCTCCCGCGTCGTGAACGGGGAGCCGGGCGTGACCCCGGAGACGGAGCGGCGTGTCCAGGAGGCCATCGACGCGCTCGGCTTCCGCCGCAACGACAGCGCGCGGGTCCTGCGCAAGGGCCGCACGGCGAGCATCGGCCTGGTCCTGGAGGACCTCGCGGACCCCTTCTACGGGCCGCTGAGCCGGTCGGTCGAGGAGGTGGCCCGCGCCCACGGCGCCCTGCTGATCAACGGCTCCAGCGCGGAGGACCCGGACCGCGAGCAGGAGCTGGTGCTGGCCCTGTGCGCGCGGCGGGTGGACGGGCTGGTGGTGATCCCGGCGGGTGACGACCACCGGTACCTGGAGCCGGAGCTCAGGGCGGGTGTCGCCACGGTGTTCGTGGACCGGCCGGCCGGGCACATCGACGCCGACGTGGTCCTTTCGGACAACTTCGGCGGTGCCCGGGACGGCATCGCCCACCTCCTCGCGCACGGGCACCGCCGGATCGGCTTCATCGGCGACATGCCCCGCATCCACACCGCCGCCGAGCGGCTGCGCGGCTACCGGGCCGCGATGGAGGACGCGGGCATACCGGTGGCGGACTCCTGGATGTCCCTCGGCGTCACCGACCCCGAGCGGGTGCGCAGGGCGGCCGAGGAGATGCTGTCCGGCCCGGATCCGGTCACCGCGATCTTCGCGGCCAACAACCGGGTGACGGTCACCGTGATCCGCGTGCTCGCCGAGCAGACCCGCCGGGTCGCCCTGGTCGGCTTCGACGACATCGAGCTCGCCGATCTGCTCCAGCCGGGCGTCACGGTCGTCGCCCAGGATCCGGCGGCCATCGGCCGCACCGCCGCGGAACGCCTCTTCCGGCAGCTGGACGGCACCCTCGTCACCCCGGAACGCATCGAGCTGCCGACCCGGCTGATCACCCGCGGCTCGGGCGAGCTGCCCCCGGCGGACTGAGCGGCCCATGGAACATCCCACGGAACCTACGGAGCACATGGCGCACCTCACCGATCGCACACTGCGAGCACTCGGGCTGGCCGAGGCCCCGCGCGAGCACCCCCTGCTCTACCCGGGCGCGTGGCCCGCCGACTCCGGGCTCCTCGACGGGGACCGCTTCCTGCCGCTGGACCGGCTCGTGCACGAGGACCGCACGCCGGTTCTCGCCATCGGCTCGAACGCCTGCCCAGGCCAACTGCGGCACAAGATGGAGGAGTTCGGGATCCTGTCGCCGATCCCGATGGTGAAGGCCCGGGTGACGGGCGTCGACGCGGGTGTGTCGGCCCATGTGAGCCGCATGGGGTACGTGTCGGCCTCGCCGGTCAGCGCGCCCGACACCGTACGGGAGTTGTTCGTCGTCTGGCTCGACGCCGAGCAGCTCGCCGTGATCGACACGAGCGAGGGCGTGCCGGTGCCGGCCGGCAACTACGACCGTGCCTGGCTGCCCTCGCCCGACGTGCGCATCGATCTCGCGGACGGCACGCGCCTGCCCGGCGCGTACGCGTACGTCAACCGGCACGGTGTCCTTCACGACGGCACCGGCGTGCCGCGCACCCACCCGGGCCAGCGGGTGCTGCTCACCGAGCTGCTCGTCGGCCTGCCCCGTTTCCGCGAGCTGTTCGGCGTCGTGCCCGAGGAGTTCTGCGCACGGGCCCGCTCCGACCGGCGGCTGTGCGAGCGGGGCACGCGGCTGTTCGTCGAGGAGAAGCTGGTGACGGCCTCCGGGCTGGAGCGGTACGCCGCGGTGTCGCTGCGCGCTCAGCAGACCGGGAGTCCGGGGACGGGCGCGTCGTTGTCGCCGCCCTTGATGTAGACGTCGCTGACCCAGACGTCCGTGTTGCCGCTGTCGTCGTCCGTCTTGGCCCACCAGATGTTGGTCCACCGGCCGTCGGTCTCCCGCCGGCCCAGGTTCTGCTGGCAGTAGAAGTAGTTGGTGCCGGCGTTGAGGATGCCGACCTTGGTGCCGGAGGCGGTGTAGGAGTCCGCGGTCTTCCAGACCGTGCAGTTGTACTTGCCGCCGCCGATGGCGTGGCAGACGGGTGCCTCGCTGGGGGTTCCGCCGCCTGTCGTACCGCCGTCGCCGGACCCGCCGCCGGCGCCGCCGCCGCCTCCGGAGGTGTCGCCGGACGATCCTCCGGTCGTGTCGCCGGTGGTGCCGCCGGAGGACTTGGCGGGGGCCGAGGATGTCGCCCGGCCGGTGGGCTCCGGTTTCTTCTCGCCCCCGGGCTTCTCCGACGGGGCCTTGCCCTTCTCGTCACCCTTCCCCTCGGGCCTGGGGGCGTTCGAGCCGTCGTCGGTACGACCGGGCTCGGCCGCGGAGGACGCGGCATCCGCACGGGCGGCGTCGGCCCGCGCGCCCGAGTCCTTGCCGTCGGAGGCGTTCATCAGGGCGACCGTGGTCCCGGCCGCCGCGAGGACGACGGTGGCGGCCGCGGCGGCGAGGAGGACGCGGGTCTTACGGCGAGGCGTGGCTCCCGAGTGCATCGGACCTGTGGGAGCGGAGGCGCCGCGGCCGCCCGGGCCGGCCGGACCCAAGCCCTGCGTACCGGGTCCTGGGCCGTGCGGGCCGGACTCGGCGGCGTGCGGGCCGGACACAGCGGTGTGCGAGCCGGGCTGTGAACCGGGCTGAGCGGCCCCCGAGCCGGGCGAGCCGGATGCTGCGCCCTGCGGCCCTTGTCCCGGGCCCTGCGAGCCGAGCCCCGAGCCACGGGGATCGGTCCCCGAACCCTGCGAGCCGGGCCCCGAACCCTGCGGGCCGCCCCCTGCTTCCGCCGGCCCGCCCGAACCCGAAACCGAAACCGATCCGGCCTGTCCCGGTGCTCCGGAGGAGGTCGCTCCTGAAGCAGCGGTGGCCCCGGAACCGGCCTTCGTGCCGGAGCTCGGAGTGCCCTGGTCCTCGTGGGGTCCGGCGGCGCCCGGCCACCCGTGCTGCGGTGGGCCGAATCCCGGGGGTACCGGCGGGACAACACGCTCCGTCTCCGGGCGCGTGGGCGACGTCGGGGCCGCATGACCTCGGAGTGAGGACGTCGGCCTGTCCGTGCTCCCCGTGTCCGCCACCGTCTGGAGCATTTCGCGGGCCCGGTCGGCCTCCGGGCGGCCCTCGGGGCGCTTGTCCAACAGCTGCTGGAGGACGGGGGCGAGAGGACCGGCGCGCCGGGGCTCGGGCAGCGGCTCGGAAACGATGGCGGTGAGCGTCGAGAACGTGGACGTACGGCGGAAGGGCGCGGAGCCCTCCACAGCCGCGTACAGCGTGGCGCCCAGGGCCCAGATGTCGGAGGCGGGGCCCGGGTCGGCACCCTGGGCCCGCTCGGGGGCCAGGTAGTCGAGGGAGCCGACGAGTTCGCCGCTGCGGGTGAGGTTCGTGGCCGAACCGTCGCCCGGGTCGTCCATCGTGGCGATGCCGAAGTCGGTGAGGACGACCCGGCCCGAGCGGTCGAGCAGGATGTTGCCGGGCTTCACGTCGCGGTGCAGGACGCCCGCGCGGTGGGCGGCGGCCAGGGCGCCCATGACCTTGGCGCCGATCCCGGCCGCCTCGCGTGCGTCCAGCGGGCCGCGGTCGCGCAGTACGTCGTCCAGGGACGGCCCGTCGACCAGCTCCATGACGATGAGGGGGCGGCCGTCGACCTCGGCGATGTCGTGCACGGCGATGACTCCGGTGTGGCGCACCCGGGCCGCCGCACGCGCCTCGCGCTGCATCCGCACGCGCAGACCGGCCAGTTCGGGGCCGGCCGCGTCGGTGTAGGTGCGCAGTTCCTTGACGGCCACCTCACGGCCGAGGACCTCGTCGACGGCCTTCCAGACGACGCCCATGCCGCCGCGACCCAGCTGGGCCGCGACGCGATAACGGCCTGCCAGCAGCCGACCGGCCCCATCGCCCTGCCCGTACTCCCCCGTTGACACCGCTGCCCCTGCCCCGTTCCTCTGACCCCACCGGATTCCCCGACACGTCCGTGCGTGGCGTACAGACTACGGGGCCGCTGTGACGGCGACAGCCGGAGGTGACGGCTGTGACAGGGCCGGTACGGGGCACAAGGCCCCTTGGAGAGAAGCCGTCAGGCGGACGCCGTCAGGTTCCCCCGCCTGGGTACCGCGAAGCTCTCCAGGTCGGCGCGGGTCAGGCCGGTCAGCCGGGCTACCTCCCCGATGTCCAAGGCGCCGCAGTCCAGGCCGCGCAGCAGATAGCCGCTGAGGGCCTTGGCGGTGGCGGGTTCGTCCATGACGTCGCCGCCGGTGCGGTTGGCGTAGCGGGCGAGGCGGGCGGCGGCCTGCTCGAAGCCCTCGCGGTAGAAGGCGAAGACGGCCGCGTAGCGGGTGGGGATGTGGCCGGGGTGCATGTCCCAGCCCTGGTAGTAGGCGCGGGCCAGGGCGCGGCGGGTGAGGCCGTAGTGCAGGCGCCAGGCGGCGTGCACCTTCTCGGTGGGGCCGATGGGCAGGACGTTGGTGGAGCCGTCCGAGACGCGCACGCCGGTGCCGGCCGCGGCGACCTGCATGACGGCCTTGGCGTGGTCGGCGGCCGGGTGGTCGCTGGCCTGGTGGGCGGCGGAGACGCCGAGGCAGGCGCTGTAGTCGAAGGTGCCGTAGTGCAGGCCGGTCGCGCGGCCCTCGGCGGCCTGGATCATGCGGGCGACGGTGGCGGTGCCGTCGGCGGCGAGGATGGACTGGCTGGTCTCGATCTGGATCTCGAAGCCGATCCGGCCTGGTTCCAGGCCGTGCGTCTTCTCGAAGGCGTCCAGCAGCCGCGCCATGGCGGTGACCTGCTCGGCGTACGTCACCTTCGGCAGGGTGAGCACCAGCCCGGCGGGCAGGCCGCCGGCCTCCATCAGGCCGGTGAGGAAGATGTCGAGGGTGCGGATGCCCCGGGCGCGCACGGGCGCCTCCATGCACTTCATGCGGATGCCCATGCAGGGGGCCGCGGTGCCGTCCTCGTACGCCTCGGCGATCAGCCGGGCGGCGCGGGCGGCGGCCTCGTCCTCCTCGGCGTCGGGGCGGTTGCCGTAGCCATCCTCGAAGTCGACGCGCAGGTCCTCGATCGGCTCGCGCTCCAGCTTGGCGCGCACGCGCGCGTGGACGGGCTCGGCGAGTTCGTCCGAGAGACCGAGGACGGCGGCGAAGGACGCGGCGTCCGGGGCGTGTTCGTCGAGGGCGGCCAGGGCACGGTCACCCCAGGAGCGGATCGTGTCGGCGGCGAACACGTCGCCGGGGACGTAGACGGTGTGGACGGGCTGGCGGGTGCCGGGGTCTCCGGGGTAGCGGCGCTCCAGCTCGGCGTCGACCGGCGCGAGGGAGGCGCTGATGTCCTCGCTGACGGCGCCCGCGAGGCTCGTCGCCACCTTCTCCTGCTGGCCCTGACCCATTCCGAGATCCTCCTGTTTTCCGCTTTACGGAATCAACAATCCGTAGAGCGAAGTTATCGGCCGACCTTCGGCCTGGTCAACACCGTCTTGAAGTGGGATTCCCCATCCTTCACCGTTGGTCACTGCCGACCCGCCGTCTTCTTCCGTATTCAGAAGGCAAGCTTCATCCTGACGTGCAAGGGGAGGGAGACCACGTGCCGAACGAGGCCGGAGTGACGCGCCGCCACGGGCTCAAGGCGGCGGCCGCCGCCGCCATCGCGGGACCGCTGCTCACCAGCGCAGGCCCCACACAGCCCGCTTCCGCCGGCGAGCACCCGGGCGCCCTGAACGTCATGACGTTCAACGTGCGCTTCGGGACCGTCGTCGACACGACACCGCGCTGGGACGTGCGCCGACCGGTGATGCGAGAGCTGCTGCGCCGCGAGCGACCGCACGTCATCGGCACCCAGGAAGGGCTCTACCGGCAAGTGCGCGCGATCGAGAAGGATCTCGGCGGGCACTACGACTGGATCGGCACCGGACGCGGGGGCGGCAGCAAGGACGAGTTCATGGCGGTCTTCTACGACACGCGCAGACTCGACCCGATCGAGTTCGATCACTTCTGGCTGTCCGACACTCCGTACACGATCGCCTCGAACACCTGGGGCGCGGACTGGCTGCGCATGGTGACCTGGGTCCGTTTCGCCGATCTCGCCGACGGGGGACGGGAGTTCTACGTCCTCAACACCCACCTGGACAGCGTCAGCCAGTACGCCCGGGAACGCTCGGCGGGGCTCATCGGCGAGACGATCGCCGGGTGGGACCGGTCGTTACCGGTCATCGTCACCGGCGACTTCAACGCGGACGCCCAGGACAACCGGGTGCACGACATGATGCTGGACATCGGTCTGGTGGACGCCTGGGACGCGGCGGCCTCGCGGAGTCCGGCGTACGGGACGCACCACGGCTACCGAGGGCCCAAGTCCGGCGGGCGGCGCATCGACTGGATCCTCACGACGCCCGGGGTGACCACGCACTGGGCCGGGATGAACACCTTCTCCGTGGACGGGACGTACCCGAGCGACCACCTGCCGGTGCAGGCCTCGATGACCCTGGGATGAGAAGAGGCCCCCGTGACCGTTCGTGCGGTCACGGGGGCCTTCCACAGCCGGGGTCGATCAGCCCTTGCGGGTCTTGATCTCCTCGGTCAGGGCCGGGACGACGTCGAAGAGGTCGCCGACGACGCCGTAGTCGACGAGGTCGAAGATCGGGGCCTCGGCGTCCTTGTTGATCGCCACGATCGTCTTCGAGGTCTGCATACCGGCACGGTGCTGGATCGCACCGGAGATGCCCGAGGCGATGTACAGCTGCGGCGACACGGACTTGCCGGTCTGGCCGACCTGGTTGGTGTGCGGGTACCAGCCCGCGTCCACCGCGGCGCGCGAGGCACCGACGGCCGCGCCGAGGGAGTCGGCGAGGGCCTCGATGATCGCGAAGTTCTCCGCGCCGTTGACGCCACGGCCACCGGAGACGACGATCGCGGCCTCGGTCAGCTCCGGACGGCCCGTCGACTCACGCGGCGTGCGACCGGTGACCTTGGTGCCGGTGGCCTTCTCGGAGAAGGTCACGTTCAGCGCCTCGACCGCACCGGCGGCCGGGGCCGCCTCGACGGCCGCGCTGTTCGGCTTGACCGTGATGACCGGGGTGCCCTTGGAGACACGGGACTTGGTGGTGAAGGACGCGGCGAACACCGACTGCGTGGCCACGGGGCCCTCGTCGCCGGCCTCCAGGTCGACGGCGTCGGTGATGATGCCGGAGCCCAGACGCAGGGCCAGACGGGCGGCGATCTCCTTGCCCTCGGCGGAGGACGGCACCAGCACGGCGGCCGGGGAGACTGCCTCGACCGCGGCCTGGAGGGCGTCCACCTTCGGTACGACCAGGTAGTCGGCGTACTCGGACGCCTCGTGCGTGAGCACCTTCACCGCGCCGTGCTCGGCGAGGGCGGCGGCGGTGTCGGCGGCGCCGCCTCCCAGCGCGACCGCGACCGGCTCACCGATGCGGCGGGCCAGGGTCAGCAGCTCCAGGGTGGGCTTGCGGACGGCACCGTCCACGTGGTCGACGTAGACGAGAACTTCAGCCATGGGACTTCTCTCCTGCTTGCGAAAGATGAGGGGCGGTCAGCGAATGCGGGGCTCAGATGAACTTCTGGCCCGCGAGGAACTCAGCGAGCTGCTTGCCGCCCTCGCCCTCGTCCTTGACGATCGTGCCCGCGGTACGGGCCGGACGCTCGGCCACGTTCTCGACCGTGGTGTAGGAGCCCTCCAGGCCGACCTCCTCGGCCTCGAGGTCGAGGTCGGACAGGTCCCAGGACTGAACCGGCTTCTTCTTGGCCGCCATGATGCCCTTGAAGGACGGGTAACGCGCCTCGCCCGACTGGTCGGTGACCGACACGACCGCCGGCAGGGACGCCTGAAGGTTCTCGGAGGCGGCGTCGCCGTCACGGCGGCCCTTGACCGTGCCGTCCTCGACCGACACCTCGGACAGCAGGGTCACCTGCGGCACGCCCAGACGCTCGGCCAGCAGCGCGGGCACAACGCCCATGGTGCCGTCGGTGGAGGCCATGCCGGAGATCACCAGGTCGTAGCCGGCCTTCTCGATCGCCTTGGCCAGGACCAGGGAGGTGCCGATGGCGTCGGTGCCGTGAATGTCGTCGTCCTCGACGTGGATCGCCTTGTCGGCGCCCATGGACAGCGCCTTGCGCAGGGCGTCCTTGGCGTCCTCCGGGCCCACCGTCAGGACGGTGATCTCCACGTCGTCGTCGGAGTTCTCGGAGATCTGCAGCGCCTGCTCGACCGCGTACTCGTCGAGCTCGGAGAGCAGACCGTCCACGTCGTCCCGGTCGACGGTCAGGTCATCGGCGAAGTGCCGGTCGCCAGTGGCGTCGGGCACGTACTTCACAGTGACAACGATCCTCAAGCTCACGCCGGCTCTCCTACTGCATCGTCATTTCCATGCTGCCTACTTGCAGGCAGCATAGGCGCCTCAAGCGGCCGATCCCGGTCGGGGGCGACCCCTGCTCCGAGCGAAATATTACTCGTCAGTACACCCAGTTCGTTCCCGCTAAGCAAGCGCTTTGAACTGTGACCTTCGCAACGCAGCGTAACCGGAACTCGACGGTCCCGCAGCCCGGGGAACAGGTGATCAATCGCGCAGGCGGTTGAAGCGTCCCTGGTGGTAGAGGAGCGGCCGGCCGGTGCCCGCGGGGTCGCCGAGCACGACCTCCGCGATCACGATCCGGTGGTCTCCGGCGGGCACGCGCGTGACGACCCGGCCCACCAGCCAGGCCAGCACACCGTCGAGCACGGGGACTCCCTCGGGCCCCTCACGCCAGGCCGTGGGCGGCGCGAAACGGTCGGCCCCGCTGCGGGCGAAGGTGGCGGCCAGCTCCTGCTGGTGCTCACCGAGGATGTGGACTCCGACATGGTCCGCCGCCGCGATCGCGGGCCAGCTGGAGGAGCCGGTGCCGACTCCGAAGGACAGCATGGGCGGCTCGGCGGAGACGGAGGCGAGGGAGGTGGCGGTGAAGCCCACCGGACCGGCGTCGCCACGGGCGGTGATCACGGCGACCCCCGCCGCGTGCCGCCGGAAGACCGAGCGCAGGAGATCGGGCGTGGCGAGAAGGTCCGCAGGCATGGGGTCAGGCTGACGATAAATGGTTGGCGCAGTCAAGTTCGTTCCCCGATGTGGGAGATGGCTCACTGACCGGGTCGCGTCCCTCACACCGCCTCGCCCAGCGCGGCGATGACGTCGGCCTTGCGCGGCTGGCCGGCGGCCCGCCGCACCACCCGGCCGTCGGCGTCGAGGACCAGCACGGTCGGGGTCTTGAGGATGTCCAGCCGTCGCACGAGGTCCAGGTGGGCCTCGGCGTCGATCTCGACGTGAGTCACGCCCGGGACCATGCCGGCGACCTCGCCGAGGACCCGCCGGGTCGCCCGGCAGGGCGCGCAGAAGGCACTGGAGAACTGCACGAGTGTGGCCCGCTCGCCCAGTTCCGCGCCCAGCTCGGCCGCGTCCAGCCGCTTGCCCTCGTCCCGCCCGCGCACCCGCACTCTCCCGCTCCGCCGCCGTTGCAGCACTCCGTAGGCGCTCGCCACCGCGAGCACCAGAACGCACACCACCAGTCCGGTCATCACCTGCTGCAAGCGTTCACGAGACCGCAAAGATTCCCGCCCCCACCTCGGGCGCGTGCTGCGGAATGCTTGCTTCCCATGGACATCGATGTGAGAGGGCCGCGTTTCGGCGCGGCCGTGACGACCGTCGTCCTGGCGGTCGTACTGGTCACGGGGAGCGCGTGGCTGCTGGCCTGGCAGGCGCTGGCGTTCCTGCTGGGCGCCGCGGGCGGGGTGACCCGGGCGCCCTACGGCCTGCTGTTCCGGAAGGCCGTACGGCCGCGGCTCGGGCCTCCGACCGCGTTCGAGGCGCCCGAACCGCCGCGTTTCGCCCAGGCGGTGGGGCTGTTTTGCGCCGCAATCGGGCTCGTCGGCTTCGCCCTGGGACCCGGCTGGCTTGGTCTCGCGGCAACCGGCGCCGCGCTCGCGGCAGCCTTCCTGAACGCGGTGTTCGGGTACTGCCTGGGGTGCGAGATGTACCTGCTCGTACGGCGGATGACGGTAGGCCTGAAGTAATACGGACGTAAAAGCCCGAGGTGGGGTCCGGCGGAGACGTGACGAGAATCTCTTCACGGGCGGGCACGGGGACTGGCTACCCGGCCGTTCTTCGGGCACGATCTCGACAAGCCGTAAACCTACGGCTGCGTAACTTTCCACTGGGAATCCCTTCCCAGGCAGAGCAGGAAGGGTCCGACCCGCCCATGGCAGAGCTCGTCTACCGTCCCGTCGTCGGTTGCGCCCGCACGCTGTTCAAGGCGTGGGACCTCAAGATCGACTGTCAGGGTTCGGAGAACATCCCGCGCTCGGGCGGCGCCGTGCTGGTGAGCAACCACATCAGCTACCTGGACTTCGTCTTCAACGGCCTGGCGGCGCTGCCGCAGAAACGTCTCGTGCGCTTCATGGCGAAGGAATCCGTCTTCCGCCACAAGATCTCGGGCCCGCTGATGCGCGGGATGAAGCACATCCCCGTGGACCGCAAGCAGGGCGAGGCGGCCTACGCGCACGCCCTGGACTCACTGCGGTCGGGCGAGATCGTCGGCGTCTTCCCCGAGGCGACCATCTCGCAGTCGTTCACACTGAAGAGCTTCAAGTCGGGTGCCGCGCGCATGGCCCAGGAGGCCGGCGTCCCGCTGATCCCGATGGCGGTGTGGGGCACGCAGCGGCTGTGGACCAAGGGCCACCCCCGCAACTTCAAGCGCAGCCACATCCCCATCACGATCCGGGTCGGTGAGGCGATCGAGGCCTCCCGCGACAAGTACGCCGGCGCGATCACCCGTCAGCTGCGCGAGCGCGTCCAGGAACTCCTCGAGGCCGCCCAGCGCGCCTACCCCGTACGCCCGAAGGGCCCGGACGACACCTGGTGGATGCCGGCCCACCTCGGCGGCACGGCTCCGACGCCGGAGCAGGTGCGGGAGGCCGAGGCGCACTGACACCGGGGCGGCCGGCCCGGGCTCGGGTCCCGCTTCAGAGTGCGGTGGGGAGTGTCTCCCACAGGTGGGGGCGATCGTCGGCTGATTTCAGGGCGTCGAGCACGACCGGGTGAGGCGCGGCATACAGGACCGGACAGTCCGTCTCACCGGAAGCCGGGTCGGGCGTGAAGGCGAGCCGCTCGCCGTCGAGGGAGAACCGCGCGTTCACCCCCGGCTTGTTGCCCCGGGGGTCCTGCCGGTGCCACGCGCCGTTGAACCGCACGGCCACCAGACCGTGCACCACGTCGAGCTTCTGGTAGCACAACGCGGTCGGGATGTCCTCGGCCCGCAGCAGCGCCGCGAGCGCGTGGGCCTTGGCGTAGCAGATGCCGGTGCGCTGTTCCAGGACATCGGAGGCGCGCCAGGTGACACGGAGATCGCCCGAATCCTGCGAGTGCGGAATGGTGTCGCGCACGAACTCGAACGCCGCCCGCGCATACTCATACGAGTTCGCCACACCCCTGGTCAGCTCGGCCGCTGTCTCGCGAACGAGCGGATGGTGATGGTCTACCGCCTCGTCAGCGGCCAAGTAGGCGGAGAGGTCGGGGGTTTCCTGGATCAGCTGCATGCGGGCAGAGCATAGGGACGAGATCACTCCTGGGTCAATTCATTTTCGGTTAGCCGTATATGTATGCACCGACGGGAGAACGGCTGAACCCCGCCGCAACCCCCCGCCCGGCCACAACCCTTACCCCATGTCACCGGTCTCGGCCCCCGCAGATCCGTGACAAGGGGGAAGACATGAAGCACCCACACCGCCTGCTCGGCGCCGCGCTCGCGAGTTGCGCCCTGGCGGCGGCCGGAGTCGGCGCCGGGCCCGCGCACGCCCAGGAGAACCAGCTGTGGATCAGCGCGCCGTACGAGACGGTGCTGCCGGGCGCCGACTCGGACGGCGGCGCGCGTGAGCGCGGCCTGGCCGTGCAGGTCAGCCGCGACGTCGCCGATGGCGAGTTGCCGGAAGGGCGACTGACCGTCGACATCAGTGAGATCGCCTCTTTCGCGCGGGCGTCGTGGCCCGCGAACTGCGAGCCCGAGTCGGAGGTCAGGGCGGTCTGCGACTTCCCCGAGATGCCCGCCGGGACGGAGAGCGTGCCGGCCGCAGCGTTCGGGCTGCGCGCGCTGCCCGGAGCGGACACCGGCGCCTCGGGCTACGTGCGCTACTCGGCGATCGCCGGAGAGGCGACGGCCCACCCGGCCGAGACCCGGGTCGGCGTGGGCAACGGGCCCGACCTCGGCCTCAGTCAGGCCGGCTACCAGCGCGACCTCAGGCCTGGCTCGGAGACAAGCGTGCGGGCGACACTGTCCAACAGCGGAAACCGCACCGCGGAGCGCACCCTGCTGTGGCTCAACGCCTCGTACGGACTGCGTTTCGGGGAGCGGCACGCCAACTGCGAGTACCGGGAGCACGACACCGGTACGTCCGCCCTGTGCGTACTGGACGAGGCGGTGGCACCGGGACAGCGGTACGCGCTGGACACCGGTCTCGGCGTGGGCCGGAAGGCGCTGTACGAGCGGTTCGACCACTCCGTCCATCCGTACTCCGACGACGCGCTGGAGGAGATGCGCGGCGACTGGACGTGGACCCGGGGCACGGGCGCCGAGCTGGACCTGCGCCCCGTGGCCGCCGCACGGGCCGCGGCGGCGGACCCCGACATCGATCCGCAGGACAACTACCGGACCGTCATCCTCGACGCCCGGAACACCGCCGATCTGAAGCTGACCGGCAGCAGGGTGAGCGGGGCCGCCGGTGACACCGTCACCGCCCGGGTCACCGTGCACAACCGCGGTCCGGCCTGGGTGGCGTCGCCGGGCGTGGGCGCCGCCGTGGCGACGGTGCGGTTCCAGGCGCCGGAGGGCACCACGGTGATGGTGCCCCCGGAGGAGGACTGCTGGACCTCGGAGGACCCCGCGTCACCCACGACGTACTACTGCAAGACGCCGATCTACCTGCACGACAAGGCGTCGCACACCTTCGAGATCCCGCTGCGGATCGACCGTGTGGTGCGGGGCGCGCGCACCACCGTCGCCACCGTCAACGACGATCCCGAGCTGAGCATCAGGAAGTTCGACCCGAACCTGCGCAACAACAGCGCGGGGATCGTCGTCAACTGACGCGGAAGCCGCGAGGAGGTGGCCCTAGCGGGCCATCTCCTCCTTCAGTGCCGCGACGAACGCGTCCACGTCCTCCTCGGTCGTGTCGAAGGCGCACATCCAGCGGACGTCGCCCGCGGCCTCGTCCCAGAAGTAGAAGCGGAACCGCTTCTGGAGGCGCTCGCTCACGTCGTGCGGCAGGCGGGCGAACACCGCGTTGGACTGCACCGGATGGAGGATCTCCACGCCGTGCACCGCCCGTACGCCCTCGGCGAGGCGCTGGGCCATCTCGTTGGAGTGGCGGGCGTTGCGCAGCCACAGGTCCCGGGCGAGCAGGGCCTCCAGCTGCACCGACACGAAGCGCATCTTGGAGGCGAGCTGCATGGACAGCTTGCGCAGGTGCTTCATGTGGCTGACGGCGTCCTGGTTCAGGACCACGACCGCCTCGCCGAACAGGGCGCCGTTCTTCGTGCCGCCGAGGGAGAGGAGGTCGACCCCGGCGGTGTTGGTGAGCGTCCGCATCGGGACGTCCAGGGTGGCGGCGGCGTTGGCCAGCCGGGAGCCGTCCAGGTGCACCTTCATGCCGTGCGCGTGGGCGTGCTCGCAGATGGCGCGTATCTCGTCCGGTGTGTAGACCGTGCCCAGCTCGGTGGCCTGGGCGATGGAGACGACCTGGGGCATCGCGCGGTGTTCGTCGTCCCAGCCGTACGCCTGCCGGTCGATCAGCTCAGGCGTGAGCTTGCCGTCGGGCGTGGGCACGGTGAGCAGTTTCAGGCCGCCGACCCGCTCGGGCGCCCCGCACTCGTCGACGTTGATGTGGGCGCTCTCGGCGCAGATCACCGCGCCCCAGCGGTCGGTGACGGCCTGGAGGGCGACGACGTTGGCGCCGGTGCCGTTGAAGACCGGGAACGCCTCGGCCGTGGGCCCGAAGTGGCTGCGGACCAGTTGCTGGAGGTTCTCGGTGTACGCGTCCTCGCCGTACGCGACCTGGTGCCCGCCGTTGGCCAGGGCCAGGGCGGCGAGCACCTCCGGGTGGGCGCCGGCGTAGTTGTCGCTGGCGAAACCGCGGACCTCGGGGTCGTGATGGCGACGGGCGTCGGTCTTCGGCGGGTTCACGGCTTCTCGGTGAGCCACAGACGGTTTCCGTTCACTTCGGCGGCGGGCTTCTCCCAGACTCCGGTGATGGCCTCGGCCAGGTCCTTGACGTCGGTGAAGCCCGCGAACTTCGCGTTGGGTCGCTCGGCGCGCATCGCGTCGTGCACCAGTGCCTTCACCACCAGGATGGCAGCCGCCGAGGTCGGCCCCTCGGGGCCCCCGGCCTTGCGGAAGTAGTCGGCCATGGCCAGCGTCCACGCCTCGGCCGCCGCCTTGCCGGCGGCGTACGCGGCGTTGCCCGCGGTGGGCTTGCTGGCACCCGCCGCGCTGATCAGCACGTACCGGCCGCGGTCGCTGCGCTGGAGTGCCTCGTGGAAGGCGAGGGAGGTGTGCTGCACGGTGCGCACGAGCAGCATCTCCAGGAAGTCCCAGTCGTCGAGGCTGGTCCGGGTGAAGGTCTCGCTGCCGCGCCAGCCGCCGACGAGGTGGACCAGGCCGTCGACGTGGCCGAAGTCCTTCTCGATGCGGGTGGCCCAGTCGTGCGTGGCCCGCAGGTCGAGCAGGTCGACCGTGTCGCCGGTGACGGTGGCCCCGCCGGTGGCGTAGCTCGCCGCGTCCACCGCCTCCGCCAGCCGCTCCGGGTCGTTGTCCGAGCCGATGACGGTGGCCCCCGCCTCGGCCAGCCTGAGCAGTGCGGCCCGGCCGGCGGGTCCTCCCGCTCCGGCCACCGCGATCACCGCGCCGCTGAGCGCCCCGTTCCCCGCCATGGTCTTCGCCTCCTGAGCCGTGTTCTCGCTTCGCCGATCGCTCACGCGGCGATCCGCTCTGCGCCGTCCGCCGTGATGCCCTTGGTGGAGGCGATCACGTTCTTCAGCTTCTTGGACAGTGCCTCATAGAACATGCTCAGCGGAAACTCGTCCGGAAGCACGTCATCGACGAGTTTGCGCGGCGGCTGCGTCACGTCCAGCGCCTCGGGGCCCTTGGCCCACTTCGAGCCCGGGTGCGGGGCGAGGTAGGCGGAGACGAGCTCGTACCCGGCGAACCAGTGGACGAGCTTGGGGCGGTCGATGCCGTCGCGGTAGAGCTGCTCGATCTCGGCGCACAGCTGGTTGGTGACCTGCGGGGCGCGCTCCCAGTCGATGGTCAGCTTGTTGTCGGTCCAGCGGACGACGTCGTGCTTGTGCAGGTAGGCGAAGAGGAGCTGGCCGCCGAGGCCGTCGTAGTTGCGCACCCGCTCGCCTGTGACGGGGAAGCGGAACATGCGGTCGAAGAGCACCGCGACCTGCACGTCACGCGCCTGCGGCACGCCGTCCTGGGCGAGCTTCACGGCCTCCTTGAAGGCGGTGAGGTCGCAGCGCAGCTCCTCCAGGCCGTACATCCAGAACGGCTGGCGCTGCTTGATCATGAACGGGTCGAACGGCAGGTCGCCGTGGCTGTGGGTGCGGTCGTGGACCATGTCCCACAGGACGAACGCCTCCTCGCAGCGCTTCTGGTCGTGGACCATCGCGGCGACGTCCTCGGGCAGCTCCAGGCCGAGGATGTCGACGGCGGCGTCGGTGACGCGGCGGAAGCGGGCGGCCTCGCGGTCGCAGAAGATGCCGCCCCAGCTGAACCGCTCGGGGGCCTCGCGCACGGCGATGGTCTCGGGGAAGAGCACGGCGGAGTTGGTGTCGTAGCCCGCCGTGAAGTCCTCGAACTTGATGCCGCAGAACAGCGGGTTGTCGTAGCGGGTGCGCTCCAGTTCGGCGAGCCAGTCCGGCCAGACCATGCGCAGCACGACCGCTTCGAAGTTGCGGTCCGGGTTGCCGTTCTGCGTGTACATCGGGAAGACGACCAGGTGCTGGAGGCCGTCCGCGCGGTTGGCGGCGGGCTGGAAGGCCAGCAGCGAGTCGAGGAAGTCGGGCACCTGGAAGCCGCCGTCGGCCCACCGGCCGAGATCCTTGGCCAGGGCCTCGTGGTAGTCGCGGTCGTGCGGGAGCAGCGGGGAGAGCTCCAGGACCGCGTCCGTGACCTGGCGGACGGCGAGCTCGGCGTCGGCCGGGTCGGGCGCGCCCTCGGCGTCGAAGTCGATCGACCCGTCCTTGGACTGCCATGGCCGGATCCGCTCCACGGCATCCTTGAGCACGGGCCATGCCGGGTGCTCCACCACCCTGACCACGGGAGGAACCCGCTCCTCCGAACCCACCTGCCCAAGAATTTCCGTCATGTCACACCTTCCACGGGAGAATCTCGCGTACTCCGACCGTATACATACGAGGTTCCTCCCAGCAAGGGCCACCTCGGGAAAATATCCTGCCTTACCCTGCCCTTCACCGCACTTTTTCCTGTTGACCATCCTTCTGCCCGCACGCACGCCGACCATGCCCTCACCCTCTGCACAGGGTGGGTGCAGGCGATACGGTCAGGTGGGCCGTCAGGCCCCCACTGCCGCCTGTCGACGGAAGAGAGTCGCGTCTTGAACTTCCTCACCATCGGTCACCGCGGAGTCATGGGTGTGGAACCGGAGAACACCCTCCGGTCCTTCGTCGCCGCGCAGGAGGCCGGCCTCGACGTCATCGAACTCGATCTGCATCTGAGCAAGGACGGCGCGCTCGTCGTCATGCACGACACGGACGTGGACCGCACGACCGACGGCACCGGGGCGATCGCCGAGAAGACCCTCGCCGAGCTGCGGACCCTGGACGCGGGCCGGGGCGAGCGGGTGCCGGTCTTCGAGGAGGTCCTGGAGGCCGTATCGACGCCCCTCCAGGCGGAGATCAAGGACGCCCAGGCGGCGCGGGCCCTGGCCGAGGTGATGAACCGGCGCGGGCTGGCCGGCCGGGTGGAGGTGTCCTCGTTCCACGACGAGGCGATCGCCGAGATCAAGCCACTGGTGCCGGGTGTGCGCACCGCGCTGATCGCCAGCCGCTACGGCACCGACATCGTGGACCGGGCCGTCGAAGCGGGGGCCTCGACCGTCTGCCTGAACATCCGCCGGCTCACCCTGGAGATCGTGGAGCGCGCCCGCAAGGCCGACCTGAGGATCATCGGCTGGGTGGTGAACACGCAGGACCATCTGCGTCTCGTCCGCGCCTTCGGACTGGACGGCGCGACCACCGACCACCCGGACATCAAGCGCACGGGCCGTTTCACCGCGTAGGGCCTGTCGCGGGACAGGCCCTGGTGACTAGGTGTGCTGATCGGGCAGGAAGGCCCGGCACCCCGCCGCGGGCCCCGTCAGTTGGGGAAGGAGAAGTAGAGCGCCTCGCTGTAGAAGGACCCGAAGTGCCTCTGCCAGTCGGCTCGGACCGAGGCCAGCCAGTCGTCGTTCTGGCCGGCTATCGCCGCCTCGGCCTGGCCGACGGCGTCGGGGATGTCCTCGGACGCCAGACGCCGCACGCTCGCTGCCGGATCCTCGCCCGTCATCGAGACGATCTCCCCGGTCTCCAGGACGAAGTACTTCGCCTGCTGCTTGTCGAGGTGGGCCGTGGTCGTGGCAACGCATTCGGCGAACTCGGCGTCGTCCTCCAGGCCCTTGCCGACCGCGCGCAAAAGGCCGCGCAGCAGGGCCGCCCCGTCGGCATAGTCCGCGGCGATGCCGATCGGAGGGTTCCAGATCATGGACGGAACGACCGTCGTTCCGCGCCCCACCATGAGCTTGTGCGCGAGCGGGATGTCCCAGTTGTGCTCGGATATGCATCGGATCCGCTCGGGGATCTCCGCCTCGTTCGGCATCGAGTCCGCAGAGTAGAGGTATGAACGGTTCGCCATGGATGGCGACGCTAGCACCGGGGGCCGACAACGCCGGCGCCCTCCAAATCCTCCCCGCGATCGGCGCGTTGGCCGCGATCCTGCTGATCACCATCCAGCACCAGATCAGTGAGATCATCACCGGCCTGGTCGGGGTGTTCCTGATCGCGGCCTCGTTCCTCTCATCGGTCCGCCGTGCCAAGGCGCTCGCGGCCGCCGGGACCGAGGACCCGACCTCACAGCAGGGTGAGTCCCGCCTCTGACCTGACCGTCACACCGAAGCTCCCCCGTGGGAGGGTTCGATGCGGATCACGATGGATTTGGTCACCGGCGTGTTACTGGTCTCGGCCGTGGAGTCCAGGGCGACCAGCACGTTCGTCTCCGGGTAGTAGGCGGCGGCGCAGCCGCGCGGCGTCGGATAGCGGACGGCGCGGAAGCCGGGGGCGCGGCGTTCACCGTCCGGGTTGACGCTGATCAGATCGACCAGGTCGCCGTCGTGGAGGTGGAGGTCGCGGAGGTCCTTCCGGTTGAGGAAGACGACCCGCCGTCCTCCCTTGATGCCGCGGTAACGGTCGTCGAGGCCGTAGACGGTGGTGTTGAACTGGTCGTGCGACCGTACCGTCGTCAGCAGCAGGTGTCCCGGCGGAACTTCGGGCGCGGTCGGTGGGTTGACCGTGAACTGCGCCTTGCCGGTCGACGTGGGAAAGGTGCGGGAGTCGCGCGGTGCACGGGGGAGCATGAAGCCGCCGGGCTGCCGGACGCGCTCCTCGTATGCGTGGAATCCGGGGCAGACGTGCTCGATGTGGCGGCGGATCACGGCGTAGTCGTCGCGCATGCCGCGCCAGCCGAGGTCGTCGCCGAAGAGAGCGTGCCCGAGGTCGGCGACGATCGCGACCTCGCTGCGCAGGTGCGGTGATCCCGGAAGGAGTCGTCCGTGCGACGAGTGCACCATGGCCATCGTGTCCTCGACCGTCACGAACTGCTCACCCGAGACCTGCCGGTCGCGCTCGGTGCGGCCGAGGCAGGGCAGAAGCAACGCCTCGGTGCCGTGGCACAGATGGGACCGGTTCAGCTTGGTCGCGACATGGACGGTGAGGGCGCAGTTGGCCAGCGCGGTCTCCGTGACCTGCGTGTCCGGCGTGGCCGCGGCGAAGTTGCCGCCGAGGCCCATGAACACGTCGACCTCACCGTCGCGCATGGCCTTGATCGAGCCGACGGTGTCCAGGCCGTGGGCACGGGGCGGATCGAACCCGAACTCGTCGCGGAGCCTGTCCAGGAACGGTTGCGGCATCCTCTCCCAGATGCCCATGCTGCGGTCGCCCTGGACGTTGCTGTGCCCGCGGATCGGGGCGGGTCCGGCACCGGGGCGACCGATATTGCCGCGCAACAGGAGGAAGTTGACGATCTCGCGGATGGTTGCCACGGCGTTGCGGTGCTGAGTGAGGCCCATCGCCCAGCAGACGATGACGCTGTCCGCGGCGAGCACGTCGGCCGCGCAGTCCTCGATCAGGCGGCGGGGCAGGCCGGCCATCGTCTCGATCTGCGACCAGTCCAGGGCACGCCATGCCGTTGCGGCCGCTTCGAATCCGTCGCAGTACCGGTCGATGAAGTGGTGGTCGAGCACGGAGCCCGGCTGGGAGTCCTCCCGGTCGACCAGGGTACGGTTCAGGCCCGCGAAAAGGGCCAGATCGCCGTTGATGCGCACCGGGAGCCAGCGGTCGGCGAGCTGCGTGCCCGGGCCGATCAGGCCGCGCGCGGTCTGTGGGTTGTGATAGCGGCCGAACCCGGCTTCGGGGAGCGGGTTGGCTGCGATGATGCGGGCGCCGCGCCGCTTGGCCTGTTCGAGCGCGCTGAGCATGCGGGGGTGGCAGGTGCCGGGGTTCTGGCCCACGATGATGATCAAGTCCGCGTAATCGGTGATGTCGGAGATCGTGATGAGACCTTTTCCGACGCCGATGGTCGCGCTCAGGGCCTCGCCGCTCGACTCGTGGCACATGTTCGAGCAGTCGGGCAGATTGTTCGTGCCGAGCCTGCGCGCCAGCAACTGGTAGAGGAAGGCGGCCTCATTGCTCGTCCGGCCGCTGGTGTAGAAGACGGCACGGTTCGGATCGGCGAGGCCGAGCAGGCGATCGGCGGTGAGCGCGAGCGCGTCCTCCCACGAGATGGGCGCGTAGTGCGTCGCGCCGGGGGCGAGGTGCATCGGCTGGGCCAGCCGGCCCTGCGACTCCAGCCAGTGACCGTCCCGCTCCCGCAGGTCAGCGACGGAGTGCTCGGCGAAGAACGCCGCGTCGACGCGTTTGCGCGTGGCCTCCCAGGCGACGGCCTTCGCGCCGTTCTCGCAGAACTCCGCGATCTTCCGGTGGTCGGGACCGGGGTCGCCCCACGCACAGCTCGGACAGTCGAAACCGTCGACGTGGTTCACCTTCAACAGCGTCTGCAGACTCCGCTTCGGCCCCATTTCGGCCATGGAATACCGCGCGGATTCGGTGATGCCGTGAATTCCGACGCTGGCCTTCTCGGGTCCTGAAGAGGTCACATCCGATACGGACGGGTTGATCGGTTTCTCAGCCATGACTGCCTCTTTGCCCTATACGTGGACTATCGTATGCGAGAGCAAAGTCGACCGCAGCCGTCGCCTCCCCGAGCAATTCCCGGCCGTCAGAACAGCCAGTCTTCAGGGCAAACCGCAGCCAGGTCCGGCACCCTCACCTGACGTCGACGAAGTCGCCGGCCGCCATGGACGGGCGGCCTGGTCGGAACCGCCGTGGTGCTTCACGTCGTAGACCCGGTCTCCGACGAGACCGACCGCGCCGGTGCCCTTGGGGCCGGGGGCGATGACGGCGACCGGGCCGTCGACGGGCCGCTTGTCGATGCCTGCCGCGTGGAAGGAGCGGGCCGAGTAGCCCTTGTCGGCCACGACCCGTTCAGGCCGCCGACGAGGGCGTCCCGGCCCGGGGCGGGCGACGCGGATCGCGTCGATGACGGCTTCGGCTTGGGTGCAGTCGTTGCGTGTGCCGGCCGTGACCGTGAAAGCCAGCGGGCGGCCCCGCCCGTCGCAGGCCAGATGGATCTTGCTCGTCAGCCCACCGCGGGAGCGTCCGAGCCCGCGCTCCTCGAGCCCCCTTTGGCAGCGGCGTGCTGATGGGCCCGGACGATCGTGGAGTCCAGCGCGACCAGCCAGTCCACCTCCGCCCTTGTCTGGACCGCCGCCAGGATCCTGCCGAAGGTGCCGTCGGCCGCCCAGCGGGCGAACCGCCCGTGCACCGTCTGCCACGGACCGAACCGCTCCGGCAGATCCCTCCAGGGCACACCCGTACGGAACTTGAACACGATGCCATCCATGACCTGACGGTGATCCCGCCACCTGCCCCGGGCACGGCCCACCGGCGGCAGCAACGGCTCAATCACCGCCCACGCGGCCTCAGATACTTCCCCATCCCTCACGACCGATCCAACGATCGGATGATCGGCAAGACACCCCCTAGGGGGTGTCCGCAAAGTCCCGTCGTCCGCCCGGAGGGCGGGCCTCGCGGCGTCCGGTGCGTGCTCTCGGCGTGCCGGGCGGACGCCCGCGTACTGGTTGTACGTGGGTGTTCGCCCGGTGCGGCGAGAGGGCGTGCCGGGCGTCGCGGGGCAGGCGGGACTTTGCGGACACGCCCTAGGCCAGCTCCTTGACCAGCAGCTCGAACTCCAGGTCGTCGCGCTGCGGCACGCCGAAGCGCTCGTCGCCGTACGGGAAGGGGGTCATCCGTCCCGTACGCCGGTAGCCGCGGCGCTCGTACCAGGCGATGAGGTCGTCGCGTACGGAGATCACGGTCATGTGCATCTCCGTCACACCCCATGTCTCACGGGCCTGCCGCTCCGCCTCCGTGAGGATCACCTTGCCGAGGCCCTCGCCCTGGAGCCGGGGGCTGACCGCGAACATCCCGAAGTAGGCGTGTTCCCCCCGGTGCTCGATCTGGCAGCAGGCGACGATCCGCCCCTCCCGCTCCACCGTCAGCAGCCGGCCGTCGGGCGCCTTGATGACGGCCAGCACACCCTCCGGATCGGTCCGCTGCCCCTGGAGGATCTCCGCCTCGGTGGTCCACCCGGCCCGGCTCGCGTCACCCCGGTACGCCGATTCGATCAGCGCGACCAGCTCGTCCACGTCGGCGTCCGTGGCATCGCGGAAGGTCAGTCCGGTGGCGGCGGTGTCCATGGGCGTAGGTCTCCGTTTCGTGGGGCGCGCGGGCAGGGACGAGAGTAACTCCACGACTAACCTCCGGTGCATGGTGCATGTACTCAGCAGCCGGATTCTGCTCCGCCCCACCGACCCCGAGCGGTCCCGTGCCTTCTACGGCGAACAGCTCGGGCTCGCCGTGTACCGGGAGTTCGGTACGGGGCCGGAACGCGGGACGGTCTACTTCCTCGGCGGGGGCTTCCTGGAGGTCTCGGGCCGGTCCGAGATCCCGCCGGCGCCGGCCACGCGGCTGTGGCTCCAGGTCGCCGACGCTGCGGCGGCGCACGACGAGCTGCGGGCGAAAGGCGTGGAGATCGTCCGGCCGCCGGTGAAAGAGCCCTGGGGGCTGGTCGAGATGTGGATCGCGGATCCGGACGGGACGCCGATCGTGCTGGTGGAGGTCCCGGCGGACCACCCGATGCGCTACCGGCCGGGCATCTGAGATCACCGGGGGCGGTGCTCCCAGCCCCGGTCGGTACGGGTCAGTTCGCGAAAGCCCGCGCCCGTCAGGTGCCCGAGCATGGTGCTGTCCGCGGCGGATCCGTAGGCGACGAGGCGGTCCACGCCGCACAGGCGGAGCCAGTCGCCGGCGTGGCCGAGCAGCCAGTGCTCCAGGCCCGTGCCGTACTGGGCGGGTCGATGCGCAGGTTGCCGATGTCGGCCAGGGCGGCGGCCCGGGCGTGCCGTTCCGGGCGGGCCAGGGCCGTGTCGGTCTCGACGAACCCGAGGGCGCCGGTGCCGGAACGGGCCGTGAAGCGGGTGCCGCACTCCCCCAGCGTGCGCTCGACCGTGACGCCCGGCCGGGGCTCGGGCTCCGGCAGGTCGGCCACCCGGGCGATCAGGATGACCTCGGTGTCCCCGACGTGCCGGAAGCCCGCGCGTTCGTACGCGGCCCGGATGTGCGGCCAGTTGCGGGGCAGTCCGTAGACGAGGGGGGCGGGCAACGCGCCGTCGGCGTACCGGACGCGGACGTTCCAGCGGGCGAACTGTGCCAGGCACGCCCACATCAGCAGGTCCGCGGCCTGGTCGGCGTCCGGCCAGAAGGACGCCGCCGGACGGCACACGAGCCAGTTGATCTCGGCGGCGTCCCGGTAGGACGCGCCGACCTCGGCGTCGGCGCGGTAGCGCAGCAGATGGGCCGCGGCGACGACGTACTCGCGCTGCTCGGCGACGAGTGTCGTCCGCTCGGCCACCCACGGGTCGGTGATGAACTCGCCGGGCTGCCGCTCCAGGTCGCTGAGGACGGTGTTGACCGAGACCGAGACTCCGGGGACGACGGCCGCCACGTGCATGTTGACCAGGTCGGTGAGCTGGTCGCGGTCGGCTCGGCGGAAGGGGCGCACCTCGAGCGCGGGCATGGGGAACCTCCGGGTGGGGTGAAGGAGCTGGAGGCCGCCACGCGGTGCGGTACGGACCGAGGGTATGCCGGGGCCGGTGCGGCACACCAGTGGGTTTCCCCGGATGGCGGGGAGGGCGGACCGCGGCCTAGCGTGCTGGAGAGGCTCATGCCCGGGACTGCCAGCGGAAGGAACGCCATGAAGCTCGACGCACCGGTGACCGGCGGGCCCTGCTGGACCGAGCTGGGGACCGCCGATCTGGAGGCGGCCCAGCGGTTCTACACCAGACTGTTCGGCTGGCGGCCCGAGACGGACCCGCGTCAGGAGGCGGGCGGCTACACCATCGCGCACCTCGGGGACGCGGCCGTCGCCGCGCTCACCCCGCTGTACCAGCCTTCGCAGCCGGTCGCCTGGAACGTGTCGTTCGCCGTCACCGACGCGGACGCCACCGCCCGTGCGGTGACCGAGGCGGGCGGGACGGTGCTGTTCGGCCCGGCCGACGTGTTCGACGCGGGCCGGTTCCTGGTGGCCGCCGATCCGGGCGGTGCCGTGTTCCAGATGTGGCAGGCGGGGACCTTCCCGGGCGCCGGGCTGTTCAACGCGCCCGGTTCGCTGGGCTGGGCGGAGCTGTACACCCGGGATCCCGAACAGGCCGTGGCCTTCTACAGGCGGGTGTTCGGCTGGACCGTCAACGCCTCGGAGCGCTACACGCAGTGGAGCGTCGACGGGGCGGACTTCGGCGGCATGGTGACGATGGACGACAAGTTCCCGCCCGAGGTCCCGCCGCACTGGCTGCCGTACTTCGCCGTGGCGGACGTGGACGCCACGACCGCCGTCGTCCAGGCGCACGGCGACGTCCTCATGGTCCCCACGTCCGTACCCGACGGACCGCGCATCGCGGTGCTGCGTGATCCGCAGGGGGCGATGTTCGGTGTGTACCGGGCGGGCGACTGGGGTTGAGGTCATGCCGGCCGGCCCCGCCGGTGGACGGTTCAGCTCCGCAGCGCGCCCAGGCGGCCCTCCAGCTGGCTGAGCAACTCACCGAGCAGGGCGGCCAGTTCACCCTGCTCGGGGCCGTCCAGGCCGGACAGGACGGCGGTCTCGTAGGTGAGCTGGGCGGGCAGGATGCCGTCGACGAGTTCACGTCCGGCGTCGGTGAGGCGGAGATGGACGACACGCCGGTCGCGGGTGTCGCCGCGGCGTTCGACGAGACCGCGTTCGGTCAGCTGCTTGAGGCGCTTGGTGACGGCGGCGCCCGAGGAGAAGGTCTCCCGGGCCAGCTCCCCGGGCGTCAGCTCGTGCCCGGTGCGGCGCAGCGCGCCGAGCAGATCGAACTCGGGACGGCTGAGCCCCGCCCTGCGCAGGGGTGCGTCCTCGGCCTGCTGGAGGAGGGCGGCGCAACGGTTGATCCGCCCGATGATCTCCATCGGTCCGGTGTCGAGCCCGGGGTGCACGGCCTGCCACTGCCGGACGACGGCGGCGACGGTATCGCCCCGCCGACGGCCGCCGAAGTCCCCATCGACGGCCGGGGCATCACCGTCCGGATCCCATCCGGCCGCGGGGGCATCACCGGCCAGACCGCCTCCAGGCGCAGGGGCCTCACCGGGCAGAGCCCCTCCAGGCGCAGGGGCTTCGCCACCCGGGCCCCCTTCAGCCACCCGGCTGTCCCCCACCGGCTCTCCTCCGGCCACCGGCCTCGGGCCCGCCCCCGGGTCGGCCCCCGGGTCGGCCCCGGTCCCCGGCTCCGGGCCGCCGCCTGGCCCGCCCCCGTCGGCCGATGGTCCATCCGTCGCCGTCATGGCCGTGCGTCCTCCGTCTCTGTGTCCGTGCCCCGGTCCGGGAGCAGCCCCTGGCGTCGTGCCGCCGCGGCGAGCGTACGGTGTCCGGACTGCTCGGCCAGTACGACCCGCTCCTGGGGCAGGGCACGCTGCCACCATTCGCCGGCCGCGGCGTCGGCGGTGGCGCGCAGCTCGGCCAGGGCGACGGCGAGTCCACGGCCGGCGGCGGCCAGGGCGGCGGCGTCGGCGTCCCGCTCGGCCAGGAGGCGGGCGACGCGCTCGCGGGCCCGGTCGGCGGCGGTCAGGGCCTGCTCGACGCGGCCGCCCGCACGCCGGTTGGTGACGGCCACGGCGGCGACGAAGCCGACCAGGGCCCCGACGACCGTGTCCACGACCCGCTCCGTCATCAGCTCACCCGGCTTCTGGTACCCGGCGAACTCGGTGATGAGCAGCGCCATGGGCGTCACACAGACGCTGCCGAGCCAGTAGTTGCGGCTGATCAGCAGCTCGGCGCCGAAGCTGAAGGCGAGGCAGCACAGCACGAGGGCCGCCTGGCCCAGGTGCGCGAGCGGTGCGACGGCCGCGAAGACGAGCACTCCGACGACGTTGCCCACGACGCGCTGGACGGCCCGGCTCCAGGTCAGGGCGATGTTCGCCTGGTAGAGCGAGGCGGCGGTGACCAGGGCCCAGTAGGGGCGGCCGACGCCGAGGGCCAGGGAGGCGTAGCCGGCGAGCGCGCAGCCGAGCGCGGTGCGTACCGCGAGCGGGGTCAGCGGGCCCAGCCGCGCCCAGAGACCACGGGAGGCGTCCACACCGAGCAGTTCGTCGGCGGCCGCCCGCGGCAGCCCGGTCTGCGGGACGGGCCCGGTGCCGCGCAGCGCGCCCGCCCACGTCCGCAGACGGCCGGCGTCCGCCTCCGTCGGCGCGGCGAGGGCCACCTCGGCACGGACGACGAGCCGTTCGAGCGCGCGGCGGGTGCGGGAACGGGCACCGGCGGACAGCAGCGCCTGCCATGCGGCCTGCACGGCGGCGTAGCCGGCGGCCCGGGCCCGGGCATGGCCCTCACCGGTGCCGCCCGTCCCGGCGTACGCGGCGGCGGCCCTCAGCGCGGCGGCGGTGGCGCGCCGCTCCGGGCCGTGCGGGCGGACCAGCGCCGGCGCCATGCAGACCAGCCAGGCCCAGACACCCGTCGTGGCGGCCAGCGCCAGATGGCCGGGGACCTGGGCGAGGGTCTGCGGCGCGAACAGGGATGCGGAGCTGACGAAGGTGAGGACCACGTTGCCGGGCGGCCCGACCCGGGTGGCGTCGCACAGCATCTTCTGGACGGCGGCCAGCAGAGCGCCGACGGTGACCAGCACGACGGCACTGCCGGTGAGCGAGGCCGCGACCAGGGCGACGGCGAGCCCGCCGAGCATGCCGAGCACCACCCACACCAGGACCCCGGCACGGGCCGCGTACGGCCGGTTGTGGGCGTACAGCGCGCACAGGGATCCGGCCATCGTGTACATCGCCAGGTCGAGCCGGCCGAGCGCCAGCAGGATGAGAGCGGGCGGAGCGATCGCCGCGACCACGCTCAGCGCGGGCTTGAACCAGATGTCCGAGGGGCGGCCGACGCGCAGCACGCCCGCCAGCGGGAAACGCCGGGCGGGCGGGTTGGCGGAGGCGGGGGGCGCACTGCTCATGGGGCATAAGATTAACAGGTGTTTTACCCGTAAAGAATTTCCCTCGCCTAGCCCTCACCTGTGTGCTCCGCCGGATGCTCCCCGTATACACCCTTGCGCTCGCGTGCGCGCCGCATGGCCCGGGCATCGATGGACCGACTGCCGAGCTGACCGACCGTCGAGCGGGGAGGTGCGCGTGCACGGACCGGCTTCGTCCGGCTGGCTGCTGGTGGCGCTCTGCGCGGTGACCGGCGCCTACTGCCTGGTGCGGATGCGCAGCGGTGCCGGGGAGGAGCGCGGCGCCGCGGGCGGCGAGGCGCTGATGGGCTTCGGGATGGCCGCGATGGCCGTGCCGGCGGCGGTGTTCACTCCGCCCTCATGGGCCTGGCCCGTGTACGCGGTGGTGTTCGGGGCGGCCGCGCTCCCCGCGCTGTGGGCGGCGCGGGCCGGCGTGCACCACCTCCACCACCTGGTGGGGGCCGGGGCCATGGTCTACATGTCCGTCGTCATGGCCGGCGCTCCCGCACACGCGCACGGACAGGGGGGATCGGGGGTCCCCCTCCTGACGGGTGCGCTGCTGCTCTACTTCGCCGGATACGTGTTGCTGACCGGCGTCCGTCTGGTGCCGGTGGCCGCCGTGGTGGGAAGCGGGACCGGGGGCGGCGGGGCCGCCGGGTGGGGTGACCGGCCGGAGCTGGCGCGGGCCTGCCGGCTGTCCATGGGGATCTCGACGGTGGCGATGCTGCTGACGCTGTGAGCGGGACCGTCCCGGTACGCCCGTACGGATCCGTTGCCTGCGTCACTTCGGCGCCACAAGTCGTACCCCTGAGCGGCGGGTCACTCATAGGCTGCGCCTCATGATGCTCCCCGCGGCACTGTTGCTGCTCGGCGCCCTGATCGCAGTGGTCGCTCCCCGGCTGCTCGCCCGTGCGGACTGGCCGGATCGTGAGCCGGTGGTGGCGCTGTGGGTGTGGCAGTGCGTGGTGGCGGCCGTGCTCGTGTGCTGTGCGCTGGCGATGACGCTCAGCGCGGCGGCGGCCTGGCACGCGGTCGGCGGGCCCGTCTTCGCGACGGCGCCGGGCCCGGTCGCCGAGGCCTACGCCCTCGGTACGGCGGGCCCCTGGGCGGCGGTCACCGCCGTGGCGCTGGCCGGCGGCGGGCTGTGGAGCGCGGCGATGCTGGTCCGCGAGATCGGCGGGGCACGCGCCCGGGGCCGCCGTCGGCGTGCCGATCTGCTGGTCAGGGCGCCGCTGATGCCGGGCGAGGTGGCCGTGTCCGGTCGGCTCGTCGTCCTGGAGAGCGAGCGGCCCGACGCCTGGTGGCAGCCCGGCACTCCGCCGCAACTGGTCGTCACCACGGCCGCGTTGCGCCGGCTGAAGGGCCGGCAGCTGGACGCCGTGCTCGCCCACGAGCAGGGACACGCGCGGGCCCGGCACGACTGGCTGCTGAACAGCTCCTCCGCACTGGCGGGCGGCTTTCCGCAGGTACCGGTGTTCGCCGCCTTCCGCGACGAGATGCACCGCCTGGTCGAACTCGCCGCCGACGACACCGCGTCCCGCCGCTTCGGCCGCCTGACCACGGCCCTGGCCCTGGTCGAACTCAACGAGCACCGCGGTGTGTTCGGCCCCTGCCCGACCCCGCAGGCGCATGTCCCGGCACGGGTGCACCGGCTGCTCACTCCCCCGGACCGTCTGCCCCCGGTACGCCGGCTGCGGCTGACGGCGGCGGCCGCGCTGGTGCCCGTGGTGCCGGTGCTGGTGGCGTTCGGGCCGGGGCTGCGGGCGCTGGGATAGCCGAGGCCCATGACCTGGGGCGCCGGTGGCGTCCCTGCCGATTGCGTGGGCGCTGGAGGGGCGTCAGGGTGGCCGAAGTATGCGGTTCGGTGCCCGAAGATCGTCGCCGTACTGGATCCGGAGGCCCCGGTTCGGCGAGGATCGCATCATGAACGCCCCGTCCGTCGACTCCCCGCCCCGCCCGCAGCACCGCACCGCCGCCCGGTCGGCCGGCGTCCTGGCGCTGTGCTCCGTTCTGCTGCTGACCCTCGTCGCGGCGAGATGGAGTCCGTTGATCAGCGCGGACGGAGACATCTCCGCCACCGCCCACCGCTGGGCGGTCGAGGAATCCGGCGTCACCCAGGCGTGCCGCATCCTCACGGACTGGGTGTGGGACCCGTGGACGATGCGACTGCTGTGCGCGGTCGTGGTGGTGTGGCTGGTGGTGCGCTTGGCGGCGCGCTGGACGGCGGTGTGGCTGGCGCTGGCGGTCACGCTGGGCACGCTGTTCCAGCAGGCCCTCAAGGCGCTGGTGGACCGCCCTCGCCCGGTCTGGCCCGACCCCGTCGACTCGGCCCACTACGCGGCCTTCCCATCCGGCCACGCCATGACCGCCACGGTCGTGTGCGGCCTTTTCCTGTGGCTCCTGCGCCGGCACGGCGTGGGCCGTGCCGTGTGGCGTACGGCCGTGACCGTGGCCGTCGTGTCCGTGGTCGGCGTCGGGCTGACCCGTGTCTGGCTGGGCGTCCACTGGCCGTCGGACGTGGTGGGTGGCTGGCTGCTGGGCGCGACCGTGGTGGCCCTGGCCGTGTGGACGCACGAGCACCGGCAGCCGCGCACCCACCCGGACAGCGCCTCGTAGGATCGCCCCATGACCGCTGTGCTGTTCGACTTCTCCGGAACGCTGTTCCGCGTCGAGTCCACCGAGTCCTGGCTGCGCGGCGTCGTCGCCGACGCGGGAGTCCTCTTCACCGAGGCGGAGTTGACCGCCGCCGTACGTGCGCTGGAGGAGGCGGGGGCGCTGCCCGGCGGTGGTGCTCCCGCACGGGTGCCGGCCGAACTCGCCGGCTCCTGGCTGATCCGGGATCAGAGCGCCGCACTGCACCGGGCCGCCTACACCGGCCTCTCCCGCCAGGTCACGCTGCCCGACCCGGCGTTGCACGACGCGCTGTACGACCGCCATATGACACCCGCGGCATGGACCCCGTACCCGGACGCCGTAGAGGTGCTCCGCACCCTGCGGGAGCGGGGCGTGCCCGTAGGGGTGGTCAGCAACATCGGCTGGGACCTGCGCCCGGTGTTCCGCGAGCACGGCCTGGACCGCTACGTCGACGTGTACGTCCTGTCGTACGAGCACGGCATCCAGAAGCCCGACCCGCGGCTGTTCGCCACCGCCTGCGAGGCGCTCGGCGCCGACCCGCGCCGGACGCTCATGGTCGGCGACGACCGCAGGGCGGACGGCGGGGCCACCGCCCTGGGATGCGGGGTGCACTTCGTGGACCACCTGCCGGTGACCGACCGGCCGGACGGGCTGCGGCCGGTCCTGGACCTGGTGAGCTGAGGTCACCACCAGGTCACGTGGTCATCTGCTCGCCCGCCTCGGACGATCCCCCGTGTCGCCCGAGGCAGACGGCATCCCCGGCCATGACCGCGCGGTCCTGGCCGGATGTCCCCGAGTATAGTTGGCTGGCAGCCAGTCAACGCAGGAGTTTCAGCATGTCCCCGCGCAGCGCCTCGGTCAATGAAGAGTTGCGGAGGCGTTCCAAGGAGCGGCTTCTCCAAGCGGCGGTCGAACTGGTCGGCGAGCGCGGCTTCGAGGCCACGACGCTCGGGGACATCGCCGACCGGGCGGGCTCGGCCCGCGGGCTGGTCTCGTACTACTTCCCGGGCAAGCGCCAGCTCGTGCAGTCCGCCGTGCACCGGCTGATGCACCGCACACTGGAGGAGGCGCTGGAGCGCGAGCCGCGCACCGAGGACGGCCGGGAGCGGATGGCGCGGGCCATCGACGCGGTCCTGAGCCTGGCCGGGGACCGGCCCGTGCTGATGCGCCAGCACATGGCCGGGCTGTTGCAGGCCGAGGGCTTCGTGTCCTGCCCGGAACAGCGGCGCCTGGCCGAACTGCTGCGGGACACCGTCGCCCGGCACGGCTCGCGGGACGTCGACAGCGACTATCCGATGCTGCGGGCCCTGCTGATGGGGGCCGTGTACGCGGCCCTGGTGCCGGGGGTGCCGATGCCCGTCCCGGTACTGCGGGCCGAGTTGTTCAAGCGCTACCGGCTCGACTGGGAGCTGGGTGTCCCGCCGGAGACCGGAGCCTCCGGCGGGAGGGGTGACAGGGATCTGTCGCGGTTCTTCGCGACCGGGGCCGCACCGGAGTGCGACCCGCGGGCTCAGCCGAAGTAGTCCGGCTGAGTCTGCACGTTGAACTCACGCAGGTGGACCCACCGTGCCGGGTCCGTGCGCCGGTCCTTGATCTTCAGGACGTCGAAGCCCTTGGTGATGTCGTTCGAGTAGATGTAGCCGTTGTAGTAGTACGCCGACCAGGAACCGCCGAAGGTCAGTTGCTCGGTGCTCGCCGGGCCGCGTTCGAAGTAGGCGATCTCCGTGGGCTTCGACGAGTCGGTGAAGTCCCAGACCGAGACACCGCCCTGGTACCAGGCCTGGACCATCAGGTCCCTGCCCTTCACCGGGATCAGCGAGCCGTTGTGGGCCACGCAGTTCTCGGTGTCCGCCTGGTGGCGGGAGATCTTGAAGTAGCTGCGGAAGACGAGTTTGCGCTTGTCGCCCTTGCCGACGATGTCGTAGATGCCGTCGGCACCGCGGTTCGGGCCGGTCGCCACGTTGCAGGTGGGCGCGGGGCCGCCGCCCAGCTCGTCGGTGAACACCACCTTGTTCGCCTTCTGGTTGAAGGTCGCCGAGTGCCAGAAGGCGAAGTTGACGTTGTCCTGCACTCGGTCGATGACCTTCGGGTGCTCAGGGTCCTTGACGGAGAACAGGATGCCGTCCCCCATACAGGCGCCCGCGGCCAGGTCCGCCGAGGGCAGCACGGTGATGTCGTGGCAGCCGGTGGTCTTGGACACGCCCGGGTTGGTGGGCCCGCCCGGGTTGCCGCCGCCGTCCGGGCCCTCGCCGGGGAACAGCACCGGGAAGCCCACGACCGCCGCCTTCTCGGGAGCGTTGCGCGGCACCTTGATGACGGAGATGCCGTCGTGCGGCGGCCGGCAGTCCGGGTACGTGGCGTTCGGCGAGTACGAGGAGACGTACACGTAGACGTTCCGCCGCTCGGGCACCAGCGTGTGGGTGTGCGAGCCGCACGCGGTCTCGACGGCGGCGACGTACCTCGGGTTCCGCTTGTCGCTGATGTCGAAGACCTTCATGCCCTCCCACGAGGACTTCTCGGTCGCCGGCTGCGTGGTGCTGCTGCAACTGCTGTCACTGCGTGAGGAGTCGGTGGACAGGAACAGCAGGTTGCCGGAGACGGAGATGTCGTTCTGGGAGCCCGGGCACAGCACCTGGGCGACCGTCTTCGGTGACCTCGGGTTGCTGATGTCGAAGACGCGGAAGCCGTCGTAGTTGCCGGCGAAAGCGTACCTGCCCTGGAAGGCCAGGTCCGAGTTGGTGCCGGGCAGCACGTCCTTGGGGACGTTGGCTACGTGCTCGATGTTCGCGGAGTGGGCGATCTGGTCCTGGCCGGGTATCTCGCCGTTCTCGATGGCCTCGCGCGCCTCGGCCTGCGCGCTCTTGGAGACCTCCTTCGGCTTGGGCGGGACGTCACCCGGGTCGGGGGTGGCCCCTGCCGGCGCCGCCACGAGGAGCGCGGCCAGCACTCCGCCGGCGATCGCGCCGGCTCCCAGGCGTCTGCGGCGTGTTCTGGGGTCGTTGAACAGGATCACTGTTTTCCTCCCTGGTTCCGTTCGCTGTTGGAACGGTTCACGCACCACGCAGTATCGTCCTCGTCATGCACATACCAAAAGGCGGCAACAGGATCTTAAGGAAGTCGCTCGGTCAATGACCCGCGAGCATGCCCGAATGGCCGTAGGTATCGCCTGGTGTCCACCAGCACGCCTGCCACAGGAGGTTGTTGTGCCCTTCCGCCGCGCGTCTCGCACGTCCGTCGTCATGACGGGGCTGGCCGCCCTGGCCGCGCTCACGGCCGGGGGTTGCGACTCCGGTCCGGACCGTGAGCCGGCCGCCGCGGACGGACCCGCCGTGATCGCCCCGGGCAAGCCCGGCGAGGCGAACCGCACCCTGTCCGCCGAGGAAGCCGCCGACCGGCACGCGGAGAACGACTCCCCCAACTCGGCGGATGTCTCCTATGCCCGCATGATGATCGAGCACCACGCCCAGGCCCTCGTGATGACCGAACTCGCCCCGGAGCGCGCCGAGTCCGCGAAGGTGAAAGGGATCGCCGCACGGATCGCCGCCGCCCAGAAGCCGGAGATCGAGGCCATGAAGGGCTGGCTGAAATCGCACGGGAAGCCGCTGGAGGCCGAGCGGCACGAACACGCCACGATGCCCGGGATGGCGACCGAGGCACAGCTGAAGGAGCTCCGCGCGGCGGACGGAAAGGCGTTCGATCAGCTCTTCCTGACGCTGATGACGACCCATCACCAGGGCGCGGTCACCATGGCCGCGGACGTGAAGGGGCAGGGCAACAACATCCGGATCGAGGAGATGGCCGACGAGGTGATCGCCCAGCAGACGAGCGAGATCTCGCGCATGCGGGACATGCTCTAGCGGGTTCCGGTCCCGGTCGAACGCCGGGCCGGACCCCTCAGCGCCCGGCGCGACGCGGGGTCAGGAGTCCGGCGTCCCGGGCCTGGCCGATGAGTCTGAGGGATGTGCGGCGGCTGTGTCCGGTCGCGCACATCACGGCGAGGACGGGATCGGCACCGTCCCGCTGTGCCGCGCGGTACTCCTGCGCCACCAGCCGCCGCCCTTCCGCACCGCACGGCCAGGCCGGCCGGGCCCGCCGCCCCTGGCCTCCGCCGCCTCCCGGAGCCGTCCCGGCACCGGCGCAGCACGCCTCGGCCAGCGAGTCCTCGATCCAGTCGGCGAGCACCGCGAGATCGTCGGCGGACAGCGCGGGCTGCGCGCGTACGTCCTCGACGCCGACGCGTCCCCCGGCCACGACGGCCAGCGCGTCGACGCGGGCGCCGTCCGTGAAGGCCAGCCGGACGTCGAACCACCGCATGGCGTCGTCGTTCTCCCGCACCTCCCACGCGGGCCGCACGGACACCGCGCTGTCCGCCGGAGAGCGATCAGAAAGATTAAGAAAGGATGCTTCCAGCACACACAGAACGTAACCGAATGATCACATTCCCTATAGATCGGACACGCACCCCGAGCGGAGCACGGCACCCTGTCAGCGGAGCCCGGCCGGTGCGATGCTGGAGACATCAGCGCCTCCAGCGATCCCTCGGGATCCCCGGGTAAGGAGTTCCGCCGTGCTGCGAGTCGCCGTCGTAGGCTCCGGGCCGAGCGGGTGCTACACCGCCCAGAGCCTCGTCCAGCAGGACCCCGAGGTGCGCGTCGACGTCCTGGACCGGCTGCCGTGCCCGTACGGCCTGGTCCGGTACGGCGTGGCTCCGGACCACGAGAAGATCAAGTCGCTCCAGAACAACCTGCGCACCATCCTGGAGCACGACCGGGTCCGGTTCGTCGGAGGCGTCCAGGCCGGCCCCGGCGGGGTGCCGGTCGCCCGGCTGCGGGAGCTCTACCACGCGGTGGTGTACTGCGTGGGCGCCGCGACCGACCGGCATCTGGGCGTCCCCGGGGAGGACCTGCCGGGCAGCTGGTCGGCGACGCAGTTCGTGTCCTGGTACAGCGCCCACCCGGATGCCGTGGACGCCGGGTTCCTGCGGGACGCCCGGTCTGCCGTGGTGATCGGCGTGGGGAACGTCGCCGTGGACGTCACCCGGATGCTGGCGCGCGGCCTGGCCGAGCTCAGCCCGACCGACATGCCACAGGCGGCCCTGACGACACTGGCGGCGAGCCGGGTGACGGAGATCCACATGGTGGGCCGGCGCGGCCCGTCCCAGGCCCGCTTCACCACCAAGGAGCTCCGCGAACTGGGCACCCTGCCGGAGACCGACGTCATCGTGGACCCGGCGGAGCTGGCCCTGGACCCCGGGTACACCGACCCGTCCGCACTGCCCGCCGCGCAGCGCCGCAACGTGGAGGTGCTGCGCGGCTGGTCCGAGACTCCGCCGAGCGGCGCCCCGCGCCGGATCCGCCTGCGCTTCTTCCTCCGCCCGGCCGCCCTGCTCGCCGAGCAGGGCCACGTGGGCGCGGTGCGCTTCGAGCGGACGGCACCGGAGGGGCACGGCGGCGTGACGGGCACGGGCCGGTTCGAGGACGTCGAGGCACAGCTGGTGCTGCGTTCGGTGGGCTATCGCGGAGTGCCGCTGGAAGGGCTGCCCTTCGACCCGGACAGCGGCACGGTGCCGAATCTGGCCGGGCGTGTCCTGCGCGAGGGCGTCGTCACACCCGGCGAATACGTGGCCGGCTGGATCAAGCGGGGCCCGACAGGCGTCATCGGCTCGAACCGCCCATGCGCGAAGGAGACGGCGATGTCCCTGCTCGAAGACGCCCCGGCCCTCGCCCGGAAGAACGTCGCGGAGGACCCGGTCACGGCACTGCGCGCCGAGGGGGCCGACCCGGTCGAGTGGACGGGCTGGCAGTCGATCGAGCAGGCGGAGGCAGTGCTGGGAGCGTCGCTCGGCAGGAACGTGGTGAAGCTCCCCGACTGGCAGTCCCTCATGACCGCCGCGCACGGTGACGCGCTCTAGCCTCCACTGACAGCCTGCCGGCCCGCGGCATCGAGCAGGGCATCCATGAGCCCCGGGAACAGCTCGTCCAGATCGCCCCGCCGCAGCCCGTTCATCTTGGCCGTCCCCCGGTACACCTGCCGGATCACCCCACTCTCGCGCAGCACCCGGAAGTGATGCGTGGTCGTGGACTTCGTGACGGGCAGGTCGAAGTGCGAACAGGACAACTCCCCGCTGGCCGCGGCGAGTTCCCGCACGATCCGCAGCCGCATCGGGTCGGAGAGCGCGTGCAGCACACCTTCCAGCCGGATCTCGTCGCGCACGGGATGCGGCAGGTCGCGACTGCTGACGGCGGGAGAGGTCACGGCGGCTCCACTTTCTTCGGGGATCCCATAGTACGAGAGTCCTCGTAGTTTGACATCCACCGTACTACGATGCCTATCGTACGAGTCGACATCGGCCCCGTGACGAATGGAGTCCGCCGTGACCGTGCTCTTCGAGCCCTACACCCTGCGCGATGTGACGATCCCGAACCGCGTGTGGATGCCCCCGATGTGCCAGTACTCGGCCGCGCCGGAGGGCCCGGAGACCGGCGCCCCCAACGACTGGCACTTCGCGCACTACGCCGCCCGCGCCACCGGCGGCACGGGCCTGATCATCGTCGAGGCCACCGCGGTGTCCCCGGAGGGCCGCATCTCGCCGTACGACCTCGGCATCTGGAACGACACCCAGGTCGAGGCGTTCCGCCGCATCACCCGCTTCCTCGCCTCACAGGGCACGGTGCCTGCGATCCAGCTTGCCCATGCCGGCCGCAAGGCCTCGACCGACCGCCCTTGGAAGGGCGGCGCCCCGGTCGGCCCGGACGCCCACGGGTGGGACTCCGTGGCGCCGAGCCCGCTCGCCTTCGACGACCGTCACCCGGTCCCGGCCGAGCTGACCATCGATCAGATCAAGGACATCGTCGGGCAGTTCGCGGCCGCGGCCCGTCGCGCGCTCGCCGCCGGTTTCGAGATCGCCGAGATCCACGGCGCCCACGGCTACCTGATCAACGAGTTCCTCTCCCCGCACTCCAACCACCGCACCGACGCCTACGGCGGCTCCTACGAGAACCGCACCCGCTTCGCACTCGAAGTCGTCGACGCCGTACGGGAGGTGTGGCCGCAGGACAAGCCGCTGTTCTTCCGCGTCTCGGCGACCGAATGGCTCGACGAGGGCGGCTGGACCGCGGACGACACCGTCCGCTTCGCCGCCGACCTGCGGGCCCACGGAGTCGACCTGCTGGACGTCTCCTCCGGTGGCAACGCCTCCGGCGTGCGCATCCCCACCGGCCCCGGCTACCAAGTACCCTTCGCCGCCCGGGTGAAGCAGGAGACCACGCTGCCGGTCGCCGCGGTGGGGCTGATCACCGAGGTCGAGCAGGCCGAGAAGATCCTCGCCAACGGCGAGGCCGACGCGGTCCTGCTGGGCCGCGAGTTGCTGCGCAACCCCTCGTGGGCCCGGCTCGCGGCGCGGGAGCTCGGCGGTGAGGTGCGGGTGCCGGACCAGTACCACCGGTCGGTCTGAGCCGGCACCCGAGCCGGGAGGCAAGCGGTCAACCTCAACCGGTCGCGCACGCCGTCCCGTTGAGCGTGAACGCGGCCGGGGCGGCGCTGTTGCCGCCGTGAGCGGCCTGGTAGCCGATGCTCACGCTCGCGCCCGGCGCGATGGTGCCGTTGTAGGACACGTCGGCCGCGGTCACCGACCCGGAGGAGGGCGTGTACGTGGCGCCCCAGCCGCCCGTGACCGTCTGCCCAGCCGGGAGCGTGAAGCCGAGCTTCCAGCCGTTGACCGTCGTCGTGCCGGTGTTGGTGATGGTCACGGAGGCGGTCAGGCCGGTGCTCCAGGCGTTCACCGCGGCCGTCACCTTGCAGGCGCCGGGCTGGGGCTGGGGAGCCGGGCCCGACTTGTCGAGACCGAAGAAAGTGAGCACGCGGGATGCCATTCCGTGGGCGTACAGGTTGTGGCCGACGCCCTGGAGGCTGATCGCCTCCACGGGCGCCTGGTCACCCGTGCCGCCGTAGCGGGTGCGGGTCCAGCCGGACTGGGGTGTGTCGGTGGCGGCCGGTGTCTGGCTCACGCCCTGCACGTTCGTCCACTGTTTTATCTGCTCGCCGAAGTTGGGGTAGCGCAGGACGTCGTCCTCGGTGCCGTGCCAGATCTGCATCCGCGGGCGGGGTCCGCTGTAGCCCGGGTACGCGTTCCGGACGAGGTCACCCCACTCCTTCGGGGTGTGGGTGACCGTGCCGCCCGAGCAGTTGCTGTTCCACTCGGAACCGTCGGTGGTGGCGAAGCAGGCGAATGGCACGCCGGAGAAGGCGGCGCCCGCCGCGAACACGTCGGGGTAGTCCCCGAGCAGGACGTTCGTCATCATCGCGCCGGAGGAGATGCCGGTGGCGAACACCCGGCCGGTGTCGGCGTCGTAGGTGCGGGTCACCCAGTCGATCATCGACTTGATGCCGACCGGGTCGCTGCCGCCGCCGCGGCGCAGCGCCTGGGGCGAGGAGACGTCGAAGCACTTGCTGCTGCGCGTGACGGACGGGTACAGCACGATGAACCCGTACCGGTCGGCCAGAGTGTCGTACTCGGTGCCGTTGTACATGTCCGGGCCCGAGCCGGTGCACCAGTGCACGGCGACCACGACCGCCGGGTTCGGCGTGACGCTCTCCGGCACGTACAGGTACATCCGCAGGTTGCTGGGGTTCGTGCCGAAGCCGGTGACCTCGGTGAGGGTCGCGGCGGGCACGGCCTTCTCTCGGGCTGAATCACCGGCGGAATCACGGGCGTTCTCACGGGCGGCGGCCGCGGGCGCGGTGAGCACCGTGGCCGCGAGCAACGGCAGCAGCGCGGCGAGGAGCGTGGCGAGGAGTGCGGCGGGCATCGACCGCAGCGGTCTCCTCGTCGTGGGGTGGGGGGTGGCAGGCACGTCCGGGGTCCCTTCGGTTGTGAGGCGCCCTTCGGTGGTGAGGCGCGACTCGCAGGACGTCGTACGGCGGTTCAGCAGGTGGAGTTCGTGCGGGTCAGCAGGGCCGGCCCCCAGGGCAGCCGGTGGTACTCGCCGCTGGAGACCGGGTCCGTCCCGAGGCTCCGGCGCCCGGCGGCGCCGGCGCCGGGGCCAGGACACCGGCGGTCGGCAGCATGAACACGAGTCCGCAGGCGAACGTACGCATGCGCGGAGTCCTCATCGACCCGCCCTCTCCTCAAGGGAAGCGTCCGATCCGCATGGTGACATGGACATGGCCGCCATGGAAGCGCTCCCACGCCACTTCCCCGGCGTCGGCGGCTCCGACCAGGTCCGACCGAATGTGTTCTGTGCGAGGCGTTGACTAGAAAGCGCTTGCCCCCTACGTTCCGTTCAGCAGTGTGACCCGGTAGCGCCTCCGCCAAGGCGCCCGCCGGAGCCTGCCGGGCTCAGGGACGTGCACCCCTGGGGCATGGCAAGGTCTCCGATTCAGTCGCACGCAGCGCGCGCGGTGAACAACATGGCGAACGTCATTCATGTACATGACCGACCTGGCACCATGAAGGCACCACGAAGGGACGCACCCCACATGCGTACTCAACCCCCACGCACACATGTCCGCAGATCCACCCTGGCGCTCGCCGCCGCGTCCGCACTGGCGACCGTGACGGTCCTGGCCGTTCCCCAGCCGGCCGGGGCCGCCGAGACCTCTCCGGTCGGGTTCGGCGCGGGGACGACCGGCGGTGGCAGCGCCTCGGCGGTCACCGTCTCCACCCTGAGCGCCTTCAAGTCGGCCGTGACCGGCAACTCGGCCAAGGTCGTCCGGGTCAACGGCCTGATCTCGCTGAGCGGTCAGGTCGACGTCGGATCCAACACGACCGTCCTGGGCGTGGGTTCGGCGTCCGGGTTCACCGGCGGCGGACTCCGGCTGAAGAAGGTCTCGAACGTCGTCATCCGCAATCTCAACATCAGCAAGCCGGTGGCGCCGGCCGACGGCATCACCGTCGAGGCGTCCAGCAAGGTCTGGATCGACCACAACTCCTTCTCGGCCGACCGCGATCACGACAAGGACCACTACGACGGTCTGCTGGACGTCAACCACGGCGCGGAGAACGTCACGGTGTCCTGGAACACCTTCAAGAACCACTTCAAGGGCTCGCTCGTCGGTCACAGCGACAACAACGCGAGCGAGGACACCGGCCGGCTGAAGGTGACGTATCACCACAACCACTTCGCCAACGTGTACTCGCGCATACCCAGCCTGCGCTTCGGCACCGGGCACTTCTACAACAACTACGTGGAGGGCGCCGACACCGCCTGCCACTCGCGCATGGGCGCCCAGATGCTGGTCGAGAACAACGTCTTCCGCTCGACGAAGGTCGCGGTCACCACGAACCGCAGCAGCGACGTCGACGGATACGCCAACCTGCGCGGAAACGACCTCGGTGGAGCCGCCACCGAGATCTCGCGGGTCGGCACCTTCACCAGCCCGCCGTACGCCTACACGGCGGAGCCGGCCTCGTCCGTCGTCGCCTCGGTGACGTCGGGTGCGGGCGCCGGAAAGCTCTGACACCCCGTCCGCCCGGACACCCCGTCCGCCCGGACACCCCGTCCGCTCGGACCCCTCATCCGCTCGGACCCCTCATCCGCTCAGACGACAGAAGGAATCGGGACATGACTTCTGCGACACGTCCGCGCGCCCGCAGGCGCGCGCTGACCGGCGCGCTGGCCACCCTCGGCCTGTCGGTTGGCATGATCATGACCACCAATGCGCCGACGGCGAGCGCCGCCACCTGGCCGGCCCCCAACGGCAGCCAGGGGACCTCCTCCACCATCTCCGTGTCCGGTACCAAGGACTACGGGATGAAGCGGTTCTACGGCACCGGAGCCCTGGCCGGTGACGGCCAGGAGGAGGGCCAGGACCCGATCTTCAAGCTCGCCGACGGCGCGGTGCTGAAGAACGTCATCCTCGGCGCCCCCGCGGCCGACGGCATCCACTGCCAGGGCAGCTGCACGCTCCAGAACGTCTGGTGGGAGGACGTCGGCGAGGACGCCGCCACCTTCCGCGGCGGCACCGGTGCCACGTACCACGTGATCGGCGGCGGCGCGAAGAAGGCGGCGGACAAGGTCTTCCAGCACAACGGCGGCGGCACCCTCAACATCTCCAACTTCGCGGTGCAGGAGTTCAAGACGCTCTACCGCTCCTGCGGCGACTGCTCCACGCAGTACACCCGCAAGGTCAACCTCAACACCATCGACGTGACCGGCACCGGCTCCACCGCCCGGCTCGTCGGCATCAACGTCAACCGCAACGACGTGGCGACGCTGCGCGGCATCACGATCCGCAACGACGCCGGCCGGAAGGTCGTCCCCTGCCAGAAGTACAACAACAACACCGCCGTGGGGACGGGGCCCGACAGCAAGAACTGCCTCTACTCCACCTCGGACATCACCTACAGGTAGTCCCTGGGGCAGTTCCTCGGACAGACAGTCCCCCCACGGTGAAGACGGCCGTGCGAAGCGTCCTGGCGGGCGCTTCGCACGGCCGTGCGCGTCATACGCCCCGCACGCGCGCCCGTACCTCGCCGATCAGCTCCCGCTGGTAGTCGGTGTAGGCGGCGCGCAGCCCGGCTCCCGGCCAGTGGGCCGGCAGGAGACCGGGCGGCAGGACGGGGTCCGCGAGCAGGTGCCGCACGACGGCGGCGAAGGCGGTCAGGCGGTCGGCCGGGCCGGGTGTCCGGGCGATGTGGTCGAGCAGCGCGCGGGCCGTGGCGGACCAGGCGTCCAGCGGCCACAGGCTCCGGACCAGGTCGCGGGCGGGCCGGTCGGGGCGGGCCGTGTAGTGCTGGGCCACCCGGTCCAGGTCGCCGGGGAGGGCGCGGGCCAGGTTGGCGGGGCGGAGCCAGACGCCCTCGCGGAGTTCGGCGAGCCGGAGGGCCGCCAGCCGGGCCCGCAGGTCGGCGCGTTCGGCGGGGCCGCGTCCCGTCGCGGTGATCACCACCATCTCCCAGTCGCCGTCCCACGCGCGCGTGCGCGGGTGCACGGCGTCGTCCTGGCGGCGCTGGCGATCCAGCAGCCGGTCGCTGAGGCGGTAGCCGGTGTCCGTACGCCGCAGATCGCCGGCGGCCACCATCCGGCTCAGCGCCGCCCGCAGTGTGGAGCCGCCGACGCCGAAGCCCTCCACGAGCCGCACGAGCTCCCGGACCGGCAGTTCGGGGGGATGCGTTCCGAGGAGCAGGCTCAGCACGACCGACCGCGCGGACAGCGGCCGCAGATCGAGCGCGCCGGGCCGCGCCGGGACGTTCATCGGCATGGTCACGTACTGTACGCGGCGGATTTCCGTGTTGCAGGATTGCTGCGGCCGCAGGAGGAGTGCAACACTCGACGCATGGTCTCGACACTCGACGAACAGCGGGCGTCCGGCGGACCCGCCACGCACGACGTCACGAACCAGGCCCCGCCGCTCGCCCCGTACGACGCCTCCGAGGACACGGCTCTGCTGGAGGGGCTGCGGCGGGAGGGCGCCGGGTGGGCGGAGGAGGACCTGCGGCGGCTCGGCAGGCAGGCCGGCAGCGTCCAGGCGCAGGAGTGGGCCGACCTGGCCCATCGCCACGAGCCGGAGCTGCGGACGCACGACCGGTACGGCAACCGCGTCGACGAGGTCGAGTTCCACCCGAGCTGGCACCACCTGATGCGCACCGCGATCGCGGAGGGCCTGGCCGCGTCGCCCTGGGCGGACGACCGTGCGGGCGCCCACGTCGCGCGGTCCGCGGGCGGACTGGTGTGGGGCCACACGGAAGCCGGGCACGGCTGCCCGACGTCGATGACCTACGCGGCGGTCCCCGCGCTGCGCAGGCAGCCGGAGCTGGCGAAGGTCTACGAGCCGCTGCTGACGAGCCGGGAGTACGAGCCCGGGCTGCGGGTGCCGACGGAGAAGCGCGGGCTGCTGGCAGGCATGGGGATGACCGAGAAGCAGGGCGGATCCGACGTCCGGACGAACACCACGACGGCCACCCCCACGTCGGAATCCGGGGTGTACACCCTGCGCGGGCACAAGTGGTTCACGTCTGCGCCGATGTGCGACGTGTTCCTGGTGCTGGCGCAGGCCCCGGGCGGACTGTCCTGCTTCCTGGTGCCGCGCGTGCTGCCCGACGGCACCCGCAACACCTTCCGCATCCAGCGGCTGAAGGACAAGCTGGGCAACCGCTCCAACGCCTCCTCCGAGCCCGAGTTCGACGGGACCGTCGCCTGGCTGGTCGGCCCCGAGGGACAGGGCGTCAAGACCATCATCGAGATGGTCAACTGCACGCGGCTGGACTGCGTGATGATGTCGGCCGCGCTGATGCGCAAGTCGCTCGTCGAGGCCGGGCACCACGCGCGGCACCGCAGCGCGTTCGGCGCACGGCTGGTGGACCAGCCGCTGATGCGCAACGTTCTGGCCGATCTCGCGCTCGAGTCCGAGGCCGCCACGACACTCACCTTGCGGCTGGCCGGGGCGGCGGACCGGGCGATCCGCGGCGACGCCCAGGAGACCGCGTTCCGCCGCATCGCCACCGCCGTCGGCAAGTACTGGGTGACCAAGCGGGGTCCGGCCTTCACCGCGGAGGCGCTGGAGTGTCTCGGCGGCAACGGCTACGTGGAGGACTCGGGCATGCCCCGGCACTACCGCGAGGCTCCCCTGCTGTCGATCTGGGAGGGCTCGGGGAACGTCAACGCCCTCGACGTGCTGCGGGCGCTGAGCCGCGAACCGGGCACGGTCGAGGCCCTGTTCGGCGAGTTCGCCCGCGCCCAGGGGGCGGACGCGCGGCTGGACGCGGCCGTGGCGCGGCTCGGGAACCGGCTGTCCGGGGCGTCGCAGACGACGGCCCGCCGTCTCGTGGAGGAGATGGCTCTGACGCTCCAGGCCTCCCTCCTCGTCCGGTACGCCCCGCCGGCGGTCGCCGACGCGTTCTGCGCGACCCGGCTCGGGGGCGACTGGGGGTACGCGTTCGGGACGCTGCCGGAGGGTGCGGACCTCGACGCGATCGTGGACCGCGCGCTGCCCGGCGGTAGCTGAGCGGCCCTCCCCCGGCGGCGACCGAGCCACTGTCGGCCAACGGGCACACGGTTCGCGGACAGTCACCTCCCGATTCCGCTTCGTTGTCAGTGCCGTGGTGCAGACTCCCCGTCAGTTGGCACTTCGCCTGGGGAGGACAACGTGTTCAGGGGGATCGACGAGGTCGACTGGGCCTCGCTGCGGCATGCCTACGGCAGCGCGGAGGATGTGCCCGGACTGCTCCGGGGACTGGCCTCCGCCGACCGGGCCGAGCGGGAGACCGCGCTCGACCGGATGTACGGCGCCGTGCACCACCAGGGAGGCGTGTACGACTCGACACTCGCCTGTGTTCCGTTTCTCCTCGTGCTCGCCGCCCGCGAGGAGGTGCGGGACCGGGCGGGGGTGGTGGAGCTCCTTGTCAGCATCGGTGGGTCCGAGGGTGGGGGTGGGTCCGGCGAGGACGGGGGTGGGTCCGGCGATCTCGCCGCGAAGGCCTGTGCCGCGGTGCGCGCGGGTGCCGATGTCTTCGTACTGCTGGCCGGGGACGCGGACGCCGGAGTGCGCGGGGCGGCTCCTGCGGCCCTCGTGCGGTTCCTCGACCGGCCGGCTCGTGTGCTCGCCCTGTTACGGGAGCGGATCACCGTGGAGCGGGACGACCGGGTCCTGCTCGCCCTGGCCGAGAGCCTCGGCCTGTTCGCACGGCGGCACCTGTCGGCCGGTGACTGCCACGCGGCGGAGGCGGTGGGCCTGCTGACGGCGCTGAGCGGGCCGCCTTACGGACCGGGGCTGCGCCTGGCAGCGCTCGGCCAGCTGGCGCAGTGCGCCCCGGAGTTGCTTCCCGCGGATCTCGTACCCACGGTGGTCCGGCTGCTCCGGGACAGGTCCGCACAGCGCGGTTGCGAGAGACCCGCGCAGGACGGTCCCGGTGCGGACACGCTCGCCGGGCGGCTGCGGCGCCTGCGTCCCTCGGACGAGGAGGGCTCCCGGCTGCTGCGGACCCTGCACTCCGCGCTCGACGGCCGGGTGGCCGACCGGGTCGCCCTGCTGTGCGGCCAGTTGACCAGTCCGGATGCGCTCGACCGGTGCAATGCCGTGTGGATGTCGGCCGGCCTGTTCCGCGAGTGGCGTACCGACGTGGTGGAGCCGGTCACCCTCATAGGTGCCCAACTGGGCGCCGGGGAAGGCCGGTTGCACGACGCGGCGGTCGCCGTCCTGGTGGAGCTCTTCGAACTGGCCCTGCCTGCCGCGGACCATCTGCACGCCCTGGTGACCTGCCGTCCCGAGCTTCGCGTACGCCACGGGGAGCGGGGGGCGCCGACGCTGGGTGGCCCGCTCAAGGCGCTGGCCAGGGCCGGTGACGCGCGGGCCACGCCGGTTCTGGCCGAGGTGCTGGCGGGCCCGGTCGTACCGCCCGACCTTGGGCTGGTGATCTCTCATCTGGGCCACGCTGCCGCGCCGCTCGCCCCCGCCCTGCGGCGACACCTCGCCCGCGTTCCGCTCGACGGCCCCGACACGCATGAGCGGGCCGTGCCCCTCCTGTCGGCACTCACGGCACTGGGCGACGCCGAGTCCGTGCCGTCGGTGCTGCGCCTGCTGCGTGGCATGCCGGACGGGCTGCGGCTGCGCGACGCCGTCACGGAGTCGGCGGTCCGTGCCCTGGGGGCGGTGGTCAGCGCCGCGCACGAGGCGATACCGGATCTGCGCCGACTGCTGGAGACCGACTGCGCCATCGCGGCCGGGGACGCGCTGTGGTCGGTCACGGGTGAGGCGGATGCCGTCGTGCCCGTGCTGCTCCGCAGGCTGACGGACAGCGGGAGGGGCCGGTACCGGCCGGCGTCGGCCGCCGGCTTACTCGGACGACTGGGACCGGCGGCCCGTACGGCCCTGCCCGCGCTACGCCGGATGACCGGCTCCGGTGAAGCGTCGGAACGGGCCGCGGCGGCCTGCGCGGTGTGGCGGATCACCGGGGAGCCGGAACAGGAACACGTCCTTCCCGTCCTCCGCGCCGCATGGACGGAGCACCCGCGCACCCGCACGACGATCGCCGGGTGCGTGGCAGCGCTGGGCCCCACGGGAGCGCCCCTGCACGACCTGCTGCGAGCGGAGCTCACGTCCCCACGACGGCATCGCGCCGGCTCCGGCGGCTGCGACAGCCACGGCATCCATGAGGACGAGCGGTTGTTGCGGGTGTGCCGGGGGGCGCTGAGCCGGGAGGGTGGCGGGTAGGACGCGGGATGGACCGGGTCCGCCCCCGCGCGGGCGGGACGGCTGCCTTGTCGGGCACGACCGGCCTGCCTTGCCGGGCGGAACCGGCCTGCCTTGCCGGGTGGAACCGGCCTGCCCTGTCGGGCGGGACCTGCCGCGCCCCGCCGGACGGGGACCAGCCGCCCTCGGCGGGCTTGGACCACCCCGTCCCGCATGACTGCGACCGGCCGTCCCCGTCGGGCCTGGGCCGCCCTGCCCCGCCGGACTGCGACCGGCCGCGCCCGCCAAACCGGGACCATCCCACCCCGTCGCACCGCGACCGGCCGCGCCCATCGGACGGGGACCGGTGGCTCTCGGCGGGCACCCCTGCCACGCCGGACTGCGACCAGCCGCCCCCGACGAACTGCTGATGCGGACCGCCCCGCTCCGCCGGGCCGGAACCGGCCGCTCCGGCCAGACTGGGACCGCCCGCCACATCGGACCGTGACCAGCCGCCCCGCCGAAAGCCACCCCATCGGACCGCGACCACCCGCGCCCATCGGACGGGGACCAGCCGCCCCCGGCGAACTTGGACCGCCCCGCCCCGCCCCGCCGGACTGCGAGCACCCTGCCCAGGGGGACTGCGCCCCGCCAGACCACGACCAACCCGACCAGGGGCGGACTGCGCCCCGCCGCCCCCGGCCGGACCACGACCAACCCTTCCACCGGACCGGGACCAGCCCCTCCTGTCACCCCGTCGTGCGCCCCCACATCGGGCCGAAGCGGGACCACTCGGCGTCCCACTGGTCCATGCGGCGGCGCTCCAGGCGACGGCGTACCGCGCGGCCGGCGGCGAGTGGTGCGAGCGCCGCGCAGACGCCCGCCAGGCCGCCGATCAGCGAGGCGCGTACGCGGGCCTGGGACTCGGTGACGGGGCGGGTCACCTGGCGGCCCTCGCGGTCCGTCCACACGGTGATCGGCGAACCGGCCTGGCTGCCCGCCAGGACCCGCACCTGGCCGGAGTGCGGAGAACCGTCCGCGGCGGTCCACCGTGCCTCGGCCCAGACCTGCTGGGCACGGGAGACGTCGCCGTTCTCGGAGGCCGTCCCGGGAGCCCGCTCGGCGAGCCGGGCCACGAGGGGGCGCCATTCGACGCGCTCGCGGGCCAGCCCGTCCTCGACGGAACGGCTCACCGTCAGGCCGGTGAGGACCCCGACGAACACCGTGAGCATCCACACGCCCAGCACGACCCAGGCCTCCACCCTGTCGGCGCGCCGCTTGAGCGGATTGCGCCGCCAGCGCCACAGCCACACCTTCGGACCACGTAACGCCATCGAGGGTTCCTCCTCACGAGCGCATGACCATCCCGCCGCCCTCCCCATACGGAAGAGGGCCGCTGGATGCTCACTGCACGTACCCACGAGGGGGCGCCACGGGCTGTGGCAGCGTCCTCGCGGGCAGGGCGCCGGACGCCCGTACGCGGCACCGACACGGCCCTGACCTGCGTCGGAGCCCGCTCCGGGGGTGACTGTCAGTGGTGGGGTGCAGACTGGCCCGTGTCTGAGACGAGGGCGTCGACGACGACGCCGCGGAGGTGATCGGCATGACCGAGGTACTGCTCGCCGTGGGCACGCGCAAAGGCCTGTTCATCGGGCGCCGGCGGGACGGTGGCGCCTGGAGGTTCGACGAGAGCCCCTACTTCAACGCGCAGGCCGTGTACTCGGTCGCCATCGACACCCGCACCGCGACCCCGCGGCTGCTGGCCGGCGGCGACAGCGCGCACTGGGGCCCGTCCGTGTTCCACTCCGACGACCTGGGCCGGACCTGGACGGAACCGGCCCGGCCGGCCGTCAAGTTCCCCCAGGACACGGGGGCTTCCCTGGAGCGGGTGTGGCAGCTGCACCCGGCCGCCGCCGAGCCGGACGTGGTGTACGCGGGCACGGAACCGGCCGCGCTGTACCGCTCGGAGGACCGCGGGGAGACGTTCGAGCTCGTCCGCCCCCTGTGGGAGCACCCCACGCGGTCGAAGTGGGTGCCGGGCGGTGGCGGTGAGGGCCTGCACACCGTGCTCACCGACGCACGCGATCCCAACGCGGTGACGGTCGCCGTATCAACCGCCGGTGTCTTCCGCACACTGGACGGCGGGGCGAGCTGGGCGCCCTCAAACTCGGGAGTCTCGGCGGTGTTCCTGCCCGACCCGAACCCGGAGTTCGGGCAGTGCGTGCACAAAGTGACGCGGGACGCGGCGAACCCGGACCGGCTCTACCTCCAGAACCACTGGGGTGTCTACCGCAGCGACGACGCGGGTGCGCACTGGACGGACATCGGCGAGGGCCTGCCGTCCACGTTCGGATTCGCGGCGGCCGCGCATCCGCACAGAGGCGACACGGCGTACGTGTTCCCGATCAGCGCCGACGCCGACCGGGTCCCGGCCGACCGCCGGTGCCGGGTCTACCGGACGGCGGACGCGGGCAAGAGCTGGGAGCCGCTCTCGGCGGGGCTGCCCCAGGAGGACCACTACGGCACAGTGCTGCGCGACGCGATGTGCACGGACGACGCGGACCCGGCGGGCGTCTACTTCGGCAACCGCAACGGCGAGGTGTTCGCCTCGGCGGACGACGGCGACAGCTGGCAGCAGCTCGCCGCGCATCTGCCGGACGTGCTGTGCGTGCGCGCCGCGGTCGTCGGCTGAGGCGTGGTCCAGGCGGGGGGATGAGGGGGGTACGAGGCGAGGGATGAGCTTACGAGCGGCCCTTGGCCACCGGTTGATCGCCTCTGCCCGTACGGCAGTAGGGTGACGCCCGTGGCACCACGACCCTTGCATGAAATCGTCGAAGCGGGCTGGGCGAAGGCCCTGGAACCGGTGGCCGAACGCGTCGCCGCGATGGGGGACTTCCTCCGCGCGGAGATCGCCGCGGGGCGCACCTACCTCCCGGCCGGGCCGAACGTGTTGCGGGCCTTCCAGCAGCCCTTCGACGACGTACGGGTCCTGATCGTCGGTCAGGACCCGTATCCGACCCCGGGGCACGCGGTGGGGCTGTCGTTCTCGGTCGCGCCCGAGGTGCGGCCGCTGCCCGGCAGCCTCATCAACATCTTCCGCGAGCTGAACGCCGATCTGGGACTGCCGCAGCCGTCCAGCGGTGACCTCACGCCGTGGACGCAGCAGGGCGTGCTGCTGCTCAACAGGGCGCTCACCACCGCCCCGCGCAAGCCCGGAGCCCACCGGGGCAAGGGCTGGGAAGAGGTCACCGAGCAGGCGATCCGGGCCCTGGCGGCGCGCGGCAAGCCCTTGGTGTCCATCCTGTGGGGCCGCGACGCCCGCAATCTGCGCCCGCTGCTCGGCGACCTGCCCTCCGTGGAATCCGCCCACCCGTCCCCCATGTCGGCGGACCGGGGCTTCTTCGGCTCCCGTCCGTTCAGCCGGGCCAACGACCTGCTGATCCGTCAGGGCGGCCAACCGGTGGACTGGCGCCTGCCGTGACCGGTGCGTCGGAAGGCTCCGGCTTTCTCGCCGTGGACTCCGGCGGGTCCGGACTCCGGGTGGTGGTGGGAACCGCCGAGCGCGGACCGCTCGCCCGGCGGGCGTCCGACGAGCCGGTGCGCACGGGTGACCGGGGCATCGACCCGGAGCACTTCATGGCGCGACTCGTGCCTCTGGTGCGTGCCCTGACCGCCGAGGCCGGTCCTGTGCGACTGACCGCCGCCGTCGTCGGCGCGGCCGGGCTGGCCTCCCTCGGTGCCGGGCTGCGCGCCGAACTGCCGGATGCCCTGGCGCGGGAGTTCGGTGTACGGAGGGTCGCGCTGGCCGCCGACGCGGTGACCGCGTACGTGGGTGCTCTCGGGCCCCGGCCGGGTGCCGTGATCGCCGGTGGTACGGGACTGATCGCGATCGGCACCGACCTGACGAGCTGGCGTCGGGCGGACGGCTGGGGCCATCTGCTCGGCGACTGCGGCGGCGGTGCCTGGATCGGGCGGGCCGGGCTGGAGGCCGCACTGCGGGCCCATGACGGCAGGGAAGGCGGCTCGGCCCGGCTGCTGGCCTGCGCCGAGGACGTCTTCGGGCCCGTGGCCGGGCTGCCCGGCGCGCTGTATCCACGGCCGGACCGGCCCGCCGTCCTCGCCTCGTTCGCGCCCCGGGTGGCCGCCTGCGCGGAGGAGGACCCCGTGGCGGCGGGCATCCTGGGTGCGGCCGTCCGGCACATGGCCGACTCCGCGGCGGCCGTGTGCCCCGTCGGCGGCGAGTCGCGCGTCGCCGTCACCGGCGGCCTGTTCAAGATCGGCGACCCGCTCCTCGCACCCCTCGACGAGGAACTGGCGAAGCGGCTCCCGCACGCGCGACGGGTGCCGGCCGAGGGCGATCCGCTGCACGGCTCGGTGCGCATGGCGGCCGAGCTGAGCGCCGGTCCGCTCACCCTGCCGGGTGACGAGACCATGTTGAGCTTGACCACCCGATCGGGTGATTGATCCGATCACGCACCATCCGCACGTCATTCAATCCGCACGTCACTCATCAGACAAAACCGGACGGATACCGCTCACCTGACCCCTCCCCGAACAGGGGAGCCCAAGAAGCCAGTAACATGCGGCGCCATGAGTTCCCCCACTGGACCCGAGTCCGGCCTCCCAGTACGAATGCCGCGACCCCGCCAGCCCGGACGGCACCGCCGCCCGGAGCCGCTGGTGGCTCCCGAGGGCGCGCCCGCGCTCGTCCTCGCCGTGCCGGGCACGCCCAGTAGCGCCACCCGCAGCCTCGCCGAAGAGGTCGTGAGCATCGCCCGCTCCGAGCTGCCCGGCCTCGACGCCCGCATCGGGTACCTCGACGGGGACAACGCGGAGTTCCCCACGCTCCAGGCCGTGCTCACGTACGCCGCCGAGGAGCGCACCGCCCGCTTCGAGCAGGCGCGTGCCGCCGGTATGGACGTCAGGGAGCCCGACGGGCCGGCCGCCGTCGTCGTGCCGCTGCTCGCCGGCCCGGACAGCGCGCTGCTGCGCCGGGTCCGCCAGGCCGTCATGGAGAGCCGGATCGCCGCCGAGCTGACCGATGTCCTCGGTCCGCACCCGCTGCTCGCCGAGGCGCTGCACGTGCGGCTCTCCGAGGCCGGCCTGGCCCGTGCGGACCGCGCCCGGCTGTTCACCGTGGCCACCGCCGCCGACGGCATCATCCTGGCCTCCGTGGGCGGTGACGAGGCCGTGCAGGCGGCCGGGATCACCGGCATGCTGCTCGCCGCGCGCCTCGCGGTGCCGGTGATGGCGGCGGCCCTGGACCAGGAGGGCTCCATCGCGTCCGTCGCCGAGCAGCTGCGCAACTCGGGTTCGCAGCAGCTGGCCCTCGCGCCGTATCTGATCGGCCCGGAGATCGAGCCGGGGCTGGTCGAGGAGGCCGCGAAGGAGGCGGAGTGCTCCGCCGCCGAGTCGCTCGGGGCGTACCCGGCGATCGGGAAGCTGGCGCTGGCCAAGTACACGACGGCGCTGGGCATCGCGCCGCAGCAGGCTCAGGGCACGCCGGTTCGCTGACGTCCCCGGTACATCCGAGAAGGCCCGCCCCCGGTCAGGGGCGGGCCTTCGTCGTCGGGGCGGTGCCCCCCCGTATCCCCGTCAGCCGAGGATCACGCAAGACGCCGCCGTCACTCCGATCGAGCCGGCGCGTCGCGGAATGCCCGTGCGCGGGTCGGTGGCGAACCAGGTCACGTCGCCCGAGCGTTCGTTGGCGACGTAGAGGAAGCCGTCGGACGCCGTGAGGGCGCGGGGCCAGTGGCCGCCGCAGGGCACCGTGGCGATCAGCCGCAGTCGCTCGCCCTCGACGGCGAGCACGGACAGGACGTCTTCGCCGCGCGTGGCGGTCCACACGAAGCGGCCGTCGGGCGAGGTGACGATGCCCGAGGGGTAGGCGTCGCCCGCCGGTGCGCCGGGCAGGACCCGGGTCTCGGTCAGCGGTGTCAGCACGCCTTCGGCCCCGTCCCAGCGGCAGACGGTGACGGAGGGGGTGAGTTCGTTCACCACGTACGCGTACGACCCTTCCGGGTGGAAGGCGAGGTGGCGCGGGCCCGAGCCGGGCCGCAGGGCGGTCTCCTTGTGCAGGGCGAGGGCGCCGTCCGTCAGCGTGCAGACCCGCACGGAGTCGGTTCCGAGGTCGACGCTGACGGCCCAGCGGCCGCCCGGGTCGGGTTGCACCTGGTGGGCGTGCGGACCCTGCTGGCGCGGGCTGTGCGGGCCCGAGCCGGTGTGCTGGAGCACGCCTGCGGCGGACCGGGCGAGGGTGCCGTCCGGGCGGAGGGGGATCGCGGTGACGCTGCCGGAGCCGTAGTTGGCGGTCAGGACGTGTCCGGCGAACAGGCTGAGGTGGGTCGGCCCGCTCCCGCCGACCGGCACCGGCGGCCCGGCCGGCTCGGGCCTGTCCCCGTCCACGCGGTAGGCGGCCACCGCACCCTCGGCCGTCTCACTGACCGCGTAGAGCGTGCGGGCGTCGGGGGACAGTGCCAGGTAGGCGGGGTCGGGGACGGCGTCGACGCCGCTCAGGGCGGTCAGCGCGCCGCTGTCGGCGTCGACGGCCGCCGTCACGATCCCGGGGCCGCCGGCCGCCGTGAACGACCCGATGTACGCCCGCCGCCTGCCGCCGTCCGCCACCGCTGTCCCCTCTCGTCCCCGAACGCGTCCTCAACCGTCCGGAACGCCCGCGCAGCCGATCATGCGCGGTCTAGACCAAACGGTCAAGGACGTCGCCGGGCCCGGCTCGCGCCCAGCGCCCCGGCGCCCCGGCGAACGGCAAACGGCAAACGGCGGGGCAAGCGGTGAGCGGCGCGGGGCGGTACGGCGCGGGGCGGTACGGCGCGGCGCGGGGCGGGGCGGGGCGGTACGGCGCGGCGCGGGGCGGGGCGGGGCGGTACGGCGCGGGGCGGTACGGCGCGGGGCGGGGCGGTACGGCGCGGGGCGGGGCGGTACGGCGCGGGGCGGTACGGCGCGGGGCGGGGCGGTACGGCGCGGGGCGGGGCGGTACGGCGCGGGGCGGGGCGGTACGGCGCAGGGCGGGGCGGTACGGCGCAGGGCGGTACGGCGCAGGGCGGTACGGCGCGGGGCGGTACGGCGCGGGGCGGTACGGCGCGGGGCGCCGCAGATAAGCCGAAGCGGCGAACCCACGACGATACGCAGCGGCCGAACGGGCCCGACGAGGGCCCCCTCAGCGCCGTACAGCGCTCACGCGTCGACCAGCGGTGAACCCGACGGCGTGCGGAGGGGGCGGGCGAGTTCCGCCAGGGCCCGTTCCAGGCCGTGCAGGTGGGCCAGGGCGGGTTCCGTCGCGGCGGAGTCGTCCGTCTGGACCGAGACGTCTCCGCCGTCGGTGAGCGCCTCGACCGCGGCCTGCACGCGATGGCAGGCGGCGGCCAGGCGGGCGTCGTGAGAGGCCTCCGGGTCCGCCGCGACGGCCACCAGGCCCCGGATCTCCCGGGCGCAGTCGTCGAGGAGGGCGAGCACGTGCCGGGCGCGTCGCTTGCGGCCGAGCATCGGGTTCAGCGGGTGCACCAGCGGCGCGACCGAGAGCCGTACGCGGGCGAGCAGCTGCTCCAGTTCCGCGACCCGCGGGGCCGGATCGGCGTCGGCCGCGCCCGCCAGGCGCCGGGCGGTCTCGGCGGTGCAGGCGTGGACACAGCGCAGGGCCCGCTGGATCCAGGCGTCGGTGACGCTGTGGGTGGTGACGGGCAGTAGCAGGATCACGGCCAGCGCGGCACCGAGCGCTCCGACGCCGGTCTCGGCGAGCCGCAGGGCCAGCAGACCGGGGCCGAGCACGCCGAGCAGGCCGTAGAGCAGCCCGGCGAGGAGGGTCACCCAGAGCATCATCCAGGTGTAGGAGACGGCGGCCGTGTAGAAGATGCCGAAGACGCAGGCGGCGGCGAGGACGGCCGTGGCGGTCGGGTCACCGTGCACGGGCATGGCGACGACCAGTCCGAGGGCGATGCCGATGACCGTGCCGAGGAGTCGCCGGAAGCCGCGGACCAGGGTCTCGCCGCGCGAGGTGGTGTTGACGAAGATCCACCAGGTGGCGCCGACGGCCCAGTACCAGCGCTGCCCGGACACCAGCTGGCCCACGACGAGGGCGAACCCCGCGCCGGCGGTGGCCTGGATCGCCTGGCGGGTGGTCACGCGGGCCAGCCCGGTACCGCCCGGCGGGGCGGGCACGACGGCCGGCGGCAGGCTGCGCTCGTAGCACCACAGTCCGAAGCGCACCACGGCGGCGGTGAGGACGGACAGCAGCAGCGCGGCGTAGAGCTCGGGCAGCTGGTCCGTGGTGGCGTGCAGGAACTGAGCCACGAAGAAGGTCATGAACGCGAACACGCCGAGGCTGTGCCCGCGCGGACCCCAGCGGCGCGCGTACACCCCCGCGCCGACCACGGCGAGGAAGGTGAGATCGCGGGCGACCGGGTGGTCGTGCAGTCCGGCCGCGGCGGTGAGCACGGGCAGTCCGACGGCGGGCAGCAGGGCCGTGGTGACCGCCTGGCCGCGCACGGTGGCGTCGGTGACGGTGAACAGGGCGAGCAGGGCGGCGAGACCGCCGGTGACGGCCCCCGTGAGGGAGTGCCCGGCGAGGCCGCACACGGCGACCGCGAGCGCGATGCCGAGCACGGCACGCGTGGCGAACCGCAACCGCGTCCGCCCCGGATCCGGAGCCACGAACACCCTCTTCAGCACCACTTACCGCCCCCTTCGGAACGCCGGATGAGCAAGCATGAAAAAGGCGCCGCGGGGTCCGCAGCGCCATCGACGCCTCCATATCAGCATCCCGGACGCCACTGGCTCAACAGGCTCCTTCTAGACTGGGCCATTGGTACAGCCGGAGCGGCCGGAGAGCGGCCGGAGCAGGGCCAACGGACGAGGAGGGCGCGGCATGGCCGTGGACGAGCTCGACACCCGCATCCTGCGGCTGCTGCTGGAGCAGCCGCGCACGAGCGTGCGCGAGTACGCCCGTCTCCTCGGCGTCGCCCGGGGCACGTTGCAGGCCCGGCTCGACCGCCTGGAGCGGGACGGCGTGATCACCGGCACGGCGCCGGCCCTCTCCCCTGCCGCGCTCGGGCACCCGGTGCTCGCGTTCGTGCACATCGAGGTCACCCAGGGCCATCTCGACGAGGTGGGAGACGCGCTGGCGGCGGTGCCCGAGATCGTCGAGGCGTTCTCCATCACGGGCGGCGGGGACCTGCTCACCCGGGTCGTGGCGCGGGACAACGCGCATCTGGAGGATGTCGTCCAGAAGCTGATCAGCCTGCCCGGGGTCGTCCGCACCCGCACCGAGATCGCCCTGCGCGAGCGCGTCCCCCACCGGCTGCTGCCGCTGGTGGAGTCGATCGGCCGCGCGGCCCGGGCCTGACCCCGGCGGTCCAGGGATCATGGTCTTTGACATGCTGGAAGCATGAGCAGTCTCGGCGGCATATCGGTCATCTTCGATCTCGACGGAACGCTCGTGGACAGCGAGCCGAACTACTACGAGGCGGGCCGGCAGACCCTCGCCGAGCACGGCGTCCCCGACTTCGGCTGGACGGACCACGAGCGGTACGTCGGCATCAGCACGCACGAGACGGTCGCGGACTGGATCGGGCGGTACGGCCTGCGGGCTTCCGTGGAGGAGCTGTTCACCGCCAAGAACCGCCGCTATCTGGAACTGGCCCGCAGCTCCACGCGTGCGTACCCCGAAATGCGCAAGTTCGTCGAGTTGCTGGCGGCCGAAGGCGTACCCATGGCCGTGGCCTCGGGGTCCTCGCCCGAGGCCATCGAGGCGGTCTTGGCGGGCACGGGCCTGGACACCCATCTGCGGACGGTCGTCTCGGCTGACGAGGTCGTGCACGGCAAGCCGGCCCCCGACGTCTTCCTGGAGGCGGCCCGCCGGCTCGGCGCGGACCCGGCGGCCTGCGTGGTGCTGGAGGACGCCGCCCCGGGCGCCGCCGCCGCGCACGCGGCGGGGATGCGCTGCATCGCCCTCCCCTACGTCGCCGCCCAGGCCGACGCACCGGAGTTCGCCACCGCCAGTCTGCTGCTGCGGGGCGGGCAGGAGGAGTTCACGGCACAAGCCGCGTACGAATGGCTCCTGAACTCCGCCGGCCTTTCCTGAACTTCACCCCTCCCGCCCCGTTGACGCTCCCCCGTCCCCTCCCTAGGGTCTGGTCGACCATCCGCACGGCGTTCGATATATCGATCACGCCGAGTACCGTGGACTCTTGGAGGAGCACACATGGCACGGCCCCTCTCCAGAAGGACCCTTCTTCAGGCAGCGGCGATCGCCGCTGCCGCGCCCGCGCTCTCCGAGACGACGGCCGGACGGGCAACGGCGGCTCCCGCGGCCGCGGTCGCCGCGGCGGCAGCGATGGACGTCCCGTCCGCCTGGACCGTACGGCCCTTCGACCTGGAGGACGTGAGCCTCGGCCGGGGCGTCTTCGCCGACAAGCGGCAGCTGATGCTGGACCACGCCCGCGGCTACGACGTGAACCGGCTGCTCCAGGTGTTCCGCGCCAACGCCGGTCTCGCCACGGGCGGCGCGGTCGCCCCCGGCGGCTGGGAGGGGCTGGACGGCGAGGCCAACGGCAACCTGCGGGGTCACTACACCGGCCACTTCCTGACCATGCTGGCGCAGGCGTACCGCGGCACGGAGGAGCGGGTGTTCGCCGACCGGATCGGCACCATGGTCGGGGCGCTGACCGAGGTGCGCGCGGCGCTGCGGCGGGACCCGGCGGTACTGAGCGTCGCCGGCAGGTTCGGGACCGCCGCGGATCAGGTGCGCGGCTCCTACCAGTACGTGGATCTGCCGGCGGCGGTGCTCGGCGGGGCCTCGGCGATCACGCTCTCCGTCTGGGTGCGGCCCACGCACGACGCCGACTGGGCCCGCGTCTTCGACTTCGGCGACGACACCACCCGTTACCTGTATCTGGCCGCCCGCAACCAGGCCGGAGTGCCGCGCTTCGCCATCACCACGTCGGGCCCCGGCGGCGAGCAGGCCCTCGACGGCACGGCCGCGCTGCCGCTGAACCAGTGGAGCCACCTCGCCGTCACGATCGCGGGCGGCACCGGCACGCTCTACGTCAACGGCACCGCCGTGGCGCGGAACACCGCGATGACTCTCAACCCCGCGGCCCTCGGCACGCTGAAGAACAACTGGCTCGGCCGCTCGAACTACTCCGCCGACCCGGTCTTCGCGGGCGCCTTCGAGGAGTTCAACGTCTTCTCGCGGGCGCTGACCGCCACCGAGATCACCGAGTTGCAGAGCCGCCGGGCCGCCGACGCCTCGACGGGCCGGGGCGACCTGGCGTCGTACGCCTTCGACGAGACGGCGGGCGGAACCTTCGCGGACGCCTCCGGCCGGGGACTGACCGCCACCTTGCGCCGCACCTGGGGCGGACCCAGCCACCCCGGGTTCCTCGCGGCGTACCCGGAGACGCAGTTCATCGAACTGGAGTCGAGGACGACCCCCGACTACACCAAGGTGTGGGCGCCGTACTACACCGCGCACAAGATCCTCAGGGGTCTGCTCGACGCGTACACCGCCACGGACGACGACCGCGCCCTCGACCTCGCGTCCGGCATGTGCGACTGGATGTACGCGCGGCTGTCCAAGCTGCCGGAGTCCACGCTCCAGCGCATGTGGGGGATCTTCTCCAGCGGCGAGTTCGGCGGCATCGTCGAGGCGATCTGCGACCTGCACACGATCACCGGCAAGACCGAACACCTCGCGCTGGCCAAGCTGTTCGACCTCGACCGGCTGATCGACGCCTGCGCGGCGAACACCGACGTCCTCGACGGGCTCCACGCCAACCAGCACATCCCGATCTTCACCGGATACGTGCGGCTCTACGACGAGACGGGCGAGGAGCGCTACCTCACGTCGGCGAAGAACTTCTGGGACATGGTCGTACCGCACCGCATGTACGGCATCGGCGGCACCAGCACCGGGGAGTTCTGGAAGGCCCGGGACGTGATCGCGGGCACCATCGGCGGGGCCACCGCCGAGACGTGCTGCGCGTACAACATGCTCAAGCTGAGCCGGACCCTGTTCTTCCACGATCAGGACCCGAAGTACATGGACTACTACGAGCGGGCCCTGTACAACCAGGTGCTCGGTTCGAAGCAGGACAAGCCGGACGCGGAGAAGCCGCTCGTCACGTACTTCATCGGGCTGACGCCCGGTCATGTCCGGGACTACACGCCCAAGCAGGGTACGACCTGCTGCGAGGGCACCGGCATGGAGAGCGCCACGAAGTACCAGGACTCGGTGTACTTCGCGAGGTCGGACGGCAGCGCCCTGTACGTCAATCTGTACAGCCCGTCCACACTGACCTGGGCGGAGAAGGGTGTCACGGTCACGCAGACCACCCGCTATCCGCAGGAGCAGGGCAGCACCCTGACCTTCGGGGGCCGTCGTGCCGCCTTCACGCTGCGGCTGCGGGTGCCGTCGTGGGCGAGCGCCGGATTCCGGGTGACCGTCAACGGGCGTGCGGCGTCCGGGACTCCCAAGCCCGGGAGCTACTTCGACGTGTCACGGACCTGGCGGGCCGGTGACACCGTCCGCATCGCCATGCCGTTCCGGACGCGGGTGGAGAAGGCCCTCGACGACCCGTCACTGCAAATGCTGTTCCACGGCCCGGTCAACCTGGTCGCCCGCGACGCCGCGACGGAGTACCTGAAGGTCGGGCTGTACGGCCGTGCCGGACTGTCCGGTGACCTGTCGCACTCCCTCACACCGGTGCCGGGCAAGCCGCTGCACTTCACGCTGGACGGGAGGGAGTGGGCGCCGTTCGCCGAGGGGACGGAGGATCCGACGCACGCCTACTTCCGACGCTCGGAGCCGAAGGTCGTCTTCGGCGGCCGGGACTCGGGCGTCGCCAACCCGGCGAAGCCGGACGGCACCACACTGCTGGACGAGGTCTGGGCGGGGGCGCCGTTCCGGAACAAGGGGGCGCTGGTGGCCCGGGTGCGGTCCACGGTGGACGCGTGGGTGACGGCCGGGCTGCTGAGCAGGGCGGACGGCGACAAGGTGGTGAGCACGGCGGGCGCGGCCTCGTACCAGCCGTGAGCCTTTCCGACCGGGTCCGGTGCCGAGGGCGGCACAGCACCGGACCCGGTCGGTTCACAAAATTTTTTGCGGCAGCGGTGATTGTTTCGCCCCTGGCATCCGTACCTCCTGGCGTTGGGCCGTTCATATCCCAGGAGGCACGATGCGCATCTCGCGCAGCACGGCAGGAACCGCGTTCGTGAGCGGTGCGTTGATCCTTACGCTCACCGCGCTCGCCTACCCGAGCATGCTGGGCGTGGAAAACGCGGCTTCCGGCCAGGACCGCATCATCGCCAACACCCAGTACGGGCCGCTGACCGAGGCGGACCGCGACTTCGTGGTCCGCGTGCGCGCGGCCGGTCTGTGGGAGTACCCGCTAGGGCAGCTGATCATGCAGCGGAGCTCGTCGAAGGAGATGCGGGAGGTCGCCGAGCATCTGCTCGTGGGTCACGGCCGGCTCGACGCGGGCTGCCGCAAGGTCTCCACGGACCTGGGAATCACCCTGCCGAACGAGCCGTCGCCGCAGCAGCAGCAGTTCGTGGCGACGGCGGAAGGCAGCACCGGCAAGGAGTTCGAGTCCACGGCCGTGACCATCATGCGTGTCGCGCATGGGGGCATCTTCCCGACGATTGCCAAGATCCGGGCGACCACCCGGAACAGCCTCGTGCGGGAACTCGCAGACACGACCAACGACACTGTTCTCGACCACATCACGGTCCTGGAGAAGACCGGCCTGATCAACCAAGAGCAGGTCAGCTTCCAGATCACCGCCCCGCCCAAGCTGCCCCAGGAGCAGACGACGCCGCCGCCGCCCCAGCAGGGTGCGCCGGTCCGCGTGCTGCCGATCCCCGAAGACCTGAAGGATCTGCAGACGGTCGCCCCCAACCCGTCCTACGGGCAGCCGCAGCCGTCCCCGCCGGCCGGGTGAACCAGGGGCGGGCCGGGGATCGCGCTCCGGCGGCGGGCCCCCAGGCTACGAACGGCGGCGCGGTTTGCCGCGCCTGCCGCCCTTGGGGGCACCGCGCCCGCTCCGACCGGCCGACTGCCCACCCTTGCCTGTGGGCTTCGCAGCCGCCGACCTCCCGGCCGCCGACTCCCCAGGCACCGGCTTTCGTCGGGCGCCGCCCTTGGGATTCCCCTCCGGAAGAGCCGGCCTGCGGCCGCGCGTGCTGTTGACCGTGCGGCCGCGCACGATGCCGATGAAGTCCTCCACCTCGTCCGTGGTCGCGTCCTCGGGCCAGGCCAGGGCCACACTCGACTCGGGGGCGTCCTTGAGCGGACGGTGCGTGAGGTCCTTGCGGTGGTGGAGGCGGGCCAGCGACAGGGGGACGATGAGCACGCCGATCCCCGCCGCGACGAGTTCGACGGCGTCGGGCGTCGTGGCGGGTCGTTCGAAGGCGGGCCGTCCGGGGAGGTTCTCCCAGTCGAGGACGTCGTCCAGGGGATGCAGCACGATGTCGTCGGACAGATCCTCCGGGGACACCTCGTCGACGGCCGTGACCAGGTGGTCCTTGGGCACCACGACGACCGTCTGCTCGGTGTAGAGGGGGATCGCGCTGAGGACCGTCCGGTCGACGGGGAGGCGTACGAGGCCCGCGTCGGCGTCCCCGTCCAGCAGCCGCCCGGCCGCCGCTCCGGCGGGCACCTGCGTCAGGGCCAGCGGGACGTCGGGGTGCCGCTCGTTCCAGACGCGCAGCCACTTGTCGGGCATCACACCCGGGACGTACACGAGCCGGAACGACGATGATTCTTCCGAGCCTGTCACCTGGCCAGGTTACCGGCCGTGGTAAGCGGTCGTGGTCAGCGGTCGCGCACACGCTCGATACCCTGGGGCTCATGACGTCGCACCAGAGCACCCAGACCATGAAGCCCGCGACCGCGGCGAAGAAGCTGGGTGTGTACCTCGAGGCCACACCCGCCGAGTTCCAGGAGGGCGTCGTCTCGCGCGCCGAGCTGAACGAGCTCCAGGCGAACCCGCCGCAGTGGCTTCAGGACCTGCGGAGCAACGGCCCGCACCCCCGCCCGGCGGTCGCCGCGAAGCTCGGCGTCTCCATCGCGGGTCTCGCCCGCGGCGGCGTCACCGAGCCCCTCACCACCGAGCAGATCGAGACGCTGAAGCGGGAGAGCCCCGAGTGGCTCGAGCGGGAGCGCGCCACCCAGGCGGAGGTCCGCAAGGAGGCGGATCGCATCAAGAGGAAGAACGCCGAGCGCGCCGAGTGCAGCGGCTGACCTCGAACCTTCTCTCACACGGCCCCAACCGGTCCATCCGGTTGGGGCCGCTGTCGTTTTCCGGGCCCTGCCACGGCCTCGTGTGACCTCGGTGAAATCTTTCAGCCATGTCTTGACATGGTGATGAAACGATCCGTAGCTTGGCCGATCATTTAGATTCGTGAAGTTGGTTCACGGATATGAACGGAGGCATCCATGCGGGATCGCCGACGCTGTATCGATGTGCGGTTCCGCGGCGGGCACCGTCTGGCCGCCGCGCTCGCCGTCTCGGGGCTCCTGTTCGGAACGACCGCCTGCGGCTCCGGTTCCGGCAACGCCCGGGCCGGCGATCCGAACACGCTGGAGGTGTGGACCCGGAGCGATCCGGATTCCGCCCAGACCTACAAGCGGGTGTTCGCCGCCTTCACCGAGAAGACCGGCATCAAGATCGACTACCAGCCGGTCATGAACTTCGACCAGCAGTTGCAGAGCCGCGCGTCCACCAAGGACCTGCCGGACGTCATGATCAACGACACGGCCCTGATGGGCAGTTACCAGGGCCAAGGCCTCCTCAAGCCCGTCACACCGGCCTCGATCGCCGGACACGGCGAGATCACCGCCAAGTCGTGGTCGTCCACCGTAGGCCGCGACGGCAGGCACTACGGCATCCCGTACTCCCGCCAGGCCATGACGCTGTTCGTCCGCAAGGACTGGCGCGAGAAGCTCGGCCTGCCGCAGCCGAAGACCTGGCAGGACACGCTCGCCCTCGCCAAGGCCTTCGCCACGCGCGACCCGGACGGGGACGGGAAAAGGGACACGTACGGCATGGTCGTGCCCGGCAGCGCGCAGAACGGCTATGTCGCCTGGTGGGGTGCGAGCTGGCTGTGGCAGGGCGGTGTGCGGATCGTCGAGAAGGAAGGCACCGGCTACCGGCCCGCCATGGACTCGGCGGCCGCCCTGCGCACCGTCACCTGGATGAAGGACAACCTCTTCTGTGGTGACAACGGTGTCATCCAGCCCAGCGCCCTCACCTCCGTCACCGCGAACACCACCAACTTCCAGGACGGCAACGCCGGGATGTACCTCACCGGCCCGTACAACATCTCCACGTTCGACAAGGCGCTCGGCAAGGCCACGTACGAGGTGCTGCCCGCCCCCGCGGGCCCGGCCGGGAACGACGTGCTGGCCGACGGCGAGAACATCTACTTCGGCGCCAGGACCGGGAAGGCGAAGCAGGAGCGGGCGCTGGCCGCGTTCCTGATCTCCCCCGAGGGTCAGACGCTCGCCATGACGGGCGACCACCAGCCCGTCGTGCGGATCCCCGTCAACTCCACGCTGGACGCGGCGAAGGTGCGGGGCGACGCGCGCTGGAGCGTCGTGCAGAAGGCCTACGAGGACGACTCACAGCAGTTCCCCAACGCGCCGGACTGGGCCCCCATCAAGCAGGACACGGCCGATTCCCTCAACGCCCTGTTCACGTACTGCGGCAGTGACGTCAAGGCCGGTCTCAAGGAACTCAACGACACCCTCGCCGGTGACCTCAAGGACCAGGACCTGTTGAAATGACAGCGACCGTGACGACACCCGGGCCGCGCAGAGCCCGGGTCCTCAGCAAGAAAGCCGTACTCGGCAAGAAGGCCGTACTGCCCTGGCTGTTCCTCGCGCCGGGTCTGCTGCTCGCCCTGGTCTTCAAGTTCCTCCCCATGGGCAAGGGCGTCTGGCTCAGCTTCTTCGACGTGCGGCCCTTCCTCGGTGACCAGTGGGTCGGCCTCGACAACTACACGCGGGTCCTGACCGACCACCGCTTCCAGGACGCCATCGGCCACACCCTGGTCCTCGGCCTCGGCATGTCCCTCGGCGGCATCGTCGCCGGCTTCCTCCTGGCCTTGCTGCTCGAAGGCCAGGCCCGGTCACTGAAGATCATCCGTACCGCCGTCTTCCTGCCCGTCGTCACCGCCACCGCGGTGGTCGGCGAGATGTGGCGGCTGATGTACTACCCGACCTCCGACGGCCTGATCAACAGCGGTCTCGGGCTCCTCGGCCTGGGGCCCGTGCCCTACCTCGACAACCCCGACACGGCGCTGTGGGCGACGATGGCCATGGGCATCTGGATGCTCGCCCCCTACAACATGGTGATCATCCTCGCCGGACTGGCGGGTGTGGACCGCTCGCTGTACGAGGCCGCCGCGATGGACGGGGTGTCGCTGTGGCAGCGGCTGCGGCACATCACCCTGCCCGCCATCCGCCCGGCCCTCGGCATCGTCCTCACCCTCGCCGCGATCCGCGGGCTGCGCGTCTTCACCGAGGTGTACGTCCTCACGGGCGGCGGCCCGGCCGGGTCCACCGACGTCTGGATGACCCGGGCCTACACCCTCGGCTTCTCCCGCAACGACATCGGCGGCGCCTCGGCCGCCTCCGTGCTCCTGCTCTGCGTGACGCTGCTGCTCACCGTCACGGTCAACTACATCCGCAAGAGGGGAGACGTGAGATGAGCGCGCCCGCCATCGAGCCCGTCCGGACCCCGGTGACCGCCTCGCCCGAACGGAAGTCCGCCGGGAAGCGGCGCACCACCCCCGCCCGTTTCGACACCGCCCTCGGCTGGAGCGACCGGCCGGGCCCCGCCTGGGCGCTCCGCGTCCTGCTCTGCGCGCTCGCCCTGGGCGTCTTCGCGGCGCCGTTCCTGACGGTCTTCTCCGGTTCCTTCAGCGAGAAGGCCAGCGGTTCGACCCTGTCGTTCCTCCCCCACCACCCGAGCCTGCTGAACTTCCAGGTGGCCGGCGAGCGCGGCATCTGGGACTACTTCGGCAACTCCCTGGTCATCGCGGGCGGCGGACTGCTGCTCCAGCTCGTCGTCTGCACGCTCGCCGCCTACGCCCTGGCCCGGCACAGGTTCCGCGGGCAGGCGCTGATCCTGACCCTGTTCATGCTGACGATGATGCTCCCCGAGGAGGTCATCGCCATCCCGCTGTCCCTGGTCCTCGGTCATGTGCCCGTGGTGGGACTCGATCTGAAGGGCACCGTCTGGGGCGTGATCCTGCCGCTCGGCGCCTGGGGCTTCTCGGTGATGGTGCTCACCGAGTTCATGAAGGACATCCCCGCCGAGATCGAGGAGGCCGCCCGCATCGACGGCGTCGGTGAGCTGCGGATGCTGTGGCAGGTCGTCCTGCCACTGTGCAAGCCCGCGCTCGGCGTGGCCGGGGTGCTCGGCTTCATCATGATCTGGGACCAGTACCTGCTGCCCCTGATCGCCGCCAAGGACCCCACCGACTACACGGTCACCGTGGCCCTGTCCATCCTGCGCACCGACCCCGAGGTCGGCTCGGGCGTGGTGCTGGCCGGTGCGGTGATCGCCCTGGTCCCCAGCCTGATCGTCTATCTGCTCCTCCAGCGCTCGCTGGTCACCGGCATCGCCGCCGGTGCCACGAAGGGCTGACCACCCACCCCCCACGTATGAGGGAGACATGAAGTTCCACGGAGTGCTGTTCTTCCCGGTCACGCCTTTCGCGGCGGACGGTTCCCTGGACGAGGAACGGCTCGCCCAGCACATCGAGTCGGGCGTCGCGGCGGGCGCGGGAGGTGTGTTCGTCGCCTGCGGCACCGGCGAGTTCCACGCCCTGTCGGCCGACGAGATCGAGCGGGCCACCCGGGTCGCGGTGCGGACCACGGCCGGGCGGGTCCCGGTCTTCGCGGCCGCCGGCGGTCCTGTGCCGGTCGCCCGGGACCAGGCCGCCCGCGTCGAACGCGCCGGCGCCGACGGCATTCTGCTGCTGCCGCCCTACCTGGTCGGCGCCCCGCAGCAGGGCCTGGTGCGCTACGTCCGGGAGGTCACCGCGGCCACCGCGCTGCCCGTCGTCTTCTACCAGCGCGGCACCGCCCGGCTCACCGAGGAGACGGCCGCAGAGATCGCCGCCCTGCCCGGGGTCGTCGGACTCAAGGACGGCATCGGGGACATCGAGCGGATGCACCGCGTCGTCCGAGCGGTGCGTGCCGTGCCGGGCACGGAGGACTTCCAGTTCTTCAACGGCCTGCCCACCGCCGAGCTGACCGCGCCCGCCTACCGGGGCATCGGCGTCGAGCTGTACTCCTCGGCGGTGTTCGCCTTCGCCCCGGAGATCGCCCTGGCCTTCCACCGGGCCCTCGCCGAGGACGACGAGGCCCTCGTCTCCCGGCTCCTCGACGAGTTCTACGGCCCCCTGGTCGCCCTGCGCGACGAGGTCCCCGGGTACGCCGTGTCGCTCGTCAAGGCCGGGGTGACGCTGCGCGGCCTCGATGTCGGCGGGGTACGGGCTCCTCTGCTGGATCCGGCACCGGAGCACGTCGCCCGGCTGTCCAAACTCATCGACCGCGGTCTGGAGGTGGTCGGCGCATGAGCCCGACGCGTATCCGGGAGCTGATCATCACCCCGATCGCCTTCGGTGACCCGCCGCTGCTCAACTCCAACGGCGTGCACGAGCCGCTCGCCCTGCGGATCATCCTCCAACTCGTCCTGGAAGACGGCACGGTGGGCCTCGGCGAGTCCCCGGGCGGCACCGCCCGGCTGGAACGGCTTCAGGCCGCGGCGAAGGTGGTGGCCGGCATGGACGTCTTCGACACCACCGCCGTCGCCGCCGCGATCGACTCGGCCCTGCTGCCGGCCGTGCCCAGCTCCCACGAGCGCGGCTGGACCACCTCGGCGGTGGAGGTGGCCTGTCTCGACGCGCAGGGCAAGCTGCTCGGCCGTCCGGTCAGCGATCTGCTGGGCGGCAGGGTGCGCGACGCGGTGCCCTTCGCGGCGTACCTGTTCTACAAGTGGGCCGAACACCCCGCGCTCGACGGCCGTCCGGCCATCGCCGACGACTGGGGCGCGGCCCTCGACCCGGCGGGGATCGTGGAGCAGGCCCGGCTGATGCAGCAGCGGTACGGCTTCAGGTCGTTCAAGCTCAAGGGCGGCGTGTTCCCGCCCGACGAGGAGATCGCCGCGATCCGGGCGCTGGCAAAGGCCTTCCCGGGGCAGCCGCTGCGGCTGGACCCGAACGTGGCGTGGACGGTGGAGACGTCCACGTATGTCGCCCGTCAACTCGGCGGCGTACTGGAGTACTTGGAAGACCCGACCAAGGGCATCGAGGGCATGGCGGAGGTGGCGAAGAAGTCGCCCATGCCGCTCGCGACCAACATGTGCGTGATCGCCTGGGAGCATCTGAAGCCGGCCGTCGAGCAGGACGCGATCCAGGTCCTGCTCACCGATCACCACTACTGGGGCGGGCTGCGCCGCACCCGGGAACTGGCCGCCGTGTGCGAGGCGTTCGGGCTCGCCCTGTCGATGCACTCCAACTCGCACCTGGGCATCAGCCTCGCCGCGATGACCCATGTCGCCGCGGCCATCCCCAACCTCGACCACTCCTGCGACACGCACTACCCGTGGAACTCGGCCGACGACGTGATCGTGCCGGGCGTGCTGGAGCTGCGCGACGGGGAGGTCCGGGTGCCGACCGGCCCGGGGCTGGGCGTCGAGCTCGACCACGACAAGCTGGAGCAGCTGCACCGGCGGTACGTCGACTCCGGGATGCGCGGCAGGGACGACACCGGCTACATGCGGCGGATCCAGCCGGACTACGAGCTGCGGCTGCCCCGCTGGTGAAAACGGGCGTGCGCCCCTCCGCGCGGAGGGGCGCACCCGGTCACCTACTTGGACTTGGGCACCTTCAGCCGGTCCCAGGTGAGCTTGCCGGGGATGCCGTCGGCGTCCTTGCCGGAGAAGCCCTGCTTCTGCTGCCAGAGCGCGTAGGAGCGGCGGTCGGCCTCGCTCCAGTCGGGGCTCGGCCCCTCCTCGTAGCGGCTGCACCCCTCGGCGACCAGACGGCGGCCCATCGCCGTGATGATCGGGGAGCGCTGCCCGACGTGGAAGAACGCGGCGCCCGGGAACGGCTCGTAGGACGGCTTGGGCGACGGCTTCGGGTCGGGGGCCGGCTTGCCGCCGCCCCCGCCGCCCTTGAGCCGCTGGGCTATGCGCTTGCGCATGGCGTCCATGGTGAAGCCGCGCGGGTCGACCTTGCCCGGCTGCCACTCCTTGTGGCCGATGACGGAGCGCTCGGACCAGCCGTGGTGACGGCAGATCGCCGCCGACACCTTCTCGATGGCCTCCTTCTGCGCCTCGGGCCAGGGGTCCTTGCCGTTGCCGAGGTTGACGCACTCGAAGCCGTAGAAGTGCCGGTTGCCGTCGGTGTCGGCCTCGTTGTCGGCCGGCAGCTTCGACTCGTTGATCACGGCGCGCAGGACGTCGCCGTCGCCGAGGCCGGCGTGGTTGGCGCGGCCGTTGCCGACCAGGTGGACGTGACCCTTCTTGTCGATGACGCCGTGGCACAGCGGGCCGGGCAGGCTGGAGTAGCCGTCGTAGCAGATGTCGACGGAGGCGGCGGTGCCGGAGGTGACGGTGTGGTGGATCATCACGCCGTTCACCGGGCCCCAGGGGCCCTTGCTGTTGCGGTTGTGGGTGCGCCAGTTGCGGACCTCGTGGACGGTCAGGCCCTCGGCTCTGAGGATCTCCACCAGCTTGGACGCGCTCAGGGGCTTGGCCATCAGTTGTCTCCTTCCACGGCGGCTTCCGCCTCGGCTGTGGTCTGGGACCGCCCGTGGGAGGGGTCCTCGGCGGCCAGTTCCTCGCGGTGGGCCTGCTCCTCGGCCGCGAGCGTGGCCTCGTCCGCGGGCGGCATGCTGCTCGCCAGCGGGCCGAACGCCAGGCGCAGGTCGACGGCGCTGCCCTCGCCCTTGATCAGCGCCAGCGGGGCGAAGTGCCGGGCGATGCCGGCCGGGCCCTGGAGCAGCGGACGGCGGGCCGCGTCCACCGGCCACTCGACGTTGCCGGTGGCGGTGCGGGCGGGGACGGTCCAGTGGTCGCCGGTGCGGTAGGTGCCGCCCTTGGCGAAGTACACCTCGACGCCGTCCTCCAGGGGCAGCCACTCCCCCTCCGTGACGGGGACCGCGCCGCCGCGCAGGGCGGTGGTGCGGCCCTTGCGCTTCGGGCCGCCGCGGTGGTCCCAGCGGCGCAGGTACGGGTTCAGGTGCGCGAGCCGCCCGACGCCCGGGGCGGGTTCGGCGGACAGGCGGACGCGGCGGCCGGGCAGGTCCACTTCCTCGACCCGCAGCAGCGGCAGGGGCTCCAGGCGGGAGGCGTAGGCGGTGTCGACGAACTCCACGTGGTCGCCGACGTCCAGGTCCAGCTTGTCGTCGTGACCCAGGGACGCCAACTGCACCCAGGTGCCGTCCAGTTCATCGACGGGGAAGACGACGGAGCCGTTCTCACGGGACCACTTGAAGGTGGCGTCCTTCGCCTCGCCGCCCTCGTGGACCTCCACCCGGTACAGCTGGTTCTCCGGACCGCGGTAGCGGGCGTCCGGCTTGACCAGGCACGGGTCCTCGTCGGCGTGGTCGGGCCGCTCGCTGCGGGCGGCGAGCCGGGCCGAGGGGGCCGACCGGCGCTGCGCCCAGCGGGTGAACGCGGCGCGGACGACGTCCTTGGACGGGTCGGTCTCCTCGATCTCCAGCGCGGCGAGGGACAGCGGCAGCACCTGCCAGACGACCTTCAGCCGGGCGGCGGTGTCGGGCATGGCCGCGCCGAGGGCGACCTCGCGCAGCGCGGGGTCCTCGGCCGCGGTGACCGAGCGCTCCCACACGTTCAGGTAGACGACGAACGGCGTCTGGGCGGGCGAGGGCAGCCGGTCGCCGGGCTTCTCCGGGTCGCGGAAGCCGTCGGGCTGGTCCCAGTAGGTCCAGTGCGCGGGCGGCTCCGGGGCCGGCTCCTCGCCGTCCTCGTCGGTGACGGGCACTCCGGCGGCCGGGCGGCCGGCGTCGCACAGGATGCCGTCGACGTAGTAGCGGCCGCCGTGGATGAGGAGGGTGTCGATCTCGTGCTGACCGCCGACGTACTCGATGCGGAAGCCGGCGGCGTGGCGCGGCCCGCCGTGCGGTCCGATCAGGTCGGCGGCGATGCTGCGGGCCTGGTGGAGCTGGATCGCGGTCTGTTCGTTGAGGTCGGCGTCGAGCTGGACGCGGCCCTGCTGGGCGACGACCGCGGAGTAGTGCCGCTCCGGGCGGAACGTGGAGCGGGAGAGGTCTGCGTGCATGAAGGGTGTCCCCCCTGGTTCAGAAGTGCGGGTTCACAAGGTCGGTGGCGGGTGCGCGCCTCACGTCACGAAGAAGATCCCGGCGTCGGTGCCCGCGGGCGTGTACTCGGCGAGCCGGGCCCGCAGGCCGTCCTCGCGCTGCGGCCGGTACAGGTCGTGGAAGGCACCCATCTCGGCGCCGTCGTCCGCGCCGCGCCTGATCTCCTCGGGGCAGCGGTCGGCGAGCAGCCCGTACCAGGGCGTGCCGTAGCGCTGGGAGGTGAACAACGGCCTGATGCCCTGGGCCTGTTCGGGTTGGCAGCGGTGGCGGCGCGGGGTGCGGGAGCCGGTGGGGACGTAGGAGTGGCGCAGGCAGCCGATGCCGCGCCGGGCCACGTGGAGCCGGCCGGTGAAGACGCTGTTCTCGGCGATCTTCACCGCGTGCGTGTGGATCTCGCCGATGACGGTGGTGCGGTGCAGGTGCAGTACGGCGTGGGCGTGGCGGCAGTCCGGGGCGGACAGGGCCTCGCGGTCGTCGGCGGTGGCGTCGAGGACGCTGTCGCGGATGTGGATGTCGAGGGGGTCCTCGCTCACCTCGTCGCCGATGACCTCGATGGTGCCGAGGATGCTGTGCTCGATCTGGAGGCAGGCGGTGGTGCGGTCCAGGACGATGCTCGGCTCCTCGGGCGAGTGCGGCTCGCACTCGGGCTCCAGGGACCAGCCGGGCACGAGCGTGCTGTGCCGCAGGACGACGGCGCCCATCGCGCCTGCCACGTTGATGCCGCGCCCGGCGACGAGCAGCCCGTCGAGGACGACCCGCGGCCGCTCGTGCGGGGCGCAGTCGTCGGACACCGCGCGGATGTTGAGGGCGTCGGGGCGGTTGCTGTACCAGTCGAGGAGGCGGACGACGGGGCGGGTGCCCTCGGCGGCGCGCAGTTCGAGCCGGTCGCCCGGGTCGAGGTCGAAGTCGAGCTGCTCCTGGTAGGCGCCGCTGTGCGTGATCTCGATGATGCCGGCGGGGCCGGTGCGGTCGGCCCGGCGGTCGTGCTGCCAGGCCCGGTAGGCGTCCATGATCTGCCGGTAGGGCTGTCCGGGCCCGACCCGGTACACCTCGGCGTCGGGACGCGCCTCGCGGTCGCGCTCGTACTCGCCGCCGCCCATGTCGGCGGCGAACGCGTAGTGGTAGTCGACCCACACGCCCTGCCGGGGCGCGGAGCGCGACCCGAAGGCGATCCGGCCCAGCTCGGGGTCGACGGCCACCTGGCCGCGCTTCGGCCGGTAGCGCCAGTCCGACAGGTCGGCGACCACGATGTCCGAGGGCGGTACGGGGTTGTCCTCGCCGTCGAGGCGGATCACGAAGCTCTTGCCGGGGCCGTAGTAGTCGAGCAGCCGGTCGTGCAGGAGGCGGCGGGTGACGAACGCCGGCACGTTGTCGGCGGTGGCGATGTGCGCGGGCGAGGGCTCCGGGAACGGCTTGGTGACCAGCGGGGTGTCGTTGCCGAGGATCGAGAAGGTGTAGAGGTTGCGGGCCCGGTCGACGCAGTAGGCCGGGCTCCGGGTCAGCGGGTACGCCTTCAGCCGCCACACGAAGAGCGCGACGCCGGCCGGGCTCCAGCCGCCCTGCCGATGCCGTGAGTCGGCGCGGCGGACGTCGACCGTACGGGCGGAGTTGGCGAACGGGCCGCCGTCGAGGGCGAGTTCGGCGCCGTCGCGCAGGTCGGCCAGCCGGCCGCGCTCGCCGCGGTGCGTGCCGGTGCCGTACAGCTTCACCGGCTGGGTGTGGGCGACCTGCCGGGACAGTTCGACGGCCCGCGCGGGCCAGCCCGCCACCCGCTCGGACAGCTCCTCCAGGAGGTGCAGGGTGCCCTTGCGGCGGCGGTTCGCGACCGTGGCGGCCACGTCCCGGCGCGGGGCGACCGCCTCGGCGAGGGCCGCCCTGCCGCCCTCGTGCAGGCCGGTGGTCAGGACGCGCTCGTAGCCGGGCAGGGTGCGGTAGCCGACCAGGTCACCGAGGTACGGCAGCACCCAGGGGGCCGCCGTCTCCACGAACAGGTCCTCGTAGCCCTGCTGGACGCCGTCGCGGACGCGGTCGATCTGCTCGGCGATCACCGCGAGCAGTTCGCGCAGCGGCCCGCCCTCCTCGGCGTCACGCAGCAGGTGCCAGCGGGGCAGCAGTTCGGCGAGCCCGTCCGGTTCCCTGGGCACCACCGGGGCCGGTGTCTCCAACTGGGTGTCCGGGGACATCACTTGACCTCCGTCAGAATCAGGGTGTCCGCGGCCCGGGGCGACAGCAGCGCGAGCTGGGCCGGGCGGATGCCGCGGAAGACGTACACCGACCGGCCCTTGGGCAGGCGCCGGGTGTCGGTGATGTCGGGGTTGAGGCGCAGGAGTTCGGCGAGGGGTACGCCGTAGCGGGCGCAGATCTCCGACAGGGTCTCGCCGTCGTCGGAGCGGACGGTGTGGGTCTTCTCGTCGTACGTCGCCGGGTGTGCCGGGACGGTCGCCCTGGGCGGGCCGGGCCGGGTGAGCAGCTCGGTGAGCTCGTCCGGGCCGGCGGAGGCGGGCACGCCGGTGAAGACGTCGACGTCCACGTAGTCGACGCCGGGCACGGTGTGGGCGGTGGCCAGGACCTCGGAGAGGCGGGCGGGGCGGCCCAGCTCCCTGCCCTCGAAGCCGAGCCGCTTCAGCAGGGCCTGCCGCAGGCGCGGCTCGACGATCTGCCAGGAGTGGTCGGGGGCCACCTTCACCTTGGCGGCGATCAGCAGCAGGACCAGTTCCCTGCCGTCCACGCGGACCGGGAGGTTCGCGTCGCCGTACTCGGTGAGGGCGCCGCGCAGCGCGCGCAGGGTGTCGGAGTCCGGCGCGATGGGCACGTCGTCGGTGCCCGCGACCGTCACGTGCAGCACGCGCCGCCGTCCGTCGAACAGTTCGCGCGCCGAGGCCCGGCCGATGCCGGCCCGGGAGCGGGCGAAGTCCTCGTAGTCGGACTCGGAGACCAGCCGGTCCAGGGCCGAGACGGCCAGCGGGACGGTACGGCGGGTCAGGCCCGGGCCGTCGGCGTCCGCGCCGCCGGTGGCCGGGCGCGGGTTGGTGACCGCGGTGACACCGAGGGGCCGGGTGAGCGGCTGGGTGACGCGGCCCGCCGGGACGTTCGCGGCCTTGCCGGTGCCGAAGCGGTAGCGGGCGCGGACGTTCTCGTGGCCGGAGGGCAGCCGGGCGCCGTGCACACCGTCGCCGAAGGTCACGGTGGTACGGCCGTCGGCCGTGGACCCGGTGATGTAGACCCGCTCGGTCGGGCCGCGTCCGGCGAGGCTGTCCACCTCGTGCCACAGCACACCGTCGACCCGGACCTCCAGCACAGGTGTGGCGCCGAGCGGATTGTCGTCGGCGAGCCAGGTCAGCGGGGACTGCCAGAGCGCGAAGGTCTGGTTGACGCGGTCCGAGTCGCCGCTGCCGATGGCCTCCTCGCGGCTCTCGCCGTGGGTGGCCTCGACGACGTTGCCGAGGATGCGGACCGTCTCGCGGCGGTAGCGGTGGGCGAGGTCTGCGGTGAACGTGAGCCGGGTGTGGACGTGGTCGCCGGGGATCCGGCGGTCCGCGGCGGGGTCGGCGGCGGCGATCGTGACGACCTCGGTGGCCCGCACCCCGGCCGTGCCGGGGATGTCGCTGCGTTCGCCCTCGACGATGAGCGTGCGGCCCGGGCGCAGTCCGTCGTACAGCTCGGCGAGTTCGATCTCGTTGCCGTGTACGTCCTCGCCGAGCGGTTCGTCGGCGAGGCGCAGCGGCTCGCCCGCCGCGTGCACGGTGGTGTCGCGGATGTGCGACAGGAGCACGTCGAACTCGTCCAGCCAGGCGTGGGCGAGGGTGAGTTCGGTGCCGCGGCCGGTGATGCCGTAGTTGGTGTACGCGGCCGTGCGCACGGCCGTCACCTGGGTCGTGACGAACGCCAGCCTCGGATCGCCGGGGACGCCCTTGTCGGCGCCCTTGGCGGGCCGCTGGATCGCCACCCAGCTGCCGACGGTGATGCCCTCGTGCACGGTGTCCAGCTGGAGCGTGCTGCGGTTGACCTGCTCCGGCTTGGTGGCGATGACGATCTCGACGTTGGGTTCGGCGCCGGCCACCGTGTACTTGAGGCTGACCTCGTGCTCGCCGTGCGTGAACTGCTCGGCGGCGCCCGGCCGAAGGGCGATCTGCTGGGACGTGCCGTTGTGGACGCCGACGTGGACCAGGCCCTCGTCGTCGGGCCGCGACACGAACAGGGTGCGCTCGGGCAGGCCGGAGTGGAGGCGGGCGGTGACGCCGGGTTCCTGGGAGTCGGCGGGCCGCCGGTTGAGCCAGTTCAGGTCGCGGTCCTGGCCGGAGCGCACGGACAGCTCGACCTGGCCGGGACCGAGCGTGAAGGTGACGGGCTGGGTGACGGGCAGGTTCTCCGCGCGCTGGTCGGAGCTGCTGCCCTCGACGTACTGGAACTCGGCCCGGACCGGGGTCTTGCCCGCCGTGTCGTACACGACGCGCATGGTCGCCAGCACCGCTCCGGTCAGCGGCCAGTCGGCGGTGCGGATGACCCGGCCGCGGTCGTCCTGGACCGGCTTGAGCGGAGCCGTGGCGCCGAAGGGGGCCGCGGTGACGCGCAGGGCGAGCAGTTCGCGCAGGAGCTGCGGGGCGCCGGGGGCGGCGGCCGTACGCCAAGCGGGGTAGAGGCTGCCGAGGCCGGGGTTGAGGGCGGAGAGGAGGCGGGCGGTGTCGGTGCCGGGGAGTTGTCGGCCGAAGGTGCCCACCGGGGTGGGCGTGGTGGCGCGAAGGGCGGGGAGTATGGCGCCCAGGGCATCCCAAGCGGCGGTGAGTGCGTCGTCCCTGAGGGGCGCGGGCCGTGCCGATATGCGGCTCCGCCGCGTGGGCGCGACCGGCCCAGACGGTGCCGCAGACAACCGACGGCCCACCGAGGCACCCTCCTCGACCGTCTGCGCGGGCGCCAGCTCCAGAGCCCGATCCGCGAGTTCCGCCAACACCGCCTCCAACTGCTCGAACCACTCCGCCACGTCCTCATACGGCTCGGCCAGCACCTGAGCCTCACCGAGCCGGGCGAGAGGTTCCGCGAGCCGGGCCGCGAGCCGCTCGGGGGTCTTGACGCCGTCCAGGTCGGCCCGCAGCGGGGCGAGGACCTGGTCCTCGAAATCCTCGATCAGCCGGCTGACCGGACGCGGGTTGGGCACCTCCGGGGTCGGCGGCTCCTCCCCCGGCTCCCCCGGCTGCACGGGCGGAGCCGTCCAGCGCCGCACCTCGTCCACGAGTTCCCTCAGGCTCGGCGGCGCCGACTTCGGCAGGGAGATCGCCGTGACGTCGTCGTCCCGGTCGACGCGCGTGTTCGCCACCGGCAGCAGCTTGCGCTCACCGCCGGCGCCTTCCCCGAAGACGAACAGCAACTGGTCGCCGGTCCGCAGGGAGTGCGCGGTGCCCTCGACGAACAGCTCGGAGCGCTTTTCGAGATCCCGCGGGGTGACGAGCGAGGGACGGCGGCGGCGGACCTTGAGTTCGTTGAAGTCCCAGCGGGCCGTCAGGTCCCGGCTCGTCTCGAAGGTCAGCGACTCCTCGTCGGCGGACGCGGGCACGCTGTGGCTGCGCGCACCGCGCGGGATCAGCACGTTCTGGGCCTCGGCGCGCGGGTCGCGTTCGAGGGTGTACGCCAGGTGCGTGGCGGCGGCGACGCCGGGGCGCGGCCGGTGTCCGACGAGCCGGCCGAGGAGCACCAGGGAGCGGTGTTCGTTCGCGGTGCGGACGTAGGCCTCGTCGGCGGTGCGCTCGGAGTGGAAGGTGAGCAGGTCGCCGAGGACGGCGGTGGCGTCGAGCAGGCCGATCGCCGGGTCGTCCGGGGTACGGACGGTGAGCCGGTTCAGGGCGGGGTAGGCGGGTGAGGCGAGCCGGTCGAGCAGGGCGGCCAGGAACGAGCCGTACTCGCCGACGCGGTAGTCCAGCGCGGTGCGGCCGGGCGGGTTGTGCAGCGGGGCCGGCGCGAGGCGCTCGTCGTGGCCGCCGCGGCAGGCGCCGCCGCAGCCGCACTCGTCGGTCGCGGTGACCGGGTGCGTGTCCGTCATCGGGCACCTCCCAGGGATATCGCCAGCAGGCCGTTCTCCGGCCGGTCCGGGTCGTTGTCGCAGGTGGCGATCTCCAGCGGGCCGAGCCGCAGCACGCCGTCCTCCCTCTCTCCTCGGTCCTGTCCGTGCAGCCGCCGCAGCCGGGTGACCTCGACGCTCGCCACTCCGGGCACGGCCGCGGCGACGGCGACCAGGCGGCTGAGCCGGACCGGTTCGCCGAAGGTGAGCGCGTCGGAGTGGAAGAAGCCGAGCCGTCCGCCCGGCAGCCGTCCGCTGCCGAGCACGCGGTACAGCTCGGCCAGGATCTGCCCGTGCTGGTGACCCGGCTCGGCGCACACCGTGAGCGCGATGTCGAGCGGCACCAGGCGGGCGGGGCCCACGACGAGGTCGTGGCCGATGCGCCGGTACGTCTCCAGCGCCTGGGCGACCGAGTCGAGCAGCTCCGGTGACGGGGCCGCGGTGCCGTACGCGTCGATCGCGATGTGCGCCTCCTGGACGCTGCCGGTCCAGCGGAGGGCGGCCGCCGCCCGCTGCACGCCCGGCAGTTCGCCCGCGAGGGCCGCATAGTCCTCGGCGGTCACGGCGCGCAGCCGGGTGCGGCGCAGGTCGAGCGGGGCCAGCTGGCGTACCTGCTCGACCGGTTCGGGCCGGGTGCCGCCGACTGCGGGCAACGGGTTGCGTACGGCGACGGCCGGAGCTTCGCAACCGCTCTGCACGACGAGGTGGTTGATGGCCTCGGCGCCGACGTTGCCGGCGGTGCCGCCGCCGAGCCGGTAGCGCAGTGCCAGCCGGGTGCCGGGCGTGGGCTCGGCGCCGTGCCGGCCGTCGCCGAAGCGCAGGGCCAGACGGCCGTCGTCCTCCAGTTCGCCCACGAAGTGCCGCTCGCGCGGACCGCTGTCGAGCAGGTCGCGGCGCGGCTCCCAGGTCTCGTCGTCGCCCTCGACACGTACGGCGGGCAGCGCCCGGCGCGGGTCCTGGGCGAGGGCGGCGGTCGCCGATCCGCGCAGCACCGTCTCCTCGGGGTGGAGGCCGGCCGCGTAGGCCGGGCCCCAGCTGTGGGCGATCTCCCAGGCTATGTGCCCGTCGAGGACCGTGCCCGCGCGGGCCCGGGCGGCGAGGACCTCGACGCGGCGCAGCTTGGTGTCGAGCAACTGGTCGCTGCGGTACAGCAGTTCGCGCAGGGCGCGGACCGGGTGGCGGCGCAGTTCGAAGCGTTCCAGCACGTTCAGGCCGTAGACCACGGCGAGTTCGGCGATCTCCCGCTCGCCGAGCCCGTCCCGGTCACGGGCGCTGCGCCACAGTTCGACCAGCCGCTGCCGGATGCGGCCCGGGATGGCAGCGATCCGTTCGGCCTGCCCGGCGGCGACGGTGCCGGGGTCGGGGAAGGGCACCGCCTGGGTGACGGGCGTGCGGCCGAGGACCGGGCGGAAGCGGGGCGCGATGCCCGGGTAGACCGACTGGGCGAGCAGGGTGCGCAGCGCGGCGGTCTGGGCGTACGCCGTGCCGGGCACGACCTGTTCGTGCCGCTGCCCGGCGCTCTCCAGACCGAGGCCGGCGCGTGTGGTGGCTCGCTCACCGACGACCTCGAAGAGTTCGCGGACGTCGTCGGGGACGAGCGCCCGGCCCGACCGGGTCTTGTCCGTCAGGGCGTTGATGAGCCGCGCGGGTGCGTTGCCCTCCTCGGTGTCCCGGCAGCCGAACGCGGGTGGATCGCAGGGGGCGGTCACGGCGGGCACGGGCGGCACGGTGACCGTCTCGGGCAGCCCGGTCAGGGTCCGGCCGTGGTCGACGAGGACGACGTTGCCGCGGGCGAGCGTGACGTCCTCGACGGGCAGGCAGTCGCGTCCGCCGCGCGTGGTGAGGCAGAGCGGGAAGCGCAGCGCGTCCTGGGCGGCCCAGGTGACCTCCAGGACCGGCTGGTCCTCGATCCGGTCCAGGCCGGGTGTGACGGAGGTGAGACGGACGGCCTGGCGGTGGCTCGGGTCGGCGTCGCCGGGGGTGCCGGTGCGCGGGCCCTTGGCCTCCTCCAGGACAATGACGTCGCCGGGCTTGAGGTCGAGACGGCGCTCGCGGCAGGTCTCCGGGTCCACCCAGGCGTCGCGCAGGGTGGCGGCGGTGGCGCCCTTCGGCAGGGTGCACACCTCGCCGCCCCACGTCCACAGCCGGATGGCGTTGTGCGCGACCCTCAGCTCCAGCGGATCGGTGGCGACGACCGGTTCGAACACCTCGACCGAGCCGCGCTCGTCGAGGTCACCGAGTTCGCTCTCGTCGATGACCGTGCCCGGCTCGGGGCGGTCGTGCGGGTCGAGGCTGCGCACGTCGACGGAGGCGAAGCGGAAGGTGCCCGGGGCGAGCGTGAGGTCGTCCGCGGTGCGGACGGTGACGTAGGCGCGGGCGTTGCAGCCGTCGTGCATCGCGTAGTCGATGAGCCGCACGTGGCGGCGTACGGAGACGCGGCGGCGGGCGGTGTCGAGGTAGGCCTCGGTGGCGACGGCGTCCTGCTGGTAGCTGATCTGGTCGCCGGTGTACGCGAGGAGTTCGACGAGGGTCGTGCCCAGGTCGGCGGGGTTGCGCTCGACCCAGTCGGGGGTGGTGAGCGCGAGCCGGTCCAGGAGCAGTTTGCGGATGGTGTCGTAGTCGCGGGCCGTGTAGTCGATGACGGGCGCGGCGGGGAAGTCCGGCTCCGGCTGGTCCTGGTCCTTGCAGTCGAAGGGCGTCGGGCAGTCGGGCCGGAAGGAGAACGTGGCGCTGTGGTAGCGCTGGTCGAAGCCGCGGTACGGCTCGGTGCCGGGCCGTCCGTACGGGTCGGCCTCGACGAGGGAGAGCCGGTAGCGGGAGGTGTCGCCGGCCTTGTCGAGGGTGACGTAGAGCCGGTCGTCGAGCTCCGGGTCCTCCTCGCGTTCGACGCTGACGTCGACGGCGGTGATGCCGGTGACGCGCCGGCCGCCGTCGATGCGGACGTTCTCGGGGCCGAGGCCGTGCGGGGCCTTGCCGAGGAAGGTGACGGTGAGCAGCAGGCCGTCGTCGCCGGCCTCGACCGTATCGACTCCGTTGAGCTGGGCGGCCCGTACGCGGGACCGGCGGGACGCGGTGGTGGTCATGCCGCCCTCCCTTCGAAGACGTCCTCGTGCCGGGTGCCGGTGGCGCGCAGGGCGTACGACAGGTACACGCGCACGACGTGGTCCTCGCTGACGACGTCGAGGGCTTCGACGTCGATGAGGTCGCCGAGCCAGCTCTGGAGCGAGGCCTGCACGGAGAGTTCGAGCGTGCTGATCAGTTCGGGGCTGTTGGGTGTGAACACCAGGTCGAGGAGCCCGCAGCCGAAGTCGGGACGCATCACGCGCTCGCCGGGGCTGGTGAACAGCAGCTGCTCGATCAGGTCGTGGACGTGTTCGCCGTGGGTGGCGTGCGCGGTGCGTCCGCGGCGATCCGCGCGGAACGGGAAGGCGATGTCGCTGCGGGGGCGTGTCCCGCGGCTCGTGGGACTCATCGGACGGTGACCTTTCGCTGCGTGCCCTGGACGACGGGCGGTCCCTGCGGGACGAAGGCCGCGGTGAAGCACTGGGCGGCGGAGATGTCGAGCAGCACGGGCGCGCCGTCGACGGTGATGCCGCTGCCGTCCGCGGTCCAGCGGACCGTGACGCACGGCACGGGCACCCTGTCGACGGTGTGCGGGCAGCCGGTGACCACATAGCTGTGCGCGGTGGTGGCGACGGCGGCGCCCGCGACGCGTACGCCGCCGGCCGGTGGAGTGGGCGCCGTGACGCGCCCGCCGTGCGGGCAGCCGATCACGGCGGCGGTGTCCAGCAGACTCCCGGATGTTCCGGACACGTTCTTCGTTCCCCCGTTTCTATCGCTTGGACGCGACGGTCAACTGGCCCTCGTTCACGTCCACCTGGTCGCCGCGCAGGGTGATTTCCGCGCCCAGGCCGTTGGAGATCACGATGGCTTCCTTGGTGATGCGGATGTACGCCCCGCCCTGGGCCTGGAGCAGGATCCCCTGGTCGGCGCCGGGCGGATCGCTCATCACGATCTTGTGCGCCTCGGGCGTCTGGACCACGACGGGCTTGGCCTGGGACGCCGGCTGGACGAGCCGGCGGGCGTCGGGCGGCAGTTCGGCCTGTTCGCCGTACCAGCAGCCCGTCCACACCGGGAAGCTGGGGTCGCCCTGCTCGAACTCGACCCACACCCCGGCCCCGGGCGACGGCACCACGAACTGCCCGGCCTGCGGCCCCGTGAACGGCAGACAGGGCAGCGCCCAGGTCGACGGCTCGTCGCCCAGGACGTCCGGGACCTCGACGGTGATGCGGCCGATGTGCAGTGGATCGTTGTTGTCCACGACCCGTCCGCGGAACTTGCCGAGGTAGCGATTGCCGGGTGCCGCCATGTGAACTGCTCCTGGTCGTGATGATCGGTTCGGGTGGATCAGGGCCCTGGCGCGGGCGCTGATCAGGGCTTGGTGCAGGCGCTGATCAGGGCCTCACGTAGGGGCTGCGTGCTTCGAGTCCCTCTCGGGAGAGCGTGAAGTTCTGCCGGAAGGAGCCCGGGCGCAGGGTGTGCGTGACGGACTTGACGTAGTAGTCGCCGTCGTACGTACGGCCCGAGCCGCGCACGCCGACCAGCTGGCGCGGCTGGAGGATGTAGCCGTGCCGGTTGACGTCGAGCGAGCCGGAACCGGAGATGACGTCGGCGGACACGGCGGCCCTTGCGAGCAGTTCGGCCTCGGCCTGTTCCCGCTGCTGTTTGGCGGTACCGGAGAGCGTCTTGCGTTTCAGGGCGGGGGTGGGCCGTTTGCCGAGGGGCGGCCGCAACGGGCTGATCGGCGGTTGCGGCAGCAGGGTCGACTGCCGGGTCCCCGGGTCCTGCCAGCGGGCCTGCGGCTCTTCCCGCGCCGTCCCGTCGTAGGCGAAGGTCAGCTGGTCGACGGTGGAGTTGGCGTCCATGTTGACGTTGAGGGCGTGCTGGCGGATGCCCAGGCGGACCTCGGGCCCCCAGCGTGCGCTGCACTGTCCGGGGGCCGGGCCGGGCTCCAGGTAGAAGGTGTAGCCGTTGGCCCGGGCCAGGTCGTTGATGTACTGGAGGTCGGTGCCCGTCTGGTAGTGGACACGGAGGTCCTGGTGCGGGGGCTGGGTGACCTTCTCGGTGTACACGTCGGGCCGGATGCCGTAGCCGGAGTAGCGGCGCAGGATGGTCAGGACCCGCTGCGACGGCGGCATGTTGGGGTACCGGTCCGTGCGCTCCTCCAGGTCCATGACGAGGGCCAGGTCCTCGCCGGTGACGGTGAGGGTGGAGTGCCCCGGCTGGTTGCTGGCCCCGACCTCCTGGCGCACGATCAGCCCGTCGAACAGCACCTCGGGCGTGCCGCGGACGGTGACGGTCACGACGAGACGCGTCTTCGGGTCGAAGAAGCCCTCGGGCAGCAGGGTGCGGTTGATGAGCCCGTTCTTGGTGAGGTCGAAGGCCAGCTGGAAACCGCTGCGCTCCCCCGCGGTTGCCGTGATCTGGGCCGACAGCAGGGCCTCGGTCACCTCGGCGGGGACGGGGCGCACCAGCTGCGGTCCCATGTGCAGGGTGACGTGAACGGGGCCGCGCCCCACCGGCAGTTCAGACACGCCGGTCCCCCCGCGGGAAGTGCCCGGCGAGCGGGATCTCGACCTCGCTGCCCGGCTCGGCGGTCAGCTCACGCGGGTCCAGGACGGGGTTGGCGTCGGCGATCCGCCACCACTGGCCGGGGTCGCCGAAGTAGCGCTGGGCGAGCAGGTCGGGACGCTCGCCGGTACGCACGGTGTGCGCCTGCGTGTCCTCGCTCTCGTCGAGAGGCGGGAGCAACCGGCGCTTGGTGTAGCGCACTTCGGTCCCGTCGGGCTGCCGGTGCACCCCGATCTCGGCGTCGTGGTAACGGCTGGTACGCGGGTACGGGTGTGCCCCCGGTATCGCGTCAAGCGCGCTCTCGTACGGTTCGATGCCGGCCATGTCCGGTACTCAGCCCCTTCCCACCGCGATGTCACCGGGCCTGAGCCCCAGCGATCCGAGCCCCGCGGTGCGTGCCGCGCCGGCGAGGCGTTCCTTCTGCGCGAGGTGCGCGTAGTACAGCTCGGCGCCGGGGTGGCCGAGCGGCAGGTCACTGACGGTCAGCACCTTGAGGCCGATGCTCAGGGAGGCCCGGATGGGGTTGAGGTTGACGTCGAAGGCGGACTCGTTGATGGACAGCTCCGTCAGCCGCACGGGCATGACGCGCTTGCTGCCCCAGGTGAACAGCGTCAGCGGCATCTCGATCGGACTGATCTCGATGGTCCCCTTCTTCGACAGCCGGCTCGCTTCCCTGAGCTGCGCGGAGGTCGGCTGCACGAGCATTTCCAGCACGGCGAGCTGGGGGTGGATACCGTCGGGAGCGGCGATCTCGAACTGGTCGGTTGCGTCGATCTCGGCGGTGAACTTCCACGTTTCCTGGGCCGGCCCCTTGAGGCGAAGGGCCTCGTTCCTGTCCCCGTTCCCACTGCCTCCTCCGCCGGAGTCGCCGCTGCCTCCTGCGGACTGGGGCGAGAGGCTGCGTTCCAGGGTGTCGGGGTTGAACTGGAGGACGATGATGCGTTGGGGGGTGCCGCGTTCGGGGTCCAGGAGGACTATGCCGGAGCGGATGGGTTTGGGGATGTCTGCGTAGCGGGTCATGGCCTCTCCTCCATGCGGCGGGCGGGGTTCAGGTCATCCCAGGCAGGGAGAAGAGTCACCGTCGTGCGTCCCATCTCTGCCGCAGGGGTGTGTAGTCGTAGTCCGGGAACACCTGCGGTAGGACGTCGAGCATTCTCGCTACGCGTTCGGCCGTCCGCTCGAACTCCCAGTCGTCGAGCGGCGCCTCGGTGTAGAGGTGCTGCCAGCCGAATGCGCCCTTGGTGAGGCGGAGGAGTTCTACGTATGTGGTGTAGTCGAGATCCATCTGCCACAACCCGCGCACGTGATCGGAAAACCACATTTCGGGAGTCGCCGTCGTCCCGGTCTTCATCCGGATCGCGGTGAATGAACCAGCACCCGTGAACGGGGCATCATCAATGACGTGAAGTTCCGCTCCGACACGCTGCTCCTCGTCCGAGTAGAGAGAAGCGTCAAAACTGGGCGGGTCCTCGCGCAGGGCCTTCGCCAAAGGCGTGAGAAAGAATTCACCGGTGACCACTGGATAAGGCTCTACGGTCTGCCACTGGCTTCCGAACTCGGAGAACCGAAGGATCTGCTCAGAACCAGGCACGATGGCATCCTGGAGCAACGGCCCCCGGGTGTCCCGAAGTACTCGAACTCCAGAATGCTGTCGCAACTCCTCCTGGACGCGGACCCATTCCTGCTCCCACTGCGTCAAGTTCTGCATACCGCTTCCCCTTGCCATCACCTAGAAGGTCAACCACTTGTTCCGCGCGGCTCTCTGGAGCCTCTTGATGACCTCCACCTTGTTCTTGTGACTGCCGCCGGTGAAGGTCTCGTCCACTTCGCCGGAGGAGAGGTGTTCATCGTTGTTGAGGGCCCTGGTCAGGGCGGCCATGTTCTTGAACGTCCTGGTTCTCCGCATCCGGACGATGCGCTCGGCGAAGTACATGCTGATGCCTGTCGCCCTGCGGATCGCATGCGCGTCTGCGCTGTTCACGTTGGCGGAATGCGGCGCATGGTCCTGCTGTTCAGGCGGCGGCATGAAATTGCGCGGCCAGGTCACCGTGGCCGGGTCCCGTTTCCAGTGGCTGCCGGTATAGCTGTATCCACCCCACATGACCTTGATGGAACTCGGAAATCCGGGGAAGGTGTCATCACTGTAGTAGGAGATATTGACGTCATACCAGATCATGTTGTTCAGCTTCCCCTTCCACCTGGATTTCCGCACCTCCTTGCCGAGGGCCCGGGCCGCGGGGTGTTCCACGGCAATGGCGGCTTCCTTGTTCTGAGCCCCGCGTGCGGGTACCAGGTTGGAGGTCGTCGCGTCGCCTCCCAGTGGCGCGGGAAGCAGATGCATGCGCACCCATTTGCCGCCCGCGCTGTACGGCTTTCCGTCTGGGTCGCGCTCGTCGGCCACCATGTCCCAGCCGACGGGCAGGGCGTCCGGCGACTCGTCTGCTTCCGTACCCCTCTTGAGGGGTTCGTGAATATGGTGCGCCTTGAAACTCGGCGCTTTCACGGGGCCATTCGTGAAGGGTGGGAGTTTCGTCGGCGGCAGAGCGGGCTGGGTGCCTTCCGGGGCTGTGCGGTAGTCGATGTGGTCCCCCGTGTCGGTGTGTCCATTGGTGACGGGCTGACTGGGGTTCAGGCGTGCCGTGATGGTGAATTCTTGGTCGTTCGACTTGCTGAGGGCTGTGAGCCGGTAGTGGGCCCGCAGTCGTTCGCGCATGGCCTGGTGGTCCGACTCCGCTATGCCGCGCTCCAGCTTCGCGTTGATGACGGGTCGGATGCGGGCCACTATCTTGCGCAGCCGGTCGCTCTTCGACTCCTCCGAGTTCTCTTCCTTCTTCCTGTTGTCCTTCTCCGGCTTGGACTTGGGCCGGCCCGGCCCCGCCTTCTCCGGTTTCGGCCTGGTCTTGTCGCCGCCCTTCCTGTCCGGCCTGCCCTTCGGCTTCCCCGGGCCCTTCTGGTCCGGCTTGGGCTTCTTGCCGTCCCCGTCCTTGTTCTTGGGCTTGTCGGCGTCCTTCGGCTTCGCCGGATCCTGATCCTTGGGCCTGCCCGTAGCGTCCTTGTCGCCGTCCTTGGGCCTGTCGGGGCCCTGCTGGTTCGGCTTGCCGGGCGCTGACTCGTCAGCCTTCGGCCTGGTCGTGCCCTTGTCGTCCATCGGCTTGCCCGGGACGTCGTCCTTCGGCTTCGGCTTCGTGTCCGGCTCGGGCTTCGGCCTCGGCTTGGGTTCCGGCTTCGGCTTCGGAGCCGGGGTCGGGCGCGTGTCCGGCTTGGTGTCGGGGTCCTTGTCCGTCCTCGGGCGGGCCGGCGTGTCCTGGTCCGTGGGTTTCTTCGTGTCGACGGGCTTGTCCGACTTGGGCTTGGCCGGAGTGGTGTCCCGGTCCTTGCCCGGTGGCACCGTCGTCCGCCTGTTCGGGTCCGCCTTCGGCTCCGGCTTCGCGTTCGGCTTCGTGCCGGGGCCCGTGGCCCTGCCCGGCTTCGGCAGGGTGTCGGCGGAAGTGGGTCGGGCCGGCTTCCTGTCGGTCGGCTTCGGGTCGTCGCCCTGGCCGGTCTTCGGCTTGTCGCCGCCCTTGTCCGGCGTGCCGAGCTTCGCCGCCACCCCCTTCAGGCGGCGGCCGACCTTCGCGACGTACTTGCCGATGCCGCTCAGCAGCGCTTCGTAGGCCAGTTCCAGGAGTGCGACGATGCCCGCCGCGACCGCCTTGGCGAAGAGGACGCCCGCGCCGCCCTGGCGGACCGCCTTCAGCCAGTCGAGGACCGCGCCGATCGCGCGCAGGATCTCGCTGAGGGCACCGATGGCCGTGCGGATCGCGTCGATGACCGCCATGACCCAGCCGGCGCCGGGAATCAGCTTGGCGATGACCTTGGTGATGACGATCTCGCCGATGATGAAGGGGAGCTGGGGGACGATGGCGTCCCACGTCTCCTTCACGATCTTCTCCAGGGTGTAGCCACCCTTGATCAGCTTGTCGAGGATCGCCTTCGGGATGCCGATGATCTCTTCGATCTTGGACTGGAACCACGACTTCACCGCCGCCTGGACCTCGCGGAACAGGTGGTTCTTCGCACCGTCCACGGCGGAGTTCTTCGCGCCGCTCAGCCAGCCGCCCGGGTCGGAGAGGAAGTCGACGGCGATCATCATGAACTCGCCGAGGCCGGCCAGGAGTTTGGAGGCGTAGTCGAGAACCGTCTTGACCGCGTCCACGACCGCCTTGACGACGTCCTTGAGCATCTTCTTGAGGATGTTCAGGATGTCGCTCAGCAGTTTCGCGATGGCGTCCAGCAGGTCGGAGATGATCTGCTTCAGCCGTGCCGCGAGTTCGGTGACGAACGCGATCGCCGCCGCGATGAGGTCGGTGATGAACTTCCGGATGCGGTTCGCCAGTTCGATGACCGCCCGGACCATCGCCTTGGCGAACTCGATCAGATCGTTGATCAGGTTCTTGACCGTGTCGACGATGAACTTGCGGGCCTCGTTGATCCAGCGCTCGGCGTTCTCCTTGAAGTTCTTGATGAAGTTGACGACCGCGTCACGCGCCTCCCGGATGATCCGGACGATCGCGTTCTTGATCTCGATGACCTTCTCTTTGAGCCATTCGAAGGCCTTGGTGACCCAGTTGCCGGACTCCTTGGCGGCCGTGTCGGTCTTGTTCTTCGCGTCCGACTCCGCCGTGGTGGCCTTGTCCTGGATCTTCTTGTCGCTGTCCTTCTTCTCCTGCTCGACGTCGTCGTCGGTCTTCTTCTCCCGCTCCTCGACGTCCTTGCGCACCTTGTCGTGCTTCTCGGTCTTCTTCGTACCGAGCTTCTTGAGCTCCTCGTCCTGCTCGGTGCGCCAGTCGGCGCGCTGCGACGTGACCTCGTCGAGGGTCTTCCCGCGCTCGCTCGTCTGCGCCTCGGTGTTCTTGCCGACCTCGCTGTCGACCTTCTGCTTGTGCTTCTGCTGCGAGTCGCGGAAATCCCTGTCCTTGGTCTGGCGGCCCTCGGACATGCCCTTCTGACCCTGGCTGAAAGCCCGTTGGAACTCCGGGCCGCGGTCGTGCTCCGCCACCTCGGATGCCGCCTCGGCCGGCACGGCCCCGGTCCCCGCGCCCTCGGTCCCGGGCACACCGCCCTGGCCGCCGCCCTGCCGCCCCGGCACCTTCCCCTTCAACTGCTCCTTGGGAGCGTTGGGATAGACCTGGTTCTCCCCCATCGGGCGGGCGGCGTCGTCCTTGCCCGTCGCGACGGTCTCCTGGCCCTTGCTGTCGACCGCGGCGCCCTGCTCACCGGCCGTCTGCTCGGCGGCGCCCTGCATCTCCACGCCAGGCGCGTTGCCGGCCTGGGCCTGCTTCAGGGCTTCGTCCTTGGTCGGCAGTCCGGCGAACTTGGCCGCGAGCTCCTGCGGGTCCACCACCGGTTCGTCGGCGCCGAAGAGGCTGGTGACCCCGTTGACGATCTTGGCGCCGACGAAGCCCAGCGCCATCTTGAAGGTGTCCCAGCCGCCGGGCTCCTCGGCCTTCTCCGCCTCGATCTGGCCCTCGGGCTTCTTCTCGCCCGTGACCTCGGCCTTCTCGTCCTTGGGCGCCTCGGACTTCTGCGCCGGGTCCTGCGAGTACTGCGCCGGGGCGTCGGCCTTCGGCTTGCCCTCCAGGGTCTGCGGCGCGCCCGCCGGCCGCTGCATCGACGGCGGCGCGGCGGCGAGCTGCTGGTGCTCGTCGCCGACCGTGCGGTCCACGGCGCCGCCGACGCCGCCCATCGCCTGAAGTGCCTTGTGCGGCTTGAGCTTCGATGCCGTGGAGAGACCGGCCTCGGGGGAGACCTGGGAGAGGTTCGGCGCGGGTGCCGAGTCCTTCTTCTTGCCCTTGCCGGACGCGGACCCCTTGGCACCACCGCCGACAGCACCGCCCCCGCCCCCGCCTCCGCCGCGCGGTGCCTTGGGCACGGGCGCGGCCTTGGGCTCCGGGGCCTCCTTGGAGGCCTTAGGAGCGCTCTTGGGCGCTGGCGCCGGAGATTCTTTCGGAGCCGGCGCGGCCATGGCCTCCGGCGCCTTCGTGGACGGCGCGACCGGCGTCGCCGAGTCCTCGCTCCGCGTCGGCCCCGCGTCGGGTGACCCGCTCTGCGTCCCGCCGGCGGCCTCGTTGCTCGCGCCGCCCGGGGTGTCCGCGTTGGAACCGCCCGAGAGGTGTGTGTCCCGTGCCGGGGAGGGCGACTTGGCATCCGCCGACAGCTCCTCGCCGCCCGCCGGGCCGGCACCGCCCTGCGCCTGGCCGGCGGAGGCGCTGCCCCCGGACGCCGCGTCCGGCTGCTTCTGCTCGCCCTTGCCCGCGGTCTCCGGCGCCGCCGCCGTACCGCCCGCCGCCTTCTGGGACTGCTTCTCCTGCGCGCCCTGGTCCTTGTCGCCCGCGGCCCGGGTGTTCTGCTCCTCCTTGGCGGCGGTCTCCTTCTCCGCACCGCCGCCCTCGGAGTCGCCGGGGGCCTCCTGCACCGTCTTCTGCGCGGCGACGGGCCCCGCCTTCGGGTCGTCTCCGCTCTTCGGGTCCTTCGTCGGTGCGCCGGGCCCGGGCCGGGACCCGGCGTCCCGGTCCGCCGCCAGGCCGCCGAGCAGGCTGTCCCCCGGGCCGCCCTCGGTCTCCACCGACGGCTCGGGCTCCGTGGGCGCCGCGGCGTCGTCCTCCTCCGGCTCCAGCTCGGCCGCCTCGTCCTCGGCGTCCTCCGCGTCACGTTCGGCCTGCACCTTGTCGGCCTTGGTCGCGGGAGGAGCGGGGAACGACGGTACGGGCTGCCCGCCGGACGAGGACGGGTCGAGCTTGTCCGCGCTCGGTACGCCGGACACGTCCGGGTCCCGCTCCGGCAGGAAGTCCTCGGGCTGGAGCTTGACGTCCCAGGCGCTCTTCTCGGCGCCGACGTCCACCTCCGACTGACTGCCCGAGCCGAACGGATCGTCCTCGGCGGTCTCCTCGGGCCCTTCGAGATCCTGGTTGCGTACGCCGTCGAGCCGGCTCGTCCTGCCGGGCAGCTCGGTGTCCTTGCCCGCCGCCGTGACCGAACCCGCGGGCTTCTCCTTGCCGCCCTTGTCCTCCTGCTTCGGCTTCTGATCCGCCGTCAGCTGCTCGGCCGCCCCGGGGCGGTTCCTGGCCGCGGGCTCCTCCTTGCTCGCGGCGGCCGCGCCCTGCTGGCTGGTCTCCTCCTTGCCCTCCGCGCCCTGCTCGTCCCGGCCGCCCTGCTTGTCCCCGCCGCTGTCCTGCTTGCCCTCCTGGGCACCCGCACCGGACCCGTCGGACTTCTGCTCCCGGGCCTGCCCGGCTGCCCCGGCGGAGGCGCCGGCCGGCTCGCTCGTGGCAGCGCCCGGGCTCCCGGCCCGGCCCAGTTGCTGCTCCTGCGATCCGGCCGGCGCGCCCTCCTGGCGCCCGGCCGATTCGGACTCCCGTCCCCCGGCCGCTTCGGATTCCTGCCGCCCCCGCGGCGCTCCCCCACCCTGCGGCGTACTCCCGCTCTCCGCGGTCCCGCCGTTCTGCGGGGTGCTGCCGGGGGCGTTCTCCCCCTCGGCTAGGTCCTTCTCCGGTCCGGGTGCCAGGGCCGGCCGCTGAGCCCGGGCCTGCTCCTCCTCGACGGTGCGCTCCTCGCTCTCCCGCTCCTGCCGCAGTTCCTCCGCCGCGTCGGGTTCGACGGCCGGGGCGTCGAGCGGCGGACGTTCCGCGTCACCGCCGAGCGCCGCGTCGGCCTCGATCTCCTCGACGAGGTCCAGCACCTTGTCCTGCTCCGAGCCGAGCAGCCTGTCCTCCAGGCGCTCCAGGACCCGGTCGAGCAACTCCTCAGGAAGCCGTGCCAGTTGCTGCCGCGTACGCTTCGAGAGGTCTTCCGGGTCGGCGCGCAGCGACCGTACGACCGAGTTCGCCAGGCGATCCAGCATCGTCGCCGGATCGATCCGTTCCAGCCGGTTGCGGTCCGCGTCCACGGTGGCGTACCGCAGCCAGCCCGGCGTGGCCTGTCCCGTCTCCAGCTCCGGGGCGCCCGAGGCGGACGGGTCGTTCCCCGCGGACTCCGGGCGCGCGAGATCCCGAGCGACGGACTCGGCCTCCTGCTCGATGGCCTGCTGCGGCAGGCTGACCGCGCCGAGTTCGCGCCCGGCCCGCAGCGCGCCCAGGCCGTGCGGGTTCTGCACGGTGTGCAACAACTCGTGGGCGAGCAGGCGTCGGCCGTCCGTGGTGCCGGGGCGGTAGGCGCCCTCTCGGAAGAAGACGTCCTGGCCGACCGCGACGGCGTCCGCGCCGAGCAGCTCCGTCAGCTGCCCGGCCTCCGGCCCGGTGTGCAGTCGTACGCGGCTGAGGTCGTGGCCGAGCTGCTCCTCCAAGTCCCGCCGTACGCCGGCGTCGAGCGGCTGGCCGGCGCCGCTGACGATGTTCTTGGGCTCCGGGCTGCGGGCCTTGGCCGCCTTCTCCCGCCGCTTGCGGCGGCGCCGTTCGGCGGACTGCTCGGAACGGGAGTCCTGGGTCTGGGAGGCGCTCATCGCGTCACCTCCCCGCGGCCGGAGAGCCCGGAGTGCACGGCGCGCGCCAGTTCCTGGCCGAGCCGGCGCGAGGAGAGCCCGGCGGGCAGCGACGGCAGTCCGGACAGCGTGTCCATGGTCAGGGCGCCGTCGGCCGCCAGCGGCACGCCGTGTTCGCGGACCAGCCGGTCGAGTTCACGCTCGAACGCGGCGGAGACCCGGTCCGGGTCCACGCGGAAGCCGTCGAGGACGAGTTCGCCGATGTCCACCCGGATCGCGCGCGGCGCGTGACCCCCTTCGGGGGACCGGTCCCTGCCCGCGTTCCTGCTGCTGCCGTCCCAGCTCACACCCATCCGCGAACCTCCGTCGGCGTCAAGGAGCGCTCCAGCTTCAGGTATTCGGTCCGGGCCGCCGCGGCCATGTGCCGCATCTGGAGCGCCTCGCCCTCCTCGGCGGCCAGGAACGCCCCGGACAGGGCGATGTTGCGGATCGAGCCGCCCGCCACGGTGAGCTGGGCGAGCAGCCGGGGGTCGAGGTCCTTGACCGGCGCCTGCGGCGGCAGCACGCGGCGCCAGATCTCGGCGCGCTCGTGCTCGGCCGGGAAGGGGAAGTCGACGACGAAGCGGATGCGCCGCAGGAAGGCGTTGTCCAAGGCCTTCTTCATGTTGGTGGTGAGGACGGCGAGCCCGCGGTAGGCCTCCATCCGCATGAGCAGATAGCTGACCTCGAGGTTGGCGTACCGGTCGTGGCTGTCCTTGACCTCGCTGCGCTTGCCGAACAACGCGTCGGCCTCGTCGAACAGCAGCAGCGCACCGCCCGCCTCGGCGGCGTCGAAGACACGGCGGAGGTTCTTCTCGGTCTCGCCGATGTACTTGCTGACGACCTGGGAGAGGTCGATGACGAACAGGTCGAGGCCGAGTTCCTTGGCCATCACCTCGGCGGCGAGGGTCTTGCCCGTGCCGGAGCCGCCCGCGAACAGCGCGGTGACACCGAGGCCGCGGCGCAGGGTCTGTGCGAAGCCCCACTCCTGGTGGACGGTGGCGCGCTGCCGCACATGGGCGACGATCTCCCGCAGGACGCTGGTCTGCCGCTCGTGCAGCACCAGGTCGTCCCAGCCGGCCTGCGGTTCGATACGGCGGCCCAGCTCGTCCATGCCCATGCGGGCCTCGTCCAGACCGGCCCGCCAGGCCAGCTGTACGGCGTCCAGCTCGTCCTCGTAGGGCAGTTCACGCCGTACGGTGGCGGCGGCGGAGCGCACGACGTGCGGGGGCAGCTGGAACTGCGCCACCAGCGACCGCAGTTCGCCGTCGTCGAGGTCGGCGACGTCCTGGAAGGCGTCCGCCCACAGGCCGAGCTGCTCGTCGTCGTCCAGGCGCGGCACGGACACGCGGGTGCCGTGCGGCCGGTCGCTGCGGCGCGGGTCGGCGCTGGACACGACGACGGGTACGGCGGCACCGGCCAGGAACGCCTCGGTCGCCGCCTGCTGGTCCCGGTCCAGCTCCCCGGCCTCGACCAGCAGCGCGGCGGGCAGCAGGATCGCCTCGCGCTGCCACAGCCGGGCGAACCGGTCGCGCTCGGCGGGGTCGGTGGGAACGTCCTCGGCGCTCATCGTGTACAGGCCGAGTCCGGCGCGTGCGGCGCCCGCGGCGGCGATGTCGGCGCGGCTGCGCAGGTCGCCGCCGACCAGCTCGACGAGCAGCGGCGCGTCCGGCCGGGCGCCGGCCGCCCAGCCCGCCGCGACCCGGCTCGCGGCCAGGTCGTACGACGGCGGCAGCCGGTCCGGTACGGGGGCGCGGCGCGCCTGGCCGTGCAACCGGGTGTCCAGGTAGGGCGAGCCGAGCAGGAAGTGCAGGATGCGCTCGTCGAGCCGGAGCCGGGAGGTCGTCAGCCGTGTGTCGTCGTCCAGCTCGACGATCCGCCAGCGGCGCAGCGGCGACACGGGCGTGAGGGCGCTCCAGTGGGGTTCCGCCAGGGCGGCCAGGGCGAGCGAGAAGGTCGGGTGGACCCGCTCCGGGTCGGCACTCGCGGCGGCGCAGCGGGCGGCGGTCGTGGGGTCCAGTTCCTGGGCGGCGGTGAGCACGACGAGGTCACGCTCGAAGGGGGTGAGGCCGAAGCAGGTGACGAGGGCGTCGAGGGCAGTGGTTCCGGGACCGGCGGCGGTGACCGGGGTGGCTCCGGCCGCAGCACGGGCATCGTCGTGGGCCGGCACCGAAGCTGCCCCGGGTGCCTCGCCGTCACCACTCCTGGCCCGCTCCGCATGCGCGTCGACGCGGGCCAGGACGCGCCGGATCTCGGCGGTCAGCGTCGGTCCGCCGCCGTGTGCGGCGGCCGCCCGCGGCTCCCGCAGCTCGTGCGAACCGTGCGCTCCCATGTCGTCTCCTGCCCCCGTCGCTGCCATGTGCCGCCTCAGCTCTCCGCGTCCTCGCCGCCGGACTTCGTGTTCCTCGTCTCCTCGGCGGGGGACTTGGCGGTCTTCTTCGCGGTCCTTCGGGCACGCGCCGGAGCCTTGGCGGCGGCCTTCACCGGGGCCTTCGCGGGCGCCTTGGAAGGAGCGGCCTTCGCAGGGGGTGTGCTCGCCTCCCGCACGGGTTCGGGCTCCCCCGCCCCGGACCGCACGCTCGGCTGGTCTCCCCCCTCGGGGAGCTTCGGCGGCACCGGCGCGCCGGGCGCCCCGAACGGCAGCACCCGCACCTCGGGACGCTCCACCGGCTTGCCCGGCACCGGGACTTCGCGGCCGTCGATGAACACCAGGGCTGCCTGGTAGACGACCGACAGCGTGTACGGCGTCTGGTGGAGCATCCCCCACAGCTTCGACGTCTCGTCGATGTCCATCACGGTGGGCGTGAACCGCACCCGCTGCGCCGCCTCGGCCAGGTTGCTCCCGGACAGGTGGGCGCGTTCGCCCGCCAGTTCGATGATGTCCTTGGGCAGGACCGGGATCTCGTGCAGCGTGCGCACGACCGACCCGATGAGCCGCTGCCCGACCAGCTCCGCCTCCTCGCCGTAGGCGCTGATGACGTAGTGCAGGTCGAGCGGCGCGGCCGCCCGCCGGACCAGGGTGCCGTCGGCGGCGCGGGTGGGCAGGTCGGTGTTGCGCTGTGAGGTGTTGGGCGTGACCTGGTACAGGAACACGGTGATGGTGGGCTCGGTCGGCGGGTCGGCCGGGGGCTTGCGCGGCTCGACCTTGACCGCGATGTCGATGTCCGGGGGCAGGTTGGTCTCGATGAGCAGGGCGAGGGCCTGGGTGACATGGGCGATGGCTAGTGCGTTACTCATGGCGTCGGTTCCCCGGTCCCTCTGGTCCTGTCCTCGGTCCCTGTCGTCCTGCTCGTCCCGCCGGCCGGCAGCGTCGTCCAGCTCGTCCTGCCAGTCGGTCGGGTCGCCCAGTTGCTCCCGCCGCCCGGTCGCGTCGTCCAACTCGTCCCGCCGGCCGGTCGGATCGTCCAGTTCCTCCCGACGCCCGCTCGCGTCGTCCTCACTCGCGCCCCCTCGCCAGGTAGTCCGCCAGGCTCACGGCGGCCCGCGGGCGCTCCGCGTCCCGTGGCCGGGGCCTGCCGCCACCGCCCTGGTGCGTTCCGCCCGCGGTCACCTCCAGGCGCCCGATCTGCACCTGCACCACCTGCTCGGTCTGACGCCCGGGCCGCCGGGCCGCCGCCTGCCGGACGGCGTCCCGGGCGGCCGCCGTGTCCGCCGCGCTGGGGAGCAACGCGGCGGACACGGCGGCGGGGGGAGCGGCGCCCGTACCAGGGGGGGTCGGCACGGACGCCGCGTTCGTGGTGGCCGCCCGCTCGGTACGGCCCCTGCCCGCCGCGCGGCGCGCGGTGTCCGGGACCGGCCGCAGCGCGGGGCCCGTCGGGGTGACGGGACGCAGCAGCGGCCCCTCGGGCCCGGCCGGCGGGGCCGGACGAGGCCCGGCTTCGGCCGGCTCCGGGGCCCGCTCGGTCCGTACGACCGTGCGTTCCCGTTCCGTACGGACGACCTCGCGGGCCGCCGGGCGTGCCAGGTCCGGCCGGGCGGCGGCGGCCGGGGCGGCGACGGGCCACAGCGGCTCGGTGCCGTCCGGGTCCGGCGCACCGCCCCGTACCGCTTCGACCCGTTCGAACGGCCCGGCCAGCCGCGGCCGTACGCGCACCACGCCGGGGCGCTGCGCGGCGGGTGCCGCGTGCCGGGCGAGCAGCCGGTCGAGGAAGTCGGGCTCCGGGCGATCGTCCCCAGTGGACTCAGACATCCGCACACAGCTCCAGGTAGTAGCGGCGCCGCAGCGGGCTGAGCGCCAGGATCTCCGGCTCGCTCCAGCCGTACGCGGTGGCGAGCAGATGGACGTCGAGCAGGAGGTCCCGGGCCCAGGCGTCCAGTTCGGTCCACAGGAAGGAGGCGATGTCCAGCTCGGCCCGCGTGCCCTCCCGGCACTCGGGGCAGGCGACGTTGAGCGTGACGTCGCCGCCCGGGTCCGCGGCCCGGGCGGCCTCGGCGATCCGGCGCTGCACGGCGGCGGGCAGCGTGTCCGCGGACACGGGCTGCCCGCCGTGTACGGCGGTGACCACGCACCGGGCGAGCAGGGCCCGGCGCGGGTCGGTGTCCCGGGCCGCCGCCGTCAGGTCGGCGACGCCGGGCACCCGGAACTCGACCTCCCAGCCGTCCTCGGCGACCCGCACCAGCGGATCGCCCCGGTCGGCCAGGGTGCGGGCGAACTCCCCGGCGTCCAGCTCGAACTCCATGTCCGCGCCGCACGCCGCGCACTCCAGGCGTACCTGCATCCGCTCGCCGAACAGGGCCCGGCGCAGGGCGAACAGGTCCGCCTCGCGCTGCCCCACCGGCAGCGACAGCAGCGCCTGCCGGTCGCCGCCCAGGTCCGGGCGGGCGGCCCCGTGCAGCAGCAGGGCCCGCCCGGCCGGGGCCCGGTCCAGCCCGGTCTCCCAGGTGGCCAGGAACTCGGCCGCCTGTGTGATGGCCATGCCTCCCCCAGTCCCGCGCTACGCCGGGTTCAGGAAGGAGGGCTCCTCCGGCTCGGGCACCTCGTAGTCCCGCTCCCAGCCCTCGCACTCGAGCTTCAGCGACTGGATGGCCACCGCGTTGGCGTTGGCGTCCAGTTCGCCGAGGACCTGGTACTCACTCGGCCAGGTCCGGTACAGCTTGTGGGAGACGGCGACCTGGCCGGCCTCGTTGAGGACCTGGATCACGATGTCCTTGCGGAAGTCCGCCAGGGACACCTCGGAGCCGAGGCCCGCGCCGACCTGCCAGACCTTGTTGGCCCAGCGGTCGAACTCGGGGTCGTGCGTGACGCCGCGCTCCAGGGTGATGCCCTCGAACTCGGAGCGGCCCGGCGACTTGCGCGGGGAGGACGGGTCACCGCCGTGGCGGTGCTTGACGACCTCCGTCGTCCGCTTCAGCGGACTGATCTTGCTGATACCCGCGACCGTCCGACCGTCCCACAGGACCAGGAACTTGAAGTTCTTGTACGGGTCGAAACGATGGGCGTTGACCGTGAACTCTGCCATCGAAAATGTCCTCAGGGGTTCCTAGGAGCGTTCCTCAGAGCGCGAACTGCCCGGACGTCTGCTGGATCTTGACGACCACGAACTCGGCCGGGCGGACCGGCGCGATGCCGACGAGGACGTTGACGATGCCGTTCTCGATGTCCTCGGTGGTCGTGGTGTCGCTGTCGCACTTGACGAAGTAGGCGTCGCGGGGCGTGCCGCCCTTGAAGGCGCCCTGGCGGAAGAGGGTGTGCAGGTACGAGGAGGCGGCGAGCCGGATCTGCTGCCACAGGTTCTCGTCGTTGGGCTCGAACACCACCCACTGGAGGCCTCGCTGGAGGCTCTCCTCGACGTGCAGGGCGAGCCGCCGCACCGGCACGTACTTCCACTCGCTGTCGAGGGCGTCGGAGCCCTCCAGCGTGCGCGCTCCCCAGACCACCGGGCCGGTCACCGGGAAGGTGCGCAGGCAGTTGACGCCGAGCGGGTTGAGCAGGCCGCTCTCGCGGTCGGTCAGGTTGACGGTGAGCGAGTGGACGCCGGCGAGCCGGGCCTCGGTGCCGGCCGGGGCCTTCCACACGCCGCGCTCGGAGTCCGTACGGGCGATGACGCCCGCGACCGCGCCGGACGGCGGGAAGGAGCGCAGCCGGCCCGTGAGGGGGTCGGTGAGCTGGAGGTGCGGGAAGTACAGGCCCGCGTGGTTGCCGCGCACGGCGTCGAAGGCGGCGAGCCCGGCCCGGGCGGTGTCGACGCTGACCCAGGTGCCCGGCGCGTCGACCAGCAGGAAGATCCGCCGTTCCTGGCACAGCCGCTGGGCGGCCGAGACGACGGTGACGGCGTCCTCGGTCTTCTCGTACGCGGCGAGTTCGGGCAGTACGAGGAGGTTGACGTCGGCGACGCCGCGCAGCGCCTGGATGCCGGACTTGTCGGCTTCGGAGCCGATGAGGTCGCGCGGTCCGGGTGCCTCGCCGTCCTCGCCGCCCTCCAGCGGGAAGACGGGCGGGTTGACCGAGGCCTCCAGGCCCAGGTCGTTGGCGCACTCGCCGAGGAAGCGGACGACGTCCTCGGGATCGGTGGAGCCCGCGACGACCTGGACGCGCCGGCCGAAGGCGGTGACCTGCACGCCCGCGAAGGCGTGCTTGCCGGGCGCGTCGGGCAGGGCGCGCAGCTTGCGCTCCAGCAGCAGCGCCAGCTCGGCGACGGAGCGCGGGGCCTCGCCGTCGCAGTCGGGGTCGTAGAGCGTGAACTCCCGCTCGACGTCGCCGATCTTGACGGTGAGGTCCACGGCGAGGTCGGGCAGTTCGTGCCCGAACGGCTTGGAGACGGTGCCGGACGGGTCGGGGCGGCCCTCGCCGACGACCTCGACGCGGATCAGCCGGGAGCCGGCGTTGACGACGGTCTGCACGTACCGGCCGTGGGACGGGTCGGTGGACAGGCCGGTGAAGCTCTCGCGGGCCTCGCCCTTGGCGTCGTGGACGCGCAGGTTGAAGGTCTCGTCGGGGCGGGGCGTGTCGTAGTCGACGGCGACGCGCAGGCCGTTGCCCCACACTCCGGGTTCCCTGGCGTGCACCTTGAGGACGTCGCACTCGCTGTGGCCCTCGGTGGACTCCAGCGTCACGCCGGCGGCCTTGCCGCTGCCGGCCTTGGCGACGCGGACGATCACGGCGACGGTGCCGCCGTTGCCGAAGAACTGGTGAACGGCGTAGCCGACGGCGCTCTGGGCGCTCAACCCCCCGAAGCGGCGCTCGAACTCGGTGAAGCTGGTGACGCGGACCGGCTCGTTCAGCGGACCGCGCCGGGTGTGGCCCACGAACGCGGTCACCGAAGTGGTCAGGGTCGAGATGGTGCGGGTGCTGCTGGGAAGCTCTTCGACGTAGACGCCGGGATACGTCGGCTTGGCGGCGTTCACTGCACTCATCGGCATTCCCCCTCCTATCCCTGTCTCGGGCACCGGATGAAGGCACCAAGAGAGGAGGGAGAGACGTTGCGGCCGTGCGCGAGGACCTGGCCCCCGCCCGTCGGCGGTGGACATGCGCGCACCTCATCAGTTCCCCCGTCAGTACCCGCGCGTTCGGTCGCACGGGTCAAGCAGCTCGCTTGTGACTCCTGATGCTCAAGTGCTCAATCCACCTTGCTGCGTTCGGAGTTGACCGAACAAGACGGGTTCTGGCCAGCACGGTAGGAGGTTTTGTGAAGGCAAAATTCCGCGATCCGCACATCCCGCCCGCGCGCCCTCGTGGACTGGTCCACACCTCCCGCACAGCGGCGGTGATCGCCGGGGGGAAAGCATGCCTGGGAGACCCCGCATTTCCGGCACCGGCGTCTCATCCGCCCGGCGCGCTCCCCGGGTCCTCCGCCAGTCGTCCATCCCGCGATGGCCGGTTTCAGCGGGGCGGCATGGACGCGCACGGAGTTGATCGATGCCTTACGGGATCCACCTTCGAGTGCCCCCTTTCGACCGGGACATGCCCGACCCAAACGCCAGGCCGCGCCACCCCTTCCAGCACGTAGAAATATCTACGAACATGGCCACTGCCGGACCGGCACGCGGAGCCCGAGGCTCCGCGGGTCACCGGCCCGTGTCCAGCGTGCGCCCGTCGGGGCGCGACCGACTGTGCCTGGGGTGGCCATGCAGAGCGTGATGTGGAAGCAAGCCGTCGAGTGGCTCGCGGCGGCCGCCCGGGACCCTCAGGAGTGCAAGCGGGAGTGGGACTACGGCACGGGGACGGTGCTCGTGGAGGCGGGGCGGTACTGGGACGTGCTCAGCGTCCCCGACCAGCTCGGGCTGCTCGCGCTGGACTGCCTGTGGCGCGACCCCTTGAAGGTGCCCGGGCCCACCCTGGTGGACAGCGCGGCACGCAGAGTGGGCTTCTTCCTGCCACCCGACCCCGTCAGCGAGTGGGTCGGTTCCGGTGTCCGGCACGTCGGCCGGGGCTCCTGGGTCGCCGTGCCGCCGCCGTACCGGCCCGCCGGGCGCCTGGAGTGGCTCGTCCCGCCGGACGGCACGGGCAGCCTGCACGCCCCGGGCACGCTGGAGTCGGCCCTGCGGGAGGCCACCGAGGCCCTCGCCGTGCTGGCGCCGGTCAGCTCGGAGCACGCGGTGGCCGACTGCTGGTGAGGCGGGTGCCGTCGGGGGCGGCCGTCCCCGGGTGCCGGCCGGCGGTCCATGTGGTGAGGGCGGCCCAGGTCTCGCTCGCGGACGGCGCCGCGAAGGAGACCCACTGGCCGTCCCGGTGCTCCGGGACCGCGTGGCCCCTGGCCCGCCATTCGGCGACGAGCGCCGCGTAGATGGGCGGATGCCCCCCGTAACCGCTGGTGAGTTCGGCGAACGACCGGGGAGCGGCGTCGTTCCCGACAGGGCGCCGCGCCGTCTCAGTACTGTCCATGCCCGGGCAACGCGACGCGGCGCACCGGTGGTACGCGGGCCGGGCCCCGTCCGTCGGGTCGAGTGAACCCGTCACCCGTACGGCGGCACGCGGGCACCGGACAAACATCCAGTCAGGCGGTCGTCCGTTCAGGGCGGGGGCGTTCCCGGGCCCTGCGCACTCCTGCGGCTCGCACGCATTCCGACGCTCTCCTCGACCCCGGCCGTACGCATCCGGTAACACTGACCTCAGACCGTGGACCCGGCCGGCACCGCGCCCGGAACCGATCCTCCCGGTACGACGTACGACGGCAGGGAGAGGCCATGTCACAGCGCCCTGACCTCCGGCAGCGCAGGGCCGTGCTGGAGCACGAGTGGTCCCGCTGGGTGCCGCGCCTGAGCGTCGCGGGCTCGCGGCCGGGCGGCAGCGCGGCGTTGCGCCACGAGGTGACCGAGTCCTGGGCGCGCTCGCTGAGCAGCGTGGACCCCGGGCGGGACAGCGCCCCGGTCGCCGACGGCGGCACGGTGCACCAGCGCTGGACTGCCTCACCGCTGTACCGGCCGGTGTCGGGCCTCGCCGGAGAACTGCGCAGCATCGCCGAGGACGCCGGGTTCGTCACGGCGGTCACCGACGAGTCCGGCACCATCCTGTGGACCTGCGGCGGCCCGACCATGCGCCGCCGGGCCGAGCGCGTCAACTTCGCGCCGGGCGGCCGGTGGGACGAGCAGGCCATGGGCACCAACGCCCTGTCCCTGGCCCTGCGCACCGGCCGTCCCAGCTCCGTGTTCTCGGCCGAGCACCTGGTGTCGGCCCTGCACGGCTGGGTCTGCTACTGCGCCCCGGTGCACGGCCCGGACGGCCGCGTCCTCGGCGTACTGGACCTGTCCACCACCTGGGACCGTTCGCACCCCCTGGCCATGGCCACCGTACGCACTCTGGTGTCGAGCATCGAGGCCCGCATCACCACGGAACAGCCCCGCTCGGGACAGGTACGGCTCACCTGCCTCGGCGCGGAACACGCCGCACAGGCCATACGGGAGGGACGGCCCGTCCCCCTGCGCCCCCGCCAGTTGGAGATCCTCACCCTGCTCGCACTCGAACCCGGCGGCTTCTCCCCGGAGCGGCTGCGCGCCGCCCTGTACGGCGACCGGCCGGTCACCGCGTCCACCTTCAAGGCGGAGATCTCCCACCTGCGCCGCGCCCTCGGCGGCGGCATCTCCCCCCGCCGCTACGCCCTGACGGTCCCGGTCTCCTGCGACGCCGCCGATGTCCTGCGCGCCTTGGAGCAGGGCGACACCGACACCGCCCTGAGCCTCTACGGCGGCCCGCTGCTCCCCCGCTCCGAGGCACCCGGCATCGAGGAGTGGCGCACCCGCCTCGAAGTGGCCGTACGGGAGGCCGTCCTGGCGAGCACCCGCCCGGAACACCCCCTGCGCTACGGCGAACGGGCCCCCTACGACGCGGAGATCCACGAACACGCGCTGCGCCTGCTCGGCCGGGACGACACGCGCCGAGCGATCGCGCGGGGCCGCCTGACCGCGGCCCGGCGCGACTGACGGCCCGGCGCGGCTGACGGCACGGCGATTTGCGGCGCGTCACGGCGCCAACCTTGCGCCAACCTCCCGGGAGCACAGTGAGGCAGTCACGACGGCGTGAACCGTAACCCGCCCGTCATCTCACGGAGGAGAGCCGCCATGGTGTACGCGCAGCCCGGAACGGACGGCAGCATCGTCACCTTCGCCCGCCGCTACGACAACTTCATCGGCGGCGACTGGGTAGCCCCCGTCGAGGGCCGCTACTTCGAGAACCCGACCCCCGTGACCGGCAAGGTCTTCTGCGAGGTCGCCCGCTCCTCCGCGGCCGACGTCGACCTGGCCCTGGACGCCGCGCACCGGGCGGCCGACCAGTGGGGCCGCACCTCCACCGCGGAACGCGCGCGCGTCCTCAACCGGATCGCCGACCGCATCGAGGAGAACCTGGAGAAGATCGCCGTCGCCGAGACCTGGGAGAACGGCAAGCCGGTCCGCGAGACGCTGGCCGCCGACATCCCGCTGGCGGTGGACCACTTCCGGTACTTCGCCGGCGTCGTCCGCGCGCAGGAGGGCAGCATCGCGGAGATCGACGCCGACACCGTCGCGTACCACTTCCACGAACCGCTGGGTGTGGTCGGCCAGATCATCCCGTGGAACTTCCCGATCCTCATGGCCACGTGGAAGCTGGCCCCCGCGCTGGCCGCCGGCAACTGCGTGGTCATCAAGCCGGCCGAGCAGACGCCGGTCAGCCTCCTCTACATCATCGAGCTGATCGCCGATCTGCTCCCGCCGGGCGTGGTCAACGTCGTCAACGGCTTCGGCGTGGAAGCGGGCAAGCCCCTGGCCTCCAGCCCGCGCGTGGCGAAGGTGGCGTTCACCGGCGAGACGACGACCGGCCGCCTGATCATGCAGTATGCGAGCGAGAACATCATCCCCGTCACGCTCGAACTGGGCGGCAAGAGCCCGAACATCTTCCTGCCCGACGTGATGGCCGCCGACGACGACTTCCTGGACAAGGCGGTCGAGGGCTTCGTGATGTTCGCCCTGAACCAGGGCGAGGTCTGCACGTGCCCGTCCCGTGCCCTGATCCCCTCGTCGATCTACGACGACTTCATGGCCCGCTGCGTCGAACGCACCCGGGCCATTCGCGGCGGCGACCCGCTGGACCCGGACACCATGATCGGCGCGCAGGCGAGCAACGACCAGTACGAGAAGATCCTCTCCTACCTGGACATCGGCCGGAAGGAGGGCGCCGAACTGGTCACGGGCGGCAACCCCCGTGCGGTCCCGGGCCTGGAGGGCGGCTACTACATCGAGCCGACGATCTTCCGCGGCACCAACGACATGCGGATCTTCCAGGAGGAGATCTTCGGCCCGGTGGTCTCGGTGACGACGTACGACTCCGTCGACGAAGCCCTGAAGATCGCCAACGACACCCTGTACGGCCTCGGCGCGGGCGTCTGGACCCGCGACGGCAACACCGCCTACCGCCTGGGCCGCGAGATCAAGGCGGGTCGGGTGTGGACCAACTGCTACCACGCGTACCCGGCGCACGCGGCGTTCGGCGGCTACAAGAAGTCCGGCATCGGGCGCGAGACGCACAAGATGATGCTCGACCACTACCAGCAGACGAAGAACCTGCTGGTGAGCTACTCGCCGAAGAAGCTGGGCTTCTTCTAGACGCCCGAAGTCAGGCGCCTGACGTGGTCTAAACACCCGTCAGGCGCCTGTCGCCCAGTCGATTCACGACTCCGCTACGGGGATTCGAAAAACACGGCTTGGTTCTTGCCTGCGGTTTTGGCTCGGTACAGGGCGATGTCAGCGTCCCTCAGCACTTCTGCCGGCGTGGTCGGCCTGGTGATGCTCCGTGCTCCGATGCTTGTCGTCACGTGAACCGAATGGCCATGGGCGAGGGTGAAGGAGTCCTTGAAGGAGTCGAGGATCCGCATCGTGTAGTCGTACAGTGCGCTCGCGCCCACGCCTTCCACGAGCAGTGCGAATTCGTCCCCGCCGAGCCTGACCACGATGTCCTGCTCGCGGACCCTTCCTGTCAGCCGCCGTGCGACGTCGATGAGCAGTTCGTCGCCGGACGGGTGCCCCAGCGTGTCGTTGACTTCCTTGAAGCCGTCGAGATCGAGCATCAGCAGTCCGGCGGGGGAAGTGGCGGAGCACCGGCCGAGAGCGGATTCCAGGCGCTCGTCCAGCAGCGTTCGATTGGCCAGACCCGTCAACGGGTCGTGGGTCGCCCGATGGCTCAGCTGCTTTTGGAGCTCTTCCTGCTCTCGCAGTGATGCTGCGAGGTCGTGGGCCTGCGTCCGCGCTTCGGTGGCCCTGCTCTGGGCGTACTGGGCCAGGAACGCGATGCGCAGCACCAACAGCAGCGAAAGGGTCGCCAGCATGCCGACGACCACCGTGACGCTCACGGGCTGGTACCGGATACCCCCGACATTGGCCACCACGATCAACGGCCCCACCAGGATGAGCGCGATCAGGATCGACAGTCGCTTCCGGGGCATGCTCTCCTTGCCGTCCGACAGTTGTGCCGCACGGCCGACCGACGGGTGCAGCGCCGCAGCCCCCAGCAGGAGGGACGAGACCATCCACCCCACTTCGGACACGTCTTCCGCGATCGCGGTCCCCGTCGTCGCCGTCGTTCCGTAGTAGAGGCCGTCGGCGGCGAGGAGGGCCAGCAGCCATCCGGTGCACAGAAGAAACGACGGAGTACGCTTGCCGGTGGTGAGCATCAGCCGCGCGGCCATGGACAACAGCACCAGGTCGGCGACGGGATAGGCGATGGACACCGCGAGTGGCCACGCGGACAGCTCGCTGCGCAGGTAGGGGGCGATGATGAACGCCCACGCCAGAATGCAGAACCCCAGCGTGACGATTCCCGCGTCCAGCAGCCCCGCCCAGTGCAGACGGCCTGACTGCTGCCGGGCCAACGTCACCAGGCCCGCGGCGAACAACAGGTAGCTGCCCAGGTACAGCATGTCGGCCACACCCGGGAACGGAACGTCTGCGTCGCGGACCTGGTACATGCCCCAGATCGCGTCCGCCACCGTGTACGGTGCCATGGCCGCCGCGAAGAGACACCACGGAACGAACGATGGGGGCCTGTTCCTGGTGAGTCCCATTGCTATCGCGAAGACGACCGAGGCGGCCACCAGCACGGGCAGCATGTAACGCGCTGGGGAGGAAGTGACCAGATAGAAGACGATGATCGTGGTCCCTGCTGCCGCATACGCCCAGACCGCCGCATCACGGCGGGCGGGCGACAGGACTTGGACCTTGCCCACAGGTTCTCCTTCCCTCCTCCGGCCCGTACGCGCCCGGGCGGCGGTGTGCGGACGGCTCCTCAACCAGGTTCGTGGCCGGGAGTTGGGGAGCGGAGCGTCTCGAGAGTGCGACAGGTGCGGTCGAGTTCGTCCTGGAGGCGGGGAGCCGTCTCTGCCAGTGAGGCCGGGTGTCCGGCACGCGCGTGCTCTTCCAGCTCCTGGCAACGGGCGGCGAGGCCCTCGGCACCCATGTTGCCGGCGGCACCTCTGAGGCTGTGTGCCTGATCTGCGATCTCCTGCGTGTCGTGGCGGTCGAGCGCGTGGAAGAGTGCGCTGGTCATCTCGGGGGCCCGGACGAGGAAGTGGTCCACCAGCCTGTCCACCAGTTCGTGCTCGGCCGGGGTGCCGGCGCCGCGTAGTTCGTTCAGCCGCTGTTCGATGGATGCGCGCAGGTCATCGTTGTCCGCCTGTGGGTCGGCGGGGCGGACCCAGTGCGCGAGGGCTTGCTCCAGGTCGTCGGCGCTGACGGGTTTGGAGACGTAGTCGTCCATGCCCGCGGCCAGGCACCGTTCCCGGTCCTCGGCGAGGGCGCTGGCGGTCATGGCGATCACCGGCAGGTGACGGCCGTGGTCCCGTTCCCGGCGGCGCAGTTCCCTGGTGGCGCTGTAGCCGTCCATCCGGGGCATGTGACAGTCCATGAGCACGGCCTGATAAGTGTGTTCCGCGGTCATGCGCAGGGCCTCGGCGCCGTCGGCGGCGGTGTCCGTGCTGTAGCCGAGTCGGGTGAGCATGCCCTGGGCGACCATCTGGTTGATCTCGTTGTCCTCGACCAGCAGGAGATGGCCCCGGTGGGCGGGCCGGGGCGTGCCGGGGGCCTGCGCTTTCGGAGCCGCTCTGGCCACCGGCGTTGTCCGGGTGGCCACTTCGACCAGGGCGTCCAGGAGCTGCGACTGGTGGACGGGCTTGGACAGGCTCTGGGCGATCCCGGCCGCCTGCGACTCGGCGGCGGGCGGCGGGGGGCCGGAGGTGAGCAGCAGCAGCTGCACGCGGGCGAAGTTCTGATCGGTGGTGATCCGGCGGGCGAGTTCCAGGCCGTCCATGTCAGGCATGTGCATGTCGACAAGGGCGAGGTGGAAGGGACGACCGGCGGCCTCTGCCTCGTGCAGGGCCACCAGTGCCTGGGGGCCGCCGGCGACCACGGCCGGCTGGATGTGCCATCTGCGCAGCTGCGTGTCGAGGATCAGCCTGTTGGTGTCGTTGTCGTCGACGACCAGGACCCGCAGCCCGCGAAGGATGTCGGGGTGTGGTGGGGCCGGGGGTTGTTCGGGGGCGTCGGGTGCGCGAACCGGTACCACGAAGGAGAAGGTGCTGCCCTGGCCGGGCAGGCTGTTGACGCCGATGGAGCCGCCCATGGCCTCGGTGAGCCTGCGGCAGATGGCCAGGCCCAGACCGGTGCCTCCGTAGCGGCGGGTGGTGGAGGCGTCGGCCTGGGAGAAGGCGTCGAACATCCGTGCCTGATCGGCCTGGGCAATACCGATGCCCGTGTCGGCCACCTCGAATTGCAGCCACGGCGCCTGCTCTGCGGGTGGCCGGGACAGGGCTGGGCGGGCACGGAGCACGACCTCGCCGGTTTTGGTGAACTTCACCGCGTTGGACGCCAGATTGAGCAGGATCTGCCGCAATCGGCCGGCGTCGCCGAGCACCATCGCGGGCAGGTCGGGATGGCAGTCGCTGAGCAGTTCCAGTCCCTGAGCCTGCCCGGTCTGCGCCACCAGCGAGACGACCTCCTCCACCAGCACCTGCGGGCTGAAGGCGACTTCGTCCAGTTCCAGTTTGCCCGCATCCAGCTTGGAGAAGTCCAGGATGTCGTTGATCAGCGACAGCAGTGCCGTGCCGGCGGCCTGAATGCCCTCGGCGTAACGTCGCTGCTCGGCATCCAGTTCGGTGCCCAGCAGCAGGTCGCTCAGCCCGATGACGCCGTTCATGGGGGTGCGGATCTCGTGGCTCATGGAGGCGACGAACTGCGACTTCGCCTGGGACGCGGCGATCGCCTGGTCGCGGGCCTCCGCCAGAGCGGCTTCGGCCTGTTTGCGCTCGCTGATGTCCCGGATGAAGGCGTTGAAGCAGCGCGCCTTCGCCGACTTCAGCCGCCACACCGCCAGTTCGACCGGGATCTCGTGGCCGTCGTGATGACGGGCGGTGAGTTCGACCTGACGGCCCAGCACATGAGCCTCTCCGCCGGCCAGCACCCGTTGCAGACCGGCCCTGTGCGCGGCGTGGTACCGGTCAGGAATGATCGTCTCCGTCAGCGGACGGCCCACCGTCTCGCGGTGGCTGAACCCGAACAGCCTCTCTGCGCTCAGGTTCCAGTCGATGACCAGGCCGTCCTCGTCGATGGAGACGAAGGCGTCCCGGGCGGTCTCGATGACCGAACGTGCCTGATCCTGCAACAGCCGCAGCGCTTCCTCCCTGCGCCGCTGGCCTGCCGCCTCACGGACGAACCCGCGTACTTCGATCGGCTCGCCCGCGGGTCCCCGCACCACCCAGGACGTCAACTCCGTCCACATCGAGTGCCTGTCGGCATGCCGCAGACGCAGACACACCGACACCCGGCCGTCGCGGAGCAGATCCCGCTCCGCCCACTCGAATTCCTCCACATCGGCCGGATGGACCCAGGACTCCAGCGACGTCCCCACGATCTCCTCGACCGGACGGCCCAGCAATGCCTGCCCCGCGGCGGACACCTCCTGGTAGACGCCCTCCATCGTCCGGCGGAAGACCATGTCCGGAGAGTTCTTGAGCAGTAGCCGAAACCGCTCTTCATCGTCGGTCGCATACTGCCTTGGCGTGGCTTTCGATTCCGGTTCCATCGTCCGCCTCCACATGTCAGGGCACGGCCACAAGGCGCGGCCGGGACCACCGAACAGACCGGTCGCGACGGTTTCGGTGCGGCGTGCGATGACGGAGATCAAGCGATCCGCTCGTCGGACATTTCCAGCAAAGAATGAACCACTGAAGATCGCAAATCGAGGAAGCGGACGCCGAGCCGGGGTTGCGGTCGGGCTATGGCCCTGGTAGCCCGGTTCCCAGGCACCCTCATGCCCATGACTTCCCGTGCCTTCTGACAGCCCTTCAGCTCGACGCGCAAGGACTGGTCCGCCCCTGCACGGCTGGACCCTGAGGTCCGGTCAGGGCGGGGCCGGCGTGCCGGGCGCACCGGGAGACCGCGGGGCACCGTTCAGGCGGAGCCCGCCCCACCGTCCGTACCGGTGAGCGGCAGCCAGGCGGTGATCGTGGTACCCCGGCCCTCTTCGGAACTCACCTCCGTCCGGCCGCCATGGTTCGCCACGATCGTGTGCACGATGGTCAGGCCCAGACCGGTACCAGGGATGGCCTGCTCGGTGGCGTTCGAGGCGCGGAAGAACCGCTGGAAGAGCTTCTCCTGTTCGGCGGCGGGGATGCCGATGCCGGTGTCGCTCACGCTCAGCACCGCCTCCCCGTCCCGCGCGCCGGCTCGCACACTGACTTTCCCGCCGCCGCGGGTGAACTTCACCGCGTTGGACAGCAGGTTCATCAGGACCCGGTCGAGTTGTTCGCCGTCCGCCTCCAGGACCAGCGGCTGCTCGGGGCACCGCGTCTCCAGTGTGACCGAGGCTGCCTCGGCGGCCGGTTTGATCGCGTCGACCGCCGAGGCCACCAGCCGTCGCAGGTCGACCGGTGCCTTCTGGGAGGTGAACGCTCCCGACTCGATCCTGGAAAGCGTGAGCAGGTCCTCGATCAGTGCCCGCAACCGGTTGGCGTTGCGGTCGACGACGTCCAGCATCCGCAGCTGGGACGGGGAAAGCGGACCGGTGTCCTCGTCCTTCAGCAGCTCGATGTATCCCACGATGCTCGTCAGTGGGGTGCGCAGCTCATGGGAGACGGTGGACAGGAAGTCGCTCTTGGCCTTGTCCAGGGCGCGCAGCTTGTCCACCAGGCCCGACTCCTTCTCGTAGAGAAGGGCGGTGTGCAGCGCCCGGCCGACACCGCCGGCCATGGACTCGGCGATTTCGACCTCGACCGGACGCCAAGGTCGGTCGGCGCTGGTACGGGCCACGGACACGGCACCGATCGGTTCCTCCCCCACCCCTATGGGGGTGATCACCGCCGAGTACAGGCCCAGCGCCGCCGCGGCAGCGCGGTTCTCCGCCGGCATACCCGTCGTCCCGAAGGAGCCGGGGGCACCAGGCATCCGTCTGGTGTCGGACACGTACTGGGGCAGGTCGGTGACCAGCCAAGCCGTTCCCCGCCGGTAGTGGTCGCGAACCACGTCCGCCGGGAGCGTCGGTATGCCTCTTCGCTCCTCGTCGGACAGCAGGCCCCGCTCCGCGGACCACACCCGAGCCACGGGAAACTCGGAGCCGCCGTCCTCGGCGAGCAGGATGAAGACGTAGTCGGCGTGCAGGACATCACCGATGCCGCGGCACGCCGCGTCGAGGACGTAGTCGACCTCGAGGCGGTCCCTGATCCGGATGCCGGTCTCCCTCGCGGCCGTCGACAGTCGCTGCCGTTCGTCCTCGACCGCCCGCAGCCGGTCGCTCTCGTCCGCGAGCAGGTTGACCGACCGGGCCACCGCCCGGATCTCCTCCGGCCCCGTCACCTCGACCCGGGCCGCACGGTCTCCCGCGGTGAGCCGGCCGAGCGTCCAGGCGGTTCTCCGCAGTGGCCCGGTCAGGGCGCGCGTGGCGTGCACCGACGTGTACACGGCCACGGCGAGGGCCGCGACCAGCGCCGCGCCGAGCCCGGCGACGCCCGCCCGGATCACCATGTCGGCGTGCCCCTCCAGACGCTGCTCTTCTTCGTTCAGCTGGTCGTTCAGACGGGCGTTGGTCACCTCGAACGCGTCGAACCGCCGGCTGGCCTCCCGGGTGAGCGCGAGGGCCTGCGCGCTTCCCGGAGTGGTGCGCGCCTGGTCGTCGGCTACGCGCAGGTACGCCTCGATCTGCCGCTGCTGCGTCGCGAGATCGCCTTCGTCCGCGACCTCGTGCCCACGGACGGCGTCGATGATCGACGGGATGCTGTCCCGGGCCGCACGGAAGGCGACGAGCTCTCTCCGGTCACCCGTGACCAAATAGCCCCGCATCGAACGCTGCACGCTGATGCCCGCGTTGAGCAGGCGCAGATTGTCGACCTCGGCGGGTTGGAGGCGGTCGCTGATCCGGTCGCGCTGGCTGTCCAGCACCAGCGCGCCGATCAGCGTACCGGCTCCGGACAGGGCGATCAGAAGGGTCAGGAGTCCGAACGCGAGGCCGAGCCGGTGCGCCACCCGGCCGCTGCCCCGTCTGGAAGCACGGCTCATGCACGATCACCTCCGCTCTCCCTCTCCTGGCCGGGAGAGTTGAATCCGGCACGGGTCATGGCACCCCACACCTGGGGAGACCCGCGCAACGCGTCCCACATGCCGCGCAGCCGCCACCACGCCGTCAGCTGGCGGTATCCGATGTTCTCGACGACCACTCCGACGAGGGCGCCCCAGACGTCCCGCCACCGGGTGAACCGGTGGAAGGCGTACTCCTCCACGCCGACCGACACCATGCTGACGACGATGGCGTAGGCGTAGGCGGCGAGCAGGAAGCGCCACAGGAAGTCCGCGTTCACCGCGCCGATCAGTACGCCCAGGGGTACGAGAACCAGTCCCGCGAGCTCCACGAGCGGGGCCAGCAGTTCGAAGACGACGTAGAAGGGCAGTGCCAGCAGTCCGATGCGGCCGTAGCGGGGGTTACCGATCATGCGGCGGTGCTTGAGCAGGATCTCCGTCAGACCGCGGTGCCACCGCCGCCGCTGGCGCGCCAGGACCGTCAGCTTCGAGGGTGCCTCGCTCCAGGAGATCGGCTCGGAGACGAAGACGATGCGGTAGTCACGGCCCTGCTCGCGCATGTGCCGGTGGAGGCGGATGACCAGTTCGGCGTCCTCGCCGATACTGTCCGGGTCCATCCCGCCGACCGCCACGACCGCGTCCTTGCGGAAGAGACCGAAGGCCCCGGCGATGATCAGCAGGCTGCCGAGCTTCGACCATCCGGTACGGCCGAGCAGGAAGGCGCGAAGGTACTCGACGACCTGAACGCGTCCGAGCACGTCCGGGGGCACACGCGCCTCGGCCACCCGCCCCGCCACGACAGTGCAGCCGTTGGCGAGGCCGACCACACCGCCGGAGGCGATCACCCGCAGCGGATCGTCGCAGAACGGTTTGGCCACCGCGAGCAGCGCCTGGGAGTCGAGGATCGAGTCGGCGTCCACCATGCACAGCAGCGGATAGCGCGCCAGGTTGATCCCGACGTTGAGCGTGTCGGCCTTGCCGCCGTTGTCCTTGCGGGCCACCACCAGGCGCACCGGGCCGCCCCTGGGCAGATGGACGGAGGTGACCCTGCCGCGTACGGGGACGTCGTCGGGCATCACGTACTCCACCTCGGCGAGGTCGAAGGCGTCCCGCAGGGCGTCCAGCGTGCCGTCGGTGGAGCCGTCGTCGACGACGACGACCTCGAACTCCGGATAGCGCAGCAGCAGCATGGCCCGTACCGCTTCGACGATGCCGGCCGCTTCGTTGTACGCGGGCATGATCACCGAAACGGGTGGGGTGAGGGGGCTGGTGGCGGCCTCGTCGTGGCCCGCGAAGGGAGCCCGGCGCAGCGTTCTGACGAACTCCCCGAGAGCGATGAGGATCAGCACCAGATAACTGGTGTTGATGGCCACGAAGTACATGATCACCACGCTGTCGCACACGGTGACCACCGAGTGCGCCACGCCCAGCAGCGACGCCCACGGTTCGTCGGCCGCCATGCTCACAGAGCCACCTCCGCGCGGACGTCGTGGCGTCCGGCCCCGACCGCCGATTCGGCGAGCACGGCTCTGGCCTGCGCGGCGGCCTGTCGGCGGGAGCGGTCCTCGGCCACCGCGCGCAGCGCGGCCTGCCCTTCCGGGCCGAGCTGCAGCAGCGCGCGAGCCGCGGTGGCTGCCACATGTGGGTCGTGATCGCCGAGCAGCTCCGCCAGCGGGCCCGTCGCAGCGACGGCTCCCAGACTGCCGAGGGCCCCGGCGCCCACCATGCGCAGGGCGACCGACTGGCCGGGCCGGACAGCCGCCAGCAGCGGCTCCAGGCCGTCGGGCATACCCAGTCTGCCCAGCGCGCGTGCCGCCTTGATGCGTACCTCGACCTGGGGGTCCTCGCGCAGTGCACGGGCGATCCCGGACGTATGGGAGACGACGCCGGTCGCGCCGAGGACCTCGATGGTCACGGCTCTGGCGAGAGGCTCCCGATGTTCCAGTCCCGCGGCGACACTCCGCTGCGCCTCCGGTCCCAGAGAGACCAGCGCCCTGGTGACCACGGCGGGCGGCACCGCCCGCGGTCCGTGGAGGGCCTCCAGGAGGTACGGCACGGACTCCGGTCCCCCGCACCGGCCCAGCGCGCGTGCGGCGGCCAGGCGGACCTCGGGGTCGCGATCGGCCAGCAGACGGCACAGCGACGGGGCGGCGGGACGGTGGCGAAGTTGACCGAGCACCTGCGCGGCGCGCCCCCGCCGGGCCGCGCTGCGGCTCGACAGGTCGGCTACGGCGTCCACGGCGGCCCCGCGCAGCTCGTACAGGCGCACCAGCGCCGTACGGGCTCCGCCGGCGACCTTGCCCAGCAGCGCCGTCAGGGTCGGCTCCAGGGCGATCCAGGTCCGTCTGTCGATCTCCGCCAGCCGGTGCAGCAGCTCGGTCTGCTCGTCCTCCTCCGCGCACAGGAGCTGCAGCAGGGGCCCGCGCACCGGTGCCGCGATCCGCTCGCGTCTGCGCTGTCGGTGCCTGCGGACGAGGCGGTTGCCGACGATCAGCAGGCTCAGCGCCAGGACGACGGCTAGCAGGCCCAGCAACGCGCCACTGACGAGGCCGGTGGGCATCACCGTTCCACCCGGTTGAGCACCGCGGTGACCCTGCTGGACAGCTCCCGCGGGCTGAACGGCTTGATGATGTAGTCGTCGGCTCCCGCCGCGAAGCCGACCTCGACGTCCGCTTCCTGGGAACGGGCGGTGATCATGATGACGGGGAGCGTCGCGGTCTCGGCCGCCGCGCGCAGCTCCCGGCACACGTCCAGACCCGACATGCCCGGCATCCGTATGTCGAGCAGTGCCAGGTCCACCGTGTTCTCACGCGCAGCCCGGAGCGCCGCCATTCCGTCCTCCACGGCCGTGACCTGGTGACCGCTCTGGGTCAGCTTGAACGCCACCAGATCCCGGATGTCCGCGTCGTCGTCGGCTATCAGGACATGAGCCATTACTCCTCCTGTGACTCCTTGGACTCCTGGGACTCCTGGGCAAGGGAGCTTCGGTAGGAGTCCACGAGCCGTGCCACGGCCGACTGCCGGAACGGTTTGGCCAGTACCTCGTCCGCGAGACCATCCAGATCTCGCGGGTCGAGCACCGAGGAGACGACCAGACGGCATCTCCTCGTCCGCTCGTCCGCCCGCAACCTGCGGACGACCTCCCGTCCGTCGATGCCGGGCAGCATCACGTCGACGACCGCGATGTCCGGAGGGTCGGCGAAGGCGAGGCCGAGCCCCTCTTCCCCCGAATAGGCGACGGCCACGGGACATCCCCGCTCGCGGAAGTGGCGCTCCAGCAGGGCGCTCACATCCTGGTCGTCCTCGATCACGAGTACGCGCGGTGGGAACATCGCCGTCCTGTCCACGAAGTCAGACCGTCAGTCATAAGTTAGAAGCAATGGTGAACTTTCACCACATATGACCCAAGGGTCCCGTTGGACTCGAGCACGGTCAGCGCGATGCCGCCGACTGGGCGAGGCGGCGGGCGGGCAAGGTGGCGGTGGGCATCGGGAGGCTGTCACCCGCTGTGCTGCGGAGGTGTCGCACGTACTGCTCTCTCGGCAGGAGAATGCCGCCGAGGTCGCGGACGTGCGGGCTGTCCCGCTGCGCGTCGAGCAGCTCGCCGCCGGCCTGTGCGAAACGCGCGGCGAGGTCGCTCACCGCGACCTTCGAGGCGCCGGGACGCCGGAAGAACATCGAGTCCATACTGAAGACCGATCCGACCCTGAGGCCGAAGACGCCGCCGACCAGATCGCCGTCCTCCCACACCTCGACGCTGTGAGCATGCCCCAGTTCGTGCAGGCGGACCAAGCTTGCGATCAGCTCTTCGGTGAGCCACAGCGGGACACGGTCGCCGCGGCATTCGCGAACGACCCGCTCGAACCCCCGGTCCAGGCTGGTCGACCACGGCAGCCGGTTGCGCAGCCGCCGGGCGAGGCTCCGGCTGAGGTGCGTGGCCGAGACGGGCAGCACCGGTCTGGGATCGGGTGACCACCAGGAGACGGCGAAGGGATCGGCCAGTAACTCCCCCACGAGCCGGATGCGGCCCTCCTGGACCTGATCGGCGAAGACCACCTCGTTGAGGGCGCGGGTGTACTCGTCGGATGCCGGGAACGGATAGGCCCCGGCGCGGTACGCCGCCAGGAGGGCGGCGGGACTGAGGTCGGCGGAGAAGGCCACCGGACCGTCGGGCGCCGCTTCCAGCACGTCCAGTGCCTCCCAGCCGGGGCATGGGCTCACCACCGTGCCGCTCCCTGCCCTCGGCTCTGCACCGGCCGGGCGTGCTCGGCCTGTTGCAGGAAGTCGATGTATCCGTCCATCATCTCCGCGTCCACGGGAGGAATGTCGATCCCGGCGTCCACCAGTGCCCGTTCCGCGTTGGAGCGGGTGAACTCCGGGAAAACGCCCTGGAAGTACATCTCGCTCACGGTGATGTCGGCGTGGTGGCACAGGTCGACGAAGAGAGGGACGAACGGTGTTATCGCGTCGGTGGGGTGCCCGGCCGCGTACTTCACCAGAGCGGCGATCCACTCGGCGTACGGGATCTCCTGGACCGGATATCCCCGCTGGCGCATGCGCTCGGCCAGCGAATCCAGCAGCGTGGGGCGGGGGTTGGTGAGGTGGTAGACCTCGCCGCGCGCTGGATGGCGGGTGGCGATGTGTCCGATTGCGCGGACGAGGCGGTCGGCCGGCAGGAAGTCCAGTGGCAGCCGGACGTCAGGGCACAGACCGGTCCGCGCGATGAAGCTGATGAGGGCGGCCATTTCGCTGGTGGTGTTCATCACGCCGGTTCCGCTGCTGCCCGTGATGTCCATCAGGCGGTAGACGGCGACCGGCAAGCCCGCGTCGGATGCCTTCTTCAGCAGCGCCTCGGCGACCCATTTGGTCTCCACGTATCCCACCGACAGATATTCCGGGAAGTCCAGCGGCGTGCTCTCGGTCACCTCGCGCACCCCGGCCGGCCCGAATCCGGCGAGCACCGCCATGCTGGAGGCGAAGTGGACGGGGACGGCCCTGCCGGCGGCGAGGCGGATGATCTCGTATGTTCCGTCGACGTTGACCGCACGCAACTCGTGGTACGGGTAGATGAAGTTGACCTGGGCGCCGAAGTGGTAGATGGCGTCGATGGTCGATCCCAGCTCCTCGAACCGGCCGGGAGGCAGCCCCAGTCCGGGCTTGCCCAGGTCGCCGACGACCGGCTGGATGCGCGCGCTGGACAGATCGCTGAGGACGTAGCGCTGGTGACTCGCGCGGATCATCTCCATGCCGTGCTGCTCGTCCGATGCCCTGACCAGGCAGAGGATCCGGCCCGTCGTGCTGCGCAGCAGCTCGTCGATCATGTACGCGCCGCAGAATCCCGTCGCCCCGGTGAGAAGGACGTCACCGGGGTGCCGGTGATCCGGTGCCGGCGCGTCATGGCCCACCGCCGGAACGCGCCGATCGGTCTCCGAGGCGAAGTCGACGCTCCCGCCATCCGGGTGGGTCAGTGTGCCGGCACGTGCCTGGCGCACGGACTCGGCGAACGCGGCGAGCATCGGCTGCCGCAGCAGTGAACGGGTCAGGTCGCGGATCTGGGTGACGCCGATGCCGAAGATGACGCGGGTCCGGGCGAGCATCTCCATGGCCAGCAGCGAGTTGCCGCCCAGCTCGAAGAAGTCGTCGTGCGGACGGACGTGGTCCACCCCCAGGATCTGACACCACAGCTGGGCCAGCCCATGCGGCACCGGACGGTCGTCGGCGTCGGCCGTCGTCGTCGTCGCGGTCCCGGCTTCCGGCACGGCCCTGCGGTCGAGCTTTCCGCTGGGCGCGACGGGCAGCCGTTCCACCGCGCGGAAGGCTGCCGGGATCATGTAGCCGGGCAGGACCTCGGCGAGTGCCGACCGCAGCCGTGCGCGCAGCGCCGCCTCGCCGCCGGCCTTCGGCGGCGAGGCCGGCGTGTAGTACGCGATCAGGTCCCGGTCGCCGTTGTCGCGCGCCCGGGCCACCACCATCGCCTGGCCGATCTCCGGGCGGGAGACGAGCGCGGCCTCGATCTCGGCCGGGTCGACCCGGAAGCCGCGGATCTTCATCTGGTCGTCGACCCGGCCCAGGACTTCCAGGTTGCCGTCCGAGCGCCGACGGCCCAGATCCCCGGTGCGATACATCCGGCCCCCCGGCGCGGAGCCGTACGGGTCGGGCAGGAACTGCCGTGCGGTCATGGCGGGTTGCCGCCAGACACCGCGCGCCAGACCCTGACCGCCGATGTAGATCTCGCCGCGCTCGCCCGGCGGCACCGGGCGTAGTTCCGCGTCGAGCACGTGGACGTGAGTCCCCTCCAGGGGCCTGCCGACCGGGGCGACGGCGGTGTCCGGCGCGGCGAGCACTTCCTGGTTCAGGTCGCAGAGCGTGGAGGTGATGGTGGTCTCCGTGAGCCCGTAGGCGTTGACGAGCCGTGCGCCGGGGATCCGGCGCGTAACGGCGCGGCAGTCCTTCGCGGTGACGATCTCGCCGCCGACGATGAGGAGCCTCAGCGACGCGAGGCTCTCGCCGCGGTCCGCGAGGGAGACGACCCGGTGCCAGTAGGCGGGGGGCAGGTCGGCGACGGTGATCCCGTGCTCGGGCAGGCGGTGCAGCAGGTCGGTGGGTGCCCACGTCGGTGTTCCCGCGAGGATGAGCGTCGCACCACTGATCAGCGTGGCGAAGATCTGCTCCAGTGAGGTGTCGAAGCCGAGCGCCGCGGCGTGCAGCACCCGGTCGCAGGGCGTCAGTTCGTATGCCTGGGCCACCGTGGTGAGGGAGTGGGCAAGCGACCGGTGGCTGATCATCACCCCCTTCGGGGGTCCGGTGGATCCGGAGGTGTAGATCACGTAGGCGAGGTCGTCCGGCCGGGGGCCGCGTGCCGGCCGCGGTGCCTCCGGCGGCGCCTGCGTGGCCGGTTCTCCGTCGGCCCCGGCGTAGACGATCCGGGCCTCGCACCCGTCGAACATCGAGGCGTACTCGTGGCTCGAGACGATGACGCGTGAACCTGTCTCCCCCACCAGTGCGACCATCCGTTGCCGCGGAGTCGCCGGGTCGAGGGGCAGGAACGCGCCTCCGGAGCCCAGCACCGCCAGCAGCGCGACGATCAGCTCGGGCACGCGGTCGAGGCACACGGTGACGACGGACTCCGCGCCGACGCCCGACTCCTGCAGCTGGTCGGCGAGCCGGTCGGCGCGGCCGCTCAGCTCGGCGTAGCTGAGCCGGGCGTCGTCCGAGAGCACCGCGAGAGCGGACGGCTCACGCCGCGCCCGCTCCCGGACCAGCTCGGACACGGGGCCCGGCCAGGATTCAGGGGTCCGTCCCCCGGCGCGGGCGCTCGCGGGCCGCATGTCGGTCCACAGGCGGTCGACCAGACTCCCGCACCACGCGGCGGACTCCGGTCCGCCGATCCGACACCACCCTGCCGGAATCCGGCGATCGGCGGGCCAGATCGCGTACTGCTCCTCGTCGTTGCGCAGCACGACGCACGGTGCGGCCGACTCTGCCGGCAAGTGCTCACGTTCCGTCACTCGGGCCTCCTGCCTTCGCGCGGCGTCCCGCGGAGCACGATCCGCGCCCCTAGTGGGAAAGGGCCGCCGCCATCACCGCTCCCCTTCCACGGGCCTCACCGGCAGTTCGGCCAGGCGGCCGAGCGGCGGCGCGAGGATGAGTTGCTCCGCCTCCTCGGCGCTGACCGGTTCGGCGAAGAGGTATCCCTGAGCCAACCGGCAGCCCATGGAGATCAGCAACTCCTGCTGCCTCACGTTCTCCACACCTTCTGCGATAACCGTGAGGCCGAGGGTGTCGGCGAGATGCGTGATGCCCTCGACAAGGGCGTACTGTTCCGGCGAGCGCCCGAGTTCGTCGACGAACGACTTGTCGATCTTGAGTATCGAGATGGGGAACTCCCGCAGATAGCTCAGCGACGAGTAGCCCGTTCCGAAATCGTCGATCGCGATACGGATACCGAGGTCTGTGAGCGAATTCATCTCGGCCAGGATACGTTCGTCGTTGTACATCAGCACGCTCTCGGTCAGTTCCAGTACGAGAGACGACGGATCGATGCCGGAGAGATCCAGGGCACGGCGGACGACGTTGTAGAACTCGTCGTCCCGGAACTGACGCGGCGACACGTTCACGCTGATGTAAGGCACGTTGCGGTCGGCCGTCCCGCCGCGCAGCACGGAGGACTCCCACCGGACCGCCTCGGCCGCGGCCTGGTCAAGCACCCAGGCGCCGAGCGGGACGATCTGCCCGCTCTCCTCTGCCAGCGTGATGAACTGCTCCGGCAGCACCATGCCGCGCGTGGAGTGCGGCCAGCGAACGAGCGCCTCGAAGCCGGCGATCCGACCGCTGGTCAGCTCCACGATGGGCTGGTAAAGCACCAGGAACGAAGTCTCGATCGTCGAACTGTCCAGAGCCTCCTGCAAATTGGCGCGCTCGGCCATGCCGCTCTGCAGTTCCGGGTGGTAGCGGCGCCACTGACGCTTGCCCGCCATCTTCGCCGAGTACAGCGCGAGATCGGCGTGTGCCAGCAGTTCGACCGAGTCGATGCTGTCTTCCGTCGTCGCGACGCCGACGCTGGCGTACGTACTCATCGGTCCCACACTGAGCCGGAACGGCTCGGCGAACACGGTCATCACGTGTTCGGTGAACTGCTCCACGCCCTCTGTCGTGACGGAGCCCTCCACCAGCAGTGCGAACTCGTCGCCGCCGATGCGCGCGGCGGTGTCGGAGGCACGGACGGTGGTCTGCAGCCGGAGTGACAGCGCGACCAGGAGTTCGTCGCCCACACCGTGGCCGTGTATGTCGTTGATGACCTTGAAGTCGTCCACGTCGACGAAGAGCACACCGACCACCGTGCCGTCGCGCTGAGCCTGCGCCAGTGCGTGGTTGACCCGGTCCTGGAAGAGCACGCGGTTGGCCAGGTTGGTGAGCGAGTCATGGAACGCCTGGTGGGTGAGTTCGCGTTCGAGTTTGCGCTGTTCGGTCACGTCCCGCAAGGTGAGGACAACTCCACCGACGGTCGCCTCCTCCCGCAGGTCGCTCCACCTCACCTCGACCTCGATGGACGACCGGTCGGCGCGAACCATACGCCAGTGCTCGCGCTTGCTCTGGTACTCGCCGCTCCGTATCCGGCCGAGTGTCTCGACCACCGCGCGGCTGTCCTGCGGTGGCACCAGATCGACGAGGAGGGCCCCCTCCAGGTTTGGAACGCCGAGCACCTGGGCGGCTGAGGGGCTGGCGTAACGGACCCGGTCGTCGTCGTCGAGGATCAGGATGACGTCGGAGGCGTTCTGCACCAGCGTGCGGAAGTACATCTCGCTGTTGCGCCGGTTGACCTCCTGGGCGAGGGTGACCCGCGCCGCGGCAAGTGCTGCCTGCGCGGCGAGAGTCGCCAGCGTGTCGCGGAGCACGAGCAGGTCCTGCTCGTCCCCGGCCACGATCAGCACCCCGATCAACGGATCGCCCGAGGGGTGATCCTGCGCGGCGAGCGGGCAGACCAGCGCGTGGCCGGTGCGGGCCGGCTCCTCGTCCGAGCCCGCGAGGTGGGCGGCAAGATCGGGCCCCACACCGTCGAGGGTCACCAGGCGGTTCTCGCCGGACGCGATCAGTTCCCGTACGGCCGCGGTCGCCCGTGCGGCCAGGGGCCCGCGCAGGGCGCTGTGCGCCCCGTTCACCCAGAACATGCTGTCCGGCAGGGTGAGCAGCGCGGAACGCGGCGGCCCGTGCGACAGAAGCTGCGTCACAGCGGAGTGGACGGCAGCGGCCACATCCCGCAGCTCCCCCGCTCCGCCCAGCGACGACACCGCGTTGCGCAGCACCTTCTCCCGGCCGACCGCCCGCCGGTGGGTCGCCACCACCCCCGACAGGCGGTAGAGGACGAGGAGGAAGAGCACCGCGGAGAAGACCCCGATGACGCCGACGTTGGACCTCACGCCGCGCACCGCCTCCGTCAGGAGGATGGCCGGGGCTATCAGCGACGCCAGGGTGAGCAGGCTCAGCCGGCCCGTGCCGGTCTCGGCTCGCCATGGCACCGGCTGCGTCAGCCGACGCATGGACGGATGGAGCGCGGCGGCCGCCCAGGCGCCGTACAGGACGGCCCAGCCGAGTTCGACCGCGCTACCCGTGCGCCACGTTCCGTTCAGCTGGATCAGGCCGTACAGCACGTCGGCGGTGAGCAGGCCGAGGGTGCCCGCGGTGAGCAGCATGAGCGAGCGGCTCTTGCCGCCACGGCCGACGAGCAGCCGCAACAGCATCGCCAGGACGAGGATGTCGCCGAGCGGATAGGCGATGGCGAACGCCTTCTGCCACCAGGTCAGACCCGCGGCGCGGGCGTACGGATCGATGAGGAAGAGCCACGACAGCAGCGCCAGGCCGACTGTCAGCGTCAGCGCGTCGACGAGGCTCGCCCGGTCGCGCCAACCTGTGCGCCAGTGCACGAAGCCCAGCAGCCCGGCCGCATAGAGCGGATATGCGGCGAGATAGAAGCCGTCGGCGATCGACGGGAAAGTGATCTCCTCGTTGAGCAACTGGATGAGGATGATCTGGGTGGCTTGGCCTGCGGCGAAGGCGAAGTTCCCCGCGGCGAGCAACAGCCAGGGGAGTCGATGCGCCGGGCGGTTGAGAAAGACACCCAGGACAATACCGATGACGCCGGTCGCTCCAATGGCGACGAAGAGCAGCCGTTTTTCCGGAAATAGATAGTAGAACGCGGTCAGCACGACGATGCATGAACTGACGGCGGCCATCGCAGCATGGCTTCGCAGTCGCGCGTTCATCCCAACAAACCTCCTGAGAGGGCCACTTGTCGGACGGGCTGAGCTGGGCGAACGGGCACCGGGCGGCGGAGAAGCCCGTGGGGCCGGGCTGACATGAGGGGAACTCTCCGGACCCCGGGCCGGGACTCGGCCCTGGTCGCCTGTGAACAGGATTTCCGGTACACACCGTCGCTGGTATACACGGTCTGCGGTATGCACGGTCGCCGTGATGCGGGCTCCTTCTACACCGAGACATCGACGTGTCCTCCATCCAGCTTACCGAGATCGCCATTTCTCGCATGCGCACGGAGAGATGCCGCGTCATCTCGCGAGATACCGCCACATGCGTGAAGATGGAAGATCCGGGAACCGGACCGGGTCCTCCCAGCGACGATCGGCCAGTCACGGAGAGCGTGGAGTCCACGCTCTCCGTTTACCGCCGGACCTTCCGCGCCGGGCGATTGCCGCCCTCCCTGGAGCCGGGCGATTCTGTTGTCTCTGCTGGACGCCCGGGCGGTTTCCCGGACCAAGTCACCGCCCGCCGCCGACCGCGGTCCCGATTTCGCCGGTCATCGTGGACGCCACGCGTGTACCACCAACAGACGAAGAATCTGCTGGTGAGCTACTCGCCGAAGAAGCTGGGCTTCTTCTAGACACAGAGACCCATGTGCCCTCAGGTGTCACCGGGTGCGCACGCCCAAGCGCCGTCGAGCGCGGGCCGTCAGCCGGTACCGACCGCCACGCCGGCGTACGCCACCGCCGTAAGGGCCAGTACGGCGGCGGGCAGTGCCCGTACCGGCGGGTCGCCGTGACGCAGGTGGACCACGGCGGCTGCGGTCATCAGCAGCGCCAGCCCGATCGCGGCGGCCACCCCGAGCGGGGCGGAAGCCAGTCCGAGCACCAGCCCGACGGCTCCGGCCACTTCCAGGGTGCCGACGAAGCGGTAGAGGCCCGGCGACATGCCCAGGTGCGCTGCCGCCTGACGCATGAACGGCACCGCGGCGATCTTCGCCCCTCCCAGGGACAGGAAGACCAGGACCAGGACGACGGCGAGGGTGGTCTGTGCGGTCGTCACGCCGACCGCCCCCGGCGTTCGGCGCCCAGCCGGGCGTAGTGGTCGATCAGGTCGGGGGCGTCCACCGTCGCGGGGTTGACCACCTGCTCGGCCGGGGCGCCCTGGAGGAGGCGTTTGACGGGGACTTCGAGTTTCTTGCCGGTGCGGGTGTGCGGGATGCCGGGGACTTCGAGGATCTCGTCGGGGACGTGGCGGGGCGAAGCGTCGGCCCGGATCGCGCGGTGGCGCGCGGCCAGCTCCCACAGGACGTCGGGCTTGGCGAAGGGCGCCGGGCTGCCGTCGTAGGTGCACGTCGTGGCGCCCGTCAGGAGGGTGGAGGCGACCAGGTTCCACATCATCCAGTGGGTGGTGGTGTACCACAGGAGGCGGTCGCCGGGGCCCAGGTCGGAGTGCAGGCCGAGGGTCTTCAGGTGCTCCAGAAGGACGCCGCCGTGGCCGTGGACGATGCCCTTGGGCAGGCCAGTGGTGCCGGAGGAGTACACGACCCACAGGGGGTGGTCGAACGGCACGGGGGTGCAGGTGAGTTCCTCGGCGCGGGTGACCGCGTCCTCCCACGGCACCACCAGCGACGGGTACGCCCTGGTCGGCCACGGCAGGCCCACGTGGTCCACCAGCACGGTGGCCTTCAACGTCGGCAGCGCACCGGCGAGTTCGAGGGTGGCGTGGCGGCGGTCGTGGGTGGAGGCGTTGAAGAGGTGGCCGTCGGCGCTGATCAGGACGGTGGGTCGGAGCTGGGCGAAGCGGTCGGCGGCGGCCTTGGGGGCGTAGTCCTGCCCGCAGACCGACCACACGGCGCCCAGGCTCACGGTGGCGAGGAACGCGACGATCGCATGCGGGGTGTTGGGCAGGTAGCCCACGACCCGGTCTCCCTTGCCGACGCCCAGGTCGCGCAGGGTGGCGGCGACTGAGGCGACCTGGGCGCGCAGGCGTCTCGCGGTCACCTCGTAGCCGGAGCCGGTCTCGTCGAGCGCGATGATCGCCGCGGCGTCGTCGGCGAGGTTGCGCAGGGCGTGGTGGGCATAGTTGAGGGTGGCGCCGGGGAATCAGCGGGCGCCGGGCATCCGCTCCTCCGCCAGCACCTGCTCGTAGGGAGTGTCCGCGTCGATGTCGAAGTACTCCCACACGCGCCCCAGAAGCCCGACAGGTCGGTGACCGACCAGCGGTGCAGGGCGGCGATAGCTCACCCCGGAGCCGTTCCACCTCCCTCAACTTCATGCTTCGACGATGCCCACCACCAGGTGAGATCACCCGACGTAACGAAGCACTACTAGGTGACGTGGTTACGGTTGCCGGTCAGCGCGGCGGCGGGCGGGACGCCGGCGGCGCCGTCCGGTGCACCCCGGCCGGTCTCCGGTCCGTCCATCCGTCCTGCCGCGTGGACGAGGACACCGCCCGGCGGTCCGGGAACCCGGTCTCAGCCGCCGCGCCGTACCCGGGCCGCTTTGCGGGCCTCCGCGAGCTTGCGGGCCTCGCTGCTCTTGCGGGACGGCCTGCCGCCGGAGCCGTCCTTCGCGTCCTTGGTGCTGCCCAGGCCGCGGAACGGGGCGTTGTGGTTCTTGGGGCGCGGTACGGCCGGCCCGCCGTCGAGCGGCTTTCCGGAGGGCGCCTTGGCGCCGGTGATCCGGCTCAGCTCCGCCTCGCCCGACCGCACTTTGGTGACCGTGGGGGCGACGTGGGCGTCCGCCATGACCTGGCTCGTCTCGCGGCGCTGCGCCGACAGGACGAGTGTCACGACGGTGCCGGAGCGGCCGGCCCGGGCCGTGCGGCCCGCGCGGTGCAGATAGTCCTTCGGGTCGGTGGCCGGGTCGACGTTGACCACGAGGTCGAGGTCGTCGACGTGCAGGCCGCGTGCGGCGACGTTCGTCGCCACCAGCGCGGTGACCTGCCCGTTCTTGAACTGGGCGAGGGTCCGGGTGCGCTGCGGCTGGGACTTCCCGCTGTGCAGGGCGGCGGCGGCCACGCCGCCGGCCCGCAGATGCCGCGTGAGCTGGTCGACGCCGTGCTTGGTGTCCAGGAACAGCAGGACGCGGCCGTCCCGAGCGGCGATCTCCGTGGTCACGGCATACCGGTCCGGGCCGTGCACGACGAAGACGTGGTGCTCGATCGCGGAGACCGCGCTGGACGAGGGGTCCACGGAGTGGACGGCGGGGTCGCGCAGGTAGCGCTGCACCAGCTGGTCGACGTCGCGGTCGAGGGTGGCGGAGAACAGCATCCGCTGCCCGTCGGGACGCACCTGATCCAGGATCTCGGTGACCTGCGGAAGAAACCCCATGTCACACATCTGGTCGGCCTCGTCCAGAACCGTGATGCGCACCCGTCCCAGTCGGCAGTCCTTGCGCTCGATGAGGTCGTGCAGCCGACCGGGCGTGGCGACGACGATCTCGGCGCCGTCCCGCAGCGCGGCGGCCTGGCGTCCGATGGACACTCCGCCCACCACGGTCGCGATCCGCAGCCGCAGCGCCTCGGCGTACGGGGTGAGGGCCTCACCGACCTGCTGCGCCAGCTCCCTGGTAGGCACCAGAACCAGCGCCAGCGGCTCCTTGGGCTGCGCGCGCCGCCCGGCCGTCCGGGCGAGCATCCCCAGGCCGAAGGCGAGCGTCTTGCCGGATCCGGTGCGGCCCCGGCCCAGGACGTCCCGTCCCGCGAGCGCATTCGGCAGCGCCGCCGCCTGGATGGGGAAGGGCACGGTCACACCGCGCTCATCGAGCGCCCGCAGCACCTCGGCCGGCAGCCCCAGCTGCGCGAAGGACGCCACCGTGGGCACCGCCGAAGGGGCGCCCGACGCCTCGGACACATCGTCTCGCTGCCGGGCATCGGCACGTGCAGATTCGCTCACAGAGAGCCTTCCTCCGAAGGGACCGTACCGAGGAAGGCGCGGCAGGGACGCGTCCGCCGGCCGGAGACATCGAACGGAGACCGGCACAGCGACGCTGCAAACCCGCAAGGCTAGCACGCTGGGCGACTGTCTCGACGCGCCTGGACCACAACGTCTGCACCTGTGGAAACAACTCTGCCCTGACTTCTGGGGCCAGTGGCGGCCGCGAGGCCGTGAACCGGGCGGGACAGACGTCGGCGGAGTGGAGCCAGGATCATCCTGGCTCCACTCCGTGGTGCGGGCGTGTCACTGGAACTGTGCGAAGAACCTCCAGATCTCTGCCTTGGTCCAGGTGGTGACGCCGCTTTCGCCGGAGGAGCCGTCGACCGGACCGGGTATGTGGCCTCCGTCGAACGCGGCCCATTGGACCGGGTATCCGGCACGGCAGCCCGAGTAGGTGGTGGTGACGTGCGTTCGGCTGCCCGGCGCGGGCTCGCGCGGGCTCTGGGGGGTGCAGCCGTTGTTGCGGACGAATGTGTCGCGCAGGGACCGTCCTTGCCCGATGTTGAGGACGTTGTCGCTGATGCCGTGGATTCCGAAGTAGGCGATGGGCTGTGTGCCGCCGCTGCACCCGCTGATCTGGGCGCCGGAGATGACCGCGACGGCCCTGAAGACGTTCGCCCGGCTGCACGCGAGCGCGTAGCTCATACCGCCGCCCCAGCTGAATCCCGTGGCGAAGCGCTGCGCCGGGTTGACACAGAGGCCGCCCTCGATTCGCCGGATCATGTCGTCGACGAAGGTGACGTCCTCACCGCCCGAATTGGCCCAGCCGTTGCCGAGGCCCTGGGGGGCCACGAGGATCGCGCTGTTGTTCGACTGTTCCTGTTGGCCGTAGTAGGACCAGGCGCTCCCGCTCGTGCCGCCCGAGGCGACGTCGCCGGCAGTTCCGCCCCGCCAGTGGAACGCGAAGATCAGCCGGTAGCGGTGGCTGCTGTCGTAGTTGGCGGGAACCCGGAGGATGAAGCTGCGGCTCTTGCCGCCGCTCTGGATCGTGTGCGTACCGCTCGTCAGAGTCGGGGCGCTGCCGCATCCGCCGCCGCCACCGGACGACAGCTTGACCATCTGCCATTGCTGGTTGGCGCCGCCCCAGTCGGAGTACTGGACGACGTTGCCGCCGTCGGCGGTGGAGGCGCCCTGCACCTCCACGGCCTTGCCGCTGGTGCGGTTGACCAGCCGGACGTGGCCCGCGTCGGAGTCGGCCAGGCGGAACTGCTGGTTGGCCCCGTTGTGGTCGGCCCACTGCTGAATCGCGGCGCCGTCCGCGGTCGAGGCGCCGGCCACGTCGAGGACCTTGCCCGAATGCCGGGCCTTGAGGCGGTAGAAGCCGCCGCCGGAGTCCACGAACTGCCACTGCTGGTGGGTTCCGTCGTTGCGCGTCCACTGGCTGACCCGCGCACCGTCGGCGCTGGACGCGCCGGAGACGTCCAGCGCCTTGCCGCTGTTGCGATTGACGAGGACGTACCAGGCGTTGGGGTCCACCGTCGCCGCCTCGGCGGGCGCCGGATTCACCACGGAGAGCATGCCCATCGCGAGGGTCGCGGCCACCACGGCGGCGACCCGGGACCACCAGTGTTGTCCGCGTGGAGGGGCGGGGGAAGCCGCACCGTAGGTCTTCATCGACTCAGCCTTTCGTCTGTGACAGGCCCCATCAGGTGCGGGTCCAGCGCTGGTTGCTGCCGTTCGAGCAGGAGTAGAGCTGGATCAGGGTGCCGTTGGCGGTGCCGGCTCCGACGGCGTCGAGGCAGAGGCCGGACTGGACGCCGACGATGGATCCGTCGGAGTTGAGGCGCCATTTCTGGTTGTCGCCGCCCCAGCAGCTGTAGATCTGGACCTTGGTGCCGTTGCCGGTGCCGGCTGCGTCCAGGCACTTGTTGCCGTAGACCCTGAGCTCGCCGGCGGCGGTGTGCGTCCACTGCTGGTTGGTGCCGTTGTTGCAGTCCCACAGCTGGAGCTGGGTGCCGTCGGTAGTGCCGGTGCCGGGCACGTCCAGGCAGCGGCCCGAACCGACGCCCTTGATCGGTCCGCCGTCCGGAGGGGGCGTGGTGGAGCCGCCGTTGAGTGCGTTGAGGACGGCGGTGTAGGCGGGCTTCTTGCTGCCGTTGTCGTTGAACAGCAGTGGCGTGTGCTCCCGTCGCCAGGAGTCGCTGTCGCGCACACCCCAGACGGTGATGCCTAGGCAGCGCGGGACAGCCAGGCAGTCGTTGGTCACGTTGGCGTAGGTCGTGGGCGAGGCGCCCTGGATGTCGAGCTCGGTGATGGCCACGTCGACGCCGAGGGCGGCGAAGCTCTGCAGGGTGGTGCGGAAGTTGCTGTTGTACGGGCTGTCGTTGTTGAAGTGGGACTGGAAGCCGACGCAGTCGATCGGCACGCCGCGCTGCTTGAAGTCTCGGACCATGCGGTACATGGCCTGGGTCTTGGCCCAGGTCCAGTTCTCGACGTTGTAGTCGTTGTAGCAGAGCTTGGCGGCCGGGTCGGCGGCGCGCGCGGTGCGGAAGGCGACCTCGATCCAGTCGTTGCCGGTGCGTTGCAGGTTGGAGTCGCGCCGGGCTCCCGAGTTGCCGTCCTCGAAGGCCTCGTTCACGACGTCCCACTGGACGATCTTGCCCTTGTAGTGGGCCATCACGCCCCTGATGTGGTTGATCATCGCCTGGCGCAGCGCGCTGCCGCTGAGGTTCCGCATCCAGCCGGGCTGCTGGGAGTGCCAGGCCAGGGTGTGGCCGCGCACCTGCTTGCCGTTCTGCACCGCCCAGTTGTAGACACGGTCAGCGGCGGTGAAGTTGAACTGGCCCGGCTGGGGTTCGGTGGCGTCGATCTTCATCTCGTTCTCAGCCGTCACCGAGTTGAACTCACGACTCGCGATCGACGTGTACGCCGAGTCGCCCAGCCTGCCCGAGGCGATGGCGGTGCCGAAGTAGCGGCCGCTCTGCGCCGCCGCGGCGCCGAGCGTGTTCTCGGCGGCGTGCGCGGCCGGCGGCGCGACCAGTGCGGTGACCACACCGAGGACGCCGACGACCAGCGCCAACAACAGGCCGCGGATCTTCCGGCGGACAGCGGATCTGGGAAGGGCGTACGAGCCCATGACTGTGCCTCCAAGGTAGGAATCACGGAAGGACTGAAGCGCAGGGGAACGCGTCGTCCGCTCCCACTCGGCGGACGGACGGGGCGGGCCGGAACCCGGCAGCACGCAACCACCGGACACCGCGGTATGGGACCGGGACGATCTCAACCGGCACGGACGGCACCCGGTCGGCCGTCGGGTGACGTACGGCGGGCTGCGGTGTTTCGACACAGGCATGGGGGGACTCCATCGCGGCTCAGCCGGGCTACCGCCACGCGGCGTCGCGTACCTCTCCAACTGCGCGAAGAGCCAGGTGCGCTGGTGCGAACCTCACCGGGACGTGACGGGGTGGCGCAGGTGCTTTGGTGCGCGGATCTTCTCGTGCAGCTGTTGCGTGGATCTGCCGTGCAGCACGGATGATTGAGGTTTTGACGATGGATCGTCAATACTCCCGGCAGAAGAAGTTTCGATTCCTCGCTCGAAACATTCGAGATCACGGCGAGCCGGACAGCGAATCCCCGGCGCGAGCTACGGAGTGCTCCGGTCTGCGCGGCTGCCTGTCAAGCCCAAACGCGAGGCGCTGTTTGTAGACAGATCTGCGACAGGTCTTGACCGGAGGGTCCCGCATTCCTAGCTTGTGGCGTCAAAGCTTTCCGGGAATTCTTCGAAATGTTTCGGATCGTCCCTGCCTCCCCCGGCAGGCCGCTCTGCGGTTCATCGGGGTCACGTCGCCCCCGCCCCCGCCCCCAAAGGAGTGCCCTCTGATGTGGTCTCGCCTTCCGTCCCCGGTCCGTCTGAGACGCTTACTCGCCGTCCTCGCGCCCTTGCTGCTCGTGGCCACCTTCCTCGGTGCCCAGCCCGCCGGCGCGGCGACCGTAGACCCCAACGCCTCGTATGTGCTGGTCAATCGCAACAGCGGCAAGGCCCTGGACCTCTACAACATGGCGACCGGTGACGGCGCCCGCATCACCCAGTGGACCAGGAACGATCAGAACCAGCAGCAGTGGCAGTTCGTCGATTCCGGGGGCGGCTACTTCCGCATCAAGTCCCGCCACTCGGGCAAGGTGCTGGACGTCCACAACTGGTCCACCGCGAACGGCGGCTCGATCGTCCAGTGGGCCGACCTGAACGCCACCAACCAGCAGTGGCGGCTGGCCGACAGTTCGGACGGCCACGTGAGGCTCATCTCGCGCCACAGCAACAAGGCTCTGGAAGTGCAGGGCGGTTCCACCGCCGACAACGCGAACATCGTCCAGTACGACGACTGGGGCGGCGCCAACCAGCAGTGGCGGCTCGTCAAGGTCGGCGGCGACACCCCTGGCACGTGCGATCTTCCGTCGACGTACCGCTGGACATCGACGGGCGCGCTGGCGCAGCCCAAGGCCGGGTGGGCCTCGCTCAAGGACTTCACCGTCGCCCCCTACAACGGCAGGCATCTCGTCTATGCGACGACGCACGGCACCGCGGGAACGGGAGTGGGCTGGGGTTCGATGAACTTCGGCCTGTTCAGCAACTGGCCGGAGATGGCCTCGGCCAGCCAGAACACGATGTCGGCTTCCACCGTCGCGCCCACGCTCTTCTACTTCGCGCCGAAGAACATCTGGGTGCTCGCCTACCAGTGGGGCGGTGGGAGCGCCTTCTCCTACCGGACGTCGAGCGACCCCACCAACCCCAATGGCTGGTCAGCACAGAAGGTGCTCTTCTCCGGAAGCATCACCGGCTCCGGCACCGGCCCCATCGACCAGACGCTCATCGCCGACGGCCAGAACATGTACCTGTTCTTCGCCGGTGACAACGGCAAGATCTACCGGGCCAGCATGCCGATCGGGAACTTCCCGAGCAGTTTCGGCTCGACCTACACAACGATCATGAGCGATACGGCGGACAACCTGTTCGAAGCCCCGCAGGTCTACAAGCTCCAGGGCCAGAACCGCTACCTCATGATCGTCGAAGCGAGGGGCTCGCAGGGCCGCTACTTCCGCTCGTTCACGGCCACCAGTCTGAACGGCTCATGGACACCCCAGGCCGCGACCGAGAGCAACCCCTTCGCCGGCAAGGCCAACAGCGGCGCCACCTGGACCAACGACATCAGCCATGGCGAACTGATCCGCACCAGCGCCGATCAGACCTTCACCGTCGATCCCTGCAACCTCCAGTTCCTCTACCAGGGCCGCAACCCCAACTCCGGCGGCGAGTACAGCCAGTGGCCCTACCGTCCGGGTCTGCTGACACTGCGGCGCTGACGGCGTGACACGGGTCCGGCCCCGGTACGGAGCCGGCGTGGCGGGCTCGGCGGAGGCCGAGCCCGCCCGGGTCACGCGACAACGTCATGAGTCCCAATGACTGAGTCAAGCCACCTGCATACGCGCCGCCGAAGATCGACGATGATGGAGCCCTTCGCGCCAGATGACGACAAGGGGTGGGCGACGTGGCCAGCGTGATCAGGCGCCAGGAGTATCCGGTGAATGTGGACTACAACGGATGGGCCTTGCAGGACTTCGACGACACACGGGTTCCTGTGCTGTTCCCTGAGGGTTTCGAGAGCGGCACGTTCCTCACCGCTCACCCTGGGCGCCTTGATTTCCACAGTGCCGGGCACACCCACACCGCGTCCCTGACGGTGGAGATCTGGGACGGGGAGCCGGCCGTGCCGGCCGGAGAGTGGGACGAGACGGCCCTGGCCGGCATCGCTTGTTCTTCGGGCAAGTTGCGCGCCAGGGGGGTGGCGGCAGGACCGATGCCAGAGGCGATCGAGTTGTCGGACGGGCCGGGCGTCTGGACGGTGCGAGTGGTGTGCGCCGGCCGTGAGGCGGCATCTGCGCAGACCCAGCACGGTGTGGTGCACGGAGTCGAGCGCTACATCGCACAGTTCTGGCCGAACGCCTAGATGCTGAGGGGCGGCTCGCATATCCCGAGCCGGGGCAGTAGCGCGCTGATCGCGGCTCGTGCCAAAGCCGGTCCGGCCGGCCCGCGGGCGACCGGATACAGTGCGCGAGACGGCAGCCCGGTCTGGGAGGGGAAGCGTGACCGACACCAGCAACACCCGACCCGCCGACAGCGACGCGCAAGCTCCGCGGCAGAGCCGGTTGCACCGCGTGATGCGCTACCTCCCCCTGATCGCCCCCGTCCTGCTGTGGTCCGTGCCCTGCTGGGTGCTCCTGCACACCGGCCAGCACTGGCCGCTGCCCGTCACGCTGGCCGGCACCGCCCTGTTCGCCCTCGGCCTCGTCGGTATGCCGCTCGCGATGGCACGCGGCCACGGCCGGCGCCAGCAGGACCGGGCGGCGATCGTGGGTGACACCCTGCTGGGCACCAGCTGGGTTCTGTTCACCTGGTCCGTTCTGCTCGGCGTCCCCTTGCTGATCGTCCTGAGCGTGGCCGGCGTCGACGAGAGTCAGGACCGGGCCCGAATCGTCACCTGGGCCGTCCTCGGTATAACCGCCGTACTACTCGCCTGGGGGTACGCCGAAGCCCGCCGCGTGCCGCGCGTGCGCCGACTCGACGTGCAGCTTCCACGGCTGGGTGCCGGGTTGGACGGCACCCGCGTCGTCCTCATCACCGACACCCACTACGGCCCCCTCGATCGCACTCGCTGGTCGGAGCGGGTGTGCGAGACGGTGAACACTCTGGAAGCCGACCTGGTCTGCCACACCGGCGACATCGCGGACGGCACGGCCGAACGCCGCCGCGCCCAGGCCGTCCCACTCGGCACCGTGCGGGCCACCCATGCCCGTGTCTACGTCACCGGCAATCACGAGTACTACAGCGAGGCCCAGGGCTGGGTCGACCTGATGGGCGAGCTGGGCTGGGAGCCGCTGCGCAACCGCCACCTGCTGCTCGAACGCGGAGGCGACACCCTCGTGGTCGCCGGCGTGGACGACGTCACCGCCGAGTCCTCCGGCCTGGCAGGCCACCGCGCCCACCTCGCCGGAGCTCTGGACGGCGCCGACCCCGACCTACCCGTCCTGCTCTTGGCACACCAGCCCAAGTTCGTCGACCGGGCGGCAGCCGAAGGCATCGACCTCCAGCTCTCCGGCCACACCCACGGCGGCCAGATCTGGCCCTTCCACCACCTGGTCCGCATCGACCAGCCCGCGCTCGCCGGCCTCAGCCACCACGGCACCCGCACCCTCCTCTACACCAGCCGCGGCACCGGTTTCTGGGGCCCGCCGTTCCGCGTCTTCGCCCCCAGCGAGATCACCCTGCTCGTGCTCCGCTCCCCGTCAGGCGCCTTCCACTCAGCCTGATACCTCGACGAGCCCGACTCGCGCACCAACTCCCCCGTTCGTCCCCCTGGTGTACCGTCCTGACCAGTGCTTCCGGACCAATCGCGGACCAAAATGTGCGGAGCAGTGAGCGCTGCTGTGGGCAGCTGACGCTCGGAACTCCCGTCCCCTGCCTGTCGATAGCATCCACCCATGAGCAACGACGTGATCGCGGCCTGGGAACGTGTCGAGTACTTGCTGAGGCTCCACCCACCAGCTACCCCGGTGGCTCCCGGCGCCTCCGACGAGCTGATCGCCGAGGCAGAGGCCGAGCTGGGGTTCCGCCTCCCCGCCGACCTCCGTACGCTGTGGCGGCGATGCGGCGGGCCGGTCGGGCCGCTGACGCCCGATGGTGAAGTACTGCTCGGAGTGCGCCAGGCCCTGGATGCCTACGACCTGCTGAATCACCCGGGGGTGTGGGAGACCACATGGATCCCGTTCACCGCCGACGAACCTGACGACCCGTTCACCGGGACCTTCATCGACGCCGCGACGGGATTGACCGGGTCGTGGAACCGGCAGGACTTCTCCCACCTTTACGACGATGGCAGCACCCTGACCGGGTACCTGACGGAGGTGGCCGACGAACTTCAGGCGCTCCACTGACGGCACCGAACGGCGCCCGCCCGTTGAGGAGTTCATCCTGCAACGGGCGGGGTGGTGGCTATCGGGTTGCCGTTTCCGATGGTGTCAGCGGCGCGGCGCGCTGAGCTTCGGCGCCGACCGACTGCGCTCAGGGAAACCGTTGGCCCATGCGTCGCAGATGACCTTCGCCGCGGTCCAGTCGCATCCGGCGGCCTTCAGGCCCGTCCAGACGTAGTAGCCGTCGGCGTCCAGCAGTCGATTCGCCGACGCGAACTGACTGAACAGGCGCATGGCCCCCGAGTTGACCTCCAGCGACATGGACGACCGGCCGCACTTGGCCTTCGTCCAGTCCGGTTCGGGGTAACGCCCGTCGTCACGGAGGTGGAGCGTGCCGTCGTCGCTCAGGCCCTCGTACGTCTGCACGCACTGCTCACCGTTGCTGACGAGGTAGGGGTTGGCGTTGCCGTCGGGGTTCTTGGGCATTCCACCGGACTCGTAGGTGGCGTTGAAGGCGTACTCGTCACATGACGGCTTGTCCTTCGGATCGGGCTTGTTCGGCTTGGGCGTCAGCAGGTAGTCGAACAGGGCGGTCTTGTCGTGCGGGACGAAGCCCGTTGCGCCCGAACGGCCGCAGATGACCCGGCGGTTTTCCTGATCGGACCGGTCGAAGCGGTTGCGCTGCGGCTTGCCCTTCTTCGTCATCGGCAGGTAGTGCAGCGGGGTGCTGTAGTCGCTTCCCACATATCCCGGCAGCTTGGCGGCCATCAACTCGGCGTGTACGGCAGCGGCCGGGTATGTGGCCGGATCGATGACCCAGCCGGGGTTGTTGGCCGGGAACACACATCCCGGCGGCATGTTGTTGATGTTCGCGGCGTCGCAGCGGGCTGTGAACGGCCCGTTCTCGAATTTGACGTTCTGCTGCTTGACACCGTCCAGACTGGTATCGATCTGCATGCGGAAGTCGATGGGGAAGGAGCGCTGCCGGTCCTGGTCATGCGGGCCCGCGTTGCCCAGGTCGTCCAGGGCGGTGTCCCACGTCATCACCGCGGTACCGGTCTGTTCATGCGGGTCCGTGGGGTAGGAACCGTTCCAGGTCATCGGCCCGTCCCAGTCGAACGTGGGGCTGTTGGCGCACCCGAAGTCACAGGTGGGGTCGAACCTCACCTTGATGCTGCCCGTGACCGGCGGTTCGCTGGGCAGCAGCGGCCGTGGAGCGAACCTCGCCCAGAACTTGATGTCCTTGGACTTGACGTCGGTCAGCACCTGCGCCTCGATGTCGAACACCGCCACGCCCTTGAGCTTGGGCGGTTGGTTGCTGGATATCTCGATGGCACGGTAGGTGTACTGGTAGCCCAGGCACGCCTGGGTACGGGTGAATGTGCCGTCGGCCGCCGGACCCGTCCGCGAGCAGTACGGGATGATCGGTGCGGGCGTCGCGTCGGCCCGGGTCTCGGCGCCGGAGGCCTTGTCGCGCTCGGGTGCCTCGGCGCCGGGCTTGAGCACCTCCCGCAGTTCGATCTTCGAGCAGATCCGGAGGTTGCCGGAGTCCTCGCAGCGCTCCTTGCCCTTGCCTCGGGCGACCTTGCCGTCAGGCGTCTTGACGCTGTCCGCGCGGGCGGGTTCCAGGATGACGGCGTCGGGGCTCCAGTCGGGAATGGGCTGAGTCCCGTCCACCTGCCGCCAGGTGCCGTCGCTCTTCCTGGGCTTGGGCAGGGCGATGTCGATGATGTGGTTCGTCCGGCGCGGGCCGGTGCCCGCCCGGAACCCGTAGGCGCGGACCTCGCCGACGTTGTCGGCACGGTCGACGGTGGCCGCCTCGACATAGTGCGAACCCTCGGCACCGGGAGTGACCTCGAACGCCGCGTTGCCGGCGGTGGTCGCGATCGACTGCCAGACGCCTGCGCGCGGGGCGGGGGACCGCAGCGCGGTCTCGGGGTCGTCCAGCGCGCCCTCGCCCTCGTCGAGGTCGGCGATGCCGTCCACGCGGTAGCGGACCTCGCGGGCGCCGTCATCGCCGGTGCCCACCTCGAACCGGCCTGGAGTGCCCGCTCCCCCTCCCCACTGGCCTTCGGGGTAAGTGGTCGAGGTCATCCTGGCCGGTGCGCCGGGCGCGGTGGTGTCGACGACGAACTGCGTCCAGGGGGACCAGCTGAGGTTGTAGTGGGTGCCGTCGTAGGCGTTGGTGCGGAACTTGTACGTCTTGCCGTCCTGGAGCTGCCCGGCCGGCACGGTGACCGAGGCGGGCTTGCCGGAGTCGACGAAGTCGGACACGATCAGGCCTTCGCCGACCGGGGTGGTGATGGGTTTGTCGGTGGCGGCGTCGTAGACCTGGAAGGTGCCGTTGACCTTGTCGCCGTCCGGGTCGGTGAACGTGTCCCGCAGGGTCGGGGTGGTGGAGTTCACCGCCCACACACCGGCGTACGACTTGAACGGCGCACCGGCCTGCCGGTTCGTGCCGTCCGAGGGGCGGTAGTTGTAGGTGACGGACAGCTTGGGCTGATTGGCCGCGTTGTTCGCGGAGTTGACCCTCTTCCACGCCTTCACGTCGTCGGTCGCGGCGCGCAGGCCCATGTGGCCGCGGGTGACCTTGGCGGAGGCCCAGGCCTGCACGAGCGTGTCGACGTCGGCATTGATCCAGCCGTCCGGCTGGGTGGAGGCGCAGTCCGGGTTGCCTTTGGTCTGCGTGGAGGAGTGGTACTCCTGGTTCCACGCTGGCTGGTTCGCCCAGCGCGAGGACGTGGACGGGGCGCCGGTGTCCCAGACCGTCCACTTCTGGGCGGTGCAGTCGGTGTTGCCGGAGTGGAAGTTCCACAGCGCCAGGTTCGTGTCGACGATCAGCGCATCCTGGATCGGTGTGGTGTTCCACGTGATGTAGGAGCGTGCGGTGCGCGGCGTGCCGTCGGCGTTCTTGGTGCCGGGGTTTCCGAAGTCGAGTTCGACGTCGGTGGACCAGTCGACGGTCTCGCCCTGCTGCACGTACGTGTCGAAGGTGTTCGTCAGCGCGGAGGTAGACGGGTCGACGGTGACCGGGTACTTCGTGGCCGGGTCGGCGAGGAACTCCGCTGACGGGGTGACCACCAGATCGACCTCGCCCGCGCCCTTGTCGACGACCTTCATGTCGACGCGCGCCCGGTTGAGGTGCTCGCCGGAGACCTTGTCGACGGCGGCGTCCCACATCACCGGGGCAGGCATGGTGGCCCTCACGGCACCGGTCTTCGCGTCCCGGAAGGTGACCGAACCGTCCTTGTCGGCCTTGGCCTTCAGGCCCTTCGTCTTGACCGGGAGGGTGTAGGAGTAGGCGCCGGAGGGCCGTTCGCCGATCTCGACGAACTGCTCGAAGCCGGTACGGGTGGCCTCGACGATCACGTCGGCGCCGGGCACCGCTTCCCCGTACCGGGCACGGGTGCCGTCGAGTTCGGGGGCGGGCAGGCCGCCCTTCCACTGCAGCCTCACCTGATCACTGCCGCTGCCCAGCGTGACCAGGTCGCGGGCCGGGCCGTCCTGCGCGGCGCGCAGCGACTTCGGCAGGGTGCCGCCCTTGCCGCCCAGACGCAGCCCGTTGGGATGTGCTTTGGGCGTGATGCTGCCGTCGGCGTTCTGGGCAAGGGTGGCATCGACCTTCCGCCACTTGCCGTTCTTCCAGACCCGCTCGGGGCCGGCGGTCAGCTCGGTGGTGAGGGTGCCGTCCGGGTTGGCGACGGTGTAACTGGAGGGCGTGGTCTCGTCGGTGACGACGACCTTCGTGCCGGACTTCTTCGCCTCGGTCAGGGCCCACGCCTTGGAGCCCTTGGTGTGCTTGGCCGCCCAGGCCAGGTCAGAGCGCCAAATCTCTTCCGTGCCGGGCGACTTGGCCGTCGTCACGGCAGCAGGAGTCTTCGTCGTCTCCTCGGCGGGCGTGGCGGCGGCTGACTGGCCGGCCAGCAGCGTGCCCTCGACGGACAGTAAAAGGGCTACTGCCAGCGCTGTTCGTCTCTTTCCTTGCCCGCTGAGCGGGCGCCCTAATCTCTGCTCGGACAAGAGCCTTCGTTCCTTTCCCGATCGTGTCGGTCGGCAAGATGCCAAAGAAACGGTAGGGACACCTGTGCGAAAACTGTGGACGGAATGAAATGTTCCGAGTGACACCCGTCACGGTTGCAATGGGTTTCGTGATGATCTCGTGAATACCGTCCTCGGCCGTGAAGAGATCTCATGAAGTTGCGATTTGCGAGATGGAGAGCCGGGTATAAACTTCGGCCGCTTGGAGCCCGTGCGCGCGGGCCGCAGCCGCGCGCCCAACCTCTTCACCCCGGCAGCCCACCCCGGACACCAGGTGCGACAACAGGGGCTCGGCCGCCAATGGCGGCGACTTCATGGAGGGCCGCTCCAAGGGCCCCGAGCTCCTCGGGACGTACCGGTCCTACGGCCCCCGGTCGGCTCGTCTCGTCCCCTACCCGCCGCCGCCCGACAGGGCCCGCAGCGCCGACGTGACGGCATCGGCCATCGCGCGCCGCGCCACGATGAGGGCCGGGCGGGGGTCGACCGCCGCCGGTGCCGCGGCGAGTGCGTCGCGGACCGCGCCGGTGAAGGCGGCATTCAGTGCCGTACCGATGTTGATCTTGACCATGCCGGACGCCACCGCCTGCCTGAGCTCCGCGTCGGGCACGCCCGTCGAGCCGTGCAGGACCAGCGGCACGGGGACCGCCTCGGCGAGGCGGGCGATGAGACCGTGGTCCAGCCGGGCGGTACGTGTGGTCATCGCATGGGAGCTGCCGACCGCGACGGCCAGTGCGTCGACCCCGGTGGCGGACACGAAGTCGCGCGCCTGATCGGGGTCCGTACGTGCCGAGGGTGCGTGCACTCCGTCCTTGCCGCCGATCTCGCCGAGTTCCGCCTCCAGCCACAACCCCTGGGCATGTGCCCACCGTGCCGCAGCGCGCGTGGCGGCGACGTTCTCGGTGTGCGGCAGCGCGGATGCGTCGAACATGACGGATCCGAAGCCGCAGTCCGCGGCGCGGCGCAGCAGCGCTTCGTCGGTGACATGGTCGAGGTGCAGGGCCACGGGGACGGTGGCCGCCTCGGCGAGTGCGGCGGTGGCGCGGGCTATCGGGGCGAGCCGGCTGCCGTGGAAGCGCACGGCGTTCTCGCTGATCTGGCAGATGACCGGGCGGCCCGCGGCTTCCGCCCCGGTGACCACGGCCTCGGCGTGCAGGGTGATCACGTTGAACGCGCCGACGGCCCGTCCCTCGCGGCACGCGGAGCTCACCACGGCGGCGGTGGGAGTCAGCGGCACGGACGGCCTCCTGTCGTGGTGCGCGAGGTCCGCGACGCCCGCAGGGGCAGCGGCTGGGGCAGCGGCATGGACGTGCGGCACGTGCAGGGTTTTGCTCGTTTGTGGACCATAAAACACCCAATCAAGCGCTGTGGTTTCATGGAGGTGCGCACATCGGGGCGTACATCACCGACAGGGAGTTGTGAGACATGGCGGCACCACAGGCCCGGTGGAGCGCGCTGCTGGAGATGCTGACGCGCGACGGACGGATCGAAGTCGAACCGGCCGCCGAGGAGTTGGGGGTCTCCGCCGCGACGATCAGGCGCGACCTCGACGAGCTGGCCCGCCAGCAGATGGTCACCCGCACGCACGGCGGCGCCGTGATCAACGCGATCGCCTACGACCTGCCACTGCGCTACAAGGCCGCGCGCAAGGCTCCGGAAAAGGAGCGGATCGCGGACGCGGCCGCCGGGCTGGTCAAGGCCGGCGCCGTGGTGGGGCTCAACGGCGGCACCACGACCACCGAGGTGGCGCGGGCACTGGCCACCCGGGCCGACCTGAGTTCCGGCGGCGCGGAGACGGCGGTCACCGTGGTGACCAACGCCCTGAACATCGCCAACGAACTGGTCGTACGGCGCCACGTGAAGCTCGTGGTGACCGGCGGGGTGGCCAGGCCGGCGTCCTATGAGCTGATCGGGCCGCTGGCCACCGAACTGCTCGCGGAGATCGCACTGGACCAGGTCTTCATCGGGGTGGACGCCATCGACGTGGCCCACGGGGCGACCGCCCACCACGAGGGGGAGGCCAGCATCAACCGGGCGCTGGCCCGCCGCGCGCAGCAGGTCGTCGCGGTCGCCGACTCCTCCAAGCTGGACCGGCGGGCCTTCGCCCGCATCTGCCCGGTGGAGGACATCGACGTCCTGGTCACCGACAAGGGCGCCTCGGACGAGCTGACCGAGTCGTTCACGGCGGCCGGTGTGGAGGTCATCCGCGCCTGACACCGCACGCCGAGGCCGTGGCCTTCCCGGCCGCGGCCTGGGCTCCGATGCGCATTGCGGTGTCATCCCCGGACCCCGCCCGCGGTCGGGCCCGCGACGAGGTGGCGCTCCACGAAGACGAACAGCACCACCACGGGCACGATCGCGACGAGTGACGTGGCGAACAGGTACTGCCATTGCTCGTGGTACGAGGTGACGAAGCCGGGAATCGCCTTGGTCAGGGTCATCCGGTCGCCGGACGAGGTGATCGTGAGCGCCACCACGTACTCGTTCCACGCGCTGATGAAGGTGTAGACGAGCGCGGTCACCACACCGGGCATCGCCAGGGGCAGGACGACACGCGTGAGGGAGCCGAACCGTCCGGTGCCGTCGAGCCAGGCCGCCTCCTCCAGTTCCCGGGGGATGCTCGAGAAGTACGCGTTGAGGATCCACACGCAGAACGGCAGGTTGAACGCCGCGTTCACCAGGATGAGGCCTTCAGCGGTGTCCGTCAGGTCGAGGCACGCGAGGCGGCAGCCCGGAAGCACCAGACGTTCGTCGGCAACCGGCTCGTTGGTTAGGGTGATGGCCGGGACCCTGGGGGGAGTTCGCGTTGGATCGCCTGGCCGGAGCAGAACCGGGCGCGGTGGGCGTGTGACCGGCCGGTCGGCGCCCGCGGTGCTGCCTTCGCCGCTGCGTGCGGCGCTCGGGCTGGTCGCGGCCCTCGCCGCGCTGGTGGTCGTCGCGCTCGGGGTCCTGTACGCCGGCCATGACCAGCCCGGCAGGGTGGACGGGTGGATCATCCAGCCGACGGCGGACAGTGTGCGGCCGCCGTGGCGGGGCGTCGCTCTGGCCACGGACTTCCTGGGAGAGCCCGCCGGAGCGGCCATGCTGGTCGTGGCCGTCGTGGCAGGCTGCCTGCTGCTCCGGTGTCCTCGCGCGGCGGTGTTCATCGTTGCCGGCGCGGCCCTGGCCGTGGGGACGACGAAGGCGCTCAAGCCCGTGGTGGGACGCACCATCCACGACGGGCACCTGTCCTACCCGAGCGGTCACACCGCCTTCCTCACCGCGCTCGCCCTCATGGTGGCGCTGCTCGCGGCCGGCCGGCTCGGCCTCGGCAGGACGGCCGGCGCGTTGCTCGTGCTCGCCGCGGCGCTGGTGGCCGGCGCCGCGATGGGCTGGGCGCAGGTCGCCCTGGGCGCGCACTACCCGACCGACGTCCTCGGCGGCTGGTGCACCGCGCTGGCGGTGACACCGGCGACCGCGTGGCTGGTCGACCGGACGGCCGACTCCGCTCGGAGGAAGCACAGTTGACGTCACGTCACGCCAAGCGGCGGAAGACGGGCTTCACCGGCCGCCCGGCGAGCCAGGGGGCGGGGTCGGCCGCGTCCAGTGCCTTCCGGTACACCGCACCTGCCTGGGCCACCGCCTCGACGGTGTGATCGATGTCGGCGTCGCTGAGCGCACTGCTCACCACGAACGACGGGGCGAGCACCCCCCCCGCGAGGAGTTGGCGCAGGAACAGGGTGCGGTACCGCTGGGACGGCTGCCGGTTCTCGTCCAGGGTGGCGTAGACCAGGTTGCTGGCCCGGCCCCGGACGACGATGTGGTCGCCGACGCCCATGCTCGCCGCGGCGTCGCGGACACCGGCGGCCAACCGCTCGCCGAGGGCGTGCAGCCGCGCGGTGACGCCCTCCTCGGTGTAGGTGGTCTGCACGGCCATCGCGGCTGCCAGGGAGTGCGTTTCCGCACCGTGCGTGGTGGACAGCAGGAACACCCGGTCGCCGGAGTGACGCAGCCCGCCCCGCTCCATCAGCTCGCGGCGTCCGGCCAGCGCGGAGACGGCGAAGCCGTTGCCCAGCGCCTTGCCGAACGTGGAGAGGTCGGGGACGACGCCGTACAGGCCCTGGGCGCCCGCCTCCGACCAGCGGAGACCGGTGATCATCTCGTCGAAGATCAGTACGCAGCCGTGCCGGTCGGCCAGCTCGCGCAGGCCGGCGAGATATCCGGGCGGCGGCTCGGTGTGGGTGGCGGGTTCGAGGATCAGGCAGGCGACCTCGTCCTGGTGCCGGGCGAGCAGCTCCTGTGTGGCGGCCAGGTCGCCGTACGGGAACGCCACGGTGAGTTCGGTGGTCGCCGCCGGGATACCCGCGGACATCGGCGTGGTGCCGATGAACCAGTCGTCGACGGAGAAGAACGGATGGTCGGCGCAGACGGCCACCCGCGGGCGCCCGGTGACGGCGCGGGCGAGGCGCACCGCGGCGGTGGTGGCGTCGGAGCCGTTCTTCGCGAACTTCACCATATCGGCGGTCGGCACCGTGGCAAGGAAGCGTTCCGCGGCCTCGACCTCCACGATGGACGGCCGGACGAAGTTGCTGCCGCGGTCGAGTTCCCGCCGCACCGCCTCGGTCACGCGTGGGTGGGCGTGGCCGAGGCTGACCGACCGCAGGCCGGAGCCGTACTCGATGTAGCGGTTGCCGTCGATGTCCCACACGTGGGCGCCGCGGCCGTGGCTGATGACCGGGGCCAGGTTCTCGGGGTACTGGTCGTCGCCCTTGGCGTAGGTGTGCGCGCCCCCGGGGATCACGGCGTGCAGCCGCTCGTTCGCCTGCCGCGATCTGGGCAGCTGGAACTCTTCGGTGTCCACGCCGGCCTCACTTCTCTCGTTGCTTCAGGACCTCGGCAAGGCTCGGCGCCTCCCGGTCCCGCTGGGACATCGAGGTGACCGGCAGCGGCCAGGGGACGGTGAGCTCCGGGTCGTCGAAGGCGATCGTCACGTCCTCGGCCGGATCGTGCGGGCGGTCGATCCGGTAGGAGGTGTCGGCGGTTTCGGTCAGCGCCTGGAAGCCGTGCGCGCAGCCTGCCGGGATGTACAGGGTCGTCTGGGTCTCGTCGGACAGCTCGAAGAAGGCCCGGCCCAGGTACGTCGGCGAGTCCGTCCGCAGGTCCACGACGACGTCGAAGATCTTGCCGTACGAGCACCGCACAAGCTTGGCCTCGCCGGCGCCGGAGCGCAGGTGCAGGCCGCGCAGCACGCCCCGGACCGAGCGGGACACGCTGTCCTGGACGAAGGCGTCCGGGTCGAGACCCACCGAGCGGACCACGTCGGCGTCGAAGGTGCGGCAGAAGAAGCCGCGCTCGTCGGCGTACGGCGTCGGCTCGAACAGGTACGCACCGGAGATCTCCGGGACTTCGGTCGCTTTCATGGAGCCTCCCGGTACGCGTGGGCGTGGGCGTGGTCTGTCGTCGGGAACAGGGCGGCGGTCAAGGAGGCGAACTGGTCGTCGAGTTGCCGCTCGGCGACCTGGTTCCGCTCGGAGAGCGTCCGCCGCAGCTGCGCCGACCCCTTCTCCAGCGCCCGGAACTGCTCCAGCAGCCGGTCGGCGTCGACCTCGCGCGCCGGGTGGCAGTACGCGCCGAGGCCCATCCGGTCCATGAGCGCGTCGCTCTTCGCCGCATAGCTGAGCGCGAGCGTCGGTGTGCCGGCCTTCAGCGCGCAGACCAGGTTGTGGTACCGGGTCGCCACCACGGCGTCGGCAGCCGCCGTCTCCTTCATCAGGTCGGTCAGCGAGGCCGCCTCGGCGGCGGTGACCAGCGGTGAGTCCACCGCGTCGAGGATCGCGGCGACCACCGGAGCGTCGCACGCGTCGCCTGTGAGCAGCCGGACCGGCCTGCCGTCGTTCGCCAGCGCGCGGACGAACCGGGTCGTCCCGTCGAGGTAGCGCCGGTGGATCTCCTCGGCCCGGGCGCGGTCGTCGTCGCCGCCGTGGAAGGCCATGACGCCGACGCAGACCGGGCCCGGCCGGCCCGGGGGCGTGCTGGCCGGCGGGGTCGGCAGGGCGAAGGCGAGATCCGGGTAGACCTCGTCGCGCGTGGTGCCCACGCCCATCGCCCGCATCGCGTCGCGGGACTGGGTGTCCCGGTAGGAGCGGTACGTGGCCAGCCGCGCCGACCAGCGCACCAGGGCCCGGGTCGGCCGGCTGCCGATCGCGGCGGCGCCGACGCTGACCAGCGCGACGCGGGTGCCGAACAGCCGGCCGGTCGCGCAGAGCAGGAACAGCGAGTACGGGAAGCCCCACGGCCGCAGCGGCAGCGTGGCCTCCAGGACGCCCATGCCCGGCACGATCACCACATCGTGCCGGCGCACCCAGGCGGCGGTGCGGACGGCGTCGACGAGTTTGCCCAGCGCTTTCCCCGCGATCGCGCCCGCACGTGACGCGGTCCGGTACTCCCCGCGGTACCAGTGCAGCCGCGTCGCGGGGATCCCGTACCGGGCCGCGACGACCTCGGGTCCGCCGCACAGCGCGTCCACGACCGCCTCCGGGTGCTCGGCGCGGAGGTACCCGAGCACGGCCTCGAGCGACCCGTCGTTGCCGAGGTTGCCGGAGCCGAGCAGGCCGAACACCCCCACCCGCACCGAGGTCATGCCCGCCTCCCCTCACGGCCGGCGACCAGGGCGTCGACGGCGGCAATGTGCCCTCCCGGTTCGACCGGGTCGCGGTCCTCGACCCGCTCGCCGGCGCCCGGCCGGATGCGGCTGGTCATCCAGGCGGCCAGGTGGCGGTAGCACGCGCGCCGTTCGGCCGGGGACAGCGGCGCCCGCCGGATCGCCGTGACGAAGCCCCGGACGTACTCGGCGAGCAGCCGGGGCGTCGGGTGCAGCGGACCGGCCCGGCGCGGGTCCAGGTTGACGCACCGGGACCGCTTGGAGGGGTTCGCCCGCTCGGCGCGGGTGGGGTGGTCGCGGCGGAAGTACAGCAGCTCCGGCACCTGGTGGAAGGGCCCGTGCAGGACGATCTCGGCGACGAACGTGCGGTCCGCGTGGTGGTAGCTGTCGTGCGGCTTCACCCGGCGCAGCACATCGGCTCGCATCACCCCGTAGAAGTCGTCACCGCCGGGCTCGAACAGCAGACTGCGGAAGCGCTCCGGCGCGTACGGCGAGTCGGTGGCGAGCCCGTACTCGTACGGGACCTTGACCTGGCCGTCGCCGTCGATGACCGCCTGGCCGGAGTGCGCGAGGATCACGTCGGGCCGCTCGTCCAGCGCCTCCACGCAGCGCCGCAGCAGGTCGCGGGCGTACAGGTCGTCGTGCGAGGCCCACTTGAACAGCTCGCCGCGGCACTCGGTGAACACGTGGTTGTGGTTCGGTGCGGCGCCGATGTTCCGCGACAGGCGGATGTACCGGATGCGTGAGTCCCGGGCCGCGTACGTGCGGCAGATGTCCCGGGTCCCGTCGGTCGAGGCGTTGTCGGAGATGACCAGCTCGAAGTCCTCGTAGGTCTGGCCGAGCAGGGCGTCGAGCGACTCGGCGAGGTACTGCTCGCCGTTGTAGACGGGCAGGCCGATGCTCAGCCTGGGTTGGGCGGTCATGGTGTCCTCACTTCGGGGATGGGGATCTGGCGGTGTTCGCGCAGGGCGGTCCGCAGGTGCAGCCACCACACGGCCGAGCCGCAGGCGGTCGCGGCGGCGACGCCCCAGGCGGAGCCGACCGTGCCGGCGGCGACCGCCCCGCCGAGTCCGCCGCCGAGATAGCAGGCGGAGGCGAGCAGTTGGGCGCGCAGGCTGCGCCGGGCGACACCGAGCGCGCGCAGCCCGGCCGCCGCGCCGGTGCCGAGTCCGGCGCCCGCGACGCCGAGCGTGACCGGCACGATGAGCTCCGCGGCGGAGTGCCAGACGCCGCCGAGGACGAGCTCACCGACCCGGCCTGGCACCAGCAGCAGCGCGCCGCCCCAGAGCAGCGCGGCGACGGCCTGTCCGCCGCCCAGCAAGAGGCAGAACGGGCCGAGGCGGTGCGGGGCCCGCCGCAGCACCCGTGCCGCCTCCGCGACGGTGACCAGCGACAGCCCCATCAGCACCGCGAGGAACGGTCCGAGCAGGAGCTCTGCTCCCCGGATCACACCCACCGCGCCGACTCCGACGATCGCGCCGAGCCCGTAGGCCCGCAGCTGGCTCGCGCCGCTGTTGCTGACGTTCTCGACGAGGTACCGGTAGCCGAGGTCGCGGTGCGCGCGAAGCCACTGGCGTGCTCCGGTCGGACGGGGCCGGATGCCGGACTGGAAGCAGCCGCACACGGCGGCCACCGCGGCGGATCCGCCCCAGGCGAGCACGAAGGCGGCCACGCTGCCCACGCGGGCCGCCACCACCAGGGCGGGGACGAGCGCGATGCCCCACACGAGGTCGTTGACGAACGCCTTCCGCCCGGCGCCGGCGGCGAAGAACGCGAACCGCCACGCGTCCTGCAGCAGCAGCCCCGGCAGGACGACGCCGAGGCAGGCGAACGCGGGCCCCACACGGCCGCCGACGCCGACGCCGACCACCAGACACGCCGCGCCGAGCACGGCACCGACGCCGAGCGCGGCACCCGACGACCGGGCCACCGCCCCGCGCCAGGCCGCGTCCGGCACACCGCTGAAGCGGACCATGAGCGGGTCGGTGGCCAGCCCGCGGGAGACGTTGAGCACCACGCCGTAGGTCACCCAGGCGAGGCTGAACACGCCGAACGCGGTCACGCCCAGCGAGCGGGCCACGTAGATGCCCACCGCGAAGTTGGACAGGCTGGAGGCCGCCTGGTCGGCCAGTCCCCAGGACAGCCGACCGGCGAGGGCCCGCCCGGCGTTCGCCGCCTTCGGTCTCGTCCTCTCCCCCTCGGTGGTCACCGGCGTCATGCCTTGATCAGCCCGGCGCCGTGCAGGGCGTCGGCCGCTGCCGCGACGGTGCCGAACGGCAGCCCGGACCGCTCGGCGACGTCCAGCAGACTGTGCTCGCCGTCGGAGAGGTTGAGCACCCAGAGCATGGCCATCTGGGCCTGCTTGGTGTCGCTGCGGCCGCCGAGCGCGTCGTACAGCCCGCGCCGGCCCAACTGCGGTTCGCCGTAGGGGTTCAGGTTGACGTACCGGCGGTTGCGGTCGAGGACGGCGAACGCCTCGCGACAGACGGCGAGCGTGTCCGTCATCGCCTCCGGGGAGACGAAGTCCAGGTTGTCCGCCGAGGTGTGGTACTCGGGGTAGCCGGCGTACGGGGTGCGGGTGAGCGAGCCCACGCCGAGATCGAAGCCGGGTGAGCAGAACTGCCGCTCGTCGTAGCCGTACGGAGTGAACTCGGTGACGCGGTGCGGGCGTTCGGAGGCGCCCAGCACGTGCCGCATCACCCGGTCGATCTCCGCGTCACCGCGTCTGCTCTGTTTGTACGTCAGGTCCCCCGGGTCACCGGCGCAGGCCAGCACCAGGCCGTGCTTGACCCGTTCCACCCGCTCCGCGTTGCGCGCGAGCCAGGTGATCGCCCCGATGGTGCCGGGCGCGAAGATGAACCGGTAGGTGTAGTAGGGCGTTTGCCGGGCCAGCGCCCGGGCCAGGAACGTCGCCACCGCGATGCCGGCGAGGTTGTCGTTGGCCAGCGACGGGTGGCAGACGTGGCAGGAGACGATCACCTCGTCGGGGACCTGCCCCGGGACCACGTGCTCGGCGTAGGTGAGGTGGCCGTCCGCGAGGGTGGAGTCGATGCGCACCTCGTACTCGCCGTCCGGCATCGCGTCCAGGGTGTCCTGGGCCAGGCAGAACCCCCATTCCGGCTTGTAGTAGCTGGTGCGGTACGGCACCCAGCTCGGGTGGTCCGGCAGGGTGTGCAGGTGTTCCCGCAGCTCGGCCAGCGGCATGGTCGCCGACACGGGCACGCTGTAGCCGAGCACGTGCAGGCTGGACGCGGCGAAGTCGACGACCCGGTGGCCGGTGGTGTCGGCGATGTACGCGTCGCGGATGTTCCACTCCCGCGGCACGGTCCAGTCGAGCACCTGCGTGCCGGTCGGCACCTCGTGCGTCTGGAGCGGGATGTACTCCCCGACGATGTCCAAGGTGGCGCGCACACCGTCGCCGGTGATGCTCCGGCACAGCGGGTACAGCCGCTCCACCAGCGCGTACATCTCCTCACCGATCTCGGTCACGGGCGCCACCGCAGGGTGTCGTCGACGGTACCGGCGCCGGACGCCGCGCGCAGCACGGCGAGGCGGGTGAAGCGTCGCTCGAAGTCCTCCCGGGTCAGGCCGAACTTCCGGTAGGTGTCGGCGAGTTCGAGCGCGCCCCGCTTCACCGTCCACTCGCAGTCGAAGCCGGGTATCGCGGCGCGGAACCGGGAGAAGTCCACCCGGTACGACCGCGGATCGGCCCCGGTCTCCCCGGTGATCACCACCTTCGAGCCGGGTACCGCCTCGGCGACCTGCCCGGCGATCTCGGCGACCGTGACGTTGTTGGTCTCACTGCCGATGTTGAACGCCCGGTCGTGCACGGCTTCCCGCGGCGCCGTCAGCGCGGCCGCGAAGGCGCGTGCGATGTCGGCGGCGTGCACCAGCGGGCGCCACGGGGTGCCGTCGGAGAGCACCAGCACCTCGGCGGACAGGAGCGCGTGGCCCACCAGGTTGTTGAGCACGATGTCGGCGCGCAGCCGGGGCGAGTAGCCGAAGGCGGTGGCGTTGCGCATGAACACGGGGGTGAAGTCGCCGTCGGCCAGCGCGTGCAGGTCGTCCTCCACCCGCACCTTGGACTCCGCGTACGGCGTCACCGGGCGCAGCGGGGCGTCCTCGCCCACCAGGTCGTCGCCGCCGGCGGCGCCGTAGACCGAGCAGGTCGACGCGTACAGGAAGCGCCGTACTCCGGCGTCGCGGGCCAGCCGGGCCAGCCGCACGGACGCGTGGTGGTTGATGTCGTAGGTGAGTTCCGGCGCCAGCGATCCCAGCGGGTCGTTGGAGAGGGCGGCCAGGTGGATCACGGCGTCCACCCCGGCCACGTGGTCGGCCGTGACGTCGCGCAGGTCCACCCGATGCCCCCGCGGGTCGGCGGGCGTCGGGCCGAGGACGCAGTCGGCGAACAGGCCGGCGTCGAGGCCGACGACCTCGTGTCCGGCGGCCGCGAGGACCGGGGCCATCACGGTGCCCAGGTAGCCCTGGTGTCCGGTCAGCAGTACGCGCACGGTTCATTCCCCCAGATCGAGCGTGAGTTTGGTGACGGCGAACGCCTCGGCGTAGCGCGCGTGGCATTCGATGCCGCGGATCCGGGCCAGCCCGAGGAAGGCCTCCCGGTCGTACCAGGGCCGGTGCCGCTGCGAGGGGTAGTGCTCCTGGAGCAGTCGCACCTTCCGTTCGGCGATCTCCGGCGACAGCGGCTGGTACGCCGGCGGACGGCCGAGGTCGCCGTCCCACTTGACGATCTCGTAGCCGAGCACGAGGTGGTCGCGGAAGGCGGTGGACATCAGCTTGGCCAGGCCGCGGTGGTCCTGGTGCGCGTCATCGGTGCGCGGGGCCAGGATCAGATCCGGATCGGTCTGCCCGCGCAGTTCCTCGACCGCGGCCTTGGCCTCTTCCCAGTGCGCGGGGAGCCGGCCGTCCGGCAGCTTGTGCACGGTCAGCCGCAGGTCGGCGTCCGGGCAGAAGGCGGCGAGCGCGGCCTGCTCCTCCTGTTCCCGCTCGCTGCCGCCGCCGGAGAGCACCAGGGCGTCGACGCGGATACCCGGCCGCGCGAGGCACAGCGTCAGCAGCGTGCCGCCGGCGCCGATGGCGATGTCGTCGCAGTGCGCTCCCACCGCGACGATCCGGTCCAGGCGCCCGGTCCCGAGCCGGATCACGCGCTCACCCCCGCGCCGTCCCGTTCCCACACGGCCCACGGTCGGTCGCCCCGGGCGTAGGCGTCGTCGAGCGCGGCCCGCTCCTTCACGGTGTCGGTCGGCTTCCAGAAGCCGCGGTGCTGGTGCGCCACCAGCCTTCCGTGCTTGGCCAGTTGGGCGCATCCGTCGGCGACCAGGTCCCCGTTCTCCGGGATGTGGTCGAAGACCTCCTGGCGGAGCACGAAGTAGCCGCCGTTCTCCCACAGCGGCAGTTCGCTCACCGCGGTGATGCCCCCCACCAGGCCGTCCTCGCCCAGGTCCACGCAGTGGAAGGAGGACTGCGGCGGCACCACCATCATCGACGCGCCGGCGTCGCGCCGGGCGAACCGGTCGATCATCTCCGGCAGCGGGGCGTCGGTGAGCACGTCGGCGTAGTTGGCGAGGAACATCTCGTCGCCGTCCAGGTGGTGGCGAACCCGGCGCAGCCGCTCCCCGATCGGTGACTCGATGCCGGTCTGCGCGAAGGTGATCGTCCAGTCCGCGATGTCGGTGGACAGCAGCTCGGTCCGCCCGCCCCGCAGTACGAAGTCGTTGGACACCGTCTCCTCGTAGTTGAGGAAGAAGTCCTTGATGTGGTGGGCTCCGTATCCGAGACACAGGATGAACTCCGTGTGCCCGAAGTGCGCGTAGTAGCGCATGACGTGCCAGATCAGCGGTCGCGGGCCGACCATCGCCATCGGCTTGGGCACGTCGTCCGCGGCACCGCTTCGCATCCGCATCCCGTAACCGCCGCAGAACAGAACGACCTTCATGCCTTGACCTCGACAATGCTCAGTTCCGGTATGGGAAAGACCAGCCGGCCGCCCCAGTCGTGCACGAAGGACAGCTGCTCGACCAGCTCGGCCCGCAGGTTCCACGGCAGGACGAGGACGTAGTCCGGTCTGTCGGCGGCTATCCGCTCGGGTGGCAGGATCGGGATGCGCGTGCCCGGCGTGAACCTGCCGTGCTTGTAGGGGTTGCGGTCGACCGTGTACGGGAGCAGGTCGGGCCGGATGCCGCAGTGGTTGAGCAGGGTGTTGCCCTTGCCCGGGGCTCCGTAGCCGACGACCGTCTCGCCGCGCTCGGCCGCCTCGATGAGGAACCGCAGCAGGTCCCGGCGCACCTTGGCCACCCGGGCGGAGAACTCGGTGTACCCGGACAGCTCCTGCAACCCGGCGGCCTTCTCCCGCGCCAGCACGTCGGCCACCCGCTGCGTCGGCTCGCCGGCCACCTCGGCCGGCCGTGCCCACAGCCGTAGGGAGCCGCCGTGCGTGGGCAGCAACTCGACGTCCACGAGCGCGAGTCCGCCGCTCGCGAGGGCTCGGGTCGCGGACGCGACCGTGTAGTACTGGAAGTGCTCGTGGTAGATCGTGTCGTACTGGTTCTCCTCGATCAGGGTCAGCAGGTGCTGCACCTCGATGGAGACCCAGCCGTCGTCGGCGACCAGGGCGCGCAGGCCCTGGGTGAACCCGACCACGTCGGGGATGTGCGCGTACACGTTGTTGGCCACGACCAGGTCCGCCGCGCCGTGTTCGGCGCGGACGGCCGAGCCGGTGTCCGGGCTCAGGAACTCCGTGAGCGTGGGAACGCCCGCCTCGCGCGCCGCGGCGCCGACGTTCACCGACGGCTCGATGCCGAGGCAGCGGATCCCCCGGTCCACCACGTGCTTCAGCAGGTACCCGTCGTTGCTCGCGACCTCGACCACGAAGGCGTCGGGGCCGAGTCCCACCCGCTGTACGGCGTCGGCGACGAACGTGCGCGCGTGCTCCACCCAGGAGGTCGAGTACGAGGAGAAGTACGCGTACTCCTTGAACGTCTCCTCCGGCGTGATCAGCGGCGGGATCTGCGCGAGCCAGCAGTCGGTGCAGACCCGCAGGTGCAGCGGGTACGCCGGCTCCGGCTGGTCCAGTTGGTCCGCGGCGAGAAAGCTCTCGCACGGCGGCGTCGCTCCCAGGTCGACGACGCTCGCCGGCGTCGCCGAGCCGCAGAGTCGGCATCGTGTCATCTACTGCCCCCCATTGATTCCGTCCCCCATTGATTCGGTCCGCTTGATTCCGTCCGCCCCGCGATCGCGGTGCGGTACTCCTCCACCAGGCGCTCCAGCCCGACGGCCGGGCTGAACCCCTGCTCGTAGCGGCGCCGGGCCGCCCGGCCCATCTCCCGGTTGCGGGCCGGCCCGGCCGCGATCCGGCGTATGCCGGACGCGAGCGAGGCGGGCTCGCCCGGCCGGTGCAGCAGCCCGGTCACGCCGTCCTCGACGAGTTCGACGAAGGCGCCGTGACCGGCGGCGACGACCGGGACCCCCGCCGCCATCGCCTCCACGACCACCAGGCCGAACGCCTCCAGCCACGTCGAGGGGGCCACCACGGCGACCGACCGCTCGATGGCCTGACGGCACTGAGCCGGGTCGTACAGGCCGACGTGGCGCACGTCGTCCCGGCCCGCCGCCCAGGCGGTCACCTCCGGCTCCAGTGGCCCCGCCCCGGCGATCACGAGTGGTACGCCCACACCGCCGCTCGCCGCGATCTCGTCCCACGCGGCCATGAGCAGCCGTACGCCCTTGGCCTCCGCGAGCCGGCCGAGGTAGAGCACGTGCTCGCCGGGGCCCGTTCGGCAGGAGCCCGGGTCGGGCACGAAGTTGTGCTTCACCGCCAGCCGCTCGGCCGGCATGCCGGACCGCACCAGGACGTCGCGCTGCGCCGCGGAGATGCAGAAGAACCGCTCCACGCCGGACCACCACCGCCGCCGGTTGACCGACAGGCTGACCGCGAGCGGCACCGTCGCCAGCCGGGAGTTGCGGTAGCAGCCGTGCCGGACGGCGGGCAGCGGGGCCGACCCGACGCACTCGGTGCACGGCCGGCCGTCCCGCTGGAGCGTGCCGGGCGGGCAGACCTGGGTGTAGTTGTGCAGCGTGGCGACGGCGGGCACGCCGGCGTCGGCGCAGGCGGCCAGCACGGCGGGCGACAGGAGCGGGAAGACGTTGTGGACGTGGACCACGTCCGGTCGCTCGCTGCGGAGCCGGGCGGCGAGTTCCGCGCGGACCGCCGGGTTCCACGGCACCAGGAGCGGCACCGCGGCCTTGGCGAGGAGGGACCGGGCGGCGATGTCGTCACTGCGCCGCTCGAACACCTCGACCCGGTGGCCGGCTCCGCGCAGCAGCTCCACCTCCTGGTCGACGACCCTGTTCTCCCCGCTCGGCTGCGCCGAGGCGTAGCGGTTGTGCACCACGAGGACGTGCATGGTCAGGTCACCTCCGATCTCCGGGCCGGCACGGGATGCGTCATCGAGGGACTCCGGGCGTCGAGAGGAACGGCCGGGGCGGGTGCCGCGAGCAGCGAGGCGGCGACGGCCAGGTGCAGCAGATACGGCGAGGCGTCGCCGAGGCCGGCCTCGGTGTACGACGCGATCGCGCAGTAGCTGATCAGGAAGATCGCGCAGGCCCTCGACAGCGACGGCGGCCGCAGCAGCGCGACGCCGCCCAGCACGATGATGATCGCCGCCACCAAGGAGACCCCGGTCAGGCCCTGCTCGTGGTAGACGGCCAGCCAGCTGTTGTCGATCGGCAGCCCGCCGAACGACTTGTCGCCCAGGCCCACGCCCAGCAACTGCTCCGTGGTCGTCCGGGGCGCCGCCAGCAGGGCGTCCCAGACCTTGGCCCGGCCGGTGAGGCTGGTGAAGTGCTCCTGGCTCTGTCCGCGCAGGAACCAGGCCTGGAGCGCGGAGGTGAACCCCACCGCGGCCACCGCGGCGCACAGCACCGCCCAGGTGAAGAACCGGCGGGCGGCGGCGCTGGTCAGGACGAGCGAGCCGATCGCCAGCGCCAGACCGATGAGCAGGCCGAGCGTGGCCGTCCGGGTGTGGGTCAACGCGAGCAGGACCAGTGACGGCACGATGACCAGCGCCGCGCCGGCCCTGTCGGTCCGGCGGCCCAGCACGAGCAGCACGGTGAGCCCGGTGATCACCGCGGCGTACTGTCCGATCTGCGGCGGGGTGAGCGGCCACAACGCACCGACCAGCCGCCCGCCGTAGAGCTCGGGCAGGGCCGCGCCCGGTGCGATGACCAGGCCGGCGGCCACCGACCCGAGCACCGCGAAGTACATCCGGATGTGGTGCCGGACGAACGTCGTGCCCCCGTCCCACCAGCGGCTGAGCAGCCACAGCGTGCCGATGAAGAGAGCCAGCCGGGCGCAGCGGAACAGCGCGCCGAACCCGGACTCCAGGTGCGCGCTGGAGATCACGCTCGGCACCAGCAGCAGGGTGAGCAGGAACATGAAGGCGCCGGCTCGCAGGCGCAGCCGCAGATTGACCGCGAGCGCCAGCGCGAACGCGGCGACCAGCGCGCCCATGGTGACCATCTGGATGAGGGAGCGGGGCAGCGGGACGATGGTCTTCGCCCCGGCCGAGCCGAGTGTGTTGAGGACCAGCAGCCCCCAGACGATCCCGACGGTCTTCGGTGTGGTGGTGCGGTCACGGTCCATCTCGGCCACCGGCCCGTTCCGCGAAGGTGCTGCCCGCGTCCTGCTCGTACGGCGGGCCCTGCCACTGCCCTGAGTCGAGCACCCGGCTCGGGTCGTGGGCGACGAACTTCCACGGGCCGAGGTAGACGTTGTCGTGCCAGCGGTTGTCCTGCTCGTGGGTGATCGCCTCCGCCACCTTCTCCCCCTGGTACGGCGACCAGTCCGGATAGGTGCCGTAGTTGGCCAGTACCGCCATGCGGTCGCACTTCGCCGCGCACTTGACGACGGACTTGTCCAGCGCGAAGCGGTTGTCGTGGATGTCCACCCGCTGCGTCTTCCACCGGCAGTCGGCGTAGAGCGGTGGCCGGGTGATCGCCGGCTTCGCGCAGCGGTCGGTGTCCCGCACGAGCAAAGTGCAGTCACCGGACGAGGTGTTGGCCGGGCTGTTGCAGAACCGGTCGGCGTTTTCCCACAGGGTGATCCCGGACCAGTTGTTCTCCAGCACGTTCCGGTAGATCTCGATCTTGTCCGTGCGGGCTCGGATCCGTGGTTCGCCGCCGGACTCGGACAGGTAGACGGTCGCGAACGGGAAGTTGTCGCCGCGGTCGGCCTGCCTGCGGCCCTCGACCCAGTTGTTCCGCCGGATCGTGTTGTTCCGGATGACGGCGTTGTAGCTGGTCTCGTAGATCAGCGCGGCACCCTCGTTGGCCTCGACCACGTTGTTCTCGATGCGGAAGTCGTTGTTGTTGGTGTCGGCCCACAGCCCTGTTCCGCGGTTGCCGTGCACCCAGTTGCCACGCACGTCGGCGCCGTCGACGGCCCAGAACTTCACGCCTCCGGTGCAGCCGCAGCCCTTCCGCCGCCGCTCCCAGCCGCCGGTGTTGTTGCCCGTGATCTCGTTGCCCTCGACCACCAGACCGCTGATGCGGCCTGTGGCCTTGTACGCGTTCATGCCGTACTGGCCGTTGCCGCGCAGGCAGCTGGCGCGGACCCGCTGGCGGGCACCGGCCATCAGCCCGGCGCCGGAGTTGTTCTGGATCGTGGCGTGCTCGATCACCCACCCGTCGGCCGAGTCGTGGTTGACGACGCCCTCGTCATGCGGCGCGACGAAACGCTGCACGGTCAGGTGGCGGATGGTGACGTCGCGGGCGCTGCCGCCGAACGCGTACTGGTTGGTCTTCCGGCCGTCGAGCACCGCGCCCGGGGCGCCGAGGTAGCGGTTCCCCTGCTTGGGGATGACCTGGGCGTAGCGGTCCGGGGCGAGGCTGTGCTTGCCGGGGCGAAGCCAGAACGTGGTGTGCGGAGGGTTGTTCCTGGTCTTCGCCGCCAGGTCACCGACCACCGCGGGGTCGACCGTCACCGCGCCCGCCGGCGCCTTCGCCGGCCCGGCCGCGGGCTCGGCGCACACCCGCGCCACGGGCGTGGACGACGCCGGGGCGGTCGGCTTCGCCCTGGCGTCCGGAGTGCTGGTGCTCGTGCCCGGGCTCTCACAGCCGGTCGCCACCAACAGGGCCAGCGCCGGCGGTGCCGCCGCCCACGCCCAGTGCCGCCTCTTGATCCCCACCCGGCCCCCTAGCCGCGGAACCTGAGTACGGTGGTGAACCCTTCCGCGCCGTCGGCGAAGCCGGTGCCGACCAGTGTGGTGGTGGGTTCCTTGCGCCCGAATCCGGCGGAGTACCAGCCCAGCGGCGGGCCGGTCTCGCCGCGATGCGCCTGCCAGGTCAACTGTCCGGGCAGGTCGAGCACCGCCGAACGCCCCTCGCCGTCCCGGTTCCAGGTGAGCACCGCCCGGTTCCCCACCAGGTCCGCGGCGATCGCGGGGCCGAGGTGGAACGCCAGGCGTACGTCCCGGCTCGGGCCGCGCACCTCGTCGACCACCCTCAGCTCCCGGCTCACGGCCGTCAGCTCCACCCGGCGGCGGTGCACGGAGCGCTGGTATCCGTAGTGCTCGGCACACCAGCGGGACACCCCCTCACCGGAGGGGTCCACGGCCAGCACGCGGCTCCTGGCCTGCCTGAGCCACAGGAACGGGCCGCCGGAGACGGACTGGTCGCCGCCGTCCAGCTCCAGGGTGTTGTGGCCGAGGGTCGACCGGAAGTACTGCCGCCATTCGGGCTGCCCGTGGTAGCAGTACGTCCCCGGGTCGGCGAGCACGTCGACCCCGTCGTGCCGGACCTCCACGGACAGCGCGTCCGCGTGGGCGTGCGCGGCGATGGACAGGAAGCCGTGCGGACCACCGTCGCAGCGGCACCAGATCTCCTCCGGGCCGCGCAGGATGGTGAGCCCCGCGTCCGCGAAGTGCGCCGGCCGGCTCGCCGGGCGGGTCGCGGCGGGTCGGATGGGTCCGATGAGCGCGGCGAGCAGCGGGGTGCGCACATCGGTGCCGGTCACCTTCGGCCACCACGCGAGTCGGCCGAACACCGCGTCCCCGGTGGCCAGCAGCGAGCCCCAGCGGTCGGTGCCCGCGCCGTCGAGGACGAGGCCGTGCCCGTCGTCCGCGTCCCCCTGGCGCGGCGGACGCAGGCGGCCGTCCACTATGGCCGCGAGCGCGTCGGTCATCCGCAGCAGCACCAGCCGGATCGACGCGGGAACCGGCACGCCGGCGGCATCCGCCTCGGCCACCGCGGCCAGGCCGAGCTCCAGCACCAGTCCGTGATATTCGGTGGCCAGCTCGCGGTTGAGACCGGAGTCGAAGGTGTTGCCTCGCAGGTGCCGCTCCAGTGACCGCAGCGCGTCGGCCCGCCACCGCGCCGAGGAGGGGAACCAACCGAACGCGCAGGCCGCCGCCAACTGCCCGGCCGCCTCGGCGATGACGTGGTTGTTCGCCGAAGACCCCCGGCTGGGGAAGGCGGCCAGCCAGCGCTGGTGGTGCCAGATCTGGTTCAGCGCGACCGGGTTGCCCTCGAACAGCCCGGCCGCGCCCGGCCAGCCGTCGAGCAGCCGGCGGATCCACACCCAGGACAGCAGCCGGATGCCCAGTTCGATGCCGCTGATCCAGTGCACCCCGCGCAGCGGCGCGTTGGCCGCCCACCACGACCGCAGGTGCTCGGCCACCCGCTCGGCGTACCGCTCGTTCCCGGTGATCGCGTAGGCGGCGGCGAGCTGGGTCAGGTACTGGTGCCGGGACGGCTCCCAGATCTGCTTGATGTCCCCGACCGCGTCCTCGTTCCGGTACGGCACGTCGAAGGCGTGGCCCCACGGAGCCCGGCGCCCGGTCTTCGGGTCGTACCACCAGTCGGGGTCGGTCAGGTCGTCGCGGACCACACCGAAGTACTCGGCGTGCCCGTACATCAGCCGGTCCGCCTCGGCGATGAGACGCTTCGCGGCGTCCGGGGGTATCGCGGCGATCGTCCCGGCGGGCAGTACGGCGGTGAACCGGGCGCCGGTCACGCTCGGGCAGGCCGGCCGCGCCGACCGCCACCGCCGCCTGCGCACCGCGTCGACCGCCCGGCCGCCGACCTCTCGCGGTCCCATCCGGGACAGCCGCCGCAGGTACCAGCCCGCGCTCATGGTCATCGCGGCCTCGCCAGCGTCACCGGCGCACCGCCTACCAGGCCGGCCCGCACGGCGAGGGTGGCCGCCGTGGTGGCGACCAGCGACTGGAGCGGCACCGGCATCGGCCCGCCGGTCCGCACGGCCTTGACGAAGGCGGCCAGTTCGGCGGACTGGCCCTTGTCCCGGGCCTTGGGCAGCCGCGAACTGACCCACCGCTTCCGGCGGCCATCGTAAACAGCGGCACGGACGAAGTCGTCGAGCCGCAGCGCACGGCCGTCCGCGACCAGGTCCAGCGTCTCCTTGGGGAATCCGGCGGGGCCGGTGGTGACGTAGCTGATGGTGGCGGTGGACCCGTCCGGGTAGCGCAGCACGACCTGGAGGTCCTCGTTGCCGGACGGGGCGACCGCGTACACCGATACCGGGTCGGCGTCGAGCAGCCAGCTCGCCGTGTCGATGAAGTGTCCGCCCTCGCCGGCGAACCGGGAGCCCTCGGTGCCCTGCTGGAGGTACCAGCTTCCGTGTTGCAGCCGGCCCGCGTTGACCAGGTAGCGGAGGTTGGCCGGACCGGTCCGGGTACCGAAGCGCTGCCGGGCCTCCCGCAGCAGTGGCGAGAACCGGCGGTTGAAGCCGACCTGCAACCGGTCGTTGCCGGACTCCTCCACGGCCGCGAGCACCCCGGCCAGCTCGTCCTCGGTGAGGGCCAGGGGCTTCTCCACGAAGACGGTCTTGCCGGCCAGGAGTGCCCGCCGGGTCAGTTCGGCGTGCGAGCTGTGCCGGGTGACGACGAAGACCGCGTCGACGGACTTGTCGCCGAGTACGGCGTCGAGGTCGGTGGTCGCCTCGGCGAAGCCGAATGTGCGCTGCGCGTTGGCCGCGGACAGCGCCGTCGTGGTGACGACCGTGGACAACTCGACGCCGTCGCGCTGTGCCAGGTGCGGCAGCAGCATCGACGTCGCGTAGTTTCCCGCGCCGACGAACGCGAGGCGCACCGGCGTCCTGGCGACCCGGACGGGAGCCGGCTTCACGTTCACCGCGGGCACGGCGACCGCAGGGGCCTTCGCAGGGGCGTCCGCCTCCCCCGCCCGTCGGGGGTACCGGAACAGCACGGCCACGGCCTTCAGTTCGCCGTCCTTCAGGCGCTGGTACGTCTCGACGGCGTCGTCGAATTCGGCGATGTGGGAGATCAAGGGCTCCACGTCGACGCTGCCGCGGGCGAGGAGGCCGAGGAAGCACGCCAGGTTGCGGCGCTCGGTCCAGCGCACGTAGCCGATCGGGTAGTCCCGCCCCTCCAGCTCGTACTCCGGGTCGTAGCGCCCGGGGCCGTACGACCGGGAGAAGCGGACGTCGAGTTCCTTCTCGTAGTACGCGTTCCACGGCAGGTCCAGGCGGCACTTGCCGATGTCGACGACCCGGCCGCGGTCCCGGCTCAGCTCGGCGGCCAGCTCGACGGGCTGGTTGCTGCCCCCGCCGGCGGCCAGGTACACCTGGTCCACGCCGTGCCCGCCGGTGAGGTCGGCGACGGCGGACTTCACGGCCGCGGACGCCGGATCGCCGGCGGCCGCGGCGCCCAGGCGCTCGGCGAGCTCGCAGCGCGCCGGGTCGGGGTCGGCGCCGACGACGCGGACTCCCGAGGCGGCCAGGAGCTGCACCACCAGCTGCCCGATCAGCCCGAGGCCGATGACCAGTGCCACCTCACCGAGCTGCGGTTCACCCTGGCGGACGCCCTGCAACGCGATCGACCCGACGGTGCCGAAGGCCGCGTGCCGCGGCTCGAGGCCGTCCGGCACCCGGGCGTAGAGGTTCCTCGGCACCCAGTTCAGCTCGGCGTGCAGCGCGTGCTCGTTGCCGGCGCAGGCCACGAGGTCACCGGCCGCCACGTCGTCGACCCCGGCGCCGACCTGCTCGACCACCCCGCACAGCGAGTAGCCCAGCGGCGTGTAGGAGTCCAGCTTGCCCATCACCTTGCGGTAGGTGGCCGGCACCCCGTTGGTGGCCACGCTCTGCATGACCTTGGCCACCTGGTCCGGGCGGGAACGGGCCTTGCCCAGCATCGACATGCCGGCCTCGGACACCTTCATGAGCTCGGTCCCGGTCGAGATCAGTGAGAAGGCGCTGCGGACCAGCACACCGCCCGGCTTGCACCCCGGTACCGGCACGTCGAGCACCGCCAGCTCGCCGCTCTTGTAGTTCTGCACAACCTGTTTCACCCGAACTCCTGATTCCTAAGCCGATGACCGAGAGCTCTGACCGGACCCGGAGGTCGCGTCGCGATACCAGTACTCGAGGGTCAGTACGTGCCAGAGATGCTTGGAGAAGTCCCGCTGCCCGGCGGCGTCCTCGGCGACCATCCGCGCCAGCGCGTCGCGGCGCAGCAACCCGGAACGCACGAGCTCGCCGTCGTGCACCACCTCGCGTACCAGCGGTGCCAGGTCCCGGCTCATCCAGGCGCGCAGCGGGGCGCTGAACAGACCCTTGGGCCGGTACACGATCTCCCGGGGCAGGACCGAGGCGGCCGCCTCCTTGAGGACGGCCTTCCCCTGTCGTCCGACGATCTTGCGATCGCCGGGTACGGCGAACGCCGCCCTGACCACCTCGACGTCCACGTACGGCACCCGCACCTCGGTCGACGCGGCCATGCTCGACCGGTCCGTGTACGCGAGGTTCAGGCCCGGCAGGAACATCCGGGCGTCGGTCAGGCACATGCGGTTGACGAAGTCGTCGAGGTCGTTGTCCTGGTAGGTGTCCGCGTGCTCGGTGAGTACGTCCTCGACCGTCCCGGCCAGGTCCGGGGCGACCAGGGCGAGCAGCTCTTCCTGGTCGTACATGGTGTAGCTGCGCCGGAACGCGGTCTCCTCCGGCAGGTCGGCGAAGGAGAGGAACCGTTTCGCGAAGCGCACCGACCGGTAGCCCCGGCGGGACGTGGCGACCGGCAGCCGGTCCACGGCCCGGGACAGGCCGCGGCGCACGGGCCGCGGGACGCGCTGGTAGCGCAGCGCGAGCAGGTTGGCCAGGTGCTTGCGGTACCCGGCGAACAGCTCGTCGGCGCCCATCCCCGAGAGCATCACCTTGATCCCGGCCTCGCGGGCGGCGGAGCAGATCAGGTACGTGTTGATCGCGGCGGGGTCGCCGATCGGCTCGTCCAGGTGGTACGTCATCCGCGGCAGCAGGTCGAGCACGTTCGGGGCGATCTCGATCTCGTGCAGGTCGACGCCGAACCGCCGGGCCACCTGCCGGGCGTAGCGCAGGTCGTCCGGCATCGCCTCGAACTTGGCGTCCTCGGCGCGGAATCCGATCGTGTAGGCGGAGATCCCGGGCCGGTGGCGGGCCGCGAGGGCGGTCAGGTAGCTGGAGTCGAGGCCGCCGGAGAGGAACGTCGCCACGGGGACGTCGGAGAGCAGGTGGCGCCGGGTCGACTCCTCCACGACGGCGGCGAGATCCGGTGGTTCACCGTCCCGGGCCTCGTGGGCGACGTCCCGGAGGTTCCAGTACCGGCCGCGCTCCACCCGTCCGTCGGGCCGGCACCTCAGCCAGCTCCCCGGCGGCAGCTTCTCCGCCTCGCGGAACGCGCAGCGCGAGTCCGGCACCCAGTAGTACAGCAGCGAGGCCACCAGCGCCGTGTGGTCGACCTCCAGCTTCCCGCCGGTCGCGGCGGCGAGCGCCTTGAGCTCGGATGCGAAGGCCAGGCCCGTGCCGCGCCGGAGCAGGAACAGCGGCTTGATGCCCAACTGGTCGCGGACAAGGACCAGTTCACCGGTGCGCTCGTCGAAGATCCCGAACGCGAACATGCCGCGCAGCCGGGGCAGGCAGTCCGTGCCCCAGCGCCGCCAGGCCTCCAGCAGCACCTCGGTGTCGGAGGTGCCGCGGAAGCGCACCCCGGCGGCTGCCAGTTCGGCCCGCAGCTCGGGAGCGTTGTACAGCTCGCCGTTGTACGTCAGGGCGAGGCCGTCGGAGACCATCGGCTGGGCGCCGGTCCCGGACAGGTCGATGATGGCCAGCCGGCGGTGCCCCAGCTGCACTTCGCCGTCGCCGACGGGGTGGCCGTAGCGGCCCGCCCCGTCCGGACCTCGGTGGGCGAGGGTTTCGGTGAGCCGGTCGGTCACGGCCTTCCCGTCCGGCCATCGGTAAGTGCCTGCGATGCCACACATGTCCTACCGCGCCTCCTGCTCGTTGTCCGGGATCCGTGCGGCCCACAGCGGCTGCCGCTCCGTCCGCGCCGGGCCCTCCCCCACTGCCTGAACGGCGTGGGAGGTACCCCCACCGTTCTGCCAGGCCGGCCGTTCGGTCCGGCCGCGCAGCGCGGTGTGCGGCCCGTCCCACAGCGTGCCGTCGGTCCGGTCACGCGGATCGGGGTCGATCAGCACCACCCCGGTCACCTCGATGCGCTGGTCCGCCAGTTGCCGTGCCACGGTGTGCAGCCATGCGGCGCTGCCGTGCCCGGCCCGCACGACGAGCACGGTGCGGGTGCCGAGGTACTGGAGGTCGGTCCAGGCCGTGCCGGGCGCCACCGATCCGACGCCGATCCGGCGTTCGTGAGGGGACACATCCGCGGCGGGCTCGCCGCTGACCACGGCGGGGTCTCCCGGCTTCGGGCGGCGGTTCGCGAGCTGCGGTCCTGGCAGACCGTCGATGACGGCCACCGGCCCGTCCGCCGCCATGGCCCGGGCGAGGTCCAGGGCCAGCGCGCTCGTGCCGCGCGCGCAGCCCAGTTCCAGCAGTGACAGCGGTTCCGCGGAGCCGCGCACGGTGCGGGCCAGGGTCCGGGTGAGCCTCATCCGTGCCGCTCGGGTCCGTCGGCGCCGCCACGGCCTGCCCGGCCGGCGGGGCAGCTCCGCGATGACCGAGGCGCCGAGGTTCGCCGCGATGTCCCGTCGTAGCACGGGGCGGTCCGCCACCACCGTGCCGACGGCGGCCACCGCGAGCCCGAGGACCAGCCCGAGGACGAGCCCGATCGCGGCGTTGGTGGCGGCGGCCCTGGGCAGGGAGTGCCGCACCGCGCGCGGGGCGTCCACGATCTGTGTGCCGGAGACGACCCCGGGTGTGCCGGTGCGCGCCTCCGCGGCGCGCTGGTCGAAATCGGCGATCCGTGAGTCGAGTTCGGCCCGGCGGGCGAAGAGCGACTCCATGCTCGCCGACGCTTTCGGGTCGCTCTGCGCCGACCGGTCTCCGATCGCCTCGTTGACCTGGGCGAGCTCCTCCCGCATGCGGTCACGCTGGTCGAGCAGGGCCTCGGACTCGGCCTTCGCGGTTTCCCGCATCCGCCGCACATGGTCCGCGACGAACGCCTCGGCCAGCGCCCTGGCCCGGGCCACCGCTTGCGCGTCGCTGTCGCCTGTCACATCGATCCGCAGCAGGTTGTTGGTCAAGCCGGTACCCCGGTAGTCCCGCATGAAGTCCTCAGGTTTTTCCCGGGAGTCGAGGGCCTCCAGGGCCTTGCCGGCGATCCGCGTGGTCCCCAGCAGCTCGACGTCGGTGCGGATCAGCGTTCCGGTGTCGTTCGGCTGGTCCTCCCGATGCGCGACCAGCACCTTGGTCACCGCGGTCGGCGGCGGCGGCATCAGGACCGCCACCGCCGCGCCGGCCAGCAGTCCCAGCAGCGCCATGGCGCACCAGATGCGGCGGCGCCTGCGCACCGCCACCACCAGCGCCTGGAGGTCGAAGAGCGGAGCGGCTGCCGACGACTCCGACGTCGTGCTCGTCGTCACACCGAACCTCCCGTCGCATGGCCGCGAACCGCGAGCGCGGGAGTGGCGTCGTCCGGAGGCCGGCCGGCGGACCGCGTCGGACGGATCCGGACCGTTCCGGCGACGACGACGCCGGCCACCTCATGCCCGCCGTCCGCACACGCCTCGGCGATGCCGGCGAGTTCCTCCGCGGTCCGGCTGCCCGCGCTGAGGACGACCAGGGCACCGGACTCGGTGTCGCGGTCCGGCACGACCGGCCGGTCCACCGAGACCTCCACCACCCGCAGCAGCGGATCGCCATCGGCCTCGGCGACGAGCTGTCCGGCGGCCCGGCGGGCGATCTCGTCCCCGTCCGGTACGACGACCAGCAGCCGCCCGGGGGCCGGCAGCCGGTCCCGGAGGCGGGTGCAGACCCGCCGGTAGCGGATCCGTCTGCCGGCCTCGTCGCCCGAGCTCGGCGGCGTCGGCAGGTCCCACCGGGTGTCGAGACCGAGGAGGCGGCGGATCCGGGCCCGTGGGACGCGGTCTTCCGGCCGGTGCGCGCCGCTTGGCTCCTCGGGCACGTCGACGGTGCCGAGCAGTGCCGAGCCCAGTGCCGCGGAGATCTCCGGTTCGGTGCGCAGCCGGCGATTCGTCCGTGCGGCGGCGAGATGGCCGATGACCGCGAGCAGGAAGAACAGCAGCGCCCCGGCGACGATGAGCTGCGTCCTCGTCGGCGGTGCCTCGCCGGTCGGCCGGACCGCCGGGCCCATGACGACCATGCCGGCCTTGCTGGTCGCCGGGTCGGCCTCGTCCAGCTTCCTCATGGCCTGTTCCAGCGAGGTGCGCAGCTTCTCGAGCGCGGTGCGGCCCTGCACGCTCTCCACGGTCTGCCCCGGACCGGCCGCGTGGGCCAGGTCGGTGATGCGGCGGTTGGTCTCCTCGACCTTCTTCCGCAGCTCCTCGGGCTCGGTGGCCGCTTCGGCGTCGGTGCCGCCGCCCGCGATCCGCGCGGCGAACTCGACGAACTGCCGGGCCACTTGGTCGGAGAGCCGCTGGGCGCGCTCCGGGGTGTCGGCCGTACCGGAGATCTCGATGATGTTCCCGTCGGCGGCCTCGGCGGTCACCCGGTCCCGCAGCTCGGCGCCGCCGACGCCCCTCCAGCCGAGCGTGGCGGCCGCGCGGTCGACCACCGTCGAACTGGTCGCGACGTCCACCTGGGTCAGCAGTTCGCGCTCTTCCCACTGCCCCGGCAGCAGGACGGATGCCGACGTGGTGTACCGCGGCGGAAACACCAGCGAGGTGCCGTAGCCGACGAGCGCGCCCACCACGGCGAGGGTGGCGAGAAGCCGCCCGCGCCGGCGGAGAATCCGCCCGATGGTGGCCAGGCGTATGGTGTCCTCGCTCAACTGCGCTGCCTCTTCCCTGTGCGGACCGGGTCGCCCGCCGACACCGGGGTCTGGTCACGGCAGGCGGCGGCGTAGGCGGCGAGCAGAGACGCTTGCGAGTTCCGCCAGGAGAGCGGCCCGCTGATCCGCTCCTGGCCGGTCCTGCCCATCCGGGCCCGCTTCTCCGGGTCGTCGAGGAGCAGCGCGATGAGTCCCGCGAATGCGGCCTCGTCGTTGGCGGGCGCGTAGACGGCGGCGTCACCGGCGGAGACGCGCGCCTCCCGGAGGTCGAAGGAGACGATCGGCCGGCCCATCGCCATGTACTCCAGGACCTTGTTCATGGTCGACACGTCGTTGAGCGGATTGCGCGGGTCGGGGGAAAGGCACACGTCCGCGGTGGACAGGTAGCGCACCAGGTCGGCGTCCGGGATGCGCCCGGTGAACTGCACCCGCTCCGAGAGCCCGAGCCGCCGGGACAGCTCGACCATCGCGTCGAAGGCGTCACCGGAGCCGACGAACACCGCGTGCCAGTCGGTCCGCCCGAGCTCGTCACGCAGCTTCGCGAGGGCACGCAAGGCGTAGTCGACGCCGTCCTGAGGGCCCATGACGCCGAGGTAGCACAGCAGATGAGGCTTGCCGCGCTTCAACTCCGGCTCGGGCGGCACCGGTTGGAACCGGTCGGTCTGGGGTGCGCTGCGCACCACGAAGACGTCCTCCGGCCGCCGGCCACCGCGGCGCACCGCGACGTCTCGGTAGCTCTCGTTCGTGGCGAGCACGATGTCCGCGGCCCGGTAGGTCCGCCGTTCCAGCGCGCACACGGCGCGGTAGAGCAGGTCCTCGCCGCGGTCGAACCGGGAGAGGTACAGCTCGGGCACCAGGTCGTGCTGGTCGAAGACGAACCGCGCGCCGCGCCTCTTCAGCCACAGCGCGGGCAGGAACAGCAGGTCGGGCGGGTTGCAGGCGTGGACCACGTCGACCGGGCCGACCTTGCGGGCCAGCCGGGCCGTGTGCCACAGCGCCGATCCGTACTCCCGCAGGTAGCCGGCCGGTCCTCCGGTGGCCGCGCGCAACGGGTAGCGGTGGATCCGCACCCCGTCGATCTCCGCCTCCGGCTCCGTGTCCCGCTTGCTCCCCTGGGGACAGATGACGTGCACCGTCCAGCCCGCGTCGCGCAGCGTCGTGCACTCCTGCCACACCCGCCGGTCGAAGGGCACCGACAGGTTCTCCACCAGGATCAGCGCGCGCCGGCCCGGCCGGTCGCCGCCGGATATGCCATCTGACGCCATGTCACCAAGCAAGGCCCACGTACCCCGGTTCGGCCCGGCGCGCCTCGGCGTCGGGAAGGTGGATGAGGTCGACGATCACCGGGCGGCCGCCATGGGGCAGCGCCGCCAGCACGGCCGGATCCCTGGTCCCGACCAGGCACACCTCGGCGTGTTCGAGCACCTCGTCGACGGAATCCGCGAGCAGCTGCGCGAGGTGCGGCAGCCGGGTCTCGATGTACTCGCGGTTCGCGCCGATCAGCCGGGAGAGGCTCACGTTGGCGTCGTGGATCCGCAGGTCGTACCCCTTGCCGAAGAGCCTCTCCGCCAGCTCGACGAGCGGGCTCTCGCGGAGGTCGTCGGTGCCGGGTTTGAAGGACAGTCCGAACAGGCCCACCCGGCGCTTGCCGGTGCGCTCGACCAGCTCCACCGCGCGCTGTAGATGCGCGGAGTTGGAGGGCAGCACGTGGGCGAGGATGGGCACCGAGACATCGGCCCGCTGTGCCGCGTGGACCAGGCTGCGCAGGTCCTTGGGCAGGCAGGAGCCTCCGAAGGCGAAGCCCGGCCGCAGGTAGGCGGGGCTGACGTTCAGCTTGCGGTCGGCCAGGAACACGTCCATCACCTGGTGCGAGTCCACCCCGAGGGCCTGGCACACCGCGCCCAGCTCGTTCGCGAAGCCGATCTTGAGGCCGTGGAACGCGTTGTCCGCGTACTTGATCGCCTCGGCTGTCGGGACCGGCACCCGGAACACTTCGCCGGGCAGGCCGTCGTACAGCGCCATCACCGCGTCGCCGCTTGCCGGGTCGAGCTCGCCGATGACGGTCTTGGGCGGGTCGAAGAAGTCCCGCACGCTCGTGCCCTCGCGCAGGAACTCCGGGTTGACCGCGACCCCCAGGTCCACCCCGGCCGTGCCGCCGACGTACTTCTCGAGGATCGGTACCAGCAGGTTCAGACAGGTGCCCGGAAGCATGGTGCTGCGGAACACGACGGTCTGCCGCCCGCCCCGCTCGGCCAGCGCGGCGCCGATCTGCTCGGTGACCCGCTCCAAGTACGTGGTGCACAGGCTGCCGTTGGGCTCCGACGGCGTGCCCACGCAGACCAGCGACACCTCGCTGCCCATGATCGCCTCACGGACGTCGCCGGTGGCGCGTAACGCTCCGGTGCGCACGACGTCGGCGACGAGTTCGCCGATCCGTTCCTCGACCACCGGGGCCTTGCCGTCGTTGACCAAGTCGACCTTCGCCTGGTTCACGTCCACCCCGATGACCTCGTGCCCCATGCTGGCCAGGCACGCGGCCGAAACGCAGCCCACGTAACCGAGCCCGAAAACGCTGACTCTCATGACCCGTCCCTCCCCCAGGCAGGCCCTTGTGGCCTGCGATCCCCCCGAGCAGGCCCGTGGGGCCTGCGGTCCGCGCGCCGGCCGGACGACGGCCTGCGCGCATCAGTACGCCCCTTGCCCATGGATCACCGCACGCAGCGTCTTCCACAAGATCACTGTGTCCAGGGCGAGCGACCAGTCCTCCACGTACCGCAGGTCGAGGCGGACCGCCTCCTCCCACGGCAGGTCACTGCGTCCGCTGATCTGCCACAGACCGGTGAGCCCGGGTTTGACCAGCAGCCGCCGCCGGATGTCCGGGTCGTACGCGGCGGACTCCTCCGGCAGCGGAGGCCGCGGGCCGACGAGCGACATCGAGCCGGTGAGCACGTTGAAGAGCTGCGGGAGCTCGTCGAGCGAGTACCGGCGCAGCACCGCTCCCACCCGGGTCACCCGCGGATCCCGGCGGAGCTTGAACAGCAGCCCCGCGCCCTCGTTGCGGTCGGCCAGCTCGGCACGTGCCCCGTGAGCCCCGGCGACCATGGTGCGGAACTTGAGAATGGTGAACTCGCGGCCGTCCTTGCCGACCCTGCGCTGGCGGTAGAACACCCCGCCCCGACTGTCGACGATCACGAGCAGCCCGACGAGCACCATCAGCGGCGCGAACAGCACCAGCAGGACCGCCGCGCCCACCCGGTCGACCACCCCCTTGATCACCCGGCGCCCTCCGCTGAAGGCCGGCATGCTGACCCGCAGCAGCGGGATCCCGAGCACCGCGTCGACGTGCAGCCGCGGCCCGGCCACCTCCATCAGCACGGGGGCCACGACCATCTCCGTGTCGCTGCCTTCGAGGTTCCAGGCCAGCCGCTGGAGCCGGTCCGGTGACCAGTGCGGGTCCGGTGTGACCGCGACGACGCGGTAGCCGTCGTGGCGGACGTGCTTGGCGACGTCCGCCAGTTGTCCGACGACCGGCACTCCGTCCACTTGGTCACCGTCGAGCCCGCGACCGTCCGTCGTGCACACCGCCTCCACACGCCAGCCGAGGTGCGGGAACTTGCGGGTACGGGTGATCAGGTCGCGCAAGGTGTCCGGGCTCCCGGCAGCGAGCACCGGCCTCAGGCACCGTCCCTCCTTACGCTGTTTGTGCAGCCAGAGGCGGAGCAGATACCGCGCGGTCATGGTGACCAGCGCGATCGCGGGGACCGCGACGAAGATCCAGAGCTTGATGTTGCGCGAGGTGAGAGCGATCCCGCCGAGCGCCAGTACGACGGTCGCCGCGAACAATGAGCGTCCGAGCCGGCGGAACTCCTCGGCGCCCTGGCCGAGCACGACCGGAGACCACGACCTGCTCACCGCGAGCGCTCCGAGCACCAGCAGCTCGGTGCCGAATGCGAGGATTCCCCACTTCTCGTGCCAGTCGGCCGCGTCCCGGGCCCCGAAGAAGTTGCCGATCGCCGCCACCACCAAGGCGGTGGCCACCGTATCGCTGGAGATCACGGTACGGCGGTACCGCTGCTCCCAGTCGATCGCGGGTCTGCTGATTGCCCCATTCGCCAGACTCCCGCGCGCCGACGATAAAGGGCCGACTAATCCCCCCTGCCGCACAGAACCCCCCCGGTTCCCAGTGGTTCGACGGTGTCGCCCAACACTGTTCCTCCCCCTGGGAGGCCCCCGCCTCCCGCGCGCTTCCTCCCCTCGGGGGACCCCCGGCCCCCGCGCCGCGCTGTTCTTTCCCCGCGGGAGCCCCCTGCGCCCGCGTACGGCATTCCGGCTGCTTCAGCGCTACTCGGACGACTCGCGCCGGCGGCAGCGGACTCGCATGTCCTGCCAGACTCTCGAGGTGCGCGTGGGAACCCGTCGAAACCTCGGATGCTCCCCGCACCCGAAGCCCCCTCCCGGGCTCCAAGAACCGATCACCTCCACGGCCGGCACCGGAGACGCAACCGCTGACCGTCCGTAGCACCGGACCTGTAGATCATCATTTGTCGCCTCGTGTCCCAGCATGGGAAGCACGGTCAATCTAGACCATCGGGGCCCTTCTGAAGAGAGGGGTGTGTGGAATTTGTGCTCAAGATTTGAAGCCGTGTCCACGGGCCGGTGACCGCCGACGGGTGCGTCAGTGACAAGGCATGCCTGTGACCTGCGATGACGGGGGTTCTCCGGGCTTCCGGCACCGGCGGCCCCGGGGCGTCCCGGCGCTGCCGGTCGGCGTCGGCGGGGACGCGGGGCAGGGGAAGAGGAGATCACGCAGGCAATGGATCATCACGTCCCGGTCTCCGGGTAACGTCGAGGTATGAGCCATCCGCACCCCGAACTCAAAGCCGCCCCACCCCTGCCCGCCGGAGGACTGCGGGTCGTCGCCCTGGGCGGCCTGGGTGAGATCGGCCGCAACATGACCGTCTTCGAGCACGCCGGCAAGCTGCTCATCGTCGACTGCGGCGTGCTGTTCCCCGAGGAGACCCAGCCCGGCGTGGACGTGATCCTGCCGGACTTCACCTCGATCCGGGACCGGCTGGACGACATCGTGGCCGTGGTCCTCACCCACGGCCACGAGGACCACATCGGCGGCGTGCCTTATCTGCTGCGGGAGCGGCGGGACATCCCCCTCGTCGGCTCCAAGCTCACCCTCGCCTTCATCGAGGCCAAGCTCAAGGAGCACGGCATCCGGCCCCGCACGGTGCGGGTGCGGGAGGGCGACCGGCGCGGCTTCGGACCCTTCGACTGCGAATTCGTGGCGGTCAACCACTCCATTCCGGACAGCCTCGCGGTCGCGATCCGCACCAGCGCCGGGATGGTGCTGCACACCGGCGACTTCAAGATGGACCAGTTCCCTCTCGACGACCGCATCACCGATCTGCGCGCCTTCGCCCGCCTCGGCGAGGAGGGCGTGGACCTGTTCCTCACCGACTCCACGAACGCCGAGGTCCCCGGTTTCACCACCTCCGAGCGTGAGCTGAACCCGGCGATCGAGCAGGTGATGCGTACCGCGCCGCGACGGGTCATCGTCTCCAGCTTCGCCAGCCACGTGCACCGCATCCAGCAGGTCCTGGACGCCGCCCACGAGCACGGCCGCAAGGTCGCCTTCGTCGGCCGGTCGATGGTCCGCAACATGGGCATCGCCCGCGACCTGGGCTATCTGAAGGTCCCGTCCGGTCTGGTCGTGAGCACGAAGGAGCTGGAGAAGCTCCCGGACCACAAGATCACTCTGGTCTGCACCGGCTCCCAGGGCGAACCGATGGCCGCGCTGTCACGGATGGCCAACCGCGACCACATGATCCGCATCGGCAAGGGCGACACCGTCCTGCTCGCCAGCTCCCTCATCCCCGGCAACGAGAACGCCATCTACCGGGTGATCAACGGGCTCACCAGGTGGGGCGCCCACGTGGTCCACAAGGGCAATGCCAAGGTGCACGTCTCCGGGCACGCCAGCGCCGGCGAACTCGTCTACTGCTACAACATCGTCAAACCCCGCAACGTCATGCCCGTGCACGGCGAATGGCGCCACCTGCGGGCCAACGGCGACCTCGCCATCCGTACCGGCGTCGACCCCGACCGGGTCGTCATCGCCGAGGACGGCGTCGTCGTCGACCTCGTCGACGGGCGCGCGTCCATCACCGGCAAGGTTCCCGCCGGCAACGTCTACGTGGACGGCATGGAAGTCGGCGGCGCCACGGAAGCGTCCCTCAAGGACCGCCTCACCCTCGCCAACGAAGGCGTGGTCACGGTGGTGGCGATCGTCGACGCGGACACCGGCGCACTCGCCGAGGCCCCCGACTTCCTGGCCCGCGGCTTCGTCCACGACGACGCCACCTTCGAGCCGGTCATCCCCGTCATCGAGAAGACCCTGGCCACCGCGGCCGAGGAAGGCGTCGGGGACGCCCGCCAACTCGAACAGCTCCTCGCCCGCGCCGTGGCGAACTGGGCGTTCCGCACCCACCGCCGCAGGCCCCTGATCATCCCGGTCATCATCGACGCCTGAACCCGGGTGGAAGCCTGTAAGGGGCCTCATCGGATGCGCTTCGCCGGCTGGGTGGCGGCGTCGAGCAGGTACTCCAGGGGCCCACGGCGGAAGAAGCGGTTTGGCCAGGCGGCGCAGTCGCGGCAGGCGGTCCATCGCCACCGTGGCACCGAGGAAGCGACCGTCCCGCCCCTGTACGTCCTGCTCGGCTTCCCGGTCTCGGGACCAGGGAAGCCCTAAGGGACTGTAAGGACTTGGCTCCCGGCATTGAGCGACCCTGTTCGCGCCGTCGACTCTGTGTGCTCCCGAGCCGCAGACAAGGGAGTTCCGATGGCCACACAGACCACCGCCGAGCGCGCGCGGCAGCCACGCCGCGACGAACGCAGGGTCGTCAGCAACATCGTGCGCGGATCGATCGGCAACCTGATCGAGTGGTACGACTGGTACGCGTACACCGCCTTCAGTGTCTACTTCGCCTCCGTCTTCTTCCCCTCCGGCGACCAGACCGCCCAACTGCTCAACACCGCCGCGGTGTTCGCCGTCGGCTTCCTGATGCGGCCGATCGGCGGCTGGATCCTCGGCCGCTACGCCGACCGCCGTGGCCGCCGCGCGGCGCTGACGCTGTCGGTGACGCTCATGGCGGCCGGTTCGCTGATCGTCGCGCTGACCCCGTCGTACGGCTCGATCGGGGTCGCCGCGCCCGTACTGCTGGTTACCGCACGGCTGTTGCAGGGGCTCTCGGTGGGAGGTGAATACTCGACCTCCGCGACCTACATGTCCGAGGTGGCCTCGCCCGGCCGCCGCGGCTACTACTCCAGCTTCCAGTACGTCACCCTCATCGCCGGCCAGCTGACGGCACTCGGCCTTCAGATCGTCCTTCAGCAGGTTCTCAGCCCCGCGCAGATGGAGTCCTGGGGCTGGCGGATCGCGTTCGTCGTCGGCGCCGCGGGGGCGGTGGTCGTGCTGTGGCTGCGGCGCGGCATGGACGAGTCCGAGAGCTTCCAGCGCGCCGCGTCGGAAGGCGAGGAGGAGCACAGCGGCCCGGCCCGCGGCAGCCTGCGACTGCTGCTGTCCTACCCGCGGCAGTGCCTGGTCGTCGTCGGGCTGACCATGGGCGGCACGCTGTTCTTCTACACGTACACGACTTACCTGCAGAAGTTCATGGTCAACACCAGCGGCATCGCCAAGCCGACGGCGGCCTGGATCAACTTCTTCGCGCTGCTCGTGTTCGTCGTGCTCCAGCCGGTCATGGGCCTGCTCTCCGACCGGGTGGGACGGCGTCCCCTGCTGATCGCGTTCGGGGTGCTGGGCACCGTGGTGGTGGTGCCCTCGCTCACCCTGCTGTCGCACACCAGCGACCCCGTGTACGCGTTCCTGCTCATGGTCGTGCCGCTGGCCGTCAGCTCCCTGTACACCTCGATCAGCGCGGTGGTGAAGGCCGAGCTGTTCCCGACCTCGATCCGGGCGCTCGGCGTCGGCCTTCCGTACGCGCTGACCGTGGCCGTGTTCGGCGGGACCGCCGAGTACGTCGCCCTGTGGTTCAAGAACGCCGGACACGAGAACTGGTACTTCTACTACGTCACCGCCTGTGTCCTGATCTCGCTGCTCGTCTACATTCGGATGCGCGAGACCTCCGAGGCGTCGCCCCTGGACGAGGGCGTTTCCGGGTCTCGCGGCTGACGAGGCGGGAAGGAGGCGACCGTGCGGGTGCTGCTGGCCGAGGACGACGACGGTGTGGCGGGCGCGCTGACCGAGGCCCTGTACGACAACGGCCACCTGCCGGCCCGGGTGCGGCGCGGCGAGGACGTGCTCGCCCGCCACCGGCAGGCCGACCTGCTGCTGCTCGACCTCGGCCTGCCCGACCTGGACGGCCTGGAGGTGCTGCGCAAGCTGCGCGCGGTCAGCCCCCTGCCGGTGGTGGTGCTCACCGCGCGGGGCGACGAACGGTCGGTGGTGCGCGGCCTGCGGCTGGGCGCCGACGACTACCTGGTCAAGCCGGTCCGGCTGGCCGAGCTGCTGGCCCGGATCGACGCGGTCACCCGGCGGGCCGCGGCGCCCTCGGCGCCGGCGCCGCGCACGGTGCGTGCCGGGGACGTCGAGGTCGACCTGGACGCCCGCCGGGTACTGGTCGGGGGCGCGGAGGTGCGGCTGACCACCAAGGAGTTCGAGGTCCTCGCCGCGCTGGCGGCCCGGGCCGGCACGGCGGTCAGCCGCCAGCAGCTGATGGACGAGGTGTGGGGGGACGCCTTCCTCGCCGTGTCCCGCTCGCTCGACGTGCACCTCACCCAGGTCCGGGCCAAGCTCGGCCGCCCCGAGGTGCTGACCACCATCCGCGGCTTCGGCTACCGCTTCGGCGACTGAGCCGGCCACACGACAGGCCCTGTTCATGCGCACCCGCGTCCTCACCGTGGTCCTGGCCTTCGCGCTCCTGGCCGTGGCCGGCTTCGCCGTCCCGCTGCTGGCCGTCACCGCCGCGCAGCGCACCCAGCAGCTCGTCGCGGCACGCACCGCCGACCTGGACCGTTTCGCCGGGCTGGCCGAGCAGGCCGCCGAGAGCGACGACACCGGCGCGCTCACCGCCGACGTGCGCCGCTACACCGAGCTGTACGGCGAGGCCGTCGTGGTCGTCGACGCCCGCCGCGCCCCGGTGGTACAGACGGGCGGCCTGCACGCCGCCGACCCGTCCGTCGCCCGGCTCGTCGACGCGGCGCTGCGCAACCAGCCCGTCCCGCCCGGGGGGACGCTTCGGCCCTGGTCCCGGGCCGACCGGCTGCTCGCCCGCCCCGTGGGCACCGGGACGAGGGTGTCCGGCGCCGTGGTGCTGCGGGTCTCGGTGCGGGCCGCCGCGGACGACATCGCCCTGCGCTGGGCGCTCGTCCTGGTCGGCGCCGGCCTGTTCGCCGTGGCCTGTGTGCTGCTCGCCCGCCGGGCCACGCAGTGGGTCGTACGGCCGCTGCACCGTCTCGACCGCGCGGTCGGCACGCTGGCCGCCGGTCTGCCGCCCGAGCACGCGCGGGCGGGCGGCCCGCCGGAACTGCGCCAGCTCGCCACCGGCTTCAACCGCATGGCCGACGCGGTCACCACCGCGCTGGAGCAGCAGCGACGGCTGGTCGCCGACACCTCGCACCAGTTGCGCAACCCGCTGGCCGCCCTGCGGCTGCGGATCGACTCGCTCCACCCCCACCTGCGCACCTCCGCCACCCGCACCTACACCGGGGTGACGGCCGAACTCGAACGCATGGAGCACCTCCTCGACGACCTGCTCACCCTGGCGAACGCCGAGCACCGCGCCGGTGAGCTGGCCGTCACGGACGCGCGGGAATCACGCTGCGACGCGACGGAGGTCGCGGCGGCCCAGGCCCGGCTGTGGCAGCCGGTGGCCGAACAGGCCGCGGTCGGCCTGGAGTTCGTCCCCGGCCCGGCCGTCCCCATGGCCTGCCCGGAGGGAGAGCTGGCCCAGGTGGCCGGCATCCTCTTCGACAACGCGATCAAGTACGCGGGGAGCGGCGCCCGCGTGGCGGCGCGCTGCTTCGCCGAGGGCGCGGACGCGGTGTTCGAGGTACAGGACGACGGACCGGGCCTGGACACCGGCGAACTCCCCCGGGCGGGCACCCGGTTCTGGCGCTCGGAACGCCACCGCGAGGTACGCGGCAGCGGCCTCGGCCTGGCGATCGCCGAGCGGCTGGTGGCCGCTCACGCCGGACACATCGAGTTCACGGCGGCCGAACCGCACGGCCTGCGCGTCCGGGTCGTACTCCCGAAGGGGCACACGTCATGACCGGCCCCACGCCCCGCCGCAGCGTCCTGCGCGCCGCTCTCGGCGCGGCGGGCGCCGGCCTGCTCGCAGGCTCCGCGACGGCGGACACGCGGCGCCCGGGCAGCGGCCCGGAGGGAGACCTGCGGATCGCGACCGGCGAGCCCGACGGGTTCTACGCGGCCTTCGGCCGGCTGCTCGCCGCCCAGGTCACGGCCGCCTACCCCCGGCTGTCCTGCCGGGTGGTCAACAGCGAGGGCAGCGTGGCCAACGTACGGCTGCTCCAGGCCCACCGGGCCGAGGTGGCGCCGGCCCTGTCGGACATCGCGTGGGCGGCGTACGGCGGCACCGCGCCGTTCGACCGCCGCGTTCCGCTGCGCGCGATCGGCAGGGTCTACGAGAACTACGTCCAGCTGGCCGTGCGCTCCGGGGCGCCCATCCACACCGTGGCCGACCTGGCGGGCCGCACCGTCTCGCTGGGCGCGCCCGCGTCGGGCGGCGCGGTGCTCGGCGACCGTCTGCTGCGGGTCGCGGGCCTGACCCCCGGCACCGACGTGCAGGTCCGGCATCTGCTGATGCCGCAGGCGGGCCGCGCGATGCGGTCCGGCGCGATCGACGCCCTGCTGGTCGCGGGGGGCGTCCCGCTGCCCGTGCTGTCCGGGCTCGACACCCGCCCCGGCATCCGCCTGCTGCCCCTGTCCGGCCTGCTGCCCCGGCTGCGGGCCGGGCTCGGTCCGGCGGGATCGGGGCTGGAGGCGGTGACGGTGCCGGCCGGGGCGTACGGGCGGAACCCCGAAGTCCCCACCATCGGCGTCGCCAACCTCCTGCTCTGCCGCCCCGACCTCCCCGCCCCCGTCGCCGCAGCCCTCACCCACGTCCTGGTCCGCCGGGCCGGCCGCCTCGTTCCCGCCCCGGCCCTCGGCACCCAGTTCCTCGACGCCCGCAGCCTGATCTCCACGGGCGCCGTCCCCCTGCATCCGGGGGCGGTCGCCGCCTATCGCGAACTGCACGGCTGACGGCGCGGCTCCGCCGCGGTCCCCCGCGACGGCTAGGATCCCGGCCATGGCCATGACCATGAACGACGTGGACCGATTCGAGGCAGCCAGGCCCCGCCTGGAGGCCATCGCCTACCGTCTCCTCGGTTCCGCGAGCGAGGCCGAGGACGCCGTGCAGGAGGCCTTCCTGCGCTGGCAGGCCGCCGACGTCGACCGCATCGAGGTCCCCGAGGCCTGGCTGACGAAGGTGCTCACCAACCTGTGCCTCAACCAGCTCACCTCGGCCCGCGCGCGGCGGGAGACCTACGTGGGCCAGTGGCTCCCCGAGCCGGTGCTCGCCGGGGACCCCATGCTGGGCCCCGCCGACACCGCCGAACAGCGGGAGTCGGTCTCGTTCGCGGTCCTCGCCCTGCTGGAGCGCCTCTCCCCCAACGAGCGGGCGGTGTACGTCCTGCGGGAGGCGTTCGACTACCCGCACCGGGAGATCGCCGAGATCCTCGACATCACCGAGGCCGCCAGCCAGCAGATCCTCCACCGCGCCAAGAAGCACGTCGCGGACGGCAAGGCCCGCACCGAGGTCGACGAGGCCGCCGCCCGGCGGATCGTCGACGAGTTCCTCGCGGCCGCCACCAGCGGCCGGACCGAGCCGCTCGTGCGGCTGCTCACCCAGGACGCGATCTCGGTCGGCGACGGCGGCGGGAAGGTCCCGGCCCGTGCCAAGGCGTTCGAGGGTGCCCTCGCGGTCGCGAAGTTCATGCGGGGCCTGTTCAAACCGGGCAAGGCCAAGCGCGCCCTGGTCGGCGGCTCACCCGACGTCTACGCCACGACCGCCAACGGCGACCCCGCCCTCGTCGTGGTCCTCGACGGCCGGGTCATCGGTGTCATGTGCCTGGAGGTCACGGCCGAGGGCATCGCCGCGTTCCGCAACCAGGTCAATCCCGACAAGCTCGAACGCGCGACCAGGCGGTGGGCGGCCACCGACCACGGCGATCCCCTGCTGAGGGTCTTCTGACCCGGCCGACCGCGATGTGAGGTGCTTCACACCGCGTTCCTGTCAGGAAACGGCGGGCTGCCCGGTTCAAGGGGCGAGTCCCGCTCAAGACAGGAGCCCGGAAATGCAGCACCGCATCGTCGTCCTCGGAGCCGGCTACACCGGAGCCATCGCCGCCGGCCGCCTCGCCAGGCGGCTGTACCGCGAAGACGTCGCCATCACCCTCGTCAACGCCGAACCCGACTTCGTCGAGCGCGTCCGGCTGCACCAGCTCGCGGCCGGTCAGGAGCTCAGCCCCAGGCCCCTCAGCGAGATGTTCGCGGGCACCGGCGTGAAGCTGAGGCTCGCGAAGGTCACCGGCGTCGACGTCGACCGCAGGACCGTCGCCGTCGTCGACGCGGACGGCCCCGGGGATCCGGAGACCGAGGAGCTGGAGTACGACACCCTCGTGTACGCCCTCGGCTCCGGCTGGAACGACCAGGGAGTCCCCGGCGCCGCCGAGCACGCCCACCAGATCGCCGGCCGCCCCGGCGCACTGCGGCTGCGCGAGCGTCTGGCCCGCCTGGACGCCGGGGAGTCCGTGGTCGTGGTCGGCGGCGGACTCACCGGCCTGGAGGCCGCGACCGAGATCGCCGAGGCCCGCCCCGACCTCGATGTCGCCCTGGCCGCCCGCGGGGAGCTCGGCGACTGGCTCTCGCCCAAGGGCCGCCGGCATCTGCGGAAGGTCTTCGGCAAACTTGGCATCACCGTCCACGAGCACGCCGCCGTCACCGGCGTCGAGGCCGACCGGGTCACCACCGCCGACGGCGGGACGATCCCCGCCGCGGTCACCCTGTGGACCACCGGCTTCGCCGTCCACCCGATCGCGAAGGCCACCACCCTGGACGTCACCGACACCGGCCAGATCGTGGTCGACGGGACCATGCGCTCGGTCTCGCACCCGGACGTGTACGCCATCGGCGACGCGGCCCTGGCCATGGGCCCCGGCGACAAGCCGCTGCGGATGTCGTGCGCCTCCGGCACCCCCATGGCATGGCAGGCCGCCGACGCCATCGCTGCCCGCCTGACCGGCGGGAAGCTCCCGAACGCGCCGCTGCGCTACTTCAACCAGTGCATCTCGCTGGGCCGCAGGGAAGGCCTGATCCAGTACGTCACCGCCGACGACCGCGCCGTCCGGGCGGCCCTGACGGGCCGGTTCGCGGCCGTCTACAAGGAACTGGTCTGCAAGGGCGCGGCCTGGGGCGTCAGCAACCCGACTCTCGGCCTGCCGACCCGCCGCCGCCACGTCGTACGGCAGCCGGCCCGTGCGGGCTCGCCGGTCAGGACAGCGGCCTGACTCGCACGGCGGCCGTCGCGGTCCTTACCGGGGACCCTGACGGCTGCTGTCGGCAGGGGCGGCCGAGGAGGCCCGGGATCACGGCCACCCGGCACCGGCCGGCCGCCCCGAGCAGTGCGAGGTGATCACCACCGGCGAAATCGGCGTCGAGGAACCAAGTGTCCGAAGAGCAGAGGCGCTTATCGGCCGGCCGCGAGATTCCGGTCGATCCTCTCGTGCAACGCGATTCCGAGGGAAACGGACACGTTGAGAGACTCGGTCTGGCTCATCATGGGGATGGAAACCGAGGCGGAGGACGCGTCCTCGAACAGGTCGGAAGGCCCGCCCTTTTCGCTGCCGAACAGCAAGGCCAGCCGATCCGGATTGTCCCCGAGTTGCTTCACGGAAATATCGCCGTCCGCCTTGAGCGTCATCAGCTGCATACCGCTGTCCCGAATGAAGGCGACGGCCTCCTCGCGACCGGAGAGAACGACGGGAAGGGAGAAGACGTAACCTCGGCTGGCCCTTTGCAGACGCCGGTCCGCGATGCTGGTGATATCGCTGTCGACCAGGATGATCCCCGACGCTCCGAGCGCGAGCGACGTTCGTACGATCGCGCCGATGTTCCCGACGATCTTCACCCCGTCGAGAACGACGACGTCCCCGCTCCGGCTCGCGATGTCGCTGAACCCGGCCGGGCGAGGGACGCGGGCGATGCCGAACGTCTTGGCCTTCCGCTCCCCCTTGAACAACTGGTTGACGATCGAGGAGTCGATGAGGCGGACCGGAATGTTCCGCCGCCTGCACACATCCAGCAACTCACTTGGAAAAGGACTGCTGTCGCTGCCGTAGACCTCGATGAACTCCACCCCGGCCGCGATGCTGTGCATGAGGGGCTCGACATCCTCGATCAGCGTTGTCTTAATGTTGGATCGAGAAGGCTTGGTGACGTCGATGATCCGCTGCACCGCGGGATCGGACGGATTTGCGATCGTGTCCAACTCAGTCATGGTCGTCCTACCGGCTGCTGTGTTCAGTGACGCGATTCCTGGGCGTGACGCCCTGCGTGACGACCCTCGCTGTCGATCCCCGCACATGAAGTATTCGCCCCTGATCATACATTTCCGGCTGCGTCGAGCCAATCTGCGGGTGTCGTACTCGCCTCATCGCCTACGGGTGGAAGCCCGCCTCGCCCTCGACGCGGACGCCCGTCTCCTCCCCCGGGCGGACCCGGATCGGGCCCGCCACGCGGATGCCGATGGGGGTGTCGTGGCCGTCGACCGCCACGGTGACCATGGCGTCGTGGCCGTAGTACGAGACGTCGATGACCGTTGCCCTGACCGCGCCGGCGAAGTCCTCGCCGGTGAGGCGGAGTTGTTCCGGACGGAGCAGGACCGTGCCGGCGCGCAGGTCGCCGGGCGGAGCGGCGAGGGACACCGTGCCCAAGGCGGTCCGGACCGTGTTGCCGGCGTCGGCGGTGCCGGGGAGCAGGACGGCGTCGCCGACGAAGCCGGCGATCCAGGGATCCGCCGGGTGCCGGTAGAGGTCCTGGGGGTTGGCGCACTGGGCGACCCGGCCGTCCCGTACGACGGCGACGAGGTCGGCGATGGACAAGGCCTCCTGCTGGTCGTGGGTGACGAGGACCGCCGTGGCCCCGGTCGCCCGCAGCGCGGAGCGCACGTCCGCCCGCACTCCCGCCCGCAGTGCGCTGTCGAGGGCGTTGAACGGCTCGTCCAGCAGCACGAGTTGGGGTCGCGGAGCGAGCGCCCGGGCCAGGGCGACGCGCTGTTGCTGGCCGCCGGACAGCTCGTGCGGCATGCGGTCGCCGTATCCGGTGAGACCGACCAGTTCGAGCATCTCGTCCGTGGTGCGCCGCCGTTCGCCGCGGTCGGCGCCGGTCAGGCCGAAGGCGACGTTGCGGGCCACGCTCAGGTGCGGGAAGAGGGCACCTTCCTGGGGCACGATGCCGATGCGGCGGCGCTCCGGCGGCACGTGGACCCCGGGCCCGTTCAGGAGGCGGTCCCCCAGCCGGACGGTGCCCGCGTCGGCGCGCAGGAACCCGGCGACGACCCGCAGCATGGTGGTCTTGCCGCAGCCGGAGGGACCCAGCACGGCCGCCAACGTACCTGCGGGGACGGTGAGTTCGAGTCCACGCAGGACCGGCTCCCCGGTTCCGTAGGACTTGGTGAGCCCTTCGACGTGCAGTTCGTTCATGTCCGGTGCCTGCCTAGGAGGTACGAGGGGACGGCGGCCAGCAGGATCAGCGCGGCGGCGTACGGCGCGGCCGCCGCGAAGGAGCCGGCGCCGGTCTCGGTCCACAGCCGGGTGGCGAGTGTGTCCATGCCGGTGGGACGCAACAGCAGGGTCGCGGGGAGTTCCTTCATGCAGACCACGAAGGTGAGCGCGGCCCCGGCGGCCACACCGGGGGCGGCCAGCGGCACGGTGACCTCGCGCAGCACCTGCCACGGCCGTCGCCCGAGTGAGCGGGCCACGTCCTCCAGGACGGGCGGCGCCTGGAGCACGGCCGCGCGGGTGGCGGCCACCGCCACCGGCAGGAACAGCACGGCGTAGGCACAGACGAGGAGCGGGAGTCGCTGGTACAGCGGGTAGGCGTAGCGCACGGCGAAGAAGACCAGGGCGAGCGCGACCGTGATGCCGGGCAGCGCGTGCCCCGCGTACGCCGCCTGCTCCAGCAGACGGGCGCCGCGGCCCCGGTGCCGGGCGGCGATCACCCCGACCGGCAGGGCGAGGACCGTGGTGAGACCGGCGCCCGCCGCCGCGACGGAGAACGTCGCCCAGGCCGTCTCCGCGAGCCCGCCGAGGTCCCGGCCGGCCGAGCTGCCGACGGCCAGCCAGTACCCGAGGGTGCCCAGCGGGAAGGCGACGGCCACGGCCGCAACCGCCCCGCACCACAGCAGGGCGAGCGGACGCCACCGGCCGAGGGCGGCCGCGAGAGCCGGGCGGGCGGTGCCCGTACCGGTCCTGGCGTGCCCGGCGCGTCCGCGCGTGCGGGCCTCGGCGGCCACCAGGACGACGGTCATCACGACCAGCACCACGCTGAGGGCGGCGGCCGGGGTCCGGTCGAAGGAGGCGCGGTACGAGGTGTGGATGGCCCGGGTGAAGGTGTCGTACCGCATCAGGGACACCGCGCCGAAGTCGGAGAGCACGTACAGCGCGACGAGCAGCGCTCCGCCCGCGGCCGCCGGTCGCAACTGCGGGAGCGTGACCCTGGCGAACGTCCGCAGCGGTCCGTGCCCGAGGGAGCGCGCCACCTCCTCCTGGGCCGGGTCGATGCCCCGCAGGGCGGCGGCGACCGGCAGATGGACGTACGGAAAGCTCACCAGTGTCAGGGCGAGGGCGGCGCCGCCGAATCCGGCGAGGCCCGGCTCGGCCGACAGCCAGGCGAACGCGGCCACATAGCTGGGCACGGCCAGCGGCAGCGTGGCCAGCACCGACCAGGCGCGAGCCCCGGGCAGCGCGGTGCGCACGGTCAGCCAGGCCAGCGAGATCCCCAGGACGAGGCAGGCGGCCACGACCACGACGGTCAGACCGAGGCTGCGGCCGAGCAGGCCCAGGGTGCGTTCGTCGGAGACGACGTCCCAGGCGAAGGCCGGCCCGCGTTCCAGGGCGCGGACGGCGAGGTAGCCGAGGGGCAGCAGGGCGAAGAGGGCGGCCACGCAGGCGGGGACGAGCAGGACCACAGGTGGCCTGCGGCCGGCCGTACGCGCTCTTCGTGGCGTACGGGACGGCGTACGCGTCCGTCTGGACGTGGACGGCGAGGTGGGCACGGCGGGTCAGACCAGTCCGACGTCCTGGAGCATGGCCAGTGTCTCCTGGAGGGAGTCCAGCTTGCCGAGGTCGATGTCGGGGGACTCGAGCGACTCGAACGCGGGCAGGTCCTCCACGTCGCTGGTGACGCCCGCGGCCAGCGGGTACTCCTTCGTCCTGTCCGCGAAGTAGGTCTGCGCCTCCTTCGAGAGCAGGTAGTCCACGGCCTTCTGGGCGGTCTCGCTCTGCCCGCTGTCCTCGAGGATTCCCGCGCCTGCCACGTTGATGAGCGCGCCGGGGTCCTCGCCGGGCAGGAAGTGCAGCTTGGAGTTGACCTTGTCCTCGCCCTTCTCGGCGACCCGCTCGTACCAGTAGTAGTGGTTGACCAGGCCGAGGGAGACCTCGCCGGCCTCGACGGCGTCCAGGGTGGCGAGGTTGTGGGCGTACGTCTTGGCGCCGTTCGCCTTCAGGTCCTTGAGCCACTCGCGGGTGGCGTCGTCGCCCTTCAGGACGCGCATACCGGTGACGAAGGCCTGGAAGGAGGCGTTGGTCGGCGCGAAACCGACCTTGCCCTTCCACTCCGGCTCGACGACGTCGAAGACACTGTCGGGAACCTCGTCCTCGCCGACCTGGTCCGGGTTGTACGCGATGACGCGGACGCGTCCCGAGAGGCCGACCCAGTCACCGCCGGAGCCGCGGTAGGCCTCGTCGACCTTGTCGAGGGTGCCCGCAGGCAGCTTCCGCAGCATGCCCTCCTTGGACAGGGCACCCAGGGCTCCGGCGTCCTGGGAGAAGAACAGCCCGGCCTTGGTGCGGTCGCCCTCCTCCAGGATCTGCGCGGCGAGCTCCGCGCTGTCGCCGTAGCGCACGTCGACCTCGGCGCCGACGGCCTTCTCCAGCTTGTCCAGAAGTGGCTTGACGAGCTTCTCGTTGCGGCCGGAGTAGATGACGAGGGAGGAGGCGTCGCCCTCGCCCCCGCCGTCCTTGTCGCCGGAGCCGCACGCCGCGAGGGCGGGGAGCAGCAAAGTGGCCGTGACCAGCGCGGTCATCCGGCGAACCGAGGGGCGTCGCATGGTGTGTGCCTTCCTGCGGGGTTCGCCTCGGTGCCCGCCGACCATGTCGGTGACCGACGGGGGCGAAGAGGAACCTGTGATTCTTCTGTGGCTTGATTATGACCCTGCAATGAATAAGGTAAGGATTACCTAAACGTCAAGGGTTCTGTGCTGAAAGCGGACGTTGCCGCGGAAAGGGCGCGCCCCGTGCTCCACCCCTACGAGCCCTTCCCGGCTCCGTCCCCCATGCGTCTGCTGCCGGTGCGGCCTGTCCTGCCTGTCCGGCCTCTGGGACCGAAAGGCGTGCCCTTCGCGCGTGAACTCGCGGCCCACGGCGACCGGGTCGCGCTCATCTCGCCGGAGGGAGAGCTGTCGTACCGTGAGCTGGCCGAGCGGGTCGCCGGCACCGCCGAACGCCTCGGGTCCGTGCGGCGGCTGGTGCTGCTGGCCGGGGCCAACCGCGTCGACGCGCTCGTCACGTATCTGGCCGCCCTGTCCGCCGGACACCCCGTCCTGCTCGTCCCCGGCGACAGCGAGAGCACGATCCGCTCGCTGACGGAGGCGTACGCGCCCGACGTCGTGGCCCGTCCGGAGGCCGACGGGACATGGACCCTGGCCGAGAATCACCGCACCGGCGCCCACGCCCTCCACCCGGACCTCGCGCTGCTGCTGAGCACCTCCGGCTCCACCGGCTCGCCCAAGCTGGTGCGGCTCTCCCACGAGAACCTTCAGGCCAACGCCGAGTCCATCGCCACGTACCTGGGCATCGACGGCACCGACCGGGCGGCCACCACGCTGCCCATGCACTACTGCTACGGACTGTCCGTCATCCACAGCCATCTGCTGCGCGGAGCCGGGCTGATCCTCACCGAGCGGTCGGTGTCCGAGGCGGCCTTCTGGGACGAGTTCCGCGCCGCACGCGGCACCTCGCTGGCCGGCGTGCCGTACACCTTCGACCTGCTCGACCGGATCGGCTTCGAGCACATGGAGCTGCCGCGGCTGCGCCGCGTCACCCAGGCGGGGGGCCGGCTCGCTCCCGAACGCGTCGCCCGTTACGCCGAGTTGGGTCGCCGCTCGGGCTGGCAGCTGTTCGTGATGTACGGCCAGACCGAGGCCACGGCCCGCATGGCCTACCTCCCGCCGCAGCTCGCCGCGGAGCGCCCCGAGGCCGTCGGCGTACCGATACCCGGCGGCTCGTTCCGGCTGCTGCCGACCGACGGCCACGGTCCGGATGTCGGCGAACTGCTCTATTCCGGACCGAACGTGATGCTCGGTTACGCCGAGAGCCCGGCCGACCTCGCCCTCGGCCGGACCGTGGAAGAACTGCGCACCGGGGATCTGGCCCGGCGTGCGCCCGACGGGCTGTACGAGATCGTGGGCCGCCGCAGCCGCTTCGCGAAGATCCTGGGGCTGCGGATCGACCCGCAGCGCGTCGAGTCGCTGCTGGCGGAGCACGGCGTCACCGCGTACTGCGCGGGGGACGGGGAGGCGCTCGCGGTGGCCGCGCTCGGGCGTGCCGGGGAACAGGCGCGGATCCGGCGGCTGGTCGCGCAGGAGTGCGGGCTCCCGTCCCGCGCCGTACGGGTCCGGGTCCTCGACCGGCTCCCCCGCCTGGTCACGGGCAAGCCCGATTACGAGGCGGTACGGCGGTTGACGCGGCCCGCCCAGGAGGCACCACCCGAGGCCGGCCAGGATCTCCTCGGTCTCTACGCGGAGATCCTCGACCACGCCGACGTCACCGAGGACAGCAGCTTCGTCAGCCTGGGCGGTGACTCGCTGTGCTACGTCGAGATGTCGCTGCGCCTGGAGGAAGCCCTGGGCCGTCTGCCCGCCGACTGGCACAGGGCGACGATCCGCGAACTGCGAGCCATGGCGGCACCCGCGCCGGAGCGAACGGAAGGGCAGGAGGAGCGGCCCGAGCCGGAGCGGGCCCGACCGGTGCCGGGACTGCGCGGGACACTGCGCTCCTGGACCACCTCGCGGTCCTGGCGGACCCGCCGCACTCTGGAGACCGGCATAGCGCTGCGCGCCGTCGGGATCGTCCTCATCGTCGGCTCGCACGTCCAGGTCTTCGAGATCAAAGGCTTCGCCCACATCCTCATCTGTGTCGCCGGGTACAACTTCGCCCGCTTCCAGCTGAACGGCGCCGAACGCCGCGAACGGCTGCGGCACATGGGGCGCAGCATCGCCCGCATCGCGGTACCGAGCATGGTGTGGATCACCGGCGCGGTGCTCCTGACCGACTTCCACGACCCGGCCAACGCGGTGCTGCTGAACAGCCTGCTCGACCAGGGGAACGACCGGTTCGACTGGGCCTACTGGTTCGTGGAGGCCCTGGTCTACTTCCTCGTCGTCCTCGCCGCCCTCCTGGCCGTGCCGCTGCTGGACCGGCTGGAGCGGCGGTACGCCTTCGGCGTGCCGCTGGCCCTCACGGCCGTCGGCCTGGTCGGCCGCTACGACCTGCTGGGCCTGGCGTCCGCCCGTCCGCAGCTGAGCCCCACGGTGGTCTTCTGGCTGTTCACCCTGGGGTGGGCGGCGGCGCGGGCCGAAACCGTACGGCGACGAGTTCTGCTGACGGCGTTGCTGCTGCTCACCCTGCCCGGCCTGTTCCAGGACCAGCCCCTGCGCACGGCCCTCGTGATCGCCGGCCTGGCGCTGCTGATCTGGGTACCGGCCCTGCCCAGCCTGAGGCCGCTCAACGCACTCGCCGGCCTCCTGGCGAGCGGTTCCCTCTACATCTACCTGACGCACTACCAGGTCTACCCCTACCTCCAGGAGGACTTCCCGCTCACCGCCCTGTTCGCCTCCCTCGCCGTCGGCATCGGCTACGCGGCGGTGGTGACCCGGGTGACGCGGACGGTCCGGTGGCTATGACCCATGCGCGGGATCCTCTCCGCCGGGCGGGGCACGGTCGACCGGCGTTGGACCTGCTGAGGATCCGGCCGGACTCTCCCGGCCGGATCCCGTGAGCTCCCGCCGACTCAGGCGCCAGCTGAAGCCCTATACTCACTATCGGTAACCAGCCACCTCAATGTAACTAACGGAGGTCTGCGACGCATGTCACAGCATCCGGCCTTCGATGTCATGACGGCGACCTGCCCCTCCCGCACCTCGCTCGCCCGCATCGCCAACAAGTGGACGGCCATGGTGGTCATCGCCCTCAGCGCCGGCCGCATGCGCTTCCGCGACCTGCGCACCGCCGTCGACGGCATCAGCGCGAAGGTCCTCACCGAGACACTCCGCGACCTGGAGCGCGACGGAATCGTCACCCGGCAGGTGTACGCCGAGGTCCCGCCCCGGGTCGAGTACGAGCTGACCGAACTGGGCCGCACCTTGCAGGCCCCGCTCCAGGCGCTGGGCCACTGGGCCGAGGAGCACATCGCCGAGGTACTCGCGGCGCGTGAGAGCTACGACGCCCGCCGGTAGTCCGCCCGGCAGGCGCACCCTGGCCCCGGCGGGGAGCCCTGTGCTGCAATGGTCCAGTGCAGTTCGAGCATGACAACATGGTCGGGGTTCACCTGGCCGTGGCGCTGGTGAACCTTGATGCCAGTGAGTCATGGCTGCCTGACGTACTGGAACGGGTGCTGCGAGAGCTCCGGATCCGCCGTCCGCGCGTCTCGGACTCCGCGTCCCGGGAGATCAGGGACTGGTCGCGGCGGATGAGGCCTGTTTTCGAGGCGTCCTCGCAGACCGAGCGGTGCCAGAACATCAACGGCCTGCTCGCGGATGGTGCCCGGAGCGTGTACCTGACCACACACGACGATCTGCGACCCCATCTGCACTTCGCCCCGGACGCCCAGGACCTCCAGAGCCGCGTGAAAGCCGTGACCGCCGGCGGTCTGGCCGTCTTCGCCATGGAGGCCGAGGGGAAACGGCTGGGCGTGTGCGCGCTGGACTCCTGCCGGACCGCTTTCGCCGACACCAGCCGCAACGGCCGCCGTGCCTACTGTTCCGCCCGCTGCGCCAACACCGACGCGGTCCGCCGCCACCGCGGCAGGCGACGCTGGACACGCCCTGACGCCGGGTAGTCGCTATGCCGGGACCAGTGCCATGACGAGCGGGACGGCGGCGGTGCCCAGGAGTGTTTGTGCGGCGGTGATTCCGGCCATCAGGGGTGCGTCGCCGCCGAGTTGCCTTGCCAGGATGTACGACGACGACGCCGTCGGCAGGGTCTGGAAGAGCACGGCGATGATCAGCGCGTGGGAACCCAGGCCGAAGAGCTGGGCCGCGAGGAACGTCGCGGCGGGCATGAGCGCGAACTTGGCGGACGAGGACGTGAGGATCGGCGCCGTCCACGACCGTGCCGTGCCGAAGCGCAGAGCGGCACCGATGCAGAGGAGGCCCAGTGGCATCGAGGCGGCCCCCAGTGCCTGGAGCGCTGGTTCGATGCCCGGCGGCAGGCTCACATCGAGTGTCCGAAGGAGGATGCCCCCCAGGCAGGCGAGGATGAGCGGATTGGTCACGAGCTGTCTGACGACGCCCGAGAACCGCAGGCGCGCGGTCCCGAACCATGCGAAGACCAGCACGCACAGCACATTGACGGTGGGCACGATCGCCGCGTTGCAGACCGCGGCGAAGGCGACGCCCTCGGTGCCGAACAGGCCGGCGGCGATCGCCACGCCGATGTAGTTGTTGAACCGGATGCTGCCCTGGAAGACCGAGGTGAAGGCGTCGCCCTTCAGCCGCATCAGGGGCTTGCAGGCGATGACCAGCACGGCCACCGCCACCGTGGAGGCAATCAGCGCGCCGGCCAGGGCCCTCACCGGCAGATCGTCGGTGTCGGCGGTCGCCAGGCTGTGCAGGAACAGGGCCGGCAGCAGAACGCGATAACTGAGGCGCTCGGCTTCGGACCAGAAACTCTCCGCTGTGATCACCGAGCGCTTGAGCGCCCAGCCCAGCGCGATCAGCAGGACGACGGGGACGAGCGCCTTCACGGTCAGTGCGATCACGCCGAGACCCCGTCCGGGCGGGACGGATCAATGCCCTGCGGGCTGGGCGGGGGCGCCGTGACGTTCATGCCGACAGGCTGACGTCACGCTGCCGAGCATTACAACCATTACCGAGCAGGGTCTGCTGGACCTCGGCAGTGGAGCAAAGCCGGCCCAGCAGTTCCGTCCAGGTGCCCGGCATACACTCGGCGGCAACCTTTCCCGCGAAGGGAGCGCCAACCAGAACTGGGCTCCCGTCCCCACGCCGGCGCCCGGGGCCTGCGCGGGCAGACCTACACTCTCGGCGTGATGCTGCCCGACATCCGCAACCCCTCTTCCCCGAGATCCTCGACGGCATCACGGACGCGCGGGAGGACACCGGGTACCAGGTGTTCCTCGGACGGGGCTGCAACGGCGAAAAGGCCGAAGCCCAGATCACCGAGGCCGTGATCGACCGCGGCATGGACGGCATCATCCTGGTCGTCGGCCACCTCGCCGGCCTCGGGCACCGCCGGATCGCCCACATCGCACCACGACACGGACCCCGCACACCTCGCCGGCATGCCCAACGCCCGGCACGCCGACGGCTACCGCCAGGCCATGCGCGCACATGGCCTGGAGCAGTGGACCGACGTCGTCTCCACCAGCTGCACCCAGGAGGGCGGCTACGGGGCGCGAAACGACTGCTGTCCCGTCCCGACCGCCCCACCGCCGTCTTCGCCGGAGCGGACATCGCCGCCATGGGCGTACTCGAAGCGGTCGCCGAAGCCGGACTGTCCGTCCCCGACGACATCTCCGTGGCCGGATACGACAACACCACCTTCGCCGCCCTCGGCCCCATCTCACTGACCGGCGTCGACCCCTGAGCTTGCCGGTGGCCGAAAATCAGCCTCGGCCTGGCCTCGTGTCCGGATCCTTCCGTAAAAGTGGGCACCGAGCGGACAAACCCGGGCCGGCAAGCGGGCAGCGGCTCCTGCGTCCTAGAGCGATCCCTCGCGGCAACCAGTGGCTCCACTCTCCGAAAAGCGGGCAGATTCGGTCACGAACCGCTCTACGACGAACCTGGTCAGTACGGGCGAACGCCTTGTAGAAATTTGGCCACTGGAGGCCGAACGGGCCGGGCTCCGGACATGTGCGGGTGCGGTCACAACGCCCCGGAGCCGTGGAAGGAAGGTGTCGCCGTGGATGCCGAGGAGCGAAGACGGGGAATCCTGGAATCGGCCCGCCGTTCCGGATCCGTGGACGTCGGAAAGCTCGCCGCCGACCTCGGGGTCTCCAAGGAGACCGTGCGGCGGGATCTCAACCGGCTCGAGGGGCACGGGCTGGTCCGGCGTACGCACGGCGGTGCCCACGCCGTGGAGAGCGCGGGTTTCGAGACCACGCTCGCCTTCCGCACCACCGTGCATGTCCCCGAGAAGTCCCGGATCGCGGCCGCCGCGGCGGAACTGCTCGGGGATGCGGAGACGGTTTTCGTCGACGAGGGCTACACACCTCAGCTCATCGCCGCCGCGCTCCCCCGCGACCGGCCACTGACCGTGGTCACCTCCTCGCTCGCCACCGCGGGCGACCTGGCCTCCGCCGAGAACATCACCGTGCTGCTCCTCGGCGGCCGTGTCCGTGGCGGGACGCTGGCCACGGTCGCCCCATGGGCCGTCCGCATGCTGTCCGGCTTCGTCATCGACCTGGCGTACGTCGGCGCGAACGGCATCTCCCGCGAGTACGGACTCACCACCCCCGAACCCGCGGTCAGTGAAGTGAAGGCCCAGGTCATGAGGGCCTCCCGGCGCCGCGTGTTCTCCGGCGTCCACACCAAGTTCGGTGCCGCGAGCTTCTGCCGCTTCGCGGACGTCACGGAGTTCGAGGCGATCGTCACCGACGCCGGACTCCCCGCCGCCGAAGCGCAGCGCTACTCACTGCTGGGTCCCGAAGTCATCCGGGCCTGAGTCCCGGTTCATCCCCCCCCGTCCAGCCCCGCGAGTCCGGGGCCTGGGTTTCCCATGTCCTCAGCCATCCCCTGGAGTCAGTCATGCGCACACGAAGAATGGTCCACGCCCTCGTCACCGCCACAGCCGCGGGCTCGGTGCTGGTCGCCTGTAGCGGGGCGGGCGGCACCTCGGCCTCCGGCGGCGGCAAGAGCATCAACGTGCTGATGGTCGGCAACCCGCAGATGGAGGACATCGCGAAGCTGACCAAGGACTCCTTCACCAAGGACACCGGCATCAAGGTGAACTTCACCGTCCTGCCCGAGAACGAACTGCGTGACAAGGTCACCCAGGATGTCGCCACCCAGGCCGGCCAGTACGACGTCGCCACCATCGGCGCCTACGAGGTGCCCATCTGGGAGAAGAACGGCTGGCTGCACGAACTCGGGTCCTACGCCGACAAGGACGCGAGCTTCGACAAGGCAGACCTTCTCAAGCCCATGGTCACGTCCCTGTCGGGTTCCGACGGCAAGCTCTACGCCCTGCCGTTCTACGGCGAGTCGTCCTTTCTCATGTACAACAAGGACGTCATGAAGGCGAAGGGCATCACGGTGCCCGAGCGCCCGACGTGGCAGCAGATCGCCGACATCGCGGCCGAGGTCGACGGCGCCGAACCGGGCATGCGGGGTATCTGCCTGCGTGGTCTGGCCGGCTGGGGCGAGCTGGGCGCGCCGCTGACGACCATGGTCAACACCTTCGGTGGCACCTGGTTCACCAAGGACTGGAAGGCGCAGGTCAACAGCCCGGCGTTCAAGAAGGCCACCAACTTCTACGTCGACCTGGTGCGCAAGCACGGCGAGGCCGGAGCCCCGCAGGCCGGGTTCACCGAGTGCCTGAACGCCATGAGCCAGAAGAAGGTCGCGATGTGGTACGACGCGACCAGCGCCGCCGGGTCACTGGAGGACCCCAGCTCCAGCAGGATCGCCGGCAAGGTCGGGTACGCCTACGCGCCGACCGTCGAGACCAAGTCCAGCGGCTGGCTGTGGAGTTGGGCGTGGGCCATGCCCAAGACCACGAAGAACGCCGACGCCGCCTCGCAGTTCATGCTGTGGGCCTCCAGCAAGGAGTACGAGAAGCTCGTCGGCGAGAAGCTGGGCTGGGCGCGCGTCCCGGCCGGCAAGCGGGCCAGCACCTACGAGATCCCTCAGTACAAGAAGGCCGCCGCGTCGTTCGGTGACATCACCCTGAAGTCCATCGAGGGCGCCGACCCGGCCAACCCGGGCGTCCAGCCCCGGCCGACCGTGGGCGTCCAGTACGTGGCCATCCCCGAGTTCCAGGACCTGGGCACCAAGGTCACCCAGGAGATCTCCGCCGCCATCGCCGGCATGACCAGCGTGGACAAGGCGCTCGACGACGGCCAGAAGCTCGCCGAGACGGTCGCGAAGAACTACCAGAAGTGACCTTCACGGCCCGGTCGGCGCTCCCGGCCGGCCGGGCACCGCTTCCCCACCCCGGCCGTCACCCGGCAGAGGAAACACCCATGACCACGCTCACCGCTCCGCCCAAGACCGCACCGCCGCCCGCCGGCCCACGGACGCCCTCCGGCGTCAGCAAGTGGCGGCGCCGTATCCCGCTGCTGCCGGCGCTGATCTTCACGATCGTCGTCACGCAACTGCCCTTTGTGGCCACGCTGGTCATCTCCACCTTCCAGTGGAATATCCTGCGTCCGGGCGAAAGGCACTTCACCGGCCTGTCCAACTACACGTTCGTCTTCACCGACGAACGGTTGCGCACCGCGGTGCTCAACACCGTCGTCCTCACCGCCTCGGTGGTGCTGATCAGCGTGCTCCTCGGACTCGGCCTGGCCGTGCTGCTCGACCGCCGCTTCCCCGCCCGCGGACTGGCCCGCACGATGCTCATCGCCCCCTTCCTCGTCATGCCGGTGGCGGCATCGCTGCTGTGGAAGCACGCCATCTACAACCCCGACTACGGGCTGCTCAACGGCAGCCTCAACGCCGTCTACCAGTTCTTCGGCGCCGACCACGGTCCGACGGTCGACTGGGTGTCCTCGTATCCCATGCCGGCCGTGGTGGTCTCGCTGGTCTGGCAGTGGACCCCGTTCATGATGCTGATCCTCCTGGCCGGCCTCCAGGCCCAGCCCGGTGACGTGCTGGAGGCGGCCCGCGTGGACGGAGCCTCGGCCATGGCCACCTTCCGCCACATCACGCTGCCCCACCTGCGTCAGTACATCGAGCTGGGGGTACTGCTCGGCACGATCTACGTCGTGCAGACCTTCGACGCGGTCTTCACCATCACCCAGGGCGGACCCGGCTCCCAGACGACCAACCTGCCCTACGAGATCTACCTGACCATGTTCCGCAAGTACGAGTACGGCGAAGCGGCCGCCGCGGGAGTCGTCGTCGTTCTCGGCTCGATCGTCATCGCGACCTTCGCCCTGCGCACCATCGCGTCGCTGTTCCGCCAGGAGGTGTCCCGATGACCGCCCGGCTGTCGCCCCTGTGGACCTTCGTCGCCTGGCTCGCCACGCTGGCGTTCTTCGCACCGGTGGCGTGGATGGTGCTGACCTCCTTCCACCAGGAGGCCGACGCCGCGACCAACCCGCCCAGCCCCCTCGCCCCGTTCACCTTCGACCAGTACGGAACACTGTTCAGCCGGGACATCACCCCCTTCCTCCTCAACTCCACGATGGCCAGCGTCATTTCGACGCTGCTGGTGCTCGCCCTGGCGGTGCCGACGGCCTACGCGCTGTCCATCAAGCCGGTCGAGAAGTGGACCGACGTGATGTTCTTCTTCCTGTCCACCAAGTTCCTCCCGGCCATCGCGGCGCTGCTGCCGGTGTACCTGATCGTCAAGGACGCCGGGATGCTGGACAACGTGTGGACCCTGATCGTCCTCTACACCGCGATGAACCTGCCGATCGCGGTCTGGATGATGCGCTCCTTCCTCGCCGAGGTCCCCAAGGAGATCCTGGAGGCGGCCGAGGTCGACGGGGCCAATCTGCTCACCGTCCTGTGGCGGGTCGTCGCGCCGATCGCCCTGCCCGGACTCGCCGCCACCTCGCTGATCTGCTTCATCTTCAGCTGGAACGAGTTCATGTTCGCCGTGAACCTCACCGCCACCCAGGCCTCCACCGCCCCCGTCTTCCTGGTCGGCTTCATCACCAACGAAGGCCTCTTCCTCGCCCGGCTCTGCGCCGCAGCCACCCTGGTCTCCCTGCCGGTCCTCATCGCCGGCTTCGCCGCCCAGGACAAACTGGTGCGCGGCCTGTCCCTAGGAGCAGTCAAGTGAAAGCCGCTGTCATCGAAGCCCCCGGCAAGGTCACCGTCACCACAGTGCCCGACCCGGCTCCCGGGCCGCGCGACGTGGTCGTCGATGTGGCGGCGTGCGGGCTGTGCGGGACCGATCTGCACATCCTTCAGGGCGAGTTCGCACCGACCTTGCCGGTCGTGCCGGGGCACGAGTTCGCCGGGGAGGTCGTGGGCCTCGGCAGCGAGGTGACCGAACTCGCCATCGGCGACCGGGTCGCCGTGGACCCCTCGCTGTACTGCAACGAGTGCCGTTACTGCCGGGTGGGCCGCAACAACCTCTGCGACCGCTGGCAGGCGATCGGTGTGACCGTGGCCGGTGGCGCCGCCGAGTACGCCGTGGCGCCCGTCGCGAACTGCGTACGGCTGCCGGACCACGTGGACGTCCAGGACGCGGCGCTGATCGAGCCGCTGTCCTGTGCCGTGCGCGGCTACGACGTGCTCAACAGCAGACTCGGCTCCCATGTGCTGATCTACGGCAGCGGGACGATGGGCCTGATGATGCTGGAGCTGGCCAAGCGCACCGGTGCCGCCTCGATCGATGTCGTCGACGTCAACCCGGAGCGGCTGGCGACGGCCGGGAAGCTGGGCTGTTCCCACACGGCGCTGTCAGCCGACGAGTTGGGGCGACCGGACGGCTGGGACGTGGTGGTCGACGCGACCGGCAACGCCGCCGCCATCCAGGACGGCCTGGAGCGGGTCGCCAAGGCCGGGACGTTCTTGCAGTTCGGGGTCTCCGACTACGCCACGACGGCCACGATCTCGCCGTACCGCGTCTACAACCAGGAGATCACCATCACGGGCTCCATGGCGGTACTGCACAGCTACGAACGGGCGGCGGAACTCTTCGCCACCGGAGTGCTCGATCCGCGGGTGTTCATCAGCCACCGGCTGCCGCTGGCCCGGTACCCGCAGGCACTGGAACAGTTCGCGGCCGGCCAGGGACGCAAGATCGTCGTACTGCCCTGACCCCGGCGCGGCGTGCGCGCCGGGGCCGGGGTGCCGGGTCAGCCGATGCGGTCGGTCCGGCCCGCCTTCAGATACGGGTCGTGCGGACGAGGCGAGTGGAGTGGTACGTCACCGGTCCTGGGACAGGGCCACGAGTTCCGCGAACAGCCCCCCGCCGTGGGCCAGTTCCTCGTATGTGCCCTGTTCGACGACCCGGCCCTGGTCCATGACGAGGATGCGGTCGGCGAGCTTCGTGTGTTCTCGAGCTGGTGGGTGACGACGATCGTCATGCGCTCGGCGGCGATCCGTCTGATCTCCAGGAAGACGGCGTGCTCGCCACGGGCGTCCATCTGGGAGGTCGGTTCGTCCAGGATCAGCAGCGGGGTCTGCCTGTAGAGCGCGCGGCCGCACGCGAGGCGTTGCCACTGCCCGCCCGACAACTCGGCGCCGCCCCAGAGTTCTTTGGCGAGAAGGGTGTCGAGCCGCTGGGGCAGTTTCTCCATCGCCTCGCGCATGCCGACGGCGTCGACGACGTCCCACACCGGTCCGTCGTCGTTCGTCCGCGGCTGGCCGAGGGTGATGTTCTCACGGGCGCGCAGCGGCCAGGCGGCGAAGTTCTGCGGGACGAGCGCGGTGCGTTTCCACACGGCGTCGGGGTCGGCTCGGGCCAGGTCGACGTCGTCCCACAGAACGCGGCCCTTGTCGGCGAGCAGAATGCCGGTGATGAGTCTGATCAGGGTCGACTTGCCCGAGCCGTTCTCGCCGACGACGGCCAGGATCTCGCCGCGCCGCAGCGTGAGCGATACGCCCGCGACGGCGGGTTCCTCCTTGCCGGGGTACTGGTAGACGACCTCGTCGAGGCGGATTCGGTCCACCCGGTCCGGGACGGCCAGGTCCCCGCGCCTGGGTGCCCGTTCGCCTGCCATGTCGAGGAAGGACCGCATGTCGGCGAGGTAGAGCGAGGTGTGGAACATCGCCGCGCCGTGGATGACGAACTGGGAGAGCGCGGCCAGTGTGGTCTGGACGGCGACCACGGCGGTGGCCGCGACGGGCAGGGCGATGCGGCCGGTGGCGGCCAGCCAGGCGAGCGCTGCCCAGGTGCACAGCAGGAAGGCCCCGCCCAGGGCGCTGGTGCCGAGGGTGATGCGCAGCATCCGCGGGGCGGCGGTCAGGGTGCGCCGGTCGATCCGGTCGGACAGGGCGCGGTACCAGTAGGTGAGGTAGCCGGTCATGCCGTTGGCGCGGACCTCGTCGCCGAAGCGGGAGTAGGTGGCCCACCAGCGCATCATGGAGCGCACGTTGCGGTCGCCGAGGTTGAGGTAGTGGGTCTCGTAGTCGACGCGTGCCGACAGGACGGCTCCGGCGCCGGCCGGCAGGACGGCCAGCAGGAGCAGGGGAAGCAGCAGCGGGTGCAGGGTCGTGACGACCCCGCTCGCGGCGATCATGCGGATGAGGGCGGACATGAACCGCTGGGCGTCCTGCACCATCAGCCGGGTCCGGGTGACGCCGATCTCGGCGGCCTCCTGCCGGTCGGCGAATCCGTCCTCACCGTAGGCGCTCGACTCCACGCGGCACACGGCGGTCACCAGCGCGATGTCCGCTTCGGTCGTCAGCCGCGGGGTGATCCGTCCGTCGGCGTACGAGGACAGGGCGCCGCTGACCCGGCCGATGGCCGCGGCCGTCGTCACGACGGTCAGGGCGGGCAGCGCGGCGTGCAGGCGTTCGGGCACGGTTCCGGTGCCGAGGAGGTGGGTCATCGCCTGTGCGGTGAACGCGAGGACGACGGCGGCCGCGGCGCCGGTGAGCAGCTGGCAGGCGAGGAGCAGCACGGCACCGGTTCTGTCGACGGCCCAGGCCATCCGGGCGGTACGCCCGAGCACGGAGGGCAGGCGTCGGCACATGGCGGTGAAGCCGGCGTCTGCCAGCGGGTTCTTGCCGAACTTGCCCTCGAAGGTGATGGTGGCCGGGGGTGGAGGGGGTGGTGCTTCCGCGTTGTCGGTCGAGGCGTCGGTCACGGTCACCTGTATCGCTCCTCGGGTCGTGCCGCGCCGGGTCGGCTCGGCGGTGCACGGCATAACGACGCGGCGCGGGAATCGAACGCGATCGATTCCGGACGCGTTCGACGCCAGACACGGCAAGGGCGCGAACGGGTGGGCACGGTCCTGAAGCCGCTCCCGGACGGCTTGAGTTGGCCGAATCGCCGAGGTCTGAAACCGCAGTGACGGATGGGGTTCGCGGACCCTGAGCCCGGCTGGCTCGCAGGACCGCGAGTGCGACCGGCCGCCCCTGCGGGTCAGCTCGCCGGGGCGGGGCCGGGCGGCAGGTGGACCGTCATGATCAGGTGGCAGGTCTCCGTGCCCGCGCCGCGATAGGTGTGCGGGGTGTCGCCGTCGAACGTGGCGGTCTGGCCCGCCTCGACGGTGTGCTCGGTACCGTCGACGATCAGGGTCATCCGGCCGGCGGTGACGCTGACGGTTTCCGCGACTCCGGCCTGGTGGGGGTGGCTGGGGTACTCCTCGTCCGGTTCCAGCCGCCAGCGCCAGACCTCGACCGGTGCCGGCCCCGACGTCGTCAGCATCAGCCGGGCCTCGCCGCCCCGCTCTCCGGTCCACAGGGGGGCCACGGCCTCGGCGGACACGACGCGGACGCGGCCTTCGGGTGATCCCTGCATCAGTGCGGAGACCGAGATGCCGAGGGTGTCGGCCAGCCGGACCAGGGTGGCCAGGTTGGGATTGCCCTGGGCTTTCTCCAGTCCCACCAGGGCGCCCTTGCTGACCTGGGCGCGCCGGCTGAGTTCCTCCAGCGTGAGGCCCGCGCGGATGCGGGCCGCCCGGACGTTGTGCGCGACCGTCCGCAGGGCTGCGGCTGTCTCGGCCACCTGATCACCATCCTTGCAGCTGGAACATTCGACTGTACCGTCCGGTCGTTTGGTTGACATCGGGCGGTCGTTCTGTTGTACGGTCTGGTCGTTCCACTGAATGGTAAGGGATGTCCTGTGATCGCTCTGCTGCTGGCCCTGGGCAGCTCGCTCGCCTACGGATGCGCCGACTTCCTCGGCGGCCTCGGCGCCCGCAAGGCCCATGTGCTGCGCACGGTGATGATCGCGGCTCCGGCGAGCCTCGCGGTCGAGCTGTTGTTGTGGCCGGTGCTCGGAGCCTCGTTCGGCGCCGGCACCCTCGGCTGGGGTGCCGCGTCCGGGGTCGCCTCCGCCGCCGCGTTCGCCCTGCTCTACCGCACGCTGGCGATCGGCCCGATGAACGTGCTGTCGCCCGTGACCGCGCTGGTGTCGGCCGCACTGCCCGTCGGCGTGGGTCTGGTGCAGGGCGAGCACCTGGCCACCGCGGGACTGGTGGGGCTGCCGCTCGCGCTGGTGGCGGTCGTGCTGGTCAGCGCCGGCCACGGCGCGGGCTCGGCGCGTCCCTCCCGCACGGCGCTGCTGCTGGCCTTCGGCGCGGGCGCCGCCATCGCCCTTCAGCTGGTCTGCCTGCACCAGGCGCCGTCCGACAGCGGAGTGGGGCCGCTGATCATCGGCCGGGCCGTCTCCTCGGCCGTGACGCTGGCCGCGGCGGGGCTGATGCACCGCAGGCTGGGCACCGAGCGGCCCGCGTACGCCCTGTCGGCGGCCGCGGGCGTGCTGGACTCCGTGGCGAACCTGCTGTTCCTGCTGGCCGCTCGCAGCGGAGACCTCGCCGTCGTCGCCGTGATCACCGCCCTCTACCCGGCCGGTACGGTCCTGCTGGCCCGCGGCGTGCTCGCCGAACGGATCCACCGGGGCCAGCTCGTCGGCCTCGGCACCGCCGCCGTCGCCGTCGGTCTGCTCGCCCTGACCTGAGCGGCCCCGCACTGTGCACCACCGAATCAAGGCCCGCCCCGACACGAGAAACGGCAAACCCGCCATGCCCGCATTTCACCTCACCCCCGCCGTCGCGGACGCCTTCCCCGACACCCTCATCGCCCTGGTCACCGCCACCGGCCTGCGCGGCCACGAATCCTGGCCCCACACCGCCACGGCCGTGGAGGATCTGGAGCGGCGACTCGTCGACGGCGCCTGGCAGCCCGCCGACGAGACCGACCCGCGCATCGAGGCCTGGCACACCGCCTACCGCTCCTTCGGCACCAACCCCCGCCGCATCCGCCCCAGCGTCGACGCGCTCGGCCGCCGCCTCGCCAAGAAGGGGACACTGCCGCGCATCAACCCGGCCGTCGACTCCTACAACGCCGTCTCCGTCCGCCACGGCCTGCCCGCCGGCGCCTTCGACCTGACCCACGTCACCGGGGACGTCGCCATCCGTCACGCGGACGGCAGCGAGTCCTTCACGCCGCTCGGCGAACCCGGCACCGTCGAGCATCCCAAGCCCGGCGAGATCATCTACGTGGACGCCACCGGCGTCCTGACACGCCACTGGAACCACCGCGACGCCCACCGCACCCGCGTCACCGAGGACTCCACGCACGTCGCCTTCGTCCTCGAAACCCTCCGCGCCACGCACGACGGCGACCACCTCAAGACCGCGGCGGAGGAGTTGCGCGGTCTGCTCGCCCCGCATGCCGCGCAGACCGCCGTGCACTTCCTCAGCCCGGCCGAGCCCCGGGCCACCGCCTGAGCTTCTGTCCGGGACCACCGTCCGCGCGAAAGGCCGCCCATGTACCTCCCCAAGCACTTCGTCCCCGACGAGGCCGCGGTCCGTGACCTGCTGGCCGACTACGGCGCGGCCGACCTGATCACCATGACCTCCGAGGGCCTCGTGGCCACCCTGCTGCCTTTCGAGTACGACCCGGACGCCGGCGAACACGGCGCCCTCGTCGGCCACATGGCACGCGGCAACGACCAGTGGCGCCGACCGGTGCAGGGCGAGGCCATGGTGATCGTCCGCGGGCCCCAGGCCTATGTGACGCCGTCGTGGTACCCGGCCAAGGAGGCGCACCACCGGGTGGTGCCGACCTGGAACTACATCACCGCGCACGTGTACGGGCAGTTGGTCGTGCACGACGACCCGGCCTGGATCGAGAGCCGGATACGCCGCCTGACCGACCGGCACGAAGCCGGGCGCGCCGAGCCCTGGTCCGTCGACCAGGCGCCGGCGGAGTTCGTCGAGCGGCAACTGCGCGGCATCGTCGGCGTCGAGGTGGTCATCAGCCGCGTCGAGGCCAAGTTCAAGCTCAGCCAGAACCAGCCGCGGAGCAACATCGAGGGGGTCGTCGCGGGGCTCGAAGCGCGCGGCCGGGCCGACGACGCCGCGGTCGCGGCAGCGGTACGCGCCCACACCCCGCACGCCGCCGAGGCCGGTCGTCGAGAGCGCTGAAACGCGACGAGCTCCTCAGCCGACGTCCGTGCCCGAGAGTCTCCTGGTGACGAGGCCGAGCGCGTGGGCGAGTTGTTCGCGGTGATCGTTCAGCACCTCGGGGGTGATGCCCCGGCCGGCCGTCTCACGGGCGAACTCGTCGGCCGCCACCTTGAGCACGGCGTTCATGGCGGCGGCCTGCACGCGCACCTCGAACGCCGCGGGCGGCATGCCCATGCGTGCGGCGAGCACCTCGGTGAACGTCTCCTCCGCGCGCTCCCTGAGGACGAGGTAGGCCGCGCGCAGCGCGGGTTCGTCATGGGTCATGCGGACCACGGCGAGAACCGCCTCGACGTCCTCGCCGGACGAGGAGTCGAGGACGGGCTGATAGGCCGTGCGCAGGTGCTCGATCAGGCCGGCTTCGGGCGGCCAGGCGTGCAGCACCGTCCGGAAGGCGTCGAGCATCTTCGTCAGCAGCGGCTCGACACAGCTTTCCTTGGTGGGGAAATACCGCCACAGCGTGCGCTCGGAGACCCCGGCGGCCCGCGCGATCTGCTCACCCGAGGTGGCGGCCACGCCCTGCTCGGCGAACAGCCGGACCGCGTGGCGGGAGATGCCGAGGCGTTGCCGCCCGCGTTGCTCGTCGCTCACCTTCGGCCGGCCCCGGCGGGGTGTACGACCGCTGTCCACCATGAGGTCCTCCATCAGGCGATCTAAACACGCACACGACAGGGGAGACGACTGACCGAAACTTTAATGACAGTTACTGCCAACAAACTGCTACGGTCGGGGCGGCTCGAAGATCGCATGCGGAGATCACAGGAGGAGCGCCATGAGCGTTACCGCCGAGCGACAGCAACTGCCCTTCCCGAGGCCGAACGTCCTCGACCTCGCGCCTCTGTACGACGTACTGCGCCGCGAGGCGCCGGTCACGCCGGTCACCACACCGGCCGGGGACCCCGCCTGGCTGGTCACCCGCTTCGAGGAGGTGCGCGACCTGCTCGGCGACAAACGACTCGGCCGCTCCCACCCGGAGCCGGAACGGGCGTCGCGCCTGACGTCCGCCGCAGTCATGGACGGCCCTACGGGCAACTACGCCACCGAGGAGGCCGACCACACGCGGATGCGCCGGCTGCTGACCCCGGCGTTCTCGGCCAAGCGGATGCGGATGCTCTCCGACCACGTCCAGCACCTGGTCGACACGTGCGTCGACCGGCTGATCACCGAGCACGCCGCCGCCCCCGACCGGGTCGTCGACCTCCAGGCCGGGCTGGCCTTCCCGCTGCCGGTCGCCGTCATCTGCCGGCTGCTCGGGGTGCCCGAGAGCGACCGTGAGCGCTTCGCCTCGCTGTCGGAGCGTATGTCCGACTACGCCATCGGCGGCGAAGCCCACCGGGCGCGGGACGGGTTCAACGAGTACATGACCTCTCTCGCCGAGACCAAGCGAGCACAGCCGGGCGAGGACGTGATCTCCGACCTCGTCCACGCGCAGAGCGCCGACGAGGACTACGACTACGCCGACATGATCCAGCTCTGCGTCGGGCTGCTGTTCGCCGGCCACGAGACCACGGTCAACCGCATCGGCCTGGGCACGCTCTTCCTGCTGACGCGTCTCGACCAGTGGCAGGCACTCACCGCCGACCCCGACGGCCGGGTCAACGCCACCGTCGAGGAGATCATGCGCCTGGGCGCGCCCGGCGACCTCGGGCTGCTGCGGTACGCGCACACCGACGTCGACGTCGCCGGTGTCACCATCCGGCGCGGCGACGCCGTGATCCTGTCGGTCAACTCCGCCAACCGCGACTCCTCCGTCTACACCGACGCCGAGACCTTCGACCCCGACCGCCCCGAACGCACCCACCTCGGTTTCGGCCACGGCGTGCACTTCTGCATCGGCGCGAGCCTGGCCCGGGTGGAGCTGCGCATCGTGTTCGCCACGCTGGCCCGCCGCCTGCCCGGTCTGCGGCTCGCCAAGGAACTGGACGAACTGGAGGTGCGCACCACCCTCACCGGCGGCGTCACGGAGCTGCCGGTGACGTGGTGACCCCCCGAGGTGATCTGGTGTCAGTGCGACTCACGGGTCACCTCGGAGCCGCTGGAACCGACGAGGAAGTCGAGGTCGGCTCCGGTGTCGGCCTGGAGGACGTGGTCGACGTAGAGCCGTTCCCAGCCGCGCCGGGGGCCGGCGAAGCCGGTGACGCCGGCGCGTACGAGGTCCAGGAGCTTCCGGCGCCGGTGGCCGGACCCGCCGAGGTCGTCGTCGATGTCGAGCGGGTCGGTGTGTGCGGCACGGACGCGGAGTTCTTCACCGGCGCGATGGCCTATCTCCACCAAGGCCACTCCACGTACCCGATGCGGCCGGGCCACGAGTGGGCCGGGCGGGTGGCGGCGGTCGGAGACGGTGTCGATCCCGCCTGGCTCGGCCGCCGTGTCATGGGTGACACCATGCTCGGCTGCGGCTCCTGCCGCCGGTGCCGGCGCGGCCGTCAGCACGTGTGCGAGCAGCGCAGGGAGGTCGGCATACGCGGGGGTGTGCCCGGCGCGCTGGCGGAGCAACTCGCCGTACCCGCCTCCTCGTTGCACGCCCTGCCCGATTCCGTCGACGCCGTGCTCGGCGCTCTGGTCGAGCCCGGCGGCAACGCCCTGCGCGCCGCCCGGGCCGCCGCGCCGGCGCCCGGGGACCGCGCCCTGGTCCTGGGCCCGGGGACGATCGGGCTGCTGGTGGCGATGTTCCTGCGCGCGTCCGGTGCCGAGGTGCACCTCATGGGCGCCACCGACAGCTCCCTCGCCTTCGCCCGCTCCCTGGGCTTCGAGCACGTGTGGACGGAGGGTTCCCTGCCGGACGTGCCCTTCGACGCGGCCGTCGACGCCTCGAACGCCGCCCGGCTGCCGGACATGGCCCTGGACCTGGTCGAACCGGGGGGCCGCCTCGTGTACATCGGGCTGGCCGGCGAGCCCAGCAGGATCGACACCCGCGCACTCGTCCTCAAGGACGTGACCGCGACCGGTGTCCTGTCCGCCTCCCTGGGCCTCGACGCCACCATCCGGGCGTACGCCGCCGGATGGGTCGACCCCAGGCCGCTCGTCGCCGCCACCGTGGGCCTGGACGAGGTGGGTCCCGTCCTCGCCGGCGAGCGCCCGGCCGGTTCGGGGCCCGGCCCCAAGATCCACGTCGAACCCTGAGGGTCCGCCGTCGCGTCACCGACCGGCGGCCGGTGCCCTGGCGGCGGGTGTGCGCAGGGCCAGGAGGGCGACGTCGTCCTCGTTGTCGGCGGGGCGGACGCGGCGCAGCAGGTGGTCGGTGAAGGAGGGCAGGGGGCGGTGGGCGAGGGCGGCGGCGTGCCGGCTCAGCCGTTCCAGGCCCTCGTCGAGGCTGTGGCCGGGTGCTTCGATCAGGCCGTCGGTGTACAGCACGAGGGTGGATCCGGGCGGGAGCAAGGTGGTGGCGTCGGGGCGCGGGGTGGCGGCTCCGGCGCCCAGGACGATGCCGTGTCCGTCGGTCAGGTAGCGCGCCAGCCCGTCGCGGCTGATCAGCAGGGGTGGCGGGTGGCCCGCGTTGGTCCAGGAGAGCTGCCACCGGCCGTCGTCGTCCGCCGACTCGATCCGGGCGAAGATCAGCGTGGCCATGTCGACGTCCGTGATGTGCTGGAGCGCCTCGTCGAGCCGTGTGACGATCCGGCTGGGGGGTTCGTGCTGGGACCAGGCGTAGGCGCGGAGCATGTTGCGCACCTGCGCCATGCCGGCCGCCGCCTCCAGGTCGTGCCCGACGACGTCCCCGACGGCCAGGGCGGTGGACCCGTCGGACATGGGGAAGGCGTCGTACCAGTCGCCGCCGACCTGCGAGGCGTCGGGTGCGGGCAGGTAGCGGACGGTCATCTGGAGGCCCGGAACTCCCGGCATCTGGGGCAGCAGGTGGCTCTGCATGGTCTCGGCGACCTTGCGCTGGCGCTGGTACAGGCGGGCGTTGTCCAGGGCGAGGCCGGCCCGGCGGGCGATGTCCTCGACCAGCGGGAGATCGGCCGGAGTGAAGGGGACCGGGTCCTCGGCCCGGCCGAGGGTCAGGGCCCCGAGGACAGCGCGTGTGCTGCGGATGGGCGCGATGGCCGCCGAGTGCATCCCCGTGACGTCGAACAGCCGGCGCTGCTCGACCGCGATGCCCGAATCCGGTTCGCGCTGGTAGGTGCCGGGCCCGGCCACCGTGGAGGCCACCCCGCGCAGGGCTCTGGACAGGGGCATCGGGGACGCCTCCGGGACGGGCGGCATCGGGCCCTGGAGATCGTCCCGGCGCACCAGGGCGCCGCCGTCGGCGTGGACGACTTCGGTACGCCAGACTTCGTCGTGCTCGGTGATCAGATCCACGATCACCCAGTCCGCCAGCCGGGGCACGACCAGGTTCACCAGGCGGTCCAGCGCCTCGTCGACATCGAGCGTGGAGGTCAGCCGCGTGGTGGCGTCGGCCAGCAGAGCCAGTCGCTCCAGCTCGGACAGCGGCCTGCCCGTCGGCTGGGGCTGCGGGCTGGTTTCCGGCGCGTGTTCGACGGTGTGGAACAGCACGAGCGTGCCGGCTCCGTCGTCGCCGATGTCGTACGGGGTGATCAGCCAGGAGATGGGCAGCAGCGCACCGTCTCCGCGTGCGAAGTAGTCCTCATCGGCCTGGGCGGTCCGCCCGGCGTGGAAGGCCTGCCGCATTCCGCACCGGCTCGTTGGCAGCGGTCGCCCGTGGGCGTCCCGGTGCAGCAGGTCGTGCGCGTCATGACCGATCAGGTCCTCGGTGGACCGGCCCAGTACGTCCCGGGCACGGGTGTTGACCGCGAGGATACGGCCCTCCTCGTCGACGACGTAGGCCCCGGTTCCGATGGCGTCCAGCCTTCGGGTCAGCGAGGTGTCGAGTACGGCCACGGACCGCTGTGCGGCGGTCTCCGTATGCTCCGGCCCTGCCATGTCGTCGCCTCCTCGCTGTTCGGCCGCCCCTGCCGACTGTCGGCCCTTCCACTGTGGGATGCCCTGCTGTGTTGCATCCCCGTGTGCCCCGTGGCACCGAAACCAGCCCCCCGTGGCTGCCACCGCTGGAAGCAGCCTGCCGGGAACGCCTGGTGGTTGTCCTGGTATGTGTCGAGCGCACCCGGGTAAACGCAGAGCGACAGAGCAACCCCGGCAGGGGCGAACACAACGAAAGAGCATCCGTATGGTCCTCCCGCTTGGGAAGCAGGCGGCAGATCGACCGGGCGCGGACGACCACGCCACGCTGCGCTTCGGCGCGGCCTGGGGCGACGGCGCGGCAAGCGCCGTCGACGCGCGTCTGGCCCTGCGCGCCTTCCTCGCCCATGGCCGGAACACCGCCCCCGCCACGATTCCGGCCTCTCTGGCCGTGGACGCCGAACTCGTCGTCAGCGAACTGATCACGAACGCGATCCGGCATGCTCCCGGACCCTGCGAGCTGATCCTGCGACTGCTCCGGGGACGGCTGGCCATCACCGTGCGGGACACCTCGGCGGAGCAGCCCACGGTGCGCCAGGGTGACCGGTTCCGCGTCGGCGGCCACGGACTGCGCCTGGTGCACACGGTCAGCGAACGGGTCGCCGTGGCACGCCGCGCCAGGGGAAAGCAGATCACCGCCTATCTGCGGCTGGCCCCGCACGACCACGCGAGCGCCGGTGCGGGGGCCGGTGCCGGGAGGACCGTGCTGGCCGCCGGCTGATCCTGGTCCGGGTCCTGTCCTGCCCCTGTCCCGGTACGCAGCCGACGGAGTCCGTACCCCGTGGGCGCGCGACGGAGTCCGTACGTCGTGGGCGCGTCGCGGAATCAGTTCTGCCGGGCGTGTACGGGGCTGTTGGCGACATCCTCCGGGCACTTCCCGTGCCGCTGGCGCGAGCGCCGGTCGCGTCTCCAGTCGGACGTCGCGAGGGCCAGGGACGCCAGCATGCCGAGGAGACCGGCGCCCAGTGCGATGGCGAGGGCGCCGCGGTAGTCGTCGCCGCTGCCGAGCACCAGGTAGAAGAGGCCGGGCAGGGCCGCGGTTCCCACCGCGGCGCCGAGCCGCTGCCCGGTCTGAAGGGCGCCGCCCGCCGCGCCCGCCATGTGCACGGGCACGTCGCGCAGCGTCATGGTGATGTTGGGTGAGATCACACAGCCGCTGCCGAGGCCGCCCAGGAACAGCACCGGGGCGGCGGCCCAGGGCGCGATGTCGAGGGGCGCGAAGCGGAGCAGCAGCGCGGTGCCGCCCAGCCCGGCGATCACGGCCGTGAGGCCGCCCACGGTGAGGATGCGGCCGAGCCGGTCCACCAGCCGGCCGGCGACCGCGGCCGCACAGGCCGAGCCGAGGGCGAAGGGGGTCACGGCGAGGCCGGAGCGGAGGGGGGAGAAGCCCAGGCCGTCCTGGTAGAAGAGCGCGAAGACCAGCCAGACGCCGCTGAAGCCGATGAAGTAGAGGGTGCCGACGCCGGCGCCGACGGCGTAGCCGCGCACGGTGGTGAACAGGCGCGGATCGAGCAGCGGCTGGGTGTCCCGCTCGACGAGGCGGCGCTGCCAGCGGCTGAAGCCGAAGAGGATCGCAGCACCGGCGGGGAACATCCACCACAGTCCGCCGAGGCCGCCGGAGCCCGCCTGGACCAGCGGGTACATCAACGCGAGGACACCGAGGCCGAGGAGCACGACGCCGGGCAGGTCCACGTGCTGCCGGCCGGTCCGCCGGGTGCGGGGCAGCAGGCGGCGGCCGAGGAGGACGGCGAGGATGCCGATGGGCACGTTGACGTAGAAGATCCACCGCCAGCCCTGGTCGCCGGCGGCCAGGGCGAGGATCAGCCCGCCCGCGAGAGGGCCGACGGCGGACGATATGCCGACGGTGGCGCCGAAGAAGCCGAAGGCGCGTCCGCGTTCGGCACCGCGGAACATCTGCTGGATGAGCGCGGAGTTCTGGGGAGCCATGAAGCCGGCCGCCAGGCCCTGGGCGAGGCGGGCCACCACCAGCAGCGTGATGCTGGGGGCCGCCCCGCAGGCCGCGCTGAAGACCACGAAGCCGCTGAGGGCCAGCAGGAAGATGCGGCGCCGGTCCAGCGCGTCTCCGAGACGGCCGGCGGTGACGAGCGCGAGGGCGAAGGCGAGGGCGTACCCGGACACCACCCACTGCACCTGCGCGGGAGAGGCGTCCAGGCCGCGCTGGACGGAGGGCAGGGCGACCGCCACGATCGACACGTCCAGCAGGCTCATGAAGCCGGCCACGAGGGTGACCCACAGGGCCCGCCACCGGTGCGGATCCGGCTCGTACCCGGCCTCCCGCGCGCCCTGGTTCCGGTCGCCCGCCGCCGACGCTGTCACATGGGCTCCTCTCGCCAGGCAGGCACCCGGGTAGGCATCCCAGGTGTGCACCGGCGAACCAAGTTCCCCCTCCGGGGCAGGGACACACCACGGCCGGCAGGCGGGCAGCGCCGATCTCGCCGAGACCACCGGTCATGACCCTCGGTAGTCATCCGAGTGCCGCGCGAAGGGGATCGTTTGAGCGCGCGAGATCTGTGCAGGCGTTGTGGTTGGCACAGACGACCGGCGAAAGGAACGACGTGATGGCGGCGCCCGACAACGACGAGTCGGTGGATCACGCAGCCGTGAGACGACACCGGGTGCTGTTCCGGGCGATCGAGAAACGACGCCATCCGAAGCTGCGCCGCAGCGACATCACCGTGACCGACGAGGCGGCGGTCAAGCGCGCCACGAAGGCCGCCGCCCTCGGCAACGCGATGGAGTGGTACGACTTCGGCATCTACAGCTATCTGGCCTCGACCATCGGGCAAGTCTTCTTCCCCTCGGGGAACGACACCGCCCAACTGCTCAGCTCCTTCGCGACGTTCGCGGTGGCCTTCCTGGTGCGTCCCCTCGGCGGAATGGTGTTCGGGCCGCTCGGCGACAAGGTCGGCCGCAAGCGCATCCTCTCCCTCACCATGATCATGATGGCGGTGGGGACCTTCGCCATCGGCGTCGTCCCCTCGCACGCCGTCATCGGTCTGTGGGCCCCGGCCCTGCTGATCTTCTTCCGGCTGGTGCAGGGCTTCTCGACCGGCGGGGAGTACGGGGGCGCCTCGACGTTCATCGCGGAGTACGCGCCCGACAAGCGGCGCGGTTTCTTCGGCAGCTTCCTGGAGCTGGGCACGCTCGCCGGCTACGTCGGGGCCTCCGGCCTCGTCGTCGTCCTCCAGACCCTCCTCAGCGACGACCAGATGCTGGCGTGGGGCTGGCGCATCCCCTTCCTGGCGGCGGCCCCGCTCGGCCTCATCGGCCTCTACCTGCGGCTGAAGCTGGACGAGACGCCCGCCTTCCAGAAGCTGGAGGGCGGCAAGGTCAAGGCGAGCGAGGCCGCCGAGGCCGTGGAGACCTCGGCCGCCGCCGACCTCGGCAAGATCTTCACCCGGTACTGGCGGCCGCTGCTGCTGTGCCTCGCGCTGGTCGCGGCGTACAACATCACGGACTACATGCTGCTGTCGTACATGCCGACGTACCTGTCCGACGAGCTGGGTTACGAGACCAACCACGGGCTGCTGATCCTGCTGCTCGTGATGGTGCTTCAGATGTGCGTCATCAACCAGGTCGGACGGCTGTCGGACCGCTTCGGGCGCAGGCCGCTGCTGATGGCGGGGATGCTCGGGTTCCTCTTCCTGTCCGTGCCGTCCTTCCTGCTCATCCGGCAGGGCAGTGTCGTCCTGATCGCCTTGGGCCTGCTGATGCTGGGGCTCTCGCTGGTGACGATGCTCGGCACGATGTCGGCGGCGCTCCCGGCGATCTTTCCCACCCACGTCCGGTACGGCTCCCTCTCGGTCGCCTACAACCTGGCCACGTCGATCTTCGGCGGTACGACTCCCCTGGTGATCACCGCCCTGATCAGCGCCTTCGACTCGACCCTCATGCCGGCCTACTACTCCACGGGTGCCGCGGTCATCGGCGTCATCGCCGTCCTGTGCATGAAGGAGACCGCCAACAAGCCCCTGGCCGGTTCCCCGCCGTCCGTCGAGACGCGGGCCGAGGCCGCGGAGATCGTCGAGGCACAGGCCCCGCGGCCCAGGTTCTGACCGTCCGACGGACGGCAGCGGTCCTTCGCCTCACAGGGCAGGGGCAGCGGCGGGCGGTCGTACCGGCCCGCCGCTGCCCCCGGTCGGTGCAATTACGGCCTGCGCCCCGTCGTGGAGGCGAAGCCCAGCCAGGTGTGCCGGTTGTTCCACCAGCACCAGCCGACCTTCGGGGCGTTGCGGCGCTCGCGGCCGTCGCGCCCGGTGCCGTTGCTGATCCAGATCGCCGGGGTGCGGGCGTCCATGCTGCCGTTGGGCTTGCGCAGCCGGGACCCGATGGTCATGAAGCAGCGGTTGCGCTCCAGGACCGCCGGCTCCTGGAGCACCCAGTGGATGCCCTCGGTGAGCAGCAGCGGCGTGCGGTCCTCCTTGGTGAGGACGGGCAGCGCCTCGTCCGGGCTCCAGTTGGCCATGTGGTCACCGCGGTCGACGCCGGTGACGACGTAGAGCGCGGTGTCCGGCAGTTCGACGGCGGTGGGTCTGAACTCGTCGACGTCGGGCATGTCGAGGACGACGAAGCCCGGTTTGCCCTCGCGGCGCAGCAGCGGCGCGAGGGCGGAGGCGGGTGCCCTGTCCGGGTGCACGGCCAGCAGGGCGCCCTCGCCGTCGGTCTCGGCGGCGAACGTACGGATGTCGTCGGCGGACAGCCCGGCGATCTCGTGCACCCCCAGTTCGATCAGCCGCTCGGCCTGCGCGCTCAGGGCCGGGAGTGCGGGCAGGACGGTGGACGTGTCGGGCGTGGCGTCGGGCACGATGCTCCCATGGTCGGTGGTGTGGACGAACTCATGTGCAACGAGCCGTTCTGCCGGGACGTTCCCGCGACGGATCACTTCTCCAGGAAGGCGAGCAGGGCCGCGTTGACCTCCTCCGCGTGGGTCCAGAGCAGTCCGTGCGGGGCGCCCTCGATCTCGACGTAGTCGGCGGCCGGGAGAGCCTTGTGGAACGGCCTGGCGGTGCCGTCCACGGGGAGGATGCGGTCGCCCGTGCCGTGCAGGATCAGGGCCGGCACGTCGATCGCCGGGATGTCGGCCCGGAAGTCGGTGTACCAGGTCGAGGGCGCGGCGGCCGCCGCGAAGAAGCCGCCGCCCGCGGCGACGTTCCAGCTGTTGCGGACGGCCTCCTCGCTGATCCGGCTGCCGAGGTTCTCGTCGAGGTTGTAGAAGTCCTTGTAGAAGTCCGTGTAGTACGCGTAGCGGTCGGCCTTGACCGCCGCGACGATCCCGTCGAAGAACTCCTTCGGGGCGACCCCCTGCGGGTTGTCGTCGGACTTGAGCAGGCAGGGCTCCAGCGAGGCGAGGAAGGCGACCTTGGCCACCCGGCCGGAGCCGTACCGGGACACGTACCGGGCGACCTCGCCGGTGCCCATCGAGAACCCGACGAGGACGGCGTCCCGCAGGTCGAGGGTCTCCATCACGGTGTTCAGGTCGGCGGCGAAGGTGTCGTAGTCGTAGCCGGTCGTCGGCTGGGCGGACTGTCCGAAGCCGCGCCGGTCGTAGGTGATCACGCGGTAGCCGGCGTCCAGCAGCACGGCGGTCTGCCGCTCCCAGGAGTGGCCGTCGAGCGGAAACCCGTGGATGAGGACGACAGGCTGACCGGATCCGTGGTCCTCGTAGTACAGGTCTATGGCGGTGGAGTTCTCCTGGCCCACGGTGATGTACGGCATGTGGTGCTTCCTCGTTTCCGGGTGGCTGGTGAGGGACCTGGCAACGCTAGGCCCGGAGCCGTGCGGCCGGTTGCCGGTGAGCGCACCGGCTCTTGACCGGGAGCGCACAGGAGCAGTCGTCGGGAGATCGTTAACCCCTCGCACCGACGCGACCGCGTGACACCATCGCCGCATGGAAGGCTTTTTGACGTCTGATCAGATCGACGCCCGTAAGTCCCGGGCTCTCGCCGCGGCCGTCGCCGCTGGTCGCGATCTGGGGCTCACGGTGACCGACGCGAGGGTGATCTACGACGTGTTCTCCGTCGTGGTGCACCTCGCTCCGTCGCCCGTGGTGGTGCGGGTGCCGACCGTCCTGCCGCCGTACTCCGGCCCTGAGTTCCAGGCGGCGCGGCAGCGGCTGGAGCTCGACGTGGTGGCGTGGCTGGCGGAACAGGGGCACCCGGTGATTCCGCCGAGTCCGCTCGCGCCGCGCGAGCCCGTCCAGCGGGACGGTTTCTCGATGACGTTCTGGCAGTTCGTCGAGCTGGACCAGAGCGTCGAGCCCGACTACGTGCACAACGCCGGCCTGGTCGCCGACCTGCACGCCGCGCTGCGCTCGTACCCGGGTGAGCTGCCGTTCCTGTCGGCGGCCGAACCGCGGTTCGTCTCCGAGGGACTTGCCGAGCTCGAAGGGCGGCCCGACCTGCTGGCCCCGGCCGACCTCGACCGCGCGCGGCGCGAGTGGGACGTCCTGGAACCCGTCATCAGCTCACGCGCGGGGTTCGAGGCGGCGTTCCCGGGCATCGAGTTCCAGCCGATCCACGGTGACTCCCCCGCGGCCAACATCGTCTCCGCCAAGGACGGCGAGCTGTACTCCGACTTCGAGCTGACCACGTTCGGACCGGTCGAGTGGGACCTGGCGGCTCTCGGTCCCCAATGCGAGGCCGCGTACAACGCGGCCGCCGAACGCCGGGGTCTGCGGCCGCTGGACGAGGGGGTGCTGCGAGTCGTCAATGCCGTGGGCATGTCCCGCGCGGTGGCGTGTCTCGCGCTCGCGCCCCAACTGCCCATGCTCGTGGACGCGTTGCAGCCGGCCGTCGAACAGTGGCGGACGATGCCGTTCGCCGGTGGCCTGGAGGGCTGAGCGGGAGGCGGCCGGCTCCGCTCACTCGGGCAGGGGCCGGTCGTCCACGACGTGTTTCATGACGAGGGTGGAGTTCAGGCGCTGGACGCCGGGCAGCCGGGCGAGCTGCTGGTCGTAGAGCTGCTGGAAGGCAGCCAGATCGGTGGTGGCGACGCGCAGGAGGTAGTCGGGGTCGCCGAACAGGCGCTGCGCCTGGAGCACGTGCGGCACCGCGGCCACGCCCTCTTCGAACGCGGAGACGGTGTCGGCGTCCTCCCAGCGCAGGGTGACGAAGACGAGCGCCTCGAATTCGAGGCCCACGGCGGCCGGGTCCACGACGGCCCGGTAGCCGCGGATGGCTCCCTCGCGTTCGAGGTCGCGCAGGCGGCGGTGGCAGGGCGAGACGCTCAGTTTCACCCGGGCGGCCAGCTCGGTGACCGTGAGACGGCCGTCGAGCTGTAGCTCGGTAAGAATTTTCCGGTCCAGGGCATCCATGGAGAAGATTCTGCCCCAGATGGCGCGATCAAGGAGTAAAGAAGGGAACACTTTCGGGCAGATCCGACCTAGCCTTCCTCTCGCGACAAGGCACGTGAGAGGGACCGATCGATGGACACGACGACGCTGGCGGCATTCCTGGCAGTGGATCTGCTGCTGGTGTTCACGCCCGGCGCGGACTGGGCCTATGCGATCACGGCGGGCGTCAGGGGCCGGTCGGTCGTCCCCGCGGTCGCCGGTCTGGTAGCCGGATACGCGGGATACACCCTTCTCGCGGTCGCGGGCCTGGTGGTGATCGTGGCGAACTCGGCGACCCTGCTCACCGCGCTGACCCTGGCCGGGGCCGGCTACCTGGTGTGGCTCGGCTGCGGCGTACTGAGGCAGCCCGCCGTGCTGACGGTCTCCGAGGACGAGGCGGGCTCCTCCCGCTTGCGGGTCATGCTCAGGGGAGCCGGGACCAGCGGACTGAACCCGAAGGCGCTGCTGCTGTACTTCTCGCTGTTCCCGCAGTTCATCGACCCCGCGGGCGGCTGGCCGGTCGCCACGCAGACCGGTCTGCTCGGCACGCTGCACATGACCGCCTGCGCCGTCGTCTACCTCGCCGTCGCAGTCCTGGCCCGCACCGTCCTGCGGACCAGGCCCGCCGCGGCCCGGGCGGTCACGCGTGTCTCCGGCGCCCTGATGATCGCCATCGGCGGGTTCCTGCTGGTGGAGCGCCTGACCGGCCGATGACGCGCTCCTCGCGGTGACTGACCGTCAGGGCGTGTCAGGACCCGGGGGCGGTGGCGGGAAGCCGCGAAGGGGTAGTCGGCGGTCCTCCCTGAGATGATGGCCGGGAAGCGGCAGGGGGCCACATCCGGAGGCACCGTGCAGGGACCCGTACCGGAGGACTTGGCGGTCGTCGTCGACGCCCGTGGGGTGATCACGGTGTGGAGCGACGGCGCTCGACGGCTGCTCGGATACGAGCCCGGCGAAATCGTGGGCCGGGGCGCCGCGCGCCTGCTCGCCGCAGACCTGCCCGGTGCCACGCAGCGTCACGTGGCCGACGGGCAGCGCTGGGCCGGTGAGGTCGCGCTGTGGCACCGGGACGGCGACCGTGTCGTGGTCCGGCTTCAGGGCACCCCGATGCTGGACGCGGACCGCGGGCGGCTCTGGCTCGTCACCGGCACGGCCCTCGCGCACACGGCGAGGCGGGCCGGGCACGGAGCCCTGACCCTGTGGGATCTCACACTCGCGCAGCTCCCCGTGCCGGTGGCGGTCTACGACCGTGAGGCCCGGCTCGTGGCCGCCAACGAGATGATGACCCAGGTGATGGGCAGGTCCGAGGAGGAGATGAAGGGCCTGACGCTCTGGGAGATCGAGCCCAGGCCGCCCTTCGACACGTACGACCGCCTCCAGCGTGAGGTCCTGCGCACCGGCGAGATGGTCTTCCACGAGGAGCACGGCCAGGCCCCGGGCGAGACGGGGCCGCATGCCTGGTCGATGTTCATGGCGCCGCTGAAGGACGAGACCGGTGCGGTGCAGGGCATGTCCGCGACTGTGTTCGACACCACGGAGCAGTACTGGGCCCGCCGCCGGCTGGCGGTGCTCAACGACGCCGGCCTGCGGATCGGGAGCACCCTGGACGTGACCCGGACGGCCGAGGAGCTGGCCGAGGTGGCCGTGAACGGATTCGCGGACTTCGTCACCGTGGACCTGCTGGAGTCCGTCGCCCTGGGCGACGAACCGGAACCGGTGCCGCTGGACGCGCCCGTCACCGTGCGGCGCACCGCGCAGCGGTCGGTGCTGGAGGGCTGCCCGGAGTCGGTGATCGCCTCGGGCGACGCCACGTTCTACCCCATGGACACGCTGCCGGTGCGGACGCTGGTCGCCGGCCGGGGCTCGCGGCACCGGTCGGGAGATCCGGGGCTGCGGGAGTGGATCAGGTCCACCCCGGCCCGCGCCGATTCGGTGTCCAGACACGTGATCCACTCGGTGATGATGGTGCCGCTGCGCGCCCGTGGGGTGACCCTCGGGCTGGTGCACTTCCTGCGGCACCGGACGGCGGAACCGTTCAGCGAGGACGATCTGCTGCTCGCGGAGGAGATCGTCACCAGGGCGGCGGTGAGCGTGGACAACGCCCGCCGCTACACCCGGGAACGCCGGACGGCACTGGCACTTCAGCGCAGCCTCCTGCCCGACCGGCCGCCGGACCTGGCCGCGATGCAGATCGCCTACCGCTATCTGCCGGCCGGTTCCGGAGCGGACATCGGGGGCGACTGGTTCGACGTGATCCCGCTGTCCGGCACGCGGGTCGCCCTGGTCGTGGGCGACGTGGTGGGACACGGCATCCAGGCCTCGGCCACGATGGGCCGGCTGCGGACCGCGGTGCGGACGCTCGCGGATGTCGATCTCGCCCCCGACGAGCTGCTCACCCAGCTGGACGATCTCGTCATCCGGATCGACCGGGAAGAGGGCCCGGAGGCACGCGGGCGGGCGGCGGAGACCTCGGGACAGGTCGGCGCCACCTGCCTGTACGCCGTGTACGACCCGGTGTCCCGCCGCTGCACGATGGCCCGGGCCGGGCATCCGCCGCCCGCCCTGGTCACGCCCGACGGCGCCGTACGGTTCCTGGATCTGCCGGCCGGGCCGCCACTGGGTGTGGGCGGCCTGCCGTTCGAAGCCGTCGAAGTGCCGCTGGAGGAGAACAGCCTGCTCGCCCTCTACACCGACGGGCTGATCAACGCCGCCGACCACGACATGGAGGCCGGGCTCGCCCTGCTCCGCGAGGCGCTGGGCAACCCTGCCGGGGAGCTGGAGGAGACCTGTGAGCAGGTGCTGCGCACGGTGCTGGCCGGCCGTCCCGCCGACGACATCGTGCTGATGCTGGCCCGGACCGCCGCGCTCGACGCCGGGAAGGTGCGCACCTGGCAGCTGCCGCCCGACCCCGCGGCCGTGGCCCGGGCCCGCAGGATGGCGGGCGAGCAACTGGCCGCCTGGGGGCTGGCGGAGGCGGAGTTCACCACGGAACTCATCGTCAGTGAGCTGGTCACCAACGCGCTGCGGTACGGCGGCGCGCCCATCGAACTGCGGCTGATCCGCGACTCGGCCCTCATCTGCGAGGTGTCCGACGGCAGCAGCACCGCACCCCACCTGCGCCGGGCCCGCGTGTTCGACGAGGGCGGACGAGGACTGCTGCTCGTCGCCCAGCTCTCCGAACGCTGGGGCAGCCGCCAGACCCCCACGGGCAAGACCATCTGGGCGGAACAGCCGCTGCCGGGACAGGCCGGCGGGGCTGGTGATCACTACACCTAGCGCGTGTCGACGATGCCGCCGGTCACCGCGATGACCTCGCCGACCGTGTAGCTGGAGTCGGCGTCCGAGGCGAGGTAGACGTACGTCGGTGCGATCTCCTCCGGCTGGGCCGCGCGTTCGAGCGGAGCCTCGCTGCCGATGTGGGCGAGCCCGTCCGGTGGCATGTGCTGGTCGGCCTCGTTGAGCGGCGTCCAGGTCGGGCCCGGCGCGACCACGTTCGCGCGCACGCCGCGCTTGGCCAGGTGCACGGCGACGGACTTGGTCAGGGTGATCAGCGCGGCCTTGGACGCCGCGTAGTCGATCATCGTCGTACTGCCCTTGAGCGCCTCTTCGGTGGCCGTGGCGATGACGGCGTCGCCCGGCTCCAGGTGGGGCAGCGCCGCCATGAGCAGGTGGAAGTACGCGTAGACGTTCGTCTTGAACGTCCGGTCGAAGTCCTCGGCGGTCAACTGGTCGAGTTCGAGCTTGCTGTTGAGGTACGCGGCGTTGCTCACCAGGATGTTCAGCCCGCCGAGCTCCGCCGCCGTCCGCTCGACGGCCTCGCGGCAGAACTCCGGGTCGGTGAGGTCGCCGGGTAGCAGCAGGCAGCGCCGGCCTTGGTCCTCGACCTCGCGCCGGACGCGCTCCGCGTCCACCTGCTCCTCGGGAAGGTAGACGATGGCGACGTCGGCGCCCTCCCGCGCGTACAGCAGCGCCACCGCCCGTCCGATACCCGAGTCGCCGCCGGTGATCAGCGCGGCCTTCCCCTCCAGCTTTCCGCTGGCCCGGTAGCGGCTCGCCCGGTAGCGCGGCTGGGTGCGCATGTCGGCCTCGAGGCCGGGCCGTTGCTGCTTTTCGGAGTCGTAGGGCGGGTCGGGCTCGGACACGACCTGCGGTGCGGACCGTTCCTGCTCGGGCTGCACGGGTTTTCCTTTCGCCGGTGTCGTCCACGGCGCGGCCGTTCACCTGGGGTCACGCCGTTTCTTCCCCGCACCGCGTGCCCACATCGGCGGCAGGCATGTTCCCCGTTGCCGCCCGGCCGGCGTCGCGCCCACCGGCATGGCCGCACCCGCAAGGGGTACTCAGTCGATCTTGGAAGGCCCGGCCGGAGGGCCTCTTGTCGGAAGGAGATCCGTGTCTGACGAGACGGTGAAGAACGTCTTCGTGATCGGGCTCGACGAAGCCAATCTGCCGACGCTGCGGGCGGTTCCCGGAGCTGACCGGCTGCGCTTTCACCAGCTGCTGACCATCGAGGAACTCCAGTACGGCGAGGTGCATCTGCCCACGCTGTTCGACAAGGCCGTGGAGGTGCTGGACGCCTTCGACGGAAGCATCGACGCGATCGTCGGCTACTGGGACTTCCCGGTCAGCACCCTCGTGCCGATGCTGAGCGAACGCTACGGAACGCGGAGCACGAGCCTGGAGTCGGTGGTCAAGTGCGAGCACAAGTACTGGAGCCGTCTCGAGCAGCAGAAGGCGACCGACCGGCACCCGGGGTTCGACCGGGTCGACCTGTCGGCCGAGCCGCCTCGCCCGCCCGAGAACGTGACCTTCCCGATGTGGGTCAAGCCCGCGCTCTCCTACTCGTCCGAACTCGCCTTCGGGGTCGATGACGAAGAGGAGTTCCGCAAGGCCGTGACCGAGATCCGCGACGGCATCTCCCGCATCGGCCGCCCCTTCGAGCACATCCTCGAACGCATCGACCTGCCTCCGGAGATGGACGGCGTCGGTGGCCGGGTCTGTCTGGCGGAGGAGGCGATGTCCGGTGTCCAGGTCGCCGTCGAGGGCTACGTCCACCGGGGCGAGGTGACCGTCTACGGAGTGCTGGACTCGATCCAGTACCCGGACTCCCCCTGCTTCCTGCGCCACCAGTACCCGTCGACGCTGCCGCCGGCGGTCATCGCGGAGCTCCACGACGTCTCGGAGCGGGTGATGCGGCAGATCGGAATGGACTCGGCCACCTTCAGCATCGAGTACTTCTACGACCCGAAGACGCAGTCGATCAACCTGCTGGAGATCAACCCCCGGCACTCCCAGTCGCACGCGGAGCTGTTCCAGTACGTCGACGGCGTCCCCAACCACCACTGCATGGTCAGTCTCGCGCTCGGCGAGGACCCGCGCATGCCGCACGGCAAGGGCCAATACGCGATGGCGGCGAAGTGGTACCACCGCTGGTTCACTGACGGCGTGGTGCGCCGGGTGCCCGGGCCCGAGGAGATCGCCCGCATCGAGCGGGAGACGCCGGGCGTGCGCATCGAGGTGGTCCCCGAGGAGGGCACCCGGCTCTCGGACCTCCCCGGACAGGACAGCTACAGCTACGAGTTGGCGCACATCTACACCGGCGGTGCGGACGAGGCGGAGCTGCGGGAGAAGTTCGACCACTGCGTGGCCGAACTGGGCCTCGTCTTCGACGAGCCCCCGCAGGAGTGAAGCCCGGCCGGAGTGAACCCCGACAGTAAGGAGCACGTGGGTTCCATGCGTTACGTGACCAACCTGCCGTACGCGACGAAGGAAGAAGAACACGTCACGATCCCGATGTCCGACGGGGTCCGGCTCTCCGCGCACATCTGGCGTCCCACCTCGTCGGACCATGAGCCGGTGCCCGCGGTGCTGGAGTACATCCCGTACCGCAAGCGCGACCTGACGGCGGTGCGTGACTCCATCCACCACCCGTACCTCGCCGGACACGGCTACGCCTGTGTCCGCGTCGACCTGCGCGGCACCGGCGACTCGGAGGGCGTGCTGCGCGACGAGTACCTGGAGCGGGAGCAGGCGGACGCGGAGGAGGTGCTGGCCTGGCTGACGGAGCAGCCGTGGTGCGACGGCGGCGCGGGCATGATGGGCATCTCCTGGGGCGCGTTCGCGGCGCTCCAGGTGGCGGCCCGTCAGCCCCCGGGCCTGAAGGCCATCGCCATCGCCTCCTTCACCGACGACCGGCACGCCGACGACATGCACTACATGGGCGGCGCCCTGCTGTCGGACAACCTGGCGGAGGCGGGCACGATGTTCGCCTACGGCACCTGTCCGCCGGACCCGGCCGTGGTCGGTGACCGCTGGCGGGAGATGTGGCACGAACGCCTGGAGCACACCGAGCCCTGGGTCCTCCAGTGGCTGCGCCACCAGCGCCGGGACGACTACTGGCGGCACGCCTCGGTGTGCGAGGACTACAGCAGCGTGCGCTGCCCGGTCCTGGCCTCCAGCGGCTGGGCGGACGGTTACTCCAACGCCGTGACGCGGCTGCTCGGCAACCTGGACGTGCCCCGCAAGGGGCTGATCGGCCCCTGGTCGCACAAGTTCCCCCACCTCGGGGAGCCCGGCCCGGCGATCGGCTACCTCCAGGAGCTCGTACGGTGGTGGGACCACTGGCTCAAGGGCGTCGACAACGGCGTCATGGACGGCCCCATGCTGCAAGCGTGGATGCAGGACAGCGTGCCGCCGTCCACCGCGTACGAGGAGCGGCCGGGGCGCTGGGTCGGCGAGCCGGACTGGCCCTCCCCGCACATCCGGCAGGCCGTCCATCCGCTCACCCGGCACACGATCGGGCCTCCGCGGGAGGCGGCGGACGAGGGGAGCGCCCTCGACGGCGACGCGATGACCGTGCAGTCGCCGCTGTCCGTGGGCCAGTTCGCGGGCAAGTGGGCCTCGTACAACGCGCCCCCGGACCTGCCGTACGACCAGCGTGAGGAGGACGGCGGTTCCCTCGTCTTCGACAGCGAGCCGCTGACCGAGCCGGTGGAGATCCTCGGCTCGCCGACCGTGGAACTCGACCTGTCGGTCAGCGAACCGGTCGCCATGGTGGCCGCGCGGCTGTCCGACGTGAGCCCGGACGGCTCCGCGACCCGTGTCTCGTACGGCATCCTGAACCTCACCCGCCGCGACAGCACGGAGTCGCCCGAGCCGCTGGAGCCGGGCCGCCGCTACCGAGCCACCGTCCCGCTGAACGGAGTGGCCCAGGCGTTCCCGCCCGGCCACCGCATCCGGCTCTCCCTCTCCACGTCCTACTGGCCGCTGGCCTGGCCGCCACCGAAGCCCGCCCTGCTGAGCGTCCACGAGCACTCCAGCACGCTCACCCTGCCGGTGCGGCCGGTGGAGGAACCGGACGAAATGCCGGCGTCCCCCTTCGGCGAACCCGAGGGCACGCCCCCGATCGCCACGAGCCAGGTGACGCCCTCCGAGGAGCGCTGGGAGGTCAAGCGGGACCTGATCGGCTACCAGTCCGAGCTGGACATCGTGAAGGACCGGGGCACGGTCCGCTTCGAGGACATCGACATGGAGGCGGGGCGCCGCGCCCGCGAGCGCTACACGGCGGTCGCCGACGACTTCACCTCGGTCAGCGGCGAATCCACGTGGACCATGCGGTTCCAGCGGGACGACTGGGACGTACGGGTGGTGACGCAGACCCAGCTGAGCTGCGACGACACGGACTTCTTCGTGGACGCGACCCTCGACGCGTACGAGGCCGACCGCCGGGTGTTCTCCCGCACCTGGAACGAGCGGGTACCGCGCGACCTGCTGTAGCCGGGCCCGGTGAGCGGGAGGGGTCCCCTCCCCCGGCGCGGAGGGCGCCACCGGGACTACTTCTCCCCCTCCCGCGAGAGCCCCGTCGACGGACGTCCGTCGACGGGGCTCTCGGTGTGCGCGACGAAGTCGTCGAGGAACAGGGCGAGGAACAGGGCGAGCTGCCGCAGCCCCCCGGTTGACCAGGCCGACAGCGCCATCTCCATGCCACGGCGGCGGGCCTCCTGTATGCGACGGACCGCGTCCCGGCCGGCTTCCGTGAGCTGGACGCGCTGGGCGCGCCGGTCGTCCGGGTCGGGGACGCGGGTCACGTGGCCGGTCCGCTCCAGTCGCCGCAGCTGCCGGGTGACGTGGGACGCCTCCACCGACAGCCGGGCGGCCAGCACCCCGGGGCGCAGCGGGTCGCCCTCGGCGATGTGCAGCAGGACCGTAGCAGCGGCCCTGTCCAGGCACACTCCCGACTCGGCCACCAGACGCTCGTGCTGCCGGGCCCGGCCGGCCAGGTGGGCGCCGTGCCCGCCTCCGAGACGGCCGCCGGCACATGCGGCGTGCGGGATGACGGTTGCACCTCCCACTCCGAGATCGGCGGGAAGTCCTGGGACGGGTTTCCGAGACGGATACTTCCGGGCGACCATGGCTGGGCACCCCTACCGCAGGGAGGTACCCCATGACCGACTCACCCGCCCCCGACCCCGGCGTGCTGCCGACGACCGCGCGCACGGGGCGTGTCGAACTGACGCCCGCCGCCGAGGACCTGCTGCGACGGCTGACCGGGACGCACGGGCCGGTGATGTTCCACCAGTCCGGCGGCTGCTGCGACGGCAGCGCCCCGATGTGCTACCCCCGCGGAGAGTTCCGAGTCGGTGCCGCGGACGTCCTGCTGGGGCACGTGGCCGGGGACACCCCGTTCTGGATGAGCGCGGACCAGTTCACGTACTGGTCGCACACCCACCTCACCGTGGACGTGGTCCCCGGCCGTGGCAGCGGCTTCTCCCTGGAGGCCCCGGAAGGCGTCCGCTTCCTGCTCCGCTCACGCCTCCTCACCGACGAGGAGCTGCGGCGCATCGAGTCGGAACCGCCACTGCCGACCGGGGCGGAAGAGGTCGCCTAGAGGCGTGCAACAGTCCCCAGTCCCGACACATCCCAGTGAACTCACGTAGCACACCTGAGTCCTTCGTCGATGCGGGTGCGCAGGGAGCGCAACGCCTGCCTGAGCTCTGCCGGTTCGATGTCGGTGACGTCGGCGTCGAAGGTCAGGAGCAGTCCTGCCAGCCCTGCCCATGACCACGCACCGAGCGTGAGTCGGCAGCTGGAGTCGGTGTAGTGCTCGACCGTCGACCCACCGGGGGCGAACCGGGCGACAACGGGCGCGGGTAGCGCGACGAGCGCCGACCCGCAGCACGGCCATTCCGCCAGGGTGTCGCCGCGGTCGTGCGTGCTCATGACGAATGCGACCGCGTCGCCGTGCGGGACGTCGCGGCGGTCGAAGGTTCTCCCCGTGGGCATGCGTGGCTCGAGGCGGTCGACGCGCATCGCGCGCCATCGGTCCGCGTCCGGTTCGAACGCGACGAGGTACCACCGTGCCGCCCACACGACGAGGTCGTGCGGTTCCAGCGTGAGCGTCGCCGGTTCGTCCTCGCCGGTGCAGTCCACGCGAACGACGTGCCGTCGGTTGATCGCGCCGCCGATGACGCGGACGATCTCGGCATCGATGGGTGCTGCGGGGAATTCCCAGTAGTTGCGCGCTGCGGAGACGCTGAACGCCTCGGTGCGGATGCGGCTGCGGGCGGGCATCGCCTGCTGCAACGTGGCGAGGGCGCGTGCCGAGTTCTCGCGGATGCCGGAGAGGATCGTGGGGACGGTCTGGAGCGCGACGGCCGCGGCGACTGCTTGGTCCTCGTCGAAGACGACCGGCGGCAAGCGGGTGGCGCGGCCGAGCCGGTAGCCTCCGCCCACCCCGCGCACGGCCTCGATCTCGTACCCGAGCTCTCTGAGCGTGTCGATGTCGCGTCGCACGGTCCTAAGGGAGACTCCGAGCCTTTCGGCGAGTTCCTCGGCGGTCAGGGTGGCGCCGGTACCGAGGATCGACAGCAGCCTGAGCGTCCGAGCGGAGGTCACAGCCATGGTCCCGCCCCCAGGGAAAGCGGTCATTCGATGGCAACTATAACTGTGATCCTGGCCGACATGACCGCTCCACAGACATCCCGAGAGGGCACACGTGCCCCCGACGCTCCCTCAGCACCCATCTCCGGCGCAGGTGCGAACATGGCGCTCCTGGTCGTGCTGTTCAGCTCCTTCATGGACCTCGTCGACGCGACGATCGTCACCGTCGCGGCCCCTGCGATTGCCCGCGACATGGGAGCCGGCGATGCTCAGATCCAATGGACGATCGCTGCCTACACCCTCGCCCTGGGCGCGGGACTGATCACTGGCGGACGGCTCGGTGACCAGTTCGGCCGCAAGCGCCTGTTCATGAGCGGGCTGGTCGGGTTCATGGTCACCTCCGCGCTCTGTGCGCTTGCCGTCACTCCGGGAATGCTCATCGGCATGCGCGCCGCGCAAGGACTGACCGCGGGGATCATGGTCCCGCAGGTGTTCGGCGTCATCCGGGCATCCTTCGCCCCGGCAGAGCGCGCCAAGGCATTCGGCGCCTACGGGGCCGTTCAGGGGCTCGCCTCGGTCGCAGGCCCACTGCTGGGCGGACTCCTCGTCGAGGCCGACCTGTTCGGTCTGGGGTGGCGCACCATCTTCTGGATCAACGTCCCCATCTCGATCCTCGCCCTCGTCGTCGGGGCGAGGGTCTTGCCGGAGTCCCGTTCCGCCTCCACCGCGCGACTGGACCTCGTGGGTGCCCTACTGGCGGCCTCGGGCATCCTGCTCGTCCTGCTGCCGATCATCCAGACAGAGACATGGGGATGGACCGCGGGAAGTTACGCCCTCCTGGCGGCCGGAATCATCCTGCTCACGCTCTTCCTCGCGTACGAGCGCAGCCTCGCCGGCCGTGGGGGCGAACCCGTCTTCGACCCGGCCCTGCTCAGAATCCGCGCCTTCGCCGTCGGCCTGAGCGCATCCGTGCTCTTCTTCGGCGGTATCGGATCGTTCTTCCTCACCCTGTCGGTCTACCTTCAGCTCGGCACCGGCCGGACCGCGTGGGAGACCGGATTGGTGATCCTGCCCTATGCCCTCGGCTCGATCATCACCTCAGGACTCGGCGTCGCTCTCGCCGCCAAGGCGGGCAGAGCCCTGCTGATCACCGGCTCGCTCACCATCGCGGCATCTCAGCTCGTGCTCTTGGCCGTCATCAGGGACGGCAGCGACCCCGGATTCTGGCTCCTCGCGCTCGGCCTGTTCATCGGCGGCCTCGGACTCGGCCTCGCCGCACCCATCCTCGTCAATGTCGTGCTCGCCGGTATCCCCGGACGCAATGCGGGCGCGGCGGGCGGCGTCCTGTCCACCGTCAACAAGATCGGCGGAGCCATCGGCATCGCCGTTCTCGGAACGGTCTTCTTCGCCGCCGTCGCCGGATCGACGGCGGATGCACCAGGACCGGCCGACTACGGTCACGCGCTCAGGATCGTCCTCGTCGTCACCGCGGTGCTCTACCTCGTGGCGGGGCTCGTGATGCTCGCGCTTCCGAAAGCCGCGGCCGAGCACGTCGACCAGTGAACCCATGCGGCAGGAAGGCACACCGCTGATGATTCATCGCAAGGCTCGTGAGCACCGACGTCAACGCGGCTGGCGATCCCCGGCCAAGGAATTCCGCGGCGCCGTGCCCGCCTCCGGCAACGAGACGGGCACGCGCACGGCACTGGAGAATCCGGCCCGGTCCGGCGAGACCGGCCGGGGCGTCTAAGGCGCGGCGCACACCGACGGCAGCGCCCGCCCGAGCCCCTTCAGGTGCAGGCCGTCGAGCCGGTGGGTGTACGCGGACCAGCCGGCGGCCGTGACCAGGCGGGGACCGCATGACGGCAGGGTCCGGGCCCGTTCCGTGTCGTCGAGCGCGGCCAGCAGTCGTGTGGTGATGCGGTCGAGGGCAGGGCGGACCTCCTTGGCCAGGTCCGGCCGTTCGGTGGGGCGCTCGCCGGGGTTCGCGTCCCAGCGGGCGTACAGGCCGCGCTGCACCAGCTTGTTCGCCTCGATCTGATCCCGGAACACAGCGGCCATGGCGTCCGGGTCGAGTCCGAGGCCGGCCGCCCGGGTGCGGACGTCGTCCAGGATCCGCGCCTCGCGCTCCGGGTCGTCGATCGGCGTGTCCGTGCCGTACTTGGCGGCGGCGACCTTGTCGGCCAGCAGCAGCCGCTGGGCGAGCAGTTCGGTCACCGACGCCAGGTCCGACGTCAGACCGTGCGCCGCGGCAGCCGTGTGATGTACCGGGGCGGGCCGCTCGGCGGCGGTGGCCGGGCCTGCCGTCCCGAGCGCCAGGGTGGCCGCGGTCGTCAGGGTGCCGAGGAGGGTGAGGGTGGACCTTGGACGTTGCGCACGCACAGGGGTGTCCTTCCGTGGGGGCGGGGCGCCGGACCGCGGCGCCGTTCCGCAACCTACCGATCGGCGTCAGGCGGGTGTTCGCCGAGGTCCCGGAACAACCCCGCCATGATGCGTAGCCCCTCGCGGGCCGCCGATCCCAACAGGTCTTCGTCAGGGGTGTGTTCGGAGCATGAGGGGTGCGAGTGCGGGACCCGCACGGTGGGCAGGCCGAGGATGTCCGCGAAGGCGTCGTTGGGGAGGGTGCCGCCGAGGTTCGGCAGGACGGCCGGTTCCTTGCCCGTGGTGTGCCGCAGGGAGTCCACGGCCCAGCGGACCCAGGGGTCGTCCGGGCTGAGGCGGGTGGCGGGGACGGCTTGGAGGACGTCGACGTCGACCATGGACAGGCCCTGGGCGTCGAGGTGGTCGCGGACGACGCGTTCGAGGTCGCGCCAGGGCGTGCCGACGACGAAGCGGAGCCGGACGTCGGCGTGGGCGGTGCCGGGGATGGCGCCGACGGGCTTGGCGGGATCCCCGGCGGCCAGAGTGAGGACTTCCAGGGTGCTCCAGCCGAAGGCGCGTTCGGCCGGGCTGGGCCCGGCTCGCCCCAGCCGGAGTCCACCTCCGGGGCGCCGTCCCCGCCGCCCACGGTGAGATCCGTCAACTTCCGTCTGCGCGTGGCCCCGCGCGAGGGCGCCCACCACTCGGGCAACTGGGGCGGCGCCCTGCGCAACCCCGCCACGTTGCTCGCCGGACCCTGGCGACCCTGGTCGACTCCCGGGGCCGCAGACATCCCGCCCGAGGTTCAAGCAGGCGTGCGGCGGCGGAGGAGCTGGGGTGGTCCCTGCGGGAGACGGCCGTCGGCGGAACGAGCGACGGCAACTTCGTCTCCGCGCCCGGCCGTCCCGTCCTCGACGGCCTGGGCTCGGTGGGCGACGGCGCCCACGCACGGCACGAGCACGTCCTGCTGGACCGCCTACCGGCGCGCACGGCACTGCTGGGGGGCTCCTCAGTGCGGGGGCGGCGTAGGCGCGCCGCAGAGGCCTCCCCGACCTCTGGACGCCCTCCCGCGGGCTCGCCTAGTGTGCGACGGCAAGCGCTTTCTAGCCTGCCCATGCCAATCCCACGTGCGCGCAGCCCCGCCGACGGCCCGGACGAGGAACCGACGCGGGTCTGACGCGGAAAGGCAGTGCCCGTGCCGCACAGCGAGCCCCACAGACCGCCGCACCCGTCACACCCGTCCTGGACCCGCAAGTCGTTCTTACGGGGAATGGCAGCCGTCGGCGCCGCCCCCCTGCTCTCCGCCGCCGTACTCCCCACCGCCACCGCCGAAGCCGCCCCCTCCGCCCGGCCGGACTTCCCGCTGCTCCGGAACGGCACCCCCACGGACGTGTTCGTGGACGCGGCCGACGACCCCGCCGTGATCCGCGCGGCCGGTGACCTCGTGGCGGACGTGGAGCGGGTCGGCGGCGTCGGGCCACGGCTGCTGCACACCGTGCCCCGGCGGGCCGGACTCCTGGTCGTGGTGGGCACGATCGGCGCGAGCCCGGTGATCGACCGGCTCGTCCGGCACGGACGCCTGGGCGTCTCCCGGGTCGAGGGCCGCTGGGAGGCGTCCGTCACCCAGGTCGTGGACCGTCCGCTGCCCGGCGTGGACCGCGCCCTGGTGATCGCGGGCAGCGACCGGCGCGGCACGGTCTACGGCGTCTACGACACCTCGGAGCGCATCGGCGTCTCGCCCTGGTACTGGTGGGCCGACGTGCCGGTGGTCCCCCGCGCCACGGTGACGGTCCCGGCGGGCCCCTTCGTACGCCACGAGCCCGCCGTCCGCTACCGCGGCGTCTTCATCAACGACGAGCAGAACCTGACCACCTGGTCCCACCGCACCCAGGAGCCGGACAAGAACATCGGCCCCCGCACCTACGAGCGGGTCTTCGAACTGCTGCTGCGCCTCAAGGCCAACTACCTCTGGCCCGCGATGCACCCGTACTCCGACTTCTTCAACAAGCACCGGGAGAACCCCGAACTGGCCGACCGCTACGGCATCGTGGTCGGCTCCAGCCACCCCGAGGCCATGCTCCGCAACGGCGTGCACGAGTGGGAGCCGTGGGCCGAGGAGCACCGGAACCCCGACGGCACCCCGCCGCTCTACGACTACACGGTGAACCCGGCCGTCATCTCCGACTACTGGCGGGCGCGCGCCCGGCAGAACGCCGGCTACGAGAGCAGCTGGACGATCGGCATGCGCGGCCTGCACGACTCCGCGCTGGAGACGAGGTACGCCACCACGATCCCGGAGAAGGTCGCGGTGATGAACGACATCATCGACGACCAGCGCCGCATCCTGGCCGAGGAGGTGGGCAAGGCGGCCGAGCCGCAGATCTTCATCCCGTACAAGGAGGTCCTGGAGCTGTACAACGCGGGCGTCCGGGTCCCCGACGACGTCACGCTGATCTGGCCGGACGACAACCACGGCAACATGCGCCAGCTCCCGAACGAGGCGGAACGGCGGCGCTCCGGCGGCAACGGCATCTACTACCACCTCTCCTACTGGGGCCGTCCCAGGAGCTATCTGTGGCTGGACACCACGCAGTTGAGCAAGGTGTGGCAGGAGCTGCGGCGGGTCCACGACCACCAGGCCGACCGGATGTGGATCTTCAACGTCGGTGACATCAAGTCGATCGAGACCGGCTTGTCCTTCTGCCTGGACATGGCCTGGGACGTGGACCGCTGGGGCCCGGGGAACGTCGGGGACTTCCTGGTGGAATGGGCGGGGCGCCAGTTCGGCCGGCGTTACGGCCCGGAGATCGCCGCCATCCGCACGGAGTACTACCGCCTGGCGGCGGAGCGGCGCCCGGAGTTCATCGACAAGGCGATCTTCTCGACGGTGCACCACGGGGACGAGGCCGAACGCCGGCTGTCCGCCTACGAGCAGTTGCTGGACCGGGTGCGGAAGCTGGGCGCGAAGCTGCCCGAGCCCTACCGCGACGCCTTCTACGAACTGGTCGAGTACCCGGTGCACGGCGCCTACTTGATGAACCTGAAGTACTACTGGGCGGACCGGAACGCGCTCGCCGTCCGTCAGGGGCGCGGCGCGGGAACGAACCGCTTCGCGGATCTGGCCGAGGCCGCGCACGCCGAGGAGCAGGCGATCACCCGCCGCTACAACTCGGAGATCGCGGGCGGCAAGTGGGACGGCATCGTCAACCCCTACCCCTCCCAGATCCCCAAGGCCCCGGGCCGTCCGGCCGTCACGCGGGTGCCCCGCCAGGAGACCTCGGGCCTGGGAGTGGCCTCGGAGGGCAACGAAACGGGAGCGAGCCGGCCGCTCTCCTTCTCCTCCTACACCCGCGACCGCCGCTTCGTGGACGTCTTCAACACGGGTTTCCTCTCCCTCCAGTGGCAGGCCGAGCCGAGTCACCCGTGGGTCCGGCTGAGCACGTCGGGCGGCGAACTCGCCGACCAGACGCGGGTATGGGTGGAGATCGACTGGCCGCGAGTGCCGGAGGGCACCCACCACCCGGTGCTGGCCTTCACCGGCGCCGGCACGACCGCCGAGGTGCCCTTGCGGGTGGTCAACGACGGCGAGCGGGCCCGGCAGCGCGCCCGCGGTTTCGTCGAGGCCCACGGCTATGTGTCGATCGACGCCGCGCACTTCGACCGTCAGGTGGCGCGCGGCGGGGCCCGGTGGCGGGTCGTACGCGGACTGGGTCGCCGTACGGCCGCCGTCGAGGCGGTCCCGACGACCGCACCGCCGGTCACCGAGGACCTCCCCACCCGGTCACCGGAACTGCGGTACCGGGTGCGCTTCACCGGCTCCGGCACCTTCCCGGTGACCGTCTTCCGGCTGCCCTCCCTCGACGAGCGGGGCAAGCGCCGGCTGGCGATCGCCCTCGACGACCAGCCGCCGACGGTCCTGTCAGGCCAGGCGATCGCCACCGGCAACCGGGGGGACGCCTGGGCCCGCAACGTGGAGGAGGGCGTCGAGAAGCTGACCACCACGGTGACCGTGACGGAACCGGGTGAGCACGTGCTGCGGCTGTTCATGGCCGATCCCGCGATCGCCGTGGACCAGATCGTCATCGACACGGGGGGCCTGCCCGCGAGCTGTCTGGCGCCACCGGAGAGCTACCACCGCGTCTTCAATCCCGGCCCCGCCGTCGCACCAGGCGTGGAAGCACCGGGCCGATAGGCCAGTCACCGGCAGTCGCCCGGAGCGACTGCCGGTGTTCTTCAGGAGCACTGACAGCAACACAGATTTCCGCGTCCACGGAAAATCAAAAAAAAGCCGGTTACACGCAGCAACCGTGATTCGCTCGACGCCCCTCCGTGCTTCCGTGCGCCCCTATGGAGAAAGGATTCCGCGAGCCGTCGGCAGATTCCACTGGGCAGGACATGAGGCGAGCATCATGTCGGTGCGACCGCACCAAAATCCCGTGTGCCAACTGAGGCAGGTGGTATTCGATGAGCGGCTCCCTTCCCGGACCGGCCCGAGATTGGACAGTGGGCACTGCTCCAGGCATATTCCCATTCATCGGCCACGGTATCGACTTGGTCCGTCGACCGCTGGCCTTTCTGAATTCTTTACCCTCACACGGGGATCTGGTCGAGATACGCCTGGGTCCGCAGCGTGCCTGGATGGCGTGTCACCCGGACCTGGTCCACCAGGTGCTCAGGGACCCGCGCACGTTCGACAAGGGCGGCCCGCTCTACGACCGGTTACGGATGCTGCTCGGGGACGGCGTCGGCACCTGCCGCCACCAGGATCACCGGCGCCAGCGCAGGATGCTCCAGCCCGACTTCCGCAAGGCCCGCGTCGCCGACCAGGTGAGCCTGATGGGCGAGGAGGTGGAGTCGGTGTGCCGTACGTGGCGGCCCGGGCAGGTGGTCGACATCAGCGCGACCATGCTGGACCTGTCCACACGCGTGGTCAGCCGTGTCCTCTTCTCCGACTCGCTCGACACCGCGACGGCCGCCGAGATGCGCAGGTGCCTGGCCACCGTGGTCCGCGGCATGTTCGTCCGGACGGTGATGCCGGTCGACGTCCTGTTCCGGGTTCCCACGCCGGCGAACCGGCGTTACCGGCATGCTTCCGACCGCCTGCGCGCGATCGTCGACGCGGCCATCGCCCAGCGCCGTCGAGGCACCGCGCAGGACGACCGCGACGACCTCCTCGCCACCCTGCTGGCGGCCACGCGGGCCGACCACGGGGGGACGGCGATCAGCGATCAGGAAGTCCACGGCCAGGTGCTGACGCTGATGTTCGCCGGCGCCGAGAGCACCGCCCTGTGCCTCGCCTCCGCCCTGGAGCTCCTGGGGCGGCACCCCGAGGAGGAACGCCGCCTGCACTCCGAAGTCGACGCCGTGCTCGCTTCGGGGCAGCCGCCCGGCCCCGACGAGCTGCCGCGCCTCGTCCACACCCGGTGCGTCCTCACCGAGACCCTCCGCCACCGCCCGCCGGGCTGGCTCTTCACCCGCGACACCACCCAGGAGACGGAGCTGGCCGGGCACCGCCTCCCGCAGGGATCCACCGTCATGTTCAGCCCGTACCTCCTGCACCACCACCCCGCCGTGTTCCCCGACCCCGATCGCTTCCTCCCCGACCGCTGGCTGCCCGGACAGGCCGTCGCGGTCCCGCCCGGAGCGATGATCCCGTTCGGTGGGGGCAGCCGGAAATGCATCGGAGAGACACTCGCGCTGACGGAGGCCACGGTGGCCGTCGCGTTCATCGCCCGCCACTGGCGGCTGCGTCATCTGCCCGACTACACCGAACTGCTGCGCCCCGCGGCGTCGTTGGGACCGAGGGGACTGGTCATGGTCAGCGAACCGCGAACGAGGCCGTCGATGGGCACACCGCCTCCGGCGGATTCACGCGCACCCGGGGCAACTGTCGTACCCGTCGTCCACAACTCCCGAACAGCAGGTGGCAACGATGTCCACGACGCATGAGGAAATCACGCTCGCCGCGCAGGCGGAAATTCCGGTCGTCGATCTGGGGGAACTGATCGACGCGAACCTCTACATGCCCTTCCCTTACCAGCGCAATCCCCACGCGTCCGAAGCGGCGGCAGGCGTCGACGAATGGCTGAGCAGCCGGGGGCTGACCGACGACCCGGCGGTGGCGGCCATGATCTCCTATACGCGCCCCGCCGAACTCGCGGCCTGCAACAGCCCGACCATGGACGCCGGGCTCCTCCAGATCGTGGCCAACCAGATCGCCTACCAGTTCATCTTCGACGACCGCGCGGAGGACGTCGGCCGGCACGCGCCGGGCCGGCTGCTGCCCATGCTGTGCGAGAGCATCGCGATCCTGCGGGACGGCCAGCCCCCCACCACCCGGCTCGGGGCGGCCCTGGCCGACCTCCACCGACAGGTGCAGGAGCGGTGCACACCCGCCCAGGCCGCACGATGGGCCTGGAACAGCCGTGAGTACGTGCACGGCCTGCTGTACGAAGCGGTGGCGCAGACCGACCCCGTCCCGGTGGAAAGCGGGCTGTGCCGGTCCATCCGCTCCCTCATCGCGGGCGTCGAGCCGTTCTACCCGCTGTGCGAGGCCGCGCAGCCCTGCGAACTGACCCCGGAGGAGATCCATCACCCCGTCATGCGACGCCTGAGCCGGCTGTCGGCCGACGCGGCGGTGTGGATACCCGACCTCTTCTCCGCGGTGAAGGAACAGCGGGCGGGCGGCGTGATCAACCTGGCCCTCGCCTACCAGCGGACCCACCGGTGCTCCCTGCCGGTGGCCGTCACGCTCGCCACACGGCGCATCAACAGCACGATCCGCGAGTTCGAGGAGCTCTACGGTGAGCTCAGGCCGGAGTTGAGCCCGTCCGGGGTCGGCTACGTGGAGGGCATGGCCGGCTGGATCCGCGGTTGCTACTTCTGGTCCCGGACCGTGCCACGGTACGCGGACACGATGGCGGCACCCGCGGTGCCCTGATGCGCTGTCCGACCGGCCGTTTCCACCACAGGGAACCCGAGAAGGGCGGAAACGCGACAGACTACCCGAAAGACCGAGACCAGAACCGCTCCTGCGGGAAATTCACCCTCTCTGTCGACCTCCCGTTCCGACCCGGCCATGGGGCGTGCACGAGCGCGTACGCTCGCCCCGTCCGGCGGGGAGCAACGACAGGAAGCGGTAGACCACATGGCCCATGGGCTGCGGCAACCGAACACCGGAGACCGGCCTCTACTCGAGCGCGACGAGGAACTCCAGACCATCGACCACGCGTTGGCGGAGCTCCGTGACACCGCCGACGGCGTGCCCCAGGTACCGCGCGGCGGGTTGCTCGCCTTCACCGGCGAGGCCGGGCTGGGCAAGACGACACTCATCGCGGCGGTGCGGGCCCGCGCCGCCGCCCTCGGGTTCACGGTGTTCTCCGGCAAGGGCGGCGAGAACGAGCGGGGGATGGCGTTCCGCGTCGTCCGCCAGGCCATGCAGCCCATCCTGGCCGGGATGAGCGAGACGGAACGCCGGGATTTCCTGGGCAGCTGGTACGACATCGTCGGCGCCGCGCTCGGTCTCGAGGCGACGGACCCCGCTCGGGTGCCGGACCCGACCGGAGTGCGCGACGGCCTCGACTGGGTCATGACGCGGCTGACGATGCTGAACTCGCCGGTCGTTCTGCTCCTGGACGACCTGCACTGGGCCGATGCCGAATCCCTCGACTGGCTCGCTTCCTTCGCGCCCCGGGTCGCGAACCTCCCGCTGCTGATCGTCGTCGGCTACCGGCCCGACGAACTTCCTTCCGACGCGAGCAGTTTCCGTACGCTCGTCGAACGCCACGAGCGACGCCCGCATCTGCTCGCTCCGCTCGGGGAGGACGGTGTGGCGCGGATCATCAGGCACGAAGTGGGTGAGGAAGCCGAGGACGAGTTCTGCGGCGAGTGCTGGGCGGTCACCGGTGGAAGTCCCTTCGAGGCCGTCGAACTGGCCATCAGGCTCCGTGAGCGGAAGCTGAGGGGCACCCAGGAAGAATTGCCCGCGATGCGGGACCTCGCCGCCGCGGTCAAGGGCCCCGGCCTGATCGAGCGCCTCAAACGGCTCGGCCCGGGCACCGTCCGCTTCGCGTGGGCCGGTGCTGTCCTGGGTGGGTCCTTCTCACCGGAGGTCGCCGCCGACCTCGCGGTTCTCGGCAGCGAGGAGGCTCTCGAAGCGGCCGAGAAGCTGCGCGCCCGCCGCATTCTCGCGTACACCGACGAGCCCGCGGGCTGCCTGGAGTTCGTCCACCCGCAGATCGCCACGACGATCTACCGCGACATCCCCGCGGGCCTGCGGGTCGGCATGCACAACGCGGCCGCCCATGCCACCCAGGCGGTCGGGGCCGGCCCCACCGTCGCCGCCCGGCACCTGCTGGAGGTTCCCTGCGACGGCCGGCCCGAGGCGGTCGCGTGCCTGCGCGCCGCCGCGCGTGAGTACCTCCGCGCCGGGGCTCCGGAGGCCGCCCGGCGCGTGCTGACCCGGGCGCTGCGGGAACCGCCCCCTGCCGAGGACCGTGCCGCCCTGCTCCACGAGCTGGCCTGCTCGACCTTCCTGATCGAGCCCACGGCCACGGTCAGCCATCTCCGGAAGGCGCTGAAGGAGCCGGGAATCGACCCCGACCTGCGCGCGTCCATCGTCTACCGGCTGACCCAGGCGCTGGCCCACACCGACCGGCTGACCGAGGCCGCGACCGTGGCCGCCGACGAGGCGCGGCGCGCCACCAACGCGCGCGTCAAACTGCGCATGCAGGCCGATCACTTCGTATGGAGCGCGTTCCGCGCCGACGAGCCCGACTCGTCCGCCCGCTCGCGCAGGCTGGCGCGGCTGGCGGACAAGCTGCCCGGCCGGGGCCTGGAGGAGCGCCATATCCTCGGGCTGCGGGCGTGGGACGCCCTCGTGCGCGGCGAGCCGCGGCGGACCGCCCTCGGGTATGCCGAGGAGGCCCTCAGCGGAGGGATGAGCTGGACCGACGAGAACCGCGGCTTCGAGGTGCCCGCCGCGGTCGCCCTGCTGTTCATGTACTGCGACCAGCCGCGGCGGGCCGAGGAGCTCTTCGCCGAGGGCATGGCCGAGTGCGAGCACATGGGGTGGCGCGGCTCCCATCTGGCGCAGGGCCAGACGCTGCTGGGCTACATCCGCTACCGCCGTGGCCTCCTGCAGGAGGCGGAAGAACTCGTCCGGGCCGGACTGCACACCGCCGAGCGCGTCGATGGAGCGGTGCCCGCCCAGTGGTTCGCCATCGGCATTCTCATCCAGACCCTGCTGGCCCGTGGGAGGGCCGGTGACGCTCGCCGGCTCGCCGACAGGTATCACTACGGCGACGTGGTCCCCAACGCCGTCATCTTCCCCGATCCCCGCACGGTGTACGCCGATCTGCTCCTGGCGGAGGGGCGACTCCCGCAGGCGGCGCGGCTGTTGTCCAAGGTCGGGGACTGGCTGGAGGGGCGGGACTGGCGCAACCCCGCGTGGTGCCCCTGGCAGCTGGGGCTGGCCTCGGCCCTCGCCCGCACCGCCCCCGACGAGGCGGTCCGCCATGCCCAGGACGCCGTCAAGCGGGCCCGGGACTTCGGTGCGGCGTCCGCGATCGGGCAGGCGCTGCATGTCCAGGCGGAGGTGACGGGCGGGGAGGCGGCGCTCGATCTGCACGCGCAGGCCGTCGACCACCTGGAGCAGTCGCCGGCCGCGTACGAACTGGCCCGTGCCCTGGTCGGCCACGGCTCCGCGCTGGCCCGCAACGGCCTTCTGCAGGGCGCCGCCGACCGGCTCTACCAGGGCCTGGAGGGCGCGGTGCACTGCGGTGCCGAGGGTCTGGCCGCCCGGGCCAGGCGGGAGCTCTCCGCCGCGGGACTGCGCCCGCTTCCCCTGCGCTACCCGCAGACGGACATGCTGACGACCCAGGAGCTCAGGGCCGCCGATATGACGGCCCTGGGCCACCCGGCATCGGTGGTCGCTAAGGAGCTGCGGCTCACCGAGCAGGGCGTACGGCAGCTGCTGTCCTCGGTGTACCGAAAACTCGGCACGGACGAATCCGGCCTCCCCGACGCCCTGTCGAACCGCTCCCGGCACGAGCGGTAGCGGCCGGGAGCCCGGCCCCGCACCCCGGCCGCCGGTTTCCTCACCGCTGCCTCGAGTTGTGCTGCGCCCGATGCCCCATCGACTCCCAGAACCTCCGCAGCTCCGTGACGTTCGTGCGGCGCTGCCAGGAGGCCCTGGGCCGGAACGGGGAACGGGACAGGAGGGTGGACTGGGTGCGGCAGAAGGCCTCGCCGAGTTCCGCTCGGTGGCCGTCGAGGCCCGTGGCCGGGTACGGGCACAGTTCGAAGGCGCAGTCGTCCCGGCAGTTGGAGCCCGCCTGGGAGGAGGCCGTGCGAACAGTGGTGCGGCCCGGGTCGAGCGGGGTGCGGTCCAGGGTGAGACAGGGCGGCAGGTGGGGCCGGGCGGTGTGCTGGAGGCGCCGGATGCGGTCAGTGGGCCAGTCTCCCCGTTCGGCCAGGTTCAACAGCAGCAGCACGTCGGCCAGGAGTTGCTGCGCGGTCGGGTGCAGGGCGCTCCAGCCCGTGGACGGCGCGATCCACAGGTTGTGCTTGCGTGCCTCGCCCCGGGACGTCTGGGAGCCGACGTGCGCGGCGACACCCGACTCGTCGATCCACAGGAACCGTTCGGGCTGCCCGGTCTCCAGGGCCCAGACGCAGAGTTTCCCGGCCGCGGTCACGAACGGGTGCTCCGGTTCGCCGTCCGGCCGGGCCAGCCACTGACGGACCTGCTGGGCGGGGTCGGACCCGTGACCGCGCGACGGGCGCCCGGCGCCGGCGCCGTCGGGCAGGTCCCACAGGGTCAGCGCGTGCAGCAGCGTGAGGCGGGTGAACCAGAACCGGGTGCGTTTGAGCATGTCCCACGCCTGCTCGCTCAGGTACTCGCGGGCCTCGGGCCGGGCGTGCGGGTGGCGGTGCCGGCGGTTCGCCGCGTACTTGAAGCCCTGGGCCAGCGCCACCTCCACGTTGAGGTCGAGTCCGGCGGGCCCGTCCAAACCGTCCGCCGGGACGCCGACGCGCTGCACCCAGCTCTCCAGGAACGCGTACGGGGTGTCCTGGTGCCGGTGGGTGGTGACCGAACCGACGAGCAGCGGGATCAGCCAGGCGCACAGGGTGTTGTCCCGCCACTGCCGTTCCTCGGCCTCGCGGTCCTCGCGTTCCCGTCTGCGCTCTTGGCGCCGCTCGTCCTCACGCTCCTTCAGCTCCCTCTTCATGCGCGCGACCTGGCCCTCGCCCTGCCGGCGCAGTCTGGTCTCCCGCTCCCCCACCAGCTCCGGCTGCTGGCCGCCCCACAGCTTCTCCCGCCAGTCCGGCTCCCGTTCGACGCGCATGCCCTCGACCACCTGGGGCCCGCGCAGTCTCGGCTGGAGCGCGGCGAAGGCGAGGTCGCCGCCGGCGCCGATCTCCTGCGCGATGGCCAGCCGGACCGGGTACGAGGGTTCGAGGCGGGCGATCTCGAACATCTCCAGGTAGGCGGGCCGGAGGGTCTGCCGCTGGGCGACGCCGCGCATGGCCTCGCCGAACCGGGCCACGAGCAGGGCCTTCGCGGTGCGCAGGGTGTGCGGGTCGCGGGCCCTCAGATCCGGCCAGGACGTGCACAGCCGCATGGCGATGAGGTGCTGCTCCGGCTGGGCGTCGACGCTGTCGATCTCCAGGGCGGCCGCGTACAGCTCCAGGGCCTTGCTGTGCAGGGTACGGCCGAAGAGGGGCCGTACGTGATGCTTGTCGTCGTTGTCGTGTTCGGCGTTCCTGACGGCCTGTGCCTGGCAGGCGGCCTCCATCAGCAGGTCCCGCGCGGCGCTCACCGGGCACCACGGTGTCCCGTCGGTGCCCGCCGCGCCCGGCTCCTCGTGGACGCACGCGCCGTCGGGCAGCCGGGAGTGCAGCACCATGGCGATCAGCAGTTCCCGGCCCGGCCGTTGCAGGGCCGCCGGGAAGTACCAGCCCTCGGTCGGCTGTGCCGGGACGTCCGGGTGGATCACCGCGTTGAGGAAGCGGGCCCCCAACTGGGCCTGGATCACGCTGTGCTGGAAGCGGACGCGGTCGCCGCCGAGCTCGACCATTTCCATCCGGGCGCCCCAGTGGGCGGCGAGCCTGAGGTCGATGCCGCTGTCCCCGACCCTGCGGGCCAGCTCCCGGACGATCTCGGGGAAGCGGGAGCGGGCCGGGTCCTGTTCGTCGACGACGTCGGCGAACCGCACCTCGGAGGTGTCGAGGGCGAGTCCCACGCACGCCACCGCGGCCATGTAGTGGACGACCGAGCGGCGCTCCTCGGGGGAGAGCGGCAGGTGCGGCCCGAAGCGGCCGCTGATGAGGGCGCTCAGCCAGGTCTGGAACAGGTGGAACCTCAGGGACGCCCGGTCGCCGCCCCGCGTCTCGACGGCCTCCTCGTCAGCGGGCCCGGCGAGGGCGCGCTCCAGCAGTCCCTGCTCGTGCAGTTCGGCGGCGATCTCCAGGTAGGTGGGGGCCTCCGCGATGCCGGCCCGCTCGACGATCCAGTCGAGCCGTTGCCGGTCCTCCCCGGCGCCCCCGGACGAGATGTAGGTGAGGGCGGCCTCCTCGCTCAGCGGCTCCAGCTCGGTGAGGGACGCCTCCATGCCGCGCAGCGAGTCGTGCGGCCGGGAGGTGATGATCAGCGGCAGACCCTCCTCGTTGGCGCGGCGGATGGCCAGCCGGATGACGGTGTCGCGTTCCTCCGTCAGGTCCTCGGCGGTCAGCGCCTCGTCCAGGCCGTCCGCGAGCACCACGATCCGCCCCTGCTGGCACAGCCGCCGCCAGACCTTCTCCGCCTCGGCGGCGGAGCGGATGTTGCCCTGCACCTCCCGGCAGAAGCGTTCGAAGGCCAGCTCGCGGAAGTCGAGCCTCGTGTCGGCGGCACGCAGCCGCAGCGGCACGGGCACCGCCCCGCGCTCCGCCAGCCGCTGCGTCAGCAGCACGACCAGCGCCGTCTTGCCGGTGCCGATACCCCCGACGACGACGTGCGTCCGGCGGAAGCGGCGGTCCCGCAGGTCCTCCATGAGGACGGAGCAGAGCTGGTCGCGGCCCACGACCCGGCCGAAGATGCCGCCCGCGGTCTCCACGAGTGCGTGGGGTTCGAGGCGCGCCTTGCGCAGGTAGGCCCGGCGCACATGGCTGAACCGGAAGAACAGGTAGGTGACGGTGGCCAGGGCGAGGGTGAGGAAGGGCATGAAGAGGGACTGGAGGATGGTGCAGCTGAAGCTATCCGGTTTGCACTGCTTGTCCACCCATCTGACGGGCGACTCGAAACTCTGTTCCTGCGGCAGGGTGATGGCGGCCGTGATGGCCAGGAACAGCAGGAGCAGAGCCCCAAGGAACGTCAGAATCAGCAGCGTCACGTACCCGCCGCTCTTGCGGACCCGCCAGGTCCTGGTCCGGTCGTAGCCCTGCCGCATCAGTCGGCGACGGTGCAGCGCGCGGCGCAGGCCGAGCCCGCCGCGGAGCGTCCGCCCGAGCAGTCGGGACGGTCCTCCTCCGTGTCGCGGGGCAGCAGGACCCTGGGAAGCACGCGTACCACCGTTCACCCTGTGAGGGTTCCGCGCCGGCGGGCTCCCGGGCGTCCGCGGTCGGCACATTCACCCGACCGAAGCCTTCGGGGACCCGCCACCCGGCCGTACTCGTCGCACCGACCATGCAGGCCCGCACGCCCAACTTCCGTGAATGCCTGACCACTTGACGCTGAACCGTTTCACTGGTTCCCTCGAGAAGCTGCTCATGGGAGCGCTCCCAGCCACCCCCCACGTGAAAGGGAACCCCGTGCAGACCTCCCCCCACCCCTCCCCCAGACGCGCCCTGCCCGCTCTCCTCACCACCGTGCTGCTCGCCTGTCTGCTCTCCCTGGCGGGCGGCTCTCCCGCGCGGGCCGCGGCGGGGGACGGCTCGGTGTCCGATTCCAACATCGCGTACGTCGGACGCTGGGACACCTCCTCCGGCACCGCGGCCGTACCCAGCTGGACCGGCGCCTACCTCCAGACCGGCTTCACCGGCACCACGGTGAAGGTCAGGGCCAGGAACGCGGTCAACTTCTACGCCAGCATCGACGGCGGCCCCGACGTCTTCCACGCCGGTGTGCGCGGCACGGTGAACCTCACTCCCCGGCCGCTCTCCCCCGGCACCCACACCCTGCGCCTGACCTACCGCTCCGGTGACACCGTCTTCCAGGGCCTGGTCCTGGACTCCGGCGCGCGGACCGTCGCCGCCGGCGCCCCGACCGGGCTGGTCGAGTTCGTCGGCGACTCCATCACCGCCGGAGCCCTCACCGACCGGCTGGCACTGGACTCGTACGCCTGGAAGACCGGGGAGCGGCTGGGCATGCGGCACACGCAGATCGCCCGGTCCGGGTACTGTCTGGTCGCCCGGTCGGGGTGCACCGGTCTGAGCGGCCAGTTCTTCAGGACGGCCAGCACCGGCGGCGCGGACTGGGACTTCTCCCGGTACCGGGCCGGCGCGGTCGTCATCAACCTCGGCACCAACGACATCGGGCACGGAGTGTCCGGCGCCGCCTTCCAGTCGGCGTACACCACGTTCCTGCGGGACGTGCGCGCCAAGTACCCCGCGGCGCACCTCTTCGCGGTGCAGACGCTGAAGAAGCGCTACGTCACCGAGACCAGGGCCGCCGTGAGCGCCCGCAACAGTGCCGGTGACGCCCGGGTGCACTACGTCGACACCACGGGCTGGCTCACCGACGGCGCCGACTACGAGGACGGCAACGGGCATCCGAACGAGGCGGGTCACACGAAGTTCGCCGAGCGCCTGGCCCCGGTCGTCCGTGCCCGGCTCAGCGGCGCCACGGCGAAGGCGGCGGCTCCGGGACAGCCCGGCGACCCGAACATCAAGTTCGTCGGCCGCTGGGACACCACCGGCTCCGCCACCGCCTACACCCCGTACTGGGCGGGCGCCTACTACCGCGTCGGCTTCACCGGCAGGACGGTCAAGCTGAAGCAGCGGGGCACGATCGACCTGTGGGCACGGATCGACAACGGGCCGGTGAAGTTCTACGACGACGTCAAGGGCACGGTGAACCTGACCCCGACGGCCCTGCCCCCCGGCAACCACACGCTCCAGGTCAACTACCAGGTGGTCGCCGGTTCCTACCGGGGCGACGCGGTGTTCCAGGGGCTGGTCCTGGACAGCGGTGCGACGACCTTCGCACCGCCGGCCCCGGCCAAACTGGTCGAGTTCGTCGGCGACTCGATCACCGTGGGCACGACGTCCTCGCAGAACGCCCGTACCGCGTACGGCTGGCTGATCGGGGAACGGCTGGGCGTCGAGCACACGCAGATCGCGCAGGGCGGGGCGTGCCTGGTGGCCGCGGCGGACGGATGTGTGGGCCTTGAGCGGCAGTTCACCAAGCTCAACCCGAACGCCGCCACGCCCGACTGGAACTTCTCCCGCTACCGGGCCGACGCGGTCGTCATCAACCTCGGCACCAACGACGTCGGGCACGGGGTGAGTTCCGCGCAGTTCCAGTCGGCGTACGGCAGTCTGCTGCGCAAGGTCCGTGCGGCGTATCCGCAGGCGTGGATCTTCGCCCTGGAGACGTTCCGCGGGCGGTACGTCCCGCAGACCGAGGCCGCCGTGAAGGCCGCCGTCGACGGCGGTGACACGCGGGTCTCCTTCGTCGACACCACCGGCTGGCTGGGCTCGGGCGACCTGACGGACTCGGTGCACCCCAACGACCGGGGCCACCGGGTCGTCGCCGACCGGCTGGCGCCGGTCATCGCCGCGCGGATCGGGGCGTAGCGGGACGGGGGCGGGCCTCACATCGGGGCGGGGCTCGCCCCTCCCTTGAGTCGTTCCAGGTCGGAGGGCCGGACCTGGATGACGATCAGGGCGATCAGCGCGGCGACGGCGGTGAAGATCGCCGCCATGATGAAGGCGGCCGAGACGCCGGCGGTGAGGATCTCGTCGGACCAGGGCTTCGGCAGTTGCTCGGTGCGTTTGAACTGCAGGAGTTCGGCAGGGGTCGCCTGCTCGCGGAAGAGCGGGATCTGCTTCTCCGCCTCATTAGCGCTGGCCGTGCCGTACATGGTGACCAGGATGGACAGGCCGAGGGAGCCGCCGACCTGCTGGGTGGCGTTGAGCAGTCCGGAGGCCGCGCCGGTCTCCCGGGTGGAGACGTTGGAGAGCGCCATGAGGGTGAGCGAGACGAACTCCATGCCCATGCCCAGGCTGAAGACGAGCATCGGGCCGAGGACGCTGCCCGCGTACGTGGAGTGCACGTCGGTCAGGGTGAGCCAGGCCAGTCCGGCCGCCGCCAGGATCGCGCCCACCACCATGAAGGGCTTGGGGCCGTACGTGGGCAGGAACCGCGAGGCCAGTCCGGCGCCGATGGCGATGACCGCGCTGACCGGCAGGAAGGCGAGCCCGGCCTGCAACGGGCTGAACTCCAGCACGTTCTGCACGAAGAGCGTCAGGAAGAAGAACATGCCGAAGATGGCGGCGGCCAGGCACAGCATGATGCCGTAGGTGCCCGCGCGGTTGCGGTCGGCGAACATGTGCAGTGGCGTGATGGGCTGTCTGGAGCGGCGCTCGACCAGGATGAAGCCCGTCAGCACGACGACCGCCGCGGCGAACGAGGCGAGGGTGAGGGCGTCGCGCCAGCCCTCCTGCGCGGCTCTGATGAACCCGTAGACGAGCAGCACCATGCCCACGGTGGAGGTCAGCGCGCCGGTGATGTCGAAGTGCCCCGGGTGCCGTTCGGACTCCCTGATCCAGCGGGGGGTGGCGAGGGCGATGAGCAGCCCGATCGGGACGTTGACGAAGAGCACCCACCGCCAGTTCAGCCACTCCACCAGGATGCCGCCCGCGAGCAGGCCGATCGCACCGCCGCCCGCGGAGACCGCGGCGAACACCCCGAAGGCCCGGTTGCGTTCCGGTCCTTCTCGGAAGGTCGTGCTGACCAGCGAGAGGGCGGTCGGGGACGCGATGGCGCCGCCGACGCCCTGGAGGGCGCGTGCGGCGAGGAGTTGGCCGGCGTTCTGGGCGAGCCCGCCGAGCAGGGAGGCGAGCACGAAGAGCAGCACGCCGAAGACGAAGACGCGCCGCCTGCCCAGGATGTCGCCGACCCGGCCGCCCAGCAGCAGCAGTCCGCCGAAGGTGAGGGTGTAGGCGTTCACCACCCAGGACAGGCTGGTGGTGGAGAAGTCCAGGGAACGCTGGATCTGCGGCAGCGCGATGTTCACGATCGTGATGTCGAGGACGACCATCAGCTGGCACGAGGCGAGGACGAATAGTGCCATCGCGTTCCCGCCACCACCGGATTCCCTGGTGGTGGTCGTCTGTGGTGAAGCCGGCTGCGGGCTGCTGCCTGCGGTGTCCACCGTTCGACGGTACGCCCGGCTCCCGGACCTCACCACTCGATCAACGTCGGTGCCGCCGCACTGAAATTGCCATGGTGTGCGGGGATAATTCGCACAAGGCGGTCAGCCGGCCGCGACGGTCGAGTGGGAGCGACAGTGATCCGCGTTCTTCTCGTCGAGAACACCCGCCTGGTGCGGGGAGCGTTCGCTGCCTTGCTGTCCCGTGAGGACGACATCGAGGTCGTCGCCGAGGCCGACGGCAACGGTGACGTGGTGGCACGTGCCGTGGCGTGCCGGCCCGACGTGGCCGTGATCGACGTGGACTCCAGGGAGGGTGAGGATGTCGCCGTCCGGGGCGAGCTGCGGGCGCGGCTGCCGGAGTGCCGGATGCTGCTGATGATGGCCTCGACGACGCCCGAGCGGCTGCGCCGCCTGCTCGATCTGCGCGCCGCGGGCGTCAGCAGCACCAACGCACCGCCGGACCGGCTGGTCCACGGGGTGCGCAAGCTGGTCCGGGGGCAGCGGTTCGTCGACCCCGAGTTCGCGCTGGCCGCCCTGGACGCGGGCGTCACCCGCTGACCCCGCGGGAGGTGGAGGTGCTGCGGCTGACCGCCGGCGGCACTCCCACCCGGGAGATCGCGGAGCGGCTGTGCCTGTCCGTGACGACGGTCCGCAACCATCTGTCGGCGATCACCAGGAAGACGGGCGGACGCAATCGGATCGATGCGATCCGGATCGCTGTGGAGTCGGGCTGGGTGTGAACCGGGCAGGTCATCGAGGTGAACCTGCCCGGCCCCCGCGGGTCCTCACCCTGTTCCGTCGATCTCCCACGAGCATCGCAGAGGGGGAAACCGCGCAACAGCACCGTTCGTCACGCGTGCGGCGTGAGACCGTCACCGTCGGACCGGGAGGAACGGCGATACGGCATGGGCGTTCCGATCCCCGGTCTCCGGTCAGCGGCCGCCGCGGATCAAGCCCGTCAGATAGCGCCACAGCGAGGAGCGCTGCCGGGCGGACCGGTCCGGCAGGACCTCCTCGGCCGTCTCCGGCGTGGGACCGTTCGCCGACGGGCGCGCGAGTGCCGCGGAGAGTTCGTACCGCACGGGCAGCGAGCGCAGGCCGCGCATGAACGGCGAGGAACGCCAGGGCAGTTGGTCGGCGGGCAGGGCGAGGTCGAGGTAGTCGAAACGCTCGAACAGGCGCCCCACACCGGCCGCCGCGACCGTGGAGGCGAGCTCCCGCGCCGGGCACTGGCGCGGCCCGGCTCCCCAGGACAGGTGCGCCCGGGTGCTGATGGTGGTGCCGGAGGCGACGTGGTCGGCGAAGAGCGGGTCGGCGTGTGCGGCGGCCGAGGAGACCCACACCGGGTCGCCGGCCCGGATCGTGTAGTTGCCGAGCCGGGTGTCCTCGGCGGCGAAGCGCGGGACGAAGTTCACCAGGGGCGGCTTGCGCATGACGGACCGGTTCATGGCCTCCCGGACCATCCCGGCGGACAGGCTGGCGCGCACGCTGCCCTCGCCCGAGATGACCTCCACGACGGTGTTGGAGATGAGGATGCCGACGTGGTCGGAGGTCATGCCGAGCAGCATGAACAGCTCGCGGGCCAGATGGTCGAGCGACAGGTCGGGGTGCGCGGCCAGCAGGTAGGAGGGGAAGTCGTCGCCCGGCTTCTCCAGCTTCGACGCGGCCAGTTCCGCCAGGGTCGCCAGCAGTCGCTCCAGTGCGGCCTCCGCGTCCGGGCCCGCGTCGAGCACGCGCCACATGTCCATCAGCGCGTCGTCGCCCTGCGAACCGGGGAAGCCCAGCAGATGGCTGGCCACCATCAGCGGCAGCGGCCGGGAGAACTGTGCGGACAGGTCCGCCACGCCCGTCTTTCCGCCCTGCCCGACCAGGGTGATCAGCTCGTCGGCGTAGGCGGTGACGGCGGCCTTGAGGCGCTTGGCCTGGGGGTGTCGCGGGTCCTGGAACGGCTTGAGGGCCACGTCCCACGCGGTGCGCAACGGCCGGTATCCGGGGCCGCCCTGGATCAGGATGTGGTTGACCTCCAGGGACGGGCCGAGCGGCCAGTCGGCCGGTACCCGGCCCTCGGAGCGGGCCCGCCAGTTCTCCAGCCCCTTCGGGAAGCCGTCGTTGTCCTGGAGCACCTGGAGCGCCTCGCGGTAGCCCAGGACCAGCCAGGCGGGTACGCCGAGCAGGTCGACCGGCGCGACCGGGCCGTGCTGCTGCCTCAGCCGTTCGTACACGAGCGCGGGGCGCGTCTCGTAGTCCCGGGTCAGCAGCGGCTGGGGACTCAGCTCCTCCAACCGCGTGTCGTCCAGGTCCACGGATCCGCCGTCACCCCACTGGGATTCCATCGTCTTGCCACCCTCCGACACGCCCCGTACCGGCACGTCATCAGCCGGTAACCGGAAACGGTGGGGACCCTACCCCAGGGGTGACCGGCGGGTAACGACGGGGGTGGGATCACGGGCCGATGCCACCCGTGCCGGGATCAGGCCGCTGTGTAGCCGAGTTGGCGCCGCATGTAGGGCGTCATGAGGGTCTTCGCCTTGGCCAGGGTGGTGGTGCGGCTGCCGAGGACCGCGGACTCGCCGCCCGGCACGGGCAGCACGGTCAGTCCGTCGGCGGGGCCGAACGGCACGATGAGCGGGGTGCGTTGGATCGGCCGGTAGGAGCGCGGCTCCTTGCGGTGCTTGCCCGAACTCTGAAGGTAGGCGCGGATGTTGTGGGCCGCGATGTCCGCCTGGGCGAGCGCGGCGGGGGTGATCTTGAGCTCGCTGACGTCGTTGACGTCGCCGACGGCGAACACGTCCAGCCTGCCCTCGACCCGGAGCGTCCGGTCGACCTTGACGTGTCCGTCCCTGTTCAGCCAGTCGCCGTGTCCGGCCAGGCGCAGCCAGAGCGTGTTGGGTGTCGTGCCCGTGGCCCAGAAGGACAGGTCGGCCTCGATGACGTTGCCGCGGCCGTCGCGGTAGGTGCCGAAGTCGTTGCCGGGCGACATGAACGAGTCGAGCCGCACCTCGATGTCATGGGCCTCCAGCCACGCGAGGGCCTTGCGCCCCGGCCGGGTGCTGCCCGTGGAGTCGAGCAGCGCCGGTCCGGAGTGGGCGAGCGTGACCCGGGCGTCCGGCCGGGCGAGGCGGATCTCGGCGCAGAGTTCGACACCGCCGGGGCCGCCGCCGACGACGAGGACGTGCTCGGCCGTGGCGACGTTGCGCTGGTGTTCGGCGAACGACTTGGCAGCCTCCTCCACGGTGGTGCCCACGAAGCGCGCCGGCTCGGGGTAGTCGGCGCCGGTGGCGATCACGACCACGTCGTACGGCAGCCGCTCGCCCGTAGCGAGGACGACCTGCCGCTCCGCGGTGTCGATGCGGACGGCCTTGCCCGCGACCACGCGGCCGTGGTGCAGCAGCCGGTCGAACGGGATGAAGGGCGTGTGCGTCCACTCGGGGCGCACCCCCGCGCGCAGGGAGGCGACGCGGTGGAAGAAGACCTCCTTGCGGTCCACCAGCGTGACCCGGGCCGTCCCGTCCAGCCGCTTCGCCAGCCGGACACCGCCATAGCCGCCGCCGATCACCACTACATCACCGTCGTACACGCCCAGTCTCCTGTGCCTGGTGGGGGGTGCGAGTGCCGCCGCGGAACAGGCCCCCGCTCGGATCGGCCCCCGGCGGCCACTCGACTGACGGTGAGATTAGCGCTTGAAACTTAAAGAGACCCCCGGGGTTCCGTGCATGTTCCGTGAAGAGATGGACACCTGACCGGACGTCACTTCCCCCAGATCCTCCGGTACGCCTCCCGGTAGCCCGACGGGTCCCAGGTCGTGGCGCCTTCGCTGTTGCCGGCCGTGGCGATGTGGACGGGGGCCGTGTAGCCGCTGGCCGGGCGGCCGGAGAAGGCGCGGTTGAACTCGTCGACGATCTGCCAGCCCTGGAGGGACAGCGGTTCGGGCACGGTGGCGGCCTGGTACTGCCTGCTGTTGATGCGCTGGAAGGCGGACGGGTCGCCGTCGCCCGCGCCGATGTTGTAGGGCGGCCCCGAGCCCTTCTCGCCGGCCGCGCGGAAGGCGGGGGCCGCGTCGGCGAAGTACAGGTCGTTGATGGCCACGGAGTGGGTCCACCGGTCCTGGAACCGGGAGAGCAGCGAGGAGATCTCCCGCGGGGTGCGGCTGCTCGCGTCCGGGATCGGGATGTTCTCGACGGAGAGCAGCCGCACCCCGCGGCATCCTGCGAGTTCCCTCCTGATCAGGTCGGACTTGTTCCTGGCGAAGGGGATCGACGCGTCGGTGATGAGCACGACCCCGGCGCGGCCGTTCGAGTCGGAGATGATCCACTGCGCGCTGATGCGGGCCACGTCCTGGACGCGGGTGGTGACGTTGGTGAAGAGATCGGGCTCCCGGCTGGGGCCGGGCTCGGGGACCGCGTGCCAGCCGATGAGCGGGATGCGCTGCGCGTTGGCCCGGGCGGCCTGCTGTGCCGTCGAGTCGGGGTCGAAGCCGCCGATGACGATGCCCGAGGGCCTGAGGGCGACGGCCTCGCTCATGGCCGCCTGGATGCCGGCCGGGGTGCCTCCGCCGTCGATCACCCGGACGTCCCACCCGATGACCCGCGCGGCTTCCCGCACGCCCCTCGCGGCGCCCGCGACGCCGGGATTGGTCATCGTCTGGGCCACGTAGACGATGGTCCTGCCGGACACCGCCTCGGGGCCGGTGGTGGGTCCGCCCCAGGGGATGTCGGTCCGCTCCGCCCGGGTGACGGCGGCCCGGGCCCCGGCCTGGACGCCGGGGCAGCCGCTCGGGCCCGTCGCGGTCTCCTCGGCGCCGTCCGACGAACCGCGTTCGCAGCCGACGAGGGCGGTCGCCGTCACCAGAAGGGCGCAGCAGGCGAGCCGCGCGGTGCGGACTGCGGGGGCGGCCTTGCGGTTGCGGTGCACGGGGGCTCCTGTGAGGGGATCGGCGCGGCGGGACGTGCCGAGGGGTCAGGGGGGTGTGCCCGCCGTGCCGCCCTCGGGCTTCGGGGAAGACGGTGGCGGGGAGGAAGGCGGCGGGGTGGAGGACGGCGGCGGGGGTGGCGCGGCGGGTGTGTCGCGGGCCGCGGCGCCGCCGCGCAACCGGCGGCGGGCGGCGTATCCGGCCAGGCCCACGGCGATGAGCAGGGTGCCGCCGTGGAACAGCGGCACCGTCCAGAAGTCGGCGCCGAGCTGGGCGATGCCGGTGAGGCCGACGGCCAGGACGGCGACGGCGACGACGGTGCCGAGGGCGTTCGGCCGGCCGGGCTTGATCGCCGTGGATCCGAGCAGGGCGCCGACGAAGGCGGGCAGCAGGTAGTCGAGGCCGACGCTCGGGTTGCCGATCTGCTGCTGGGCAGCGAGCAGCACCCCGGCGAAGCCGACGATCAGCCCCGAGGCGGCGAACGCGTAGACGGTGTAGGTGCGGGTCGGGATGCCGACGAGGTCGGCCGCGCGCGGGTTCGACCCGACGACGTACAGGTACCGGCCGACCGGCAGCCGCTCCAGCACCAGCCAGAGGAGTCCCGCGAGGGCGAGCACGTAGAAGGCGGGGACCGGAAGGCCGAGGAACGTGGAGTCGTAGAGGTCGGTGAACGCGGGCGGGAGGCCTTGCGGGCCGGGGACGATCCGGCTGCCGTCGGTGATCCAGCCGGTCACGGCGTACATCATGCTGCCGGTGCCGAGGGTGGCGATGAAGGAGTCGATCCGGCCGAACTCGACGATGACGCCGTTGAGGACGCCGACGACCAGTCCTCCGGCGAGCACGGCGAGACAGGCGAGCGGCCAGGGCCAGCCCGCGTTGACGACGAGCTGCATCACCATGACGTGGGCCAGTCCGAGGCCGTAGCCGATGGAGAGGTCGAACGCGCCGGTGACGATGGGCACCATGGCCGCCAGCGCCAGGACGGCCGGGATCGACTGGTTGGAGAGGATCGAGTCGAGGGTGTCCAGCGTGGGGAAGGTCTCCGGCAGGGCGAGGGAGAAGACCAGGTAGAGCAGGGCGGTGAGGGCGAGCAGGCCGTAGGCGCCGATGTGCTGCCCGCCGGGGGCGCGCAGGCGCCCGGGGCGGGGCGAGGAGGGCGAGGGCGAGGTCGGATCGGTCATGGGGTCGCCGCGGCTGTGGGCGGGGGCATGGCCGAGGCCGCCCGGGTGAGCCCGGTGACGGTGAGGTCCCCGCCGCTCAGCTCGGCCGTCACGGATCCGCGGACGAAGACCAGGGTGCGTCCGCACACGCTCGCGACCTCCTCGAAGTCGGTGGACAGGAGCAGGACCGCCAGGCCCGCCGACAACGCCTCGTCGAGCAGGCGGTGGATCGCCGCCTTGGCGCCGATGTCCACGCTCGCGGTCGGCTCCTCGAGGATCAGCAGCCGCAACTCCGTCCGCAGCCAGCGGCCGATCATGACTTTCTGCTGGTTCCCGCCGGAGAGCGTGGCGATGGGGGCCTCGCTGTCGCGGGGGCGCACGGAGAACCGCTCGATCAGGGCGGCGGCTTCGGCGCGTTCGTTTCGGGGACCGATCCAGTGCGGCGCCGGCCGGCCTCCCGCGCGGGGATTGGCCAGGAGGTTCTCCCGCACGGTCAGTTCGGCGAGGCAGCCCTCCCGCAGCCGGTCGCCCGGCACGAAGCCGACACCGAGGGCGACGGCCTCCGCGACCGTGCGGGGGTGGTAGGGCCGCCCGTGGAGTACGGCCCGCCCGCCGAGGAGCGGCCGGGCCCCGGCCAGGGCACGTCCCAGCTCGGTGTGCCCGGCGTCCGAGAGCCCGACCAGTCCGAGAACCTCTCCGGCGGCCACTTCCAGGCTGACGGGTCCGGTCAGGGGGGTGCGTACGGAGTCGAGGGCCAGGACGGGTGGTGCGGCTGCCGGGGGTGTGGCCGGGTGGGTGGTGGCCGGAGGGGTGGTGGGGTGGGCGGCAGGTGAGGGTCGGGCGGGGAGGGTGGTGGCTGGCGGGTTCTCCTCGCCGACGATGTCGTGGACCAGGCGGGCCGGGCTGTGGCCGGCGAGTCGGCCGTGACTGACCAGGCGGCCGTCGCGCAGTACGGCGAAGGTGTCGGCGACCTGGTACACCTCGTCCAGACGGTGGCTGACGTAGAGGACGGCGTGGCCGCGGTCGCGCAGGTCGTGCAGGACGCCGAAGAGGCGGGCGCTGTCCGCGGCGGGCAGGCGGGCGGTCGGCTCGTCGAGGACGATGAGCCTCGCGCGGGCCGCCAGGGCCCTGGCGATGGCGACGAGCGAACGCTCGGCCGGTGCCAGTCCGGAGACCGGCGCGTCGGGGTCGAGGTGCCCGGCGACGATCCGCAGCGCCTCGACGCAGCGCTCGCGGGTGCGCCGCCAGGAGATCAGCCCGGTCCGGCGGGCGTATCCGTTGGACAGGGCGATGTTCTCCGCGACCGTCATCCACTCCACGAGACCGAGGTCCTGGTGGATGAAGGACATGCTCCGGGACGCGGCAGGGCTGCCGAGAGGCTCACCGCCCACGGTGATCTGTCCCGCGTCGGCGGGGTGCACGCCGGCGAGGACCTTGATGAGCGTGGACTTGCCGGCGCCGTTGGGCCCGAGGAGGGCGAGCACGCTGCCTGCGTGCACGTCGAGGTCGACCCCGGCCAGCGCGACGGTCCCGCCGAACCGCTTGCCGAGCCCGCGGATACGGACCAAGGGCTCCGGCCCGAAGGGTGAAGCCGTCTTCACCGGCGTGTCAGGAGCGTCGTGCACCCGCTCAAATTACAGCATTTAGGGCATCTTTCAGCCCCTGTGACTCCCACGCGGGTCGGCGGTCTCCTCAGGCGGCGTCGAGCCCGCATTCGGCCCAGATGACCTTGCCCTCCGGCAGGTAGCGCGTGCCCCAGCTCTGCGAGAGCTGCGCGACGAGGAACAGGCCGCGCCCGCCCTCGTCGGTACTGGCCGCCCGGCGCAGGTGGGGGGCGGTGTTGCTGGCGTCGGAGACCTCGCAGATCAGGGTGCGCCCGTACAGCAGCCGGACCCGGATGGGCCCGGTGCCGTGCCGGACGGCGTTGGTGATCAGCTCGCTGAGGATCAGTTCCGCGGCGAACGCGGTCTCGTCGAGTCCCCAGTCGGACAGGCGGCGCATGGCGGAGGCCCGGACCTCGCCGACGAGCGCCGGGTCGGCGGGCAGCTCCCAGGCGGCGATCCGGCCGGGGTCCAGGGCGTGGACGCGCGCGACGAGCAGGGCGATGTCGTCGTGCGGATGCGCGGGCGCCACGGTGTCCAGGACGACCTGGCAGGTCTCCTCGGGTGCCCGCTCCGGATGGGCCAGGGCCACGCGCAACTGCTCCAGGACCACGTCCACGTCGCGGTGCCGGTCCTCGATGAGTCCGTCGGTGTAGAGCACCAGCTGACTGCCCTCGGGGACGTCGATCTCGACGGCGTCGAAGGGCAGGCCTCCGAGACCCAGCGGAGGCCCGGCCGGGAGGTCGGGGTAGGACACGGTGCCGTCGGGGTGGACGAGTGCGGGCGGCGGATGACCGGCGCGCGCCATATGGCACCGCTGCGCGGTCGGGTCGTAGATGGCGTACAGGCAGGTCGCGCCGATGACGCCGGCGCCCTTGCCGTCGGGATCCTCCCGGTCCAGGCGCCCCACGAGGTTGTCCAGGTGGGTGAGGACCTCGTCCGGGGAGAAGTCGAGCTCGGCGAAGCTGCGTGCCGCCGTGCGCAGCCGGCCCATGGTGGCCGCGGAGAGCATGCCGTGGCCGACGACGTCGCCGACGAGGAGCCCGACACGCGCGCCGGAGAGCGGGATGACGTCGTACCAGTCCCCGCCCACGTCGGACTCGGCGGGCAGATAGCGGTGGGCGACCTCGACGGCGTCCTGGTCGGGCAGACCGTGCGGCAGAAGCCTGCGCTGGAGGGCCAGGACCATGGTGCGTTCGTGGGTGTAGCGCCGGGCGTTGTCGATGGACAGGGCGGCGCGGGTGGCGAGTTCCTGGGCCAGCGAGCGGTCGTCGTCCCCGAAGGAGCTCCCGGTGCGGTAGAAGCTGGCGATGCCCAGGACGACACCGCGCGCGAGCAGGGGCACCGCGATGAGGGAGCGGACGTGGTCGAGCAGCCGTGCGGTGTGCTCGGGGTCCTGGGCGAGCCAGCCCGCGGCGGCCTCCAGGTCCGGCTCCAGCACCGCCTCGCCCCTGGTCAGGCAGCGCAGCTGGGGCGCGGTCGGGCCGAAGTCGATGCGCTTGCCGGGCGGTGTGAAGGGCAGGCCCTCGCGGACGCCGTGCAGCACCGTGCGACGCAGGTCGGCGAGGGGGTCGGCGGCCTCCTCGCCGCGCAGGACGGCGTCGGGCAGGTCGATGGTGACGAAGTCGGCCAGACGCGGGACCGCCGTCTCGGCGAGCTCCTCGGCGGTGCGGCGCACGTCCAGGGTGGTTCCGATGCGGGCGCTGGCCTCGGACAGCAGTTCCAGGCGCCGACGCGCGGCCAGGGCGTAGGCCCCGACGTGCGGCTCCCCCACCATCACGAGCCCCCGTGCCGGGAACGGTGAGCCGGCGCGGTCGTCCGCCCCGCCCCTGCCGCCACCGGCCGGGCCCCTGCCGCCGTCCGTAGCACTCCTGCCGCCGTCGGCCGCGCCCCTGCCACCGTCCACCGTGGTCCTGTCGCCCTCCGCCGCGCTCCCGCCGCCGTCGACCGCGCCCCTGCCACCGTCCACCGTGGTCCTGTCGCCCTCCGCCGCGCTCCCGTCACCGTCGGCCGTGACAGTGCCACCGTCCACCGTGACGGTGCCACCGTCCGCCGTGACGGTGCCACCGTCCGCCGTGGCCGTGCCACCGATCGCTGCGGGCCCCCGATCACCGCCCCTGCCACCGTCGGCCGTGGCGGTACCGCCGGCCTCCGCGGATCCCCGGGCGCCGCCGGGCGCCACCGTCGGGCCGAACGCGGCGGCGAGGTGCCCGGACGGCAGGGTGATCGGCGGTCGTGCGGGCCGTGGGGTGGTCGAGAAGGCGGCCAGGTCCGGCAGCTCGTCCGCCTGATGCGGGAGGACGAGGGCCTCCCCCGCCACGGTGCCGGGCAGCACGGCCTCGATGGCGAAGCCCCGCACCCCGGAGGCGCTCGCCATCGGGCGGCTCACGAGCGTCACCCGCCGGCCGTCGGGCAGGGTCACCTCGACGGCGGCCCGCTGCCCGCGGGAGATCAGCTCGGCGGCCTTCTCCCTCAGGATCGCCTGGTCACGGGGGTGGATAACCTGGGCCAGCGCGTCCAGGGCGACGCCATGACGCAGGCCGCCGCCCTCGCCCCCGGTGGCCAGGTACGTCCGCAGCAGGGCACGCTCGTGCGCGGAACTCTGCCCCAGCAGCCGCCGCTCGATGTTCTCGGCCGCCCGGCGGATCGCCGCGCTCAGCGCGGGCTGTTCGAAACCACGCGGGTATCCGAAACACAGGACGCCCTCGATGCGTCCGCTGAGCGGGTCACGGACGGGCATCGCGACGCAGGCGCTGCCCTGGGAGCGTTCCGCGAAGTGCTCGGCGCCGTAGACGCGGATGAGCTGCCGCTCCGCCAGCGCGAGGCCGATGCCGTTGGTGCCGGCCACCTGCTCGGCGAAGACGAATCCCGGGACCCGCTGGATCGCCGGGAGGCTCCTGGCCATCGCCGGGTCCCCGAAGCGGCGCAGCAGGACCGTCCCGTTCGCGTCGGCGACCGAGATGTTGACCTGACTGCCGGAGAACGCGTCCTGGAGCCGGTCGAGCACCGGCACGGCCGCGCGGACGATACGGCCCCCCGGGTCGAAGTCCTCCCGGTAGGGGAGGTCGCTCGCGTCCGGCGACAGCCCCAGGGACCGGCTGCGCTGCCACGAGTTCAGGATGGACGTCCGGACACCCGCGTCGGCCTGCTCGCCCTGGAGAAACCGCTCGCGAAGCCGGGCGGGGCCCGTGCCGTCAGTCGCACGCCCCGCCGGCTTGGGTTCCTCGCCGGACCGAACCACGCTTCGCCTCGCTTGCGCCGCGATCATCCGCTGCTCGGAAGAGAATCTGGCATTGACGAGAATACGGGCATTACGGTCGGGCGTCACGGTGCGCCGGAGCCGTTCGGGCGCCACGCCGGAGCGGCTCCGGTCTGGCGGACCGCGCAGCTCCGGTCTGGCGGACCACGGTCACCCCAGGAAACTCAACCGCACCTTCCGCTCCGGGTTGTCCTTGTTGGTGTCCACGAGGCACACCGACTGCCACGTCCCGAGCTCCAGCCGGCCGCCCAGCACCGGCAGGGTCGCGTGCGGCGGGACGAGGGCCGGCAGGACGTGGTCGCGGCCGTGGCCGGGACTGCCGTGCCGGTGCTGCCAGCGGTCGTCGGCGGGCAGCAGCGTGTGCAGTGCGGCCAAGAGGTCGTCGTCGCTGCCGGCGCCGGTCTCGAGAACGGCGATTCCGGCTGTCGCGTGCGGGACGAAGACATTGAGGAGGCCGTCCCGCCCGGTCGCCGCCTCCCGCAGGAAGGACTCGCAGTCGCCGGTGATGTCGACGACCCTCTCCGTGGAACCGGTGCTGATGTTCAGAACTCGGGTGGTGAAGACATCTGACATGCCCCCATCCTGACGCACGAGCCGGATTCCACCCGATCACCCCCTCCCGGGTGGCGGTACAGGCGTCCACTGGACGAGACGCCCGTTGACCGTGCGCATGCCACCTGGCTAGGTTCAGCGGCATGTTGCGTTCAGCCCTGCTCACCACGCGCGGTCACATCGACCTGCTGCGGGTGGCCTCCGCCGCGTGTCGCCGCGGCTGCTGACGCCCTTCCTCTCCTCACTTCCGGGTTTCCTCGCCCTGGTTCCGCCTGCCCGCTGAGCACCCCTGCTCCCGTCGGCGCGGCGGCGACGAGGCGTGCCTCCTCCCGCCCTCGCTCTCCCCCGTGGAGTCCTCATGAGCATCAGTCATGCCTCACCCGCGTCACCGAAAGCCGATATTTCGTCTATATCGGCTCACGACCTCGACCTCCAGCCCCTCGTCCCCGCCTCGTCCCGCCGCACCCGCGTCCCGCGCTGGCTCCGCCGCACCAGCGGCCCTGCCCTGCTGCTGGTCCTGTGGCAACTCCTCAGCAGTACGGGCGCGTTGCAGCCGGACGTGCTCGCCTCGCCCGGCCGGATCGCCCAGGTCGCCGGGGACATGCTGGGCGACGGCTCGCTGCCCGCGGCCATGGGCACCTCGCTCCAGCGGGTCGCTGCCGGGCTGCTGCTCGGTCTGGTCGTCGGTACCGGGCTCGCTCTGCTCTCGGGCCTGTTCCGGATCGGCGAGGACCTGGTGGACGCGCCCGTGCAGATGCTGCGGACCGTGCCGTTCGTAGGGCTCATCCCGCTGTTCATCATCTGGTTCGGCATCGGCGAGGCGCCCAAGGTCGCCATCATCACGCTCGGCGTGACCTTCCCGCTCTATCTCAACGTCTATGCCGGGATCCGGGGCGTGGACGCCCAGTTGATCGAGGCCGGGGAGTCCCTCGGGCTGTCGCGGTGGGGGCTCGTGCGGCACGTCGTCCTCCCGGGCGCGCTGCCGAACGCCATGACCGGTCTGCGCTACTCGCTCGGCATCGCCTGGCTCGCGCTCGTCTTCGCCGAGCAGGTCAACGCCGACTCCGGCATCGGGTTCCTCATGGTGCAGGCGCGGGACTTCCTGCGGACCGACGTGATCGTGGTCTGCCTGGTCGTCTACGCCTTCCTCGGTCTGCTCGCCGACTTCATCGTCCGCTCCCTCGAAAGGCTGCTGCTGCAATGGCGACCCACGTTCACCGGCCGGTGACCCCCCAGGCGGTCCATGTCGAGGGGCTCACCCGGGCCTTCGACGGCCGTGCCGTCATCGACGACCTGCGACTCGACGTCCGGCCGGGCGAGTTCGTGGCCCTGCTCGGCCGCAGCGGCTGCGGCAAGTCGACGCTGCTGCGCATCCTCGCCGGGCTCGACCGCGACATAGAGGGCACCGTGCTGGTGCCGCGCCGCAAGGCCGTCGCCTTCCAGGCGCCGCGGCTGATGCCGTGGAAGAAGGTCTGGCGCAACGTCCTGCTCGGTTTGCCCGGGAAGCCCGAACGCGCCGTCGCCGAGCGGGCCCTCGACGAGGTCGGCCTCGGCCACCGTTCGGACGCCTGGCCCAAGACCCTCTCCGGCGGCGAGGCCCAACGCGCCTCGCTCGCCCGGGCGTTGGTGCGCGAGCCCGATCTGCTGCTGCTCGACGAGCCGTTCGGCGCGCTCGACGCCCTCACCCGTATCAAGGCGCAGCGGCTCGTGGGCGAGTTGTGGCAGCGCCGGGGCTGCGCGGTGCTCCTCGTCACCCACGACGTGGAGGAGGCCGTGCTGCTCGCCGACCGCGTCCTGGTGATGGACGGCGGCGTCATCGCCCACGAGCAGCGCATCGACCTCGACCGCCCCCGTGACATCACCGACCCGCGCTTCGCCGCGCTGCGCGCCGGGCTCCTCGAGCGCCTCGGCGTCGAAGCGACGGCCGCCGAAGCGGCCTGACCTCCTCGCCCCCCTCTTTGCGGCCTTTACGGCCCACGAATCACGACTCACACGAACGGAACCGCCATGCGACGACGTCTCGCCCCCGCCGCCCTGCTCCTCCCCCTCGCCCTGCTGCTCACCGCGTGCGGTGGGAACTCGGCCGCCAGTACGTCGGACGGCGGCACCGACGGCCATGGCCCGGTCACGATCGACGTCGGTGACCAGAAGGGCGGTTCGGAGGCCATCCTGCGCGCCGCCGGGGAACTGAAGAACCTCGACTACAAGATCAAGTGGTCCACGTTCACTTCCGGACCACCCCTGCTGGAGGCCGTCAATGCGGGAGCCGTCGACATCGGCGGCGTCGGCAACACCCCGCCGGTCTTCGCGGCCGGAGCGGGATCGAAGATCAAGGTCGTGGCCGCCTGGCACGGCACGTCCAAGGGCGACACCGTCCTCGTCCCGAACGACTCGTCCCTGAAGCGTCCCGAGCAGCTCAGGGGCAAATCCGTGGCCGTGGCGCAGGGCTCGTCCGCGCACTACCAGCTGGTCGCGTCCCTGCGGAAGGCTGGGCTGAAACCGAGCGACATCGAGGTCAAGTACCTCCAGCCGGCCGACGCGCTCGCCGCGTTCACCTCCGGCAAGGTCGACGCCTGGGCGGTGTGGGATCCGTACACCTCCCAGATTCTGAAGGCCGGGCAGGGCCGGGTCCTGACCGACGGCGACGGTGTGACGAACGGGCTCACCTTCCAGGTCGCGGCACCGGACGCGCTGAAGGACAAGAAGAAGGCCGCCGCCGTCAAGGACTACCTGGAGCGGCTGCGGCGCGCCTACAGGTGGGTGTACGACCACGAGGAGGAGTGGGCGAAGGTCTGGGCGAAGGACACCGGACTCCCCGAGGACGTGGCGCTGGCCGCGGTGAAGCGCACCTACACGACCCGGATCGCGGTCGCCGTCGACAAGCCGCTGATCGCCTCCGAGCAGGAGATCGCCGACACGTTCACGGCGTTGAAGCTCATCCCGCGCAAGGTCGACTTCGCCGGCTTCACCGACACCCGGTTCAACGGCGACCTGCCGCCGTCGACCGCCGAGCCCCGGCCTGCCACCGGGTCGTGAGGCAGCCCGCCGGGTCCCCCGCCGCCCGGGCGGGGGACCCGCGCGTCACGGCCGGGTGGCGGCCGAGCCGTCGTAGACGTTGCCGGGGGTCACGACCGCGGTGATCGCGCGGGCGAGCAGGGTGGACGGCTCCTGGCCCCCGGACAGGACGTCCGTGTTGAGCATGAGCACCAGCGTGGCCCGCTGTGAGGGCAGGTAGACGGTCACGGTCTCGTAGCCCGGGATCGAGCCGTTGTGCCCGATCCAGCCGTTGGTCTCGAGGATGCCGAGGCCGTAGGTGGTGCCGGGGTAGCCGGTCGGCAGCGTCCTGAGCCGCTGCGCCTGGGTCTCGGGGCTGAGCAGCTCGCCGGTGGCGACGACCTTCGCCCAGCGGCGCAGGTCGTGCAGGTTCGAGATCATCGCCCCGGCCGCCCAGGCCCAGCTGGGGTTCCAGTTCGTGACGTCCTCGACCTCGCCGCTGAGCGTCTGGTCGGTGTAGCCGCGCGGGTGCGGCTCGGGGAACTCGTCGTCCTGCGGGAACAGGGTGTGGTGCAGGCCGGCCGGACGGAGCACCCGCTCGTGGATGACGTCGGCGAGCTTCCGGCCGGTGACCTTCTCGATCACCAGGCCGAGCAGGACGAGGTTGGAGTTGGAGTACTGGAAGTCCTGGCCGGGCCCGAAGGTGTTCGGGTGCCGGAAGCCGTACGGGAGGACCTCCCGGGGGCTGAAGTAGCGCTCCGGGTCGCTCAGCAGATCGTGGGTGAAGTCGGCGTCGGCGGTGTACGGGAACAGGCCGCTGCGCATCCCGGCGAGCTGACGCAGCGTGATCCGGTGTCCGTCGGGCACGCCCTTGACGTACTTGGCGATCGGGTCGTCCAGCCCGATCCGGCCCTCGTCGACGAGCTCGAGCAGTGCGGTGACCGTGAAGGTCTTGGTCTCGCTGCCGATGCGGACGTAGGAGTCTACGGCCATCGGCTCGCGGGTGACCGTGTCGGCCACACCGGTCGCGCGGACGTAGCTGCCCTTGCCCGGCATCCACAGTCCGACGACGACGCCGGGGATGCCGGCCTCCTCGCGGACCTCCGCGATGGCCCGGTCCAGTCGTGCGGTGAGCTCGGGGCCGAGGCCGTGGCGGGGGAAGTCGTCCTGGTCGTGGCGGGCGATGCCGGTCGCGGGGGCGGCCGTGGCGGGCATCGTCGCCATCGGAGCCAGCACGGACGCCACGAGCAGTGCCGCGGCGAGCAGTCGGCGGGAGGGAGTACGTCGCATGAGGGGGGCGCCTCTTCCGGAGGGGCGAGGGGGCGGGTCGGGATGATCATCACCACGCGGATCCCGGGCGGGGTCTCCTGGCGGTCCGCCGGCCGGAGGAGTCCACTCGTTCGGAGCCGCGCGGGCCGTCCCTCGGGAAGATCCACGCCTCCGGCACGGTTGGTAGAAGCGTGAACAACACACGCGAGGTCGAGGTAGTCGTCATAGGCGCTGGTCAGGCCGGTCTGGCCGGCGCCTATCACCTGCGGCGATCCGGTTTCGAGCCGGACCGCGACTTCGTCGTGCTCGACCACTCCCCCGGTCCCGGCGGCGCCTGGCAGTTCCGCTGGCCGTCGCTGACGTACGGCAAGGTGCACGGGATGCACGCGCTGCCGGGGATGGAGCTCACCGACGCGGATCCGGCCCGCCCGTCCGCCGAGGTGATCAGCGACTACTTCGACCGGTACGAGAAGGCCTTCGACCTGCGGGTGCGGCGCCCCGTGGACGTACGGGCCGTGCGCGAGGGGCCCGGCGGGCGGCTGCTGGTGGAGACCTCGAAGGGCGTGTGGTCGACGCGGGCGCTGATCAACGCGACCGGTACCTGGGACCGGCCGTTCTGGCCGCGCTACCCGGGCCAGGAGACCTTCCGGGGGCGGCAGTTGCACACCGCGCAGTACCCCGGGCCGGAGGAGTTCGCCGGGCAGCGGGTCGTCGTGGTGGGCGGTGGCGCCTCGGGCACCCAGCACCTGCTGGAGATCGCCTCGTACGCGGCGGCCACCACCTGGGTGACCCGGCGTCCGCCCGTCTTCCGTGAGGGCCCGTTCGACGAGGACGCGGGCCGGGCGGCCGTCGCGCTCGTCGAGGAACGGGTGCGGCAGGGGCTGCCGCCCATGAGTGTCGTCTCGGTCACCGGGCTGCCGCTCAACGACGCGGTCCGCCAGGGCATCGAGGACGGGGTGCTCGACCGGCAGCCGATGTTCGACCGCGTCACGCCCACGGGAGTGGACTGGCAGGACGGGCGACACGTCGACGCCGACGTCATCCTCTGGGCCACCGGCTTCCGCGCCGCCATCGACCACCTCGCCCCGCTCCGGCTGCGCGCCCCGGGCGGCGGCATCCGCATGGAGGGCACGCACGCGGCCGCCGACCCTCGCGTCCACCTCGTCGGCTACGGCCCGTCGGCCAGCACCATCGGCGCCAACCGCGCCGGCCGCGCGGCCGTCCGCGACATCAGGCGACTGCTGGCGCGGGAGCCGGTCGCCGCGTGACGCCCGGGTGGGTCATCCGGCCGCCCGCGCGCCCTCCTTCTTCCGGTGCGTGTTGAACTCCGCGACGTTCCGCTGGTGTTCCGCGTAGTCCGCCGTGAAGCGGGTGTCGCCCGGCCTGACCGTGACGAAGTAGAGCCAGTCGCCCGGGGGTGGGTTGATGGCCGCGCGCATCGCCTCCTCGCCGGGGTTGTCGATGGGGGTGGGGGGCAGGCCCATGCGCTGGTACGAGTTGTAGGGGCTGTCGATCCGCGTGTCATTCGTCGTCGTCCGCACGGTGGAGCGGCCCAGCGCGTAGTTGATGGTGGAGTCCATCTGGAGCGGCATACCGCGTTCGAGCCGGTTGAAGACGACCCGGGCGACCTTGCCCATGTCGGCCCTGGTGGCCGCCTCCGCCTGGACGATGCTCGCGATGGTGACGGCCTGATAGACGTTCATGGCGTTGCGCTGCGCCCCCGCGGCGATGGGCGCGCCGTTGAACTTCTCGTTCGCGGTGTCGACCATCAGCGCCAGGAGCTTCTCCGGGGCCGTCTTCTCCTGGAGCGGATAGGTCGCCGGGAAGAGGTAGCCCTCCGGGTTGCCCTCGGCGTCGTTCGGCAGCTTGAGGGCGGCCTTCGCCAGGGACTTCTTCGTGCTGCCGGGAGGCAGGGCGAGGGCCTTGTCGACGGCGGCGTAGACCTGGCTCGCGCGCCAGCCCTCCGGGATCACCAGGGTCGTGGGCCGGCCGTCCTCCTCGGGCGCCAGGGTCAGCAGCGGCACCGCCACGGCGGTACCGACCACGACGGCTCCGGTCGCGACGAGGGCGATCCGGCCCCGGCGCGTCAGTCGAATCGTGCTCCGTGGCGGAGTGTTCTTCTGCATGCGGGCACGGTAACCCGCATATCGTCATAAACCCGGCATATTTTCATCTTGTCGGTTCCAGTTGGGCGTCCCGGCGTACCAGCGCCGCGTACCGGCCGTGCCGCTCCAGCAGTTCCTCGTGCGTACCGAGTTCGACGGCGCGCCCCGAGTCGAGGACCACGATCTGGTCGGCGCCCCGGACCGTGGACAGCCGGTGGGCGATGGTGAGCGTGGTGCGGTTCGCCGACAGCGCGTCGATGGCGTCCTGCACGGCCGCCTCGGTCCGGGTGTCCAGCGCGCTGGTGGCTTCGTCGAGGATGAGGACCGGCGGGTCGCGCAGGATCGTGCGGGCGATGGCCAGGCGCTGCTTCTCGCCGCCGGAGAAACGGTGGCCGCGCTCGCCGACGACGGTGTCGTAGCCGTCGGGCAGGGCGGCGATGTGGTCGTGGATCTGCGCCGCCTTCGCCGCCTGGTGGAGTTCCTCGTCGGTGGCGTCGGGCTTGGCGAAGCGCAGGTTGTCGGCGACCGAGGCGTGGAAGAGGTACGTCTCCTGCGAGACGACGCCGACCGCGCGCGCCAGGGTGCCGAAGTCGAGGTCGCGGACGTCGACCCCGTCTAGGGTGACGCGGCCGCCCGTCACGTCGTAGAGGCGGGGCACCAGGTAGCCGAGCGTGGACTTGCCGGCGCCGGTGGGCCCGACGATCGCGAGGCTGCCGCCGGCCGGGACGGTGAGGTCGATGCCGTCGAGGACGGGGCCGCCCTTGTCGTCGTAGCCGAAGGAGACGTCCTCGAAGCGGACCTCGCCCTTGACCCGGTCGAGGCGGACCGGGTCCGCGCGCTCGGTGATGTCGATCGGCAGGTCGAGGTACTCGAAGATCCGCTGGAAGAGGGCGAGCGAGGTCTGGATCTGCACGCCGGTCGACAGCAGGCTCACGGCCGGGCGGAACAGGCCCTGCTGGAGCGAGACGAAGGCGACGATCGTGCCGAGGGAGACCTCGGGGCCGCCCAGCTGGAGGGCCATGCCGGCGGTCCAGTAGATGACGGCGGGCAGGGCGGCCATGACGATCGTGATGACGGCCATGCGCCAGCGACCGGCCATGTTGGACCGGACCTCCAGGTCGACGAGCTCCTCCGACTCGTCGGCGAAGGACTTGGTCAGCGAGTCGGAGCGGCCCATCGTGCGGCCGAGCAGGATGCCGCTGACGGAGAGCGACTCGGTGACCGTGGCCGCCATGGCGGCCATCTGCTTCTGGCGCTGGGTGGTGATCTTCCGGCGTTCGTCGCCGACGCGGCGGCTGATCCACACGAACACCGGCAGCAACAGCAGCGAGACGACGGTCAGGCGCCAGTCGAGGACGACCATCGCGACGATCGTGGCGACCACGCTGGTGAGGTTGGAGACCAGGGAGGTCGCGGTGGAGGTGACGGTGGCCTGCATGCCGCCGATGTCGTTGGCGATGCGGGACTGCACCTCGCCCGTGCGCGTGCGCGTGAAGAAGGCGAGGGACATGCGCTGGAGGCGGCCGTAGACGGCAGTGCGCAGGTCGTGCATGACGCGCTGGCCGACCGTCGTGGAGATCAGCGTCTGGAGGACACCGAAGACGCTGGTGAGGACGGCGCTGAGGATCATGCCGAGGGCGAGCAGGCTGAGCAGGCCCGTACGCCCCTGCGGGATCGCGACGTCGAGGATCTCCTTCAGCAGGAAGGGCGTGGCGACCGAGACCAGCGACGCGGCGCCGACCAGCAGGCCGACGATCGCGAGGCGGCCCCGGTAGGGGCGGAAGAGCCTGAGGATGCGGCGGACCTGCCGGGGCTCTTCCTTCGAGTCGGCGGGTGCGGTCCAGGAGGCTTCGTGATCGGGGTGCATGGGCTCCTTCGAGAGGGCGGTACGGCCGGGGCGAGGGCGGCGAATCGGATCGTAGCTCATTGTTACCTATACTCACAATGAACATCATCCTGATATTGTTCCCGCATGACCTCCCCCGACTCCGACGGCCTGCTGGCCGAGCAGCTGCTGCGGCTCACCCGCCGGGTGCACCGCATCCAGAAGCGCCATCTGGAGCATCGCGACCTCGGCATCACACCGGCCCAGTCCCGGCTGCTGCGCACCCTCGCGCACTGGGGGTCGCCGCCGCGCATGGCCGACCTGGCCGAGCGCCTGGAGGTGGTGCCCCGGGCCGTGACCACGCTGGTCGACGGGCTGGAGGCGAGCGGCAAGGTACGCCGGGTCCCGGATCCGGTGAACCGGCGGGTGATCCGCATCGAGCTCACGGACGACGGCCGCAAGGCGCTGGGCGAACTGCGGGCGGCGCGCAGGTCGGCCGCCGAGGAGATCCTCGCGCCGCTGACGGAGGAACAGCGCGAGGCGCTCGGAGGGTTGCTGAACACGCTGATCGACGGGGCGCCGGCGCGGTCCTGCTGACACCCGGGAGGGCGGTCCGGGGTCTGTCGTTCGGATCGGGCCGCGGACGCGGGGACTGATCCGCCGGGCAGGCCCCTAGGGGGTGTCCGCAAAGTCCCGCCTGCCTCGCGACGTCCGGCACGCCCTCTCGCCGCACCGGACGAACACCCACGTACAACCAGTACGCGGGCGTCCGCCCGGCACTCCCCCAGCCTTCGGCCGGGGGGACCCCCAGAGCACGCACCGAACGCCGCGAGGCCCGCCCTCCGGGCGGACGACGGGACTTCGCGAACACCCCCTAGACTCCCGCCATGATCGCCGATCTTCAGTGCGTGGTGCTGGACTGCCCCGCTCCATCGGAACTCGCCGGCTTCTACCAGTCGCTCCTCGGCGGCGTCGTCAACCAGCCGGACCGGCGGTGGTCCCTGGACGAGGACTGGGCGACGCTGCACACGCCGTCCGGGTTCGTGCTGGCCTTCCAGCGCGTGGCGGATTACCGGCCGCCGCGGTGGCCGGATCCCGCCCGGCCGCAGCAGTTCCACCTGGACTTCGGCGTGGCGGACCTGGATCGCGCGCAGGAGCAGGTGCTGGCCGGGGGCGCCGAGGTGCTGGACGCCGGTGCGGACGGGCGGAGTTGGCGGGTGTACGCGGACCCGGCGGGGCATCCCTTCTGCCTGGTGCGTCACTGAACACACGAAGAGCCGCGGTCACCGCCCGCGTGTTCCGGGCTGTGACCGCGGCTCACTCGCCTGCCGCCGTCAACCGGCGTCGGCGACGGTCTCCTTGGTCTTCTGGGCCGGAACCTCCGCCGGAACGGGCTCGTCGCCGCCCTCCGGGTCCTCGGCCGCCGTTTCGCCGTCCAGCACCTTCTTGGCCCGCTCGATGTCCAGCGCGCCTTCCCAGCGGGACACCGCGAACACGGCGACGCAGTTGCCCAGCAGGTTCGTGACGACGCGCATCGAGTCCATGATGCGGTCCACGCCGAGCAGCAGGGCGACGGCTCCGGCCGGAATGGCGCCCAGGGACGAGGCCGTCGCGGACAGGGCGAGGAACGCGGAACCGGGGATGCCCGCCATGCCCTTGCTGGTCAGCATCAGCACCAGGACCACGGTGATCTGCTGGTCCAGACTCAGATCCACGCCCACGGCCTGGGCTATGAACAGCGTGCCGATGGACAGGTAGAGCGAGGCGCCGTCGAGGTTGAAGGAGTAGCCCGTGGGCAGCACCAGACCCACCGCGTCGTCGCGGGCACCGGCCCGGCGCAGCTTCTGCATCACGCGCGGCATGACCGACTCGGTGGACGCCGTGCCGAGCGCGAGCAGCATCTCCTCACGGATGTAGCGCAGGAACTTCCAGAGGCTGAGCCCGGTGACCATCCGCAGGGCGACGGCGAGCAACGCGACGAACAGCGCGGCCGCCACGTAGCAGAGCACGATGAGCTTGGCGTACGTCTTCATCACGCCCAGCCCGTAGTTGCCGACCAGATGGGCCATCGCGCCGAACACCGCGATCGGGGCCAGCCGCATGATGAAGCCGACGACCGTGAAGATCACTTCCTGGGCCTGGTCGATGGCGGGCAGGATCTTCGGCACCTTGGTGTGCCCGAGGTGCAGCAGGGCGGCACCCACCAGGCAGGCCAGGATGAGGACTTGGAGCAGTTCGTTCTCGGCGAAGGCGCCGACGAAGCTCTCGGGCAGCGCGTTGAGGACGAACTCGGTCGTCGAGGGCAGTTGCCCACCGCCCGTCGTCTGGTTCACCGCGGCGGCGTCCAGCGAGGCGGGGTCGACGTTCATGCCCTTGCCGGGCCCGACGACGTTGGCGGCGACGAGGCCGATGACCAGGGCGGCGGTGGAGGCGACCTCGAACCAGATGAGGGCCTTGACGCCGATCCGGCCGAACGCCTTCAGGTCACCGGCCTTGGCGATGCCGACGACGACCACGCAGAACACCAGTGGCGAGATCACCGTCTTGATGAGCCGGGTGAAACCGTCGCCGAGCGGCTGGAAAGCCGTGGCCGTGTCCGGCCACAGCTTCCCGACGACGATTCCCAGGACGAGCGCGCAGAGAACCTGCGCGAAGAGTGAGGTACGCAGGGTGCGTGCGACGCGCCGCGGCAGGGACGGTACGGACGGTGGCACGAGGCCTCCCAGGGGGGACGGGTCACACAGAAGCCGGAGGGGACTTCTGCGATATGGAAAGCGGTTTCCGTAGCCGTACACTCTGGAGGCCGTCTTGATCGCGCACAAGACCGCAACGTTTCAGCCAGGTAAAAACGCCCTGAGTGGCGCGTGTCACACAGGTCACGCCGGCCCCCTCAGCAACGGCGACGGTCCCCCGTGAGCACCCCCTGCGCAGTGGTCAGCGTGCGGTCGTAGCAACCGTGCGAGCCGTACAGCCGGTAGCGCTCACTCGTCGCGCCGACCGCGTGCCGCTGATCGCGGGGCACGTTCGCCGTGTACGTGGCGTCGCCCGTGTAGGAGTCGTCGAGCCGTGACCACGCCGTACGGCGGCCGCCGCGCGTCTCGACGGCCGTGGCGCGGTCGCCGAGGGTCAGCACGGTGCGCAGCCGGTCGCCCGCGCCGAGGGTGGTCGTGCCGTCCATCGTGTAGGTCCGGTCGGTGCGGGTGGTGTGGGCCGGTCCGCGTCCGTCGACGGTCACCGACTCGTCGTCGGTCCAGGCGGCCTTGAGGGCGTCGGTCGTCTCGCCGTCCACCCAGCGGTGCTCGGAGGAGTTGGCGAGCGAACGGCTCACAGTGGTCGTGACACGGCCGTGCGAGGTGTCGACGTATCCGGCGACGGTCAGCCGGTGGGCGCCCTCGGTGTCGACCCGGTGCTCCGAACCTGGCGTATACGAAGAGGAGTTGGCGAGGTCGCCCGCCTTGTGCACGGTGAGCTTCCCGGGCACGTGGGCGCGCTGCTCGTCCTGCCAGACGAGGACGTTCACGGGGGTGCTCCAGCCGGTCTGTCCCTCGGGCACGCCGACGACCGAGACCTCGACGCGGTGCGGGCGGCCGTCGTTGAGGAGCCCGGCGAAGGGGGTGAGGTCGTAGCTGATCGGCTTGATGTCGAAGGCGCGCGGGCCCGGGATCACGTACCAGAGGAACGGGTTGGACCAGCCGCCGGTCCACACGGTGGGGAACGGTGCGGCGATGCCCGCGAGCCGGCCGTCCACGCGGATCTGCACCTCGCGGTAGGGGCCTTGGCCCGCCTTGCAGGAGTACGGCGCCGGGTCGGGCACCGTCAGGTACCAGTACTCCTCGCAGCCGCCGCCGGAGCCGGTGGCGTACACCTCGGCGACGACGCGTTCGCTGTTGCGCGGCGTCGTGAGGGTGGTCGCGCCGTCGGTTCCCTGGTCGAGCGTGAGGACCCGGTCGGGGATCTTCCCGTCGGGGCGGCCCGGGTGGAACGTCAGCGTGACCTTGACGTCGAGGACACCCGTGTAGGTGTCGTCGACGACGTTCCCGATGAGCATCTCGACGTCCTGGCGGCCACGGAAGGTGTCGCTGTAGCGGGTGACGTCCTTCTCCACCGACCACTCGATGCCGTCGGGCGAGGGCTGCGGTGTCGAGGTACGGAAGATCTCGACCCCGCCGACGTGCAGGTAGCCGAGCCGGTCGTACTGGCGCCCCTTGACCTTGCCGTCGAGCCGCAGCACCACCTTGCTCCAGCGGTCGCCGCAGCCGCCGGGCGGGGTGTAGGTGCCCCGGTACGGGGTGAAGTCGCGGAACTGCGCCTGGGCCAGGGTGACTTCGCACGATCTGCCGCCGGGCTTCGCGAGGGGCGGGGCGGCCGTGACCGGGTCGTGCCAGTCGGTGCCGAACTCGGCGGGGACGTCGGCCGCGCGGGCGGGACCGGCCCCGAGGAGGGTGCTCGCCAGGAGGGTAGCTCCGGCAAGCATGGACATGACGATCCGTCTCTTCATGGGCGGTGTTCTACGGGGAGTCCGCCGCATCCGCAATGAGCACCTGCCCGCCGCGCAGCCCTGTTCCCACCCCTGTCGGCGGGTTCCGTTCGGTGGGTCGAAAACCGGTTGCCTCCGAACACGTGGCGAAGCGAACCTGTCACGGTTTGCTGCCCTCGGCCGGACCCCCATCCCCCGATCCCGCCATCCCCCCATCCTCCCTCCCTCATCCCCCATTCCCCCTGACACGAGCCACTGGGACGTCATGCAGATTCAAGACCTTCCGTACCCCGACCCGGGCGTGCCGGACGCGCGTTCGGGTCCCCGATTCCTGTGGTGGCTCTTCCGGAATCAGCTGGACGGGCAGCTCAAGTCACTGGCCTGGGGGCTGCTGCACTTCGCCTCCGTCGCCGCGCTGCCGTTCTGCGTCGGTGTCGCCGTACAGGCCGTCGTCGACCGCTCCGGCGAGCAACTCGCCCTGGCGGGTGGCCTGCTGGCGCTGGCCTGCGTCGGCAACGCGGTCGGCGACACCTTCCTGCACCGCACCGCCGTCACCAACTGGATCACGGCGGCCGCCCGCGTCCAGCAGCTGCTCGCCCGCAAGGCCGCCCAGTTGGGCTCGGCGCTGACCCGGCGCGTCGCGGCAGGTGAGGTCGTGGCGGTCTCCACGGGTGACGTCGAGAAGATCGGCTGGTTCGTGGAGGCCTGGTCGCGGTTCACCGCCGCACTGGTCACCATCGTGCTGGTCTGCGCCGCTCTGCTCGTCTACCAGCCCGCGCTCGGCGTCGTCGTCGCCGTGGGGCTGCCCGTGCTGGCGCTCGCCGTGCTCCCCCTGCTGCCCCGCGCCACCCAGCGCGCCGACGTCCAGCGCGAGAAGGCCGGACGCGCCACCGAACTCGCCTCGGACACCGTCGCCGGTCTGCGCGTGCTGCGCGGCATCGGCGGTGAGGAACTGTTCCTCGACCGCTACCGCCGCGCCTCCCAGGAGGTCCGGCACGCGGCGGTGCGCAGCGCCCGGATGTGGTCCCTGATCTCCGCGATCCAGGTCCTGCTGCCGGGACTGCTGCTGATCGCCGTCGTCTGGTATGGCGTGCACCTGGCGCGCCAGGGCCGCATCGCCGTCGGTGAACTGGTCACCGTCTACAGCTCGGTGATGGTCCTCACCTATCCGCTGCGGCACTTCGAGGAGATCGCCATGGCGTACTCCTTCTCCCGGCCGTCCGCCAAACGCGCCGCGGGCGTGCTGGCGCTGGAGCGGGCCACGGACACCGCCGGGTCGCGCGAGGCCGGCCTCCCCTCCGGAGACCTGTACGACCCGGACACCGGGCTGCTCGCGAGCGCCGGCCTGCTCACCGCCGTGGTGTGCGGCGACCCGGACACGGCGGGCAGGCTGGCGGAACGGCTGGGCGGACACCCGCCGCAGGAGGGCACGTCAGTGCTGCTGGGCGGCGTGCCGCTCGACGAACTCCCGCTGGACTGTGCCCGTACGGCCGTCCTGGTCCAGGACAAGGACCCGGTGTTGCTCTCCGGCTCGCTGCGGGAACTGCTCGACGTACCCGCGTCGGGCGCCGTAGAACCGCGGGCGGCGCTGGCCGCCGCGCAGTGCGACGACGTGCTGGCGGCGCTGGTGCAGGGCTCGGTGGACGCCGCCGACCCCATGGACGCCCGGATCACCGAACGCGGCCGGTCCCTGTCCGGCGGCCAGCGCCAGCGCCTCGCGCTCGCCCGGTCGCTGATCACGGATCCGGAGGTGCTCGTCCTGGACGAGCCGACCTCGGCCGTCGACTCGCACACCGAGGCACGGATCGCACAGGGCGTGCGGGAGCTGCGCGCGGGGCGCACGACCGTGGTGTTCACCTCCTCGCCGCTGCTGCTGGACCGCGCCGACCGGGTCGTGTTCCTGCACGACGGCGAGGTCGTGGCGACCGGCACGCATCGCGAACTGCTGCACACCGAGCCCCGCTACCGGGCGGTGGTCACCCGCGAGACGGACGACGAGGTCGCGCTGACCGGTTCCGTCGCCCTGAAGGACGTCCTGCACGAACTGGAAGAGATCGAGGAGAAGGCATGATCGGCGTGGCGCCACCGGCGTACGACCCGGCGGCCCCGACGACGGCGAACACCCTGCCGGTCGGTGCCCCCACGACCGTCCGCGCCTACGTGGCCGAACTGCTGCGCCGGCACCGCCGGGCGTTCTTGCTGCTCGTCGTCGTGAACACGGTCGCCGTCGTCGCCTCGATGGCCGGTCCCTGGCTGCTGGGCGGAGTCGTGGAACGGGTGTCCGACGGGGCGCAGGACCTGCGGCTGGAACTCACCGCGGGGCTGTTCGTGGCGGCGCTGACCGTCCAGGCCCTGTTCGTCCGCCAGGTGCGGCTGCGGGGCGCGATGCTGGGCGAGCGGATGCTGGCCGACCTGCGCGAGGACTTCCTCGTACGGTCGGTCGGGCTGCCGCCCGGCGTGCTGGAGCGGGCCGGGACCGGCGATCTGCTGTCGCGGATCACCACGGACATCGACCGGCTGGCCAACGCCATGCGCGAGGCCGTGCCGCAACTGGCGATCGGCGTGGTGTGGGTGGTGCTGCTGATGGGCGGGCTGGTCGTCACGGCACCGCCGCTGGCGCTCGCCGTGCTGCTCGCCCTGCCGCTGCTGATCACCGGCTGCCGCTGGTACTTCCGGCGGGCACCGGCGGCCTACCGCTCGGAGTCCGCCGGGTACGCCGCCGTGGCCGCCGCGCTCGCCGAGACCGTGGACGCCGGGCGCACCGTCGAGGCGCACCGCCTCGGCGACCGGCGCGTCGCGCTGTCGGAGCGCCGGATCCGGGAGTGGACGGCCTGGGAGCGCTACACGATGTGGCTGCGGTCGGTGCTCTTCCCGGTCGTCAACGTCACCCACGTCACCGTGCTCGCCTCGGTCCTCCTGCTCGGCGGCGTGTTCGCCCTGCGCGGCTGGATCGACGTCGGCCAGCTCACGACGGGGGCGCTGATCGCCCAGATGCTCGTCGACCCGGTGGGCATGATCCTGCGCTGGTACGACGAGCTCCAGGTGGCCCAGGTGTCGCTGGCCCGGCTCGTCGGCGTCCGGGACATCGAGCCGGACGCCGGCGACCCCTCCGTGTCCCCCGACGGACGCCATGTGCACGCCGACCGGGTGCACTTCGGCTATGTGGAGGGGGTGGACGTCCTGCGCAAGGTGTCCCTGGAGGTCTCCCCCGGCACGCGGCTGGCCCTGGTCGGCCCCTCGGGTGCGGGCAAGTCGACGCTGGGCCGGCTGCTCGCCGGGATCTACACGCCCCGGGACGGGCGGATCACCCTGGGAAGCGCCGAGCTGTCCCGGATGCCGGCGGAACGCGTCCGCGCGCACGTCGCCCTCGTCAACCAGGAGCACCACGTCTTCGTGGGCTCCCTGCGCGACAATCTCCGGCTCGCCCGGACCGGCGCCGGCGACGCCGAGCTGTGGGCGGCGCTCGGCGCGGTCGACGCGGACGGCTGGGCCCGGGCACTGGACGACGGCCTGGACACCGAGGTCGGGTCGGGCGGCCTGACGCTCACCCCCGCCCAGGCCCAGCAGATCGCCCTGGCCCGCCTGGTGCTGGCGGACCCGCACACCCTGGTCCTGGACGAGGCGACGTCCCTGCTTGACCCACGCGCCGCCCGCCACCTGGAACGATCCCTGGCCAAGGTCCTCGACGGCCGCACGGTCGTCGCCATCGCCCACCGCCTCCACACCGCCCACGACGCCGACGTCATCGCCGTCGTCGAGAACGGCCGCATCAGCGAACTGGGCAGCCACGAGGAACTGGTGGCGGCGGACGGGGCGTACGCGGCGTTGTGGAGGTCGTGGCACGGCTGACAGCCGGTGACAACGGTGCCGACGCTGCCAGGGACGTCGTGAGACGCGGAGCCTCGGCGGGCCTGGCCGGGGCGACACGGTGTCCCGAACGACTGGTTCTCTGAGCGGGGCCGGATTGGGTGGGGCCGGACCGGGAGGGACCGGGCCAGGCGGGCCCGGAGCGGGAGGGGACCGGACCAGGCGTGCGCGGACCGAGAGGGGACCGGACCAGGAGGGACCGGGCCAGGCGGGCCCGGAGCGGGAGGGGACCGGACCAGGCGTGCGCGGACCGAGAGGGGACCGGACCAGGAGGGACCCAACCAGACGGGCCCGGAGCGGGTAGGGGACCGGACCAGGCGTGCGCGGACCGAGAGGGGACCGGACCAGGAGGGGCCCCACCAGGCGGGACCGGACCACGCGAGGAGTGTCCAGTCCGGGAGGGTCCGGTCCCGCCCATGGCCCGGCTCCGCTGGGTCCGGCACCTGGGTCGGACCCGCCTTCCGGACGGCCCCGCCCCGTGGGCCCGCTTCCGGGCGCCGCCTCCCCCAGGGGGTCACCTCCCCCAGGGGGCATCTCCGGAGGTGACCCGGGGCCGGCCCGGAACCGAGACCGGGGCCGAGTCGGAGCCGGGACAGGAGCCGAGACCGGGCCAGAGCCGGGACCGGGCCAGAGCCGGAGCCTGACCAGAGCCGAGCAGGAGCCGGGGCCGGGGCCGGGGCCGGACCAGAGGCGGGACCGGGCCGGGGCCGGGGCCGGGCCGTAGCCGAGGCCGGGGCACGGGCCGGGGCCCGGGTCTGCCCGTCCCCTGGCCGGTGACCGCCGGAGGCGTGCCGTGGCGTTGCGCGGTCCCGAGGCAGGGTGGAAGGCTGGAAACAGGCACCGGCTCGGGGGATCGCCCGGGAACCGCGGCAGCGGTCCGGCGGCGGGCGGCGTCAGTGCTCCATGTGGCGGCGGCCCGGCGCGGGCCCCGGTGTGAACGGGCCCGCCCCACCCCCTGGAGGTACCCGTGAAGAGCTCCGACGGCTGGGGCGATGACGTCTACCAGCCGGAACCATCCGAGCAGAGAGAGGACACGGGGCTGCTCGACGCCGAGGACACCCTGGAGTACGACGGCGTCGACGATCCCCTCGACCGGGGCTGGTCCCCTCCCGAGCGGCCCTGGGCCGTGGAGCACAGCGGCGTCACCGCGGCGGAGCGCCAGCGGGGCGAGACGCTGGACCAGCGGCTCGCCGAGGAGCTGCCGGAGCCCGTCGCCCCGGACGGTGACGGTCTCGGGGACTGCCAGGGCACCGACGGGGAACTCCTGGACAACGAGGTCGGCGCCGCCCGCTCCGGCCGGCTCGTGGCCCCCGACGAGGGCGCGCACGAGGACGAGGAGAGCGCGCTGGTCGCCATGGACGTGGGCATCGACGGCGCGGCGGCGTCGGCCGAGGAGGCAGCCGTGCACATCGTCGACGAGGACGTCCTGCCCGGCTGATCGCAGAACCGACCCGAGCCGCACGAGGAGCAGCCATGCAGCAGGACAAGCACCCCGACTACCACGCCGTCGTCTTCCGCGACCGGGCCGCCGGTTACGCCTTCCTGACCCGGTCCACCGCGACCAGCGACCAGACCATCGAGTGGGACGACGGCGAGACCTATCCGGTCGTGGACGTGGAGATCTCCTCGGAGAGCCACCCCTTCTACACGGGCAAGGCCCGCACGGTGGACTCGGAGGGCCGGGTCGCCGCGTTCGAGCGCCGGTACGGCGGCCGCTGAACCCTGTCCTCTCCTCCGGCTCGGCAGGTACTCGCTCAGATGACGTTGAGCGCCGCCGCGCAGCCCACCCCGCCGAGCAGCATGAACACCGGCATCAGCACCTTGAGCTCCACCCAGCTGCCCGCCCGGAACCGCATGAACTTCGGCGGCCCGACCGGGTACCAGCGCTTGCGCCCGACGGGGATCGGCCACAGGATCGGGCAGCCGGAGACGGTCAGCGCGTCCCCGATGTCGTGCACGATCGCGCCCAGCACGACCGGCAGCCCCAGCCACAGGTACTCCTGGCCCGGCTCCGTGAACAGCCAGTCCGCGCCGTTGCCCGGCTGGTCCAGCACACCCGCGAGGATCCACGCGGTGGCCGCGGCCAGCAGCCACACCAGGACCTCGCTGCTGGAGCCGCGCGTCGCCCGCCACAGGAGACCCTCGATGGCCAGGACCATGTGCACGAAGAGGATCGCCAGCACCCCCCAGCGGTCGCTGGTGATCGCCACGACCGAGGTGCCCGCACCGATCAGCACCGCCCACAGCCAGGTGTGTGTGAGCGTCCGGTGCCCGCCGGAGCGACGCGGGTCGCCCTGCTTCTTCGTTGCCTTGTAGACGGCGTACGACAGCTTGTCGACGATCTCGCACAGCCAGCGCGACACCGGTCCGAAGGACCGCGAGATGGTCGCCGCCTTGTGGTCGAGGTCCGGGGCGAGCGCGGCACCGGCGCAGACCAGGGCGCCGACGAGGAGGACCGGCCAGGGCATCGGGTGCCCGGCCGCGGCGGCCGCCGCACCGACGCCGAGCCAGGCGGCGCCGCCCGACAGTGAGTGTGCTGGTCCCATCATCGGCGCTGCCCGCCCCATTCCTCGTGTACCGCTGTCCAGTTGACCGGCGCGTGACATCCCGTCGGCGACACAGCGTAGCGTTCGCGATCTTCGTGCCCGCAGCCGATTCCCGCATCGGGCGGGAGGCCAGGCAAGATGGGGGCGTGACCCTCATCGATCAGCTGCCGCGGACCGCCGACCCCGACGCCCTGTACGAAGCCTTCGAGTCGTGGGCCGGTGAGCGGGGTCTCACGCTCTATCCCCACCAGGAGGAGGCGCTGATCGAGGTGGTCTCCGGCGCGAACGTGATCGTGTCGACGCCCACCGGTTCCGGCAAGAGCATGATCGCGGCGGGTGCGCACTTCGCCGCGCTGGCCCGGGACGAGGTCACCTTCTACACGGCCCCGATCAAGGCGCTGGTGTCGGAGAAGTTCTTCGAACTGTGCAAGATCTTCGGCACGGAGAACGTCGGCATGCTGACCGGCGACGCCTCCGTCAACTCCGACGCCCCCGTGATCTGCTGCACCGCCGAGGTACTCGCGTCGATCGCGCTGCGCGACGGCAAGCAGGCGGATGTCGGCCAGGTCGTGATGGACGAGTTCCACTTCTACGCGGAGGGCGACCGCGGCTGGGCCTGGCAGATCCCGATCCTGGAACTGCCGCAGGCGCAGTTCGTGCTGATGTCGGCGACGCTGGGCGACGTCTCCTTCTTCGAGAAGGACCTCACCCGCCGCACCGGCCGCCCGACCGCGGTGGTCCGCTCGGCGACCCGCCCTGTGCCCCTGTCGTACGAGTACCGCTACACCCCGCTCACGGAGACGCTCACCGACCTGCTGGCAGCCCGGCAGGCGCCCGTCTACATCGTGCACTTCACGCAGGCGCAGGCCGTGGAGCGGGCGCAGGCGCTGATGAGCATCAACATGTGCTCGCGCGAGGAGAAGGAACAGATCGCCGACCTCATCGGCAACTTCCGCTTCACCACGAAGTTCGGCCGCAACCTCTCCCGCTACGTCCGGCACGGCATCGGCGTCCATCACGCCGGCATGCTGCCCAAGTACCGCCGCCTGGTGGAGAAGCTCGCGCAGGCCGGCCTGCTGAAGGTCATCTGCGGCACGGACACGCTCGGCGTGGGCGTCAACGTCCCGATCCGGACGGTGCTGTTCACGGCCCTCACCAAGTACGACGGTACGCGCGTCCGCACCCTGCGCGCCCGGGAGTTCCACCAGATCGCGGGCCGTGCCGGGCGGGCCGGTTACGACACGGAGGGCTTCGTCGTCGCGCAGGCGCCCGAGCACGTCGTCGAGAACGAGAAGGCGCTCGCCAAGGCGGGCGACGATCCGAAGAAGCGCCGCAAGGTCGTCCGCAAGAAGGCGCCCGAGGGCTTCGTCGCGTGGTCGGAGCAGACTTTCGAGAAGCTCATCACCTCCGAACCGGAGCCGCTGACCTCCCGGTTCCGGGTGACGCACACGATGCTGCTGTCGGTGATCGCCCGCCCCGGCAACGCCTTCGAGGCGATGCGCCACCTGCTGGAGGACAACCACGAGCCGCGCAAGCAGCAACTGCGGCACATCCGCCGGGCCATCGCGATCTACCGCTCGCTGCTGGACGGCGGCATCGTCGAGAAGCTCGACGAGCCGGACGCGACCGGCCGCGTCGTCCGCCTCACCGTCGACCTCCAGCAGGACTTCGCGCTCAACCAGCCGCTGTCCACGTTCGCGCTGGCCGCGTTCGAGCTGCTGGATCCCGAATCGCCGTCGTACGCGCTCGACATGGTGTCCGTCGTGGAGTCGACCCTGGACGACCCGCGGCAGATCCTCGCCGCCCAGCAGAACAAGGCGCGCGGCGAGGCCGTCGCCGCGATGAAGGCGGACGGCGTCGAGTACGAGGAGCGCATGGAGCGCCTCCAGGACATCACGTATCCGAAGCCCCTGGAGGAGCTGCTCTTCCACGCGTACGACACCTACCGCAAGAGCCACCCCTGGGTCGGCGACCATCCGCTGTCGCCGAAGTCGGTCATCCGGGACATGTACGAACGGGCGCTGACCTTCACCGAATTGGTGTCCCACTACGAGCTGGCGCGCACCGAGGGCATCGTGCTGCGCTACCTGGCCAGCGCCTACAAGGCCCTCGACCACACGGTCCCCGACGACCTCAAGTCCGAGGACCTCCAGGATCTGATCGAGTGGCTGGGCGAGATGGTGCGCCAGGTCGACTCCAGCCTGCTGGACGAGTGGGAGCAGCTCGCCAACCCCGAGGTGATGACCGCCGAGGAAGCGCAGGAGAAGGCCGACGAGGTCAAGCCGGTCACGGCCAACGCGCGCGCCTTCCGCGTCCTGGTCCGCAACGCCATGTTCCGCCGGGTCGAGCTGGCCGCCCTAGACCAGGTCGAGGAGTTGGGCGAGATGGACGCGGAGTCCGGCTGGGACGCCGACGCGTGGGGCGAGGCGATGGACAAGTACTGGGACGAGTACGACGACCTCGGCACCGGCCCCGACGCCCGCGGCCCCAAGCTGCTGATCATCGAGGAGGAGCCGGAGAATGCCCTGTGGCGGGTCCGGCAGATCTTCCACGACCCGAACGGCGACCACGACTGGGGCATCAGCGCGGAGGTCGACCTGACCGCCTCGGACGCGGAGGGCCGAGCGATCGTCCGGGTCACCGACGTCGGCCAGCTGTGAACGGCCCGGCAGCAGCGAACACAGGAGAATCCCACGCATGACGACGAACCCGGCCGAGAGACTGGTCGACCTGCTCGATCTGGAGCAGATCGAGGTCAACATCTTCCGTGGCCGCAGTCCGCAGGAGTCCCTCCAGCGGGTCTTCGGCGGCCAGGTGGCGGGCCAGGCCATGGTCGCCGCCGGCCGCACCACGGACGGCGACCGTCCCGTGCACTCGCTGCACGCGTACTTCCTGCGCCCGGGCATCCCAGGCGTGCCGATCGTCTACCAGGTCGAGCGGGTGCGCGACGGGCGGTCGTTCACGACCCGCCGGGTCACGGCCGTGCAGCAGGGCCGTACGATCTTCAATCTCACCGCCTCCTTCCACAAGCCGGAGGAGGGCAGCTTCGAGCACCAGCTGCCGCCGGCCCGCAAGGTCCCGGACCCGGAGTCCCTGCCCACGGTCACGGACGAGATCCGGGAGCATCTGGGCGCGCTGCCCGAGCAGTTGGAGCGGATGGCCCGCCGCCAGCCCTTCGACATCCGCTACGTGGACCGCCTGCGCTGGACCACCGAGGAGGTCGCGGACGCCGAGCCGCGAAGCGCCGTGTGGATGCGCGCGGTCGGCCCGCTCGGCGACGACCCGCTCGTGCACACCTGCGCCCTCACCTACGCCAGCGACATGACCCTCCTGGACGCGGTCCGCATCCCGGTCGAGCCGCTGTGGGGCCCGCGGGGCTTCGACATGGCGTCACTGGACCACGCCATGTGGTTCCACCGCCCGTTCCGCGCCGACGACTGGCTGCTGTACGACCAGGAGTCGCCCATCGCGGTCGGCGGCCGCGGTCTGGCCCGGGGCCGGATCTACGACCGTGAGGGCCGGCTGGTCGTGTCGGTCGTGCAGGAGGGGCTCTTCCGCAAGCTCGGCTGACCTGGTCATGTGCGGGTCGGAGCCGCTGTCCGGGGCTCCGATCGCGCCCGTGCCCGGTTCCGGCGACCATGGCAGGAGGAGGCACTCTGCCGGCGTCACACGCCCGCCGGTCCGGGAGGTGACCACGCTGCACACCGTGCTCCCCGTCGTCTTCGCGGTCTGCGCGGCCCTCAGCAACGCCGTCGCGACGGTGTTGCAGCGCAAGGCGGCCCTCACCGTGCCGCGCTCCCAGGGGCTCAGGGCCGGGCTCATCACCGACCTGCTGCGCCGGCCCGTCTGGCTGGCCGGCATCCTCGCGGTGATCGGCGCCGCCGTCTGCCAGGCGCTGGCGCTGGCGACCGGTCCGCTGACGATCGTGCAGCCGCTGTTCGTGCTGGAGCTGCCGCTGACCCTCGTCGTCGCGTCGCTGCTGATGCACCGGCATCTGCCGCGCGCGGGCTGGCTGGCCGTGACGGTGGTGGTGGCCGGACTGGCGGTCGCGCTCGCCGCCGCCTCCCCCGCCGGCAATCGCACCCATGTGGAGCTGGACCGCTGGATCCCCGCGCTCGCCGTGTGCGCCGGGGCGGTCGCCGGCCTCGCCGTCGCCGCCCTGCGCCGCCCTGAGGGCCGGGCCCGGGCGGCGTGTCTGGGAGGCGCGACGGCGATCAGCTACGCGGTGACCGCGGCGCTGATGAAGGCCTCCACCCACATCCTCGACGAGCAGGGACTCGTGGGTTTCCTCACCGCCTGGCAGACCTACGCGTTCGCCGCGACGGGCGTGTGCGCGCTGTTCCTGCTGGAGAACGCGATGCAGGCCGGTCCCCTGGTCGCCTCACAGCCCGCGCTCACCCTCGGCGACGCGATGGTGAGCCTCGCCCTCGGCATCACCCTGTACGAGGAGACGGTCCGCACCGGGTGGTGGCTGCTGCCCGAGTTGTTCGGCGTGGCGCTGATCGCCGCGGGGGTGCTCGCCCTGTCGCGGATTCCGTTCACACAGTCGCTCGTGGCACCGGACGAGGAACGCCGGACGGCGGGAGTGCCGTGACGGTCTCCGACGGCGCGCCGCACGCGGGGGGACCTGGCCGCACGGATCACCCCTCCGGCTGACACCGCGGGCACCACACCGTCCCCCGGCCCGCCATACGGGACCGGCGCAGACCGCTGCCGCAGCGCGGGCACCTGGGGTCGGGGTCGTCACGGTGTCCGGTGAGCCAGGAGTCCCGCGGCGGCACGCAACCGGCGCTGACGGCGGACCGCAGGGTTCTGCGCATCTCGCTGTACAGGCGACGGCGGTCGTCCTGGGTGAGCTCACGCGCCGGTCGGTCGGGGCGCAGCCGGGCACGCCACAGGATCTCGTCGGCGAGCAGATTGCCGAGGCCGGCCAGGGCGGACTGGTCGGTGAGCGCGGTCTTCAGGTGGCCTCGGCGTGACGAGAGCATGGCCTCGAAATCCGCTCGGTCCACCGCCATCGCGTCGGGGCCCTGCCGTCCCAGCAGCCGGTCGAGGTCGGAGTCGTCGTGGGCCAGCCACAGGCCCTGGAGCTTGCGCTGGTCCCGGAAGCGCAGCTGACGGTTGCCGCCCAGGGTGAACAGCACACGGTCGTGGGGCTCGACGGCGTCCTCGGGACGAGCGCAGACCAGCCGGCCGGTCATGCCGAAGTGCAGCACCAGGGTGGGGCCGCCGGTGCGGGCGAGCAGCCACTTGCCGTGCCGCTCCGGGGTGCCGAACCGCCGGCCCTCCAGCGCCTCACGCAGACCCCGGACCCCGACCCCGTGCAGGACGCCCGCGTCCCGCACGTCGACGTGCCGCACGACGCGTCCCTTCGCACAGGACTCGAGCACCTGCCGGAAGCCCTCGACATCGGGCAGCTCGGGCATGACCGACGGGTCAGGATTCCTGGAGGACGGACAGCACGTTCCCCGCCGGGTCGGTGAACCAGGCGATCAACGGACCGCCGCCGCGGAAAATGCCCTTGTCGTCCGCCTTGAGGTGGTCGTAGCGCTCGAAGCGCACCCCCCTTCTGCTCAGCTCGTCGACCGCCGCCTCGATGTCGTCGACGGGGAAGTTGAGGATGGTGTAGGTCGCCGGGGTGTGATTCTCCTTCGGGTAGACCAGGATGTCCCGGCCGCCCGCGATGTGCAGGATCAGCATGCCGTGCTCTTCCGAGACGCGGAGTCCCAGCGTGTCGCCGTAGAACTTCCTGGCCGCCTCGATGTCGTTCACGGAGAAACCGCTGTATGCCTTCGTGGTACCGAACATGATCGCCTCCCGGACATAGTCTCCTCACAGGTCGGACCGGGATGCATCCGGAAACTCATCGCTTATCGGGCAAGTGGCTGGCGCGCGCTCCGCCCGGGCAGCGGCGCGGTCACCCCGTAGGCCGCCGGCCTCTGCGGCGCAGCCAGCCCAGGAGGCCGTGGGAAGACGCGTGGTCCGGTGGCACGGGCCGGTGTTTCGCCGGGGCCGCGATCGGCTCCGGCGCCGAGGTGGGGGCCGGTCCCTGCCCTGGGTCCGGTACCTGCCCTGCGGCCCGTACGTGCTCTGGGGCCTGTTCCGGGGCCGGGCGTGGTGCCGGATGGCGCCTTCGGGCCGTTTCCATCGTGTGGGCGAGATCCGCACGGAACCAGGCCACTTCGTCCGGCTCGCTCGCCGTCATGAGTTCCTGGGCCCGGTCGGCGGCGGGTGAGCCGGGCGCGCCGTGTGCCGGAAGCCGGGGGCGGCAGCGGTTCAGGTGGTCGCGCTCGTACGGGTCCGCTACGACCTCCGCCACGTCGGCCGGGTCGAGGAGGCAGGCGACGGCCGCCGCGTGCGCCCACGGGTCGTCTCCCGCCTGTCGCAGCAGGAACCCGATGTGCCGTCCCCGCCAGTTGCGGGGCCGCCGGTCCAGCCCCGTCTTCAGCCGTTCCCGCATCTCCGCCGGCACGCGGCCGGTCAGCAGCCGGGCGTTGCTCTCCTCGGCCGCGAACTGCCGTAGCTCCTCGGCCAGATACAGCCATGCGACGGTGCGGTAGCGGTTCAGGTAAAAGCGCACGGGCACCAGCAGGCCGAAGCGCGCGAGGCTCGTGAACCTGGTGGGCGTCACGTCCAGGAGCTTGGCGCCCTCGTTGGTTCCCGCGGTCGCGACGCGCTCGCGCAGCGCGTCCGGGAAGCCGTCCTCGGCGCGCAGCCGGTCGAGCTCGGCGCGGGCCACCCGTCGGCCTCCGCCTCCTTCGCCGGGGACGGTCCGGATGAGCCCGAGATTCACCGCCAGGTCGAACTCCCCCCGCTTGAGATCGAGTTCGCGGGCGGCCCGGCTGGGGGCGCAGGTGAGGCGGTCGGGTTTCGCGATGGTGCCTGACATGGTCGGTCTCCCCCGTGGAGTCGGCGGCTCACGCCGTGTGCGGTTGCCGTGAAAAAACCGTAGCCGCTTCGGCGCACCTCACTGCGAGCCTGTGGATAACTCCGCGGGGGGGTGACGAACGTGCAGGTCAGATGCCTGTTTCCGGTTTCCGCTCGGGCCGGCGCGCATCCACGTCGAGGTGCTCGCCGACCCGGTTGACGAGAAGTGTCATCTCGTAGGCGATCTGGCCGATATCGGCCTCCGCGCCGCTGAGGACGCACAGACAACTGCCCGTGCCGGCTGCGGTGACGAAGAGCACCGCGTCGTCGAACTCGATCATCGTCTGGCGTACGCTGCCCGCGCCGAAGTGCCGTCCCGAGCCCTTGGCCAGGCTGTGCAGTCCGGACGACACGGCCGCGAGGTGCTCCGCGTCCTCGCGGCGCAGGCCGGTACTCGCCCCTGTCACCAGGCCGTCGTTGGACAGGACCAGTGCGTGCCGCACATGGTGGACGCGCTCGGTCAGGTCGTCCAGCAGCCAGTCCAGTCCCTGGTTCTGCGCCATTCCGATCTCCCCGTTTTCTCCCCGTGCGATTCTCCTCCTGGCCGGAGGATCTCCACGCCAGCCTTCCCCACGACCGCTGCCGGAGCAAGGAGGATGGGAGCCATGGCAGAGAAGATGACCGACGCGCAATGGCGGGAGTTTGTTTCCCACGGCACCCGCACCGCGAAGCTCTCCACGGTCCGCGCCGATGGGAGCCCGCATGTGACCCCGATCTGGTTCGTCCTGGACGGCGACGAGCTGGTGTTCAACACCGGCAAGGACAGCGTGAAGGGGCGCAATCTCGTCCGTGACGGCCGGGTCGCCCTGTGCGTGGACGACGACCGGCCGCCGTACTCCTTCGTGGTGGTGCGGGGCCGCGCCCGGGTTTCGGAGGACCTCGACGAGATACGGCGCTGGGCCACCCGCATCGGCGCCCGGTACATGGGCGAGGAGCGCGCCGAGGAGTTCGGCGCCCGCAACGGCGTCCCGGGTGAACTCCTCGTCCGTGTCACCATCGACAGGGTCCTGGCGGAGCGGGACGTCGCGGACTGACGGAGAGGAACCCGGTCAGCCGACCGAGTCGAGGAGCCGGGCGGTGTGCATCCGCCCGGCGTACTCGACGAGTCGGATCAGCACCTCCTTTCCCGAGTCGCGGTCCCGGGCGTCGCACAACACCACGGGCGTGCCGCGGTCGAGGTCGAGGGCGCGCGAGACGTCCTGAGCGCCGTGCCGCCGGGCGCCCGCGAAGCAGTTGACGGCCACCACGAACGGGATGCGCCGGTGCTCGAAGTAGTCGACCGCGGGGAAGCAGTCCTCCAGGCGACGGGTGTCCGCGAGGACCACCGCGCCGAGCGCCCCTTGCGACAACTCGTCCCACAGGAACCAGAACCGGTCCTGGCCCGGCGTGCCGAACAGGTACAGGGAGAGGCCGGAGCGGATGGTGATGCGTCCGAAGTCCATGGCGACGGTCGTGGTGGTCTTGTGGTCCACACCGTCGGTGTCGTCCACCAACTGACCGGCTTCGCTGAGCAGTTCCTCGGTGCGCAGCGGCCGGATCTCGCTGACGGCGCCCACCAGGGTGGTCTTGCCCACGCCGAACCCGCCGGCGACCAGTATCTTCAGCGCCAGTGCGGAGGTGTCGCCGCCGGTGGCGTCGGAGTCTTCGGAGACCATTGATCACTTCTCTCGGGAGTGCCGGCAAGGGGTGAGGTGAGTACGTGGGCGGTGTGCCGGCGCCTACAGCGCCCTCAGTCCCGCGATCACCTCGCGCAGGATGCGCTCGTCGGGCAGCTGTGCCGGCGGCACGGGGCGGCTGACGGTGACGCTGCCGAGTTCCAGGAGGTCGCCGAGGAGGACCCTGACGACGCCCACGGGCAGGTCCGCGCCCGCGGCGAGTTCGGCGACCGACTGGGTCTCCGTACGGCACAGGTCGAGGAGAGTCCGGTGTTCCGGACCGAGCGGGACGTCGTCCACGCCGGGCGCGGCCGGGTCCAGCGTGACCAGGGCGATCAGGTCGAACCGCACGCCGGTGGGGCCGGGCCGGGTGCGGCCGCCCGTCATGGCGTAGGGGCGGACGAGCGGGCCGGCCTCGTGGTCGTACCACTGGCTGCCCTGGTCGGGCGGGGTGCCCGTCATGTCCTCGGTCATCTGCGCGGACCGCCCTCTCGGTTCATCCGGCGGCGGGCGGCCGGGCGCCGACGCGCGGCGCGGTGCCGAGGTGCTCGCCGACGCGCTTGACCAGTCGTGCCATCTCGTACGCCACGAGGCCGATGTCGGCGGTCACTGCGGTGAGGAGGGCGAGGCAGGATCCGTCGCCCGCCGCGGCCACGAACAGGAAGCCCTCGTCCATCTCCACCATGGTCTGGCGGACACCGCCCGCACCGAAGTGGCGTCCGGCTCCCTTGGCGAGGCTGTGGAAGCCCGAGGCGACCGCGGCGAGGTGCTCGGCGTCCTCGCGGCGGAGGTCGGTCGAGGCGCCCACGGCCAGGCCGTCGTTGGACAGCACCACGGCGTGCCGTATCTCGCTCACGCGGAGCACCAGATCGTCCAGCAGCCAGTCGAGTTCGCCGGAGCTCCGGGCGGAATGGGTACTCGGGTTCTGGATCATGCGGGGTCTCCTTCGAAGCTGTCGCTGCCCTTCGGGCCGGGAGTGGTTCCGCGGCCGGGCCGCCTGCCGCCGCCGCGCGTCCAGCCGGCGCGGTACGCCGCCATGCGGTCCCGGACGAGCTCGGGGGTGCGTTCGTCGTCCCGGGGCGCGGGCGAGGGCGGGGGCTCCTCGGGGCGCCCCTCGCGCAGTTGGGGAGCGAGGCTGGCCTGCCGCACGCGACGCGGGAGGTCGTCGGAGCCTTCGGGCTGCTCCTGGGGCCGGTGCAGTCGCAAGGTGGCGACTCCTGGGGGTGGGGTGTGGCTCGTGGTCTCCGCGGCGGCCGGGACGGGAGCCACCAGGGCGCGCCGGTCGGCCGGTGCCGGGACGGCGTCGGGAGCGGTGTCCTGATGCGGGAGGCCGTCGGGCACGCGCGCGTGGGCACGTTCCTCGGGCTGCCGCGCGTGCGCCGCTTCGCCGTAGGCACGTTCCGCTTCACCGTGGGCACGTTCCGCCGCCCCGGTGTGCAGCAGGGCGGTGGGCACCAGGACGACCGCGGTGGTGCCGCCGTACGGCGAGGTCCTCAGGTGGACCTTGATGCCGTGCCGGGCGGCGAGCCTGCTGACCACGAAAAGGCCGAGCCGGTCGCTGTCGAACAGGTCGAGCGCCTCGGACTGCTCGATGCGGCGGTTGGCCTCGGCGAGGGTCTCCTTGCCCATGCCGAGGCCGCGGTCCTCGACCTCGACCGCGTAGCCGTTGCCGACGGGTTCGCCGGTGACGCGCACGCGCGTGTGGGGCGGCGAGAACTGGGCGGCGTTCTCGATGATCTCCGCGAGGAGGTGCGTGAGGTCGGCCACGGCCGCGCCCACGACAGCCGCCTCGGGGAGCTGCCGTACCTCCACGCGCGCGTAGTCCTCCACTTCGGAGACGGCCGCGCGGACCACGTTGGTCAGGGAGACGGGCCTGCGCCAGGCCCGGCCGGGGGCCGCTCCGGAGAGGATGATCAGGCTCTCCGCGTGACGCCGCATGCGGGTGGTGAGGTGGTCGAGACGGAAGAGGTCGCTCAGCTCGTTCGGGTCGTCGGAGCGACGTTCCATGCTGTCGAGGAGGCTCAGCTGCCGGTGGACGAGGATCTGGCTGCGGCGGGCGAGGTTGACGAAGACGCCTGAGATGCCGCTGGCGAGTTCGGCGCGCTCGACGGCGGCCCGCAGCGCGGCACGGTGGACCGTGGCCAGGGCCTCGGCGACCTGTCCGGTCTCGTCCTCGGCGGACGGACCCGGCGGTGCCTCGGCACGGACGTCGATCTCCTCGCCCGCGCGCAGCCTCCGCATGGCCTCGGGGAGTTTGCGCCGGGCGATCTCCAGCGCGCTGTTGCGCAGGCTCACGAGCTCCACCACGAGGCCGCGGCCGATGCGCACGGAGATGACGAGCGAGGCGGCGACGGCCGCGAGGCCGAGCAGGACGGCCGCGCCGGCCGGGGTGAGCAGTCCCCGGGTGAACGGGTCGGCCCGTTGCGCGACGCCTCGTGCGGCGTCGTCCTCGATCGTGCGCATACCGTTCTGCACGCGCGCGTGGGCGGTGTTCCAGGTGCTCTCGGGTACCGCCTCGATCGCCTTGGCGCCCGGCCCGCCGGCGAGGATCCCGTCCTCGGCGTCGCCCAGCCCGGCGTAGGCACTGCTGTCGGCGAGGGCGTTCCACGCGGAGCGTTCGGTACCGCGCAGGTCGGTGACGGCCGACTCGGTCAGGGTGCGGCGCAGGTCGACGGCGCCGGTGAACAGCCGGAGCCGCTCCCCGGTCAGCGTCCCGGACAGGCGGGCACTCGCCAGGAGCGCGTCCTCCCGGGCCAGTGCCTCGCCGGCCCGGGAGAATTCGAGCAGCACGCGCGCGTCGGAGCCGAGGTCGGCGTCCTGGATGCCGGTGAGGGCACCGCCGACGCCGAGGGCCTCGGAGATGGTCCGGGTGTAGCGGTCGTACGTCTCGGCCCAGCCCGCGCGCCGGTCCCGCACCTCGGTCCGCAGCTGACGCAGTTGCTCGGCACCGGTGACGAACGCCTCCAGCCGGCGGGCGACTCCGGCGGGCAGTTCCTCGCTGTCGGCGACGGTGCTGTTCTCGCCGAGCCGCAGTTTCGCGACGGCCCGGTCGGTGCGCCGGGCGAGTTCCTCCAGCTCGTCGGTCCCCGCTGCGGAGGGGTCGGTGGCGCGGCGTACCGCTGCGGCGCGTTCGGCCTGGAGGGCGGCGACCGCGGCGGAGACGGGGGCGCGGACCATGGCGTCCACCCGCTGGACCTGCCGTAGCCGGGAGACGTCCTGGGCGGTGGTGACGGTGGCGTGGGCCCACAATGCCAGGAGGGAGACGACCGGCACCATCAGCAGGCAGACGATCTTGGCGCGCACGGTACGGGGGCGTATGTGCCAGCGTTCCGCGCGCGTGGGCATCCCGTCCGGGGCGGTCCCCGAGGGCGTCTCGGAGTCCTCGTCGGCTGGTGGTCCGGCGTGCGCGCGGCGACCCCGCACGGGCGGGGGCGGCGCCTCGGGGCCGGTTGTGGGGGTCCTACGGGGTGTACGCATGGACTCCTCGCTCGGGGGTGGTTCGGGGCGTGTCACCCCGGCTTCAGGGCGTGCCGTGCGGGCTTGCTCTGTCTGCCGTCCAGACCGTGACCGTGGGGTGTGCCGCCCGGAGGGTCTGTCGCCCGCCACACCGGGCCTCGGTCGCGGGGGGGGCGGCTAACGGGCGACGGTCTCGACCGGCCGCTGGGCCGACGCGGACGCCTCGCGCTCCCCTGCCGTCGGCGACAGGGCGACGAACGCGGAGGTCAGGAAGAGGTAGGACCCGAGGCCGACGGCGAGGGGGAAGATGAACTGCATCGCCGTGGCCCCGGGCAGTGCCTCCCCGGAGGGCGTCACGCGCACGCTCACCGCGAACATCCCGGTGTAGTGCATGCTGCTGACGGCCGCGCCCATGATCAGGGAGGCGATGGTGACCGCGACGGGCGACTTGATGTTGAGCGCCGCCCACAGAGCCGCCGTCGCGGCGACGACGGCGATCAGGACGGAGAGCCCGACGAGCACCGGGTCGTAGTCGACGTCACCGTGCAGGCGGACGGCCGCCATGCCCAGGTAGTGCATGCTGGCGACGCCGAGGCCGGTGGTGAGCCCGCCGATCAGCAGGGCCCGGCCGTGGTCCCTGCCGTAGCCGACGGCGAAGACGCCGGCGCAGACGACGACCATGGCGACGAGCAGGCTCAGCAGGGTGAGCGGCACGTCGTAGCGGATATCGGTGCCGACGACGCTGAAACCGAGCATGGCCACGAAGTGCATGGTCCAGATGCCGGTGCCGATCGCCGAGGCGGCGGTGACGAGCCAGTTGCGGCGCGAGCGCCCGGTGGCGGCGAGCGCGCGGACGGTGCAGCGCAGCCCGAGGGCGGCGCCTATACAGGCCATCACGTACGACAGCGCGGGGGTCAGCCACCCCAGGGCGGCGTGGTCCAGGTGTCCCATGACCCCGGGACGCTAGACCCGGCAGGGGCGCACAAAGGGGGCGCATTTCGAAAGGTGTTGGAATATGACGCAAGGCTGTACCGGAACGATCGGGTCACGCTCGAACGTGTGCACTGAGGCGTCATCCGTGCCGGTGAGGAATCATGCCGTACATGAGCGACGACCAGACGCGTGTCCAGGAGTTCTTCACCGCCCGCGCCGCCGACTGGGACAGCCGGTTCCCCGACGACGGTCCGGCCTACGCCGCCGCGGTCGCCGAGCTCGGACTGCGCCCGGGCGACCGCGTGCTCGACGCGGGGTGCGGCACCGGACGCGCTCTGCCGCCGCTGCGTGCCGCAGTGGGGCCCTCGGGAGTGGTGCTCGGGGCCGATCTGACCCCGGTCATGCTGCGGGAGGCCGTGCGGGCCGGACGGGACCGTGAGGGGGCGTTGCTGCTCTCGGACGTCGCCGCGCTGCCGCTGCGCTCGCATTCGCTGGACGCCGTCTTCGGGGCGGGCCTGATCTCGCATCTGCCGAGTCCGGCCGAGAATCTGCGGGAGCTGGCGCGCGTTGTGCGTCCCGGTGGTGTGCTGGCGCTGTTCCACCCGATCGGCAGGGCGGCCCTGGCCGCGCGCCACGGCCGCCCGCTCACCCCGCACGACCTGCGCGCCGAGCCCAACCTCCGGCCGCTGCTGGCCGGTTCGGGGTGGCGGCTGACGTCGTATGTCGACGAGGACTCCCGCTTCCTGGCGCTCGCCGCCCGCGCGGACTGAGCTGCCGCGTCACCCGGCTCCCTCCCACCCGGCCGCGTCACCCGGCTCCCTCACCCCGCTCCCTCACCCGGCCGCGTCACCGGCCTCGGCGTCCGACGCCGCGACGTGCCGCACGGGGCAGCCCCGGACGCCCGGGACCGGGCGCGTGCCCAGGTCGTCGAGCCGGTAGCCGTACGGATAGCCCTTGATCTCCCGGTTCTGGCCGGCGAAGTGCGGGGCGCGCCGGGGCGGCAGCAGACGGACGGCGCGGCCCCGCAGCCGTACCGCGCGACGCACACATGCGCGCGTGGCGGCACTGGGCGGGGTGTAGCGGAAGGCACGCAGCAGAGAGTCGTCGAGCAGAGCGAGGGTCGTGGTGCGCAGCAGCGGCGCGAGCGGGCGCGGGTACCAGGACGACATCAGGTCGAGCGTGGCGTCCGAGACCCGCCGGGAGTCCTCGTCCCACGCGAAGTGGGCCGCCTCGTAGCCGTCGAGGCAGCTCTCGAACTCCTCGTAGGTCTCGGGGATGTCCTTGATGCCCATGTGCCGGCCCAGCGTGCGGTAGTGGACGGCACCGGCCACGATCTCGTGGCGCGACATCCTGCGCCACGCGTAGGCGTCGATCCACCGCTTGGGCACCACGACGAACGTGCAGAGCACGTAGCGCATGTCGTCGTTGCCGATGTCGTAGCTGCGGTGCATCTGGTTGATGCGGCGGATCGCGGTCTTGCCCTGGTCGCTGCCGAAACCGTGCTCGACCACGGCGTCCAGGAGGAGCGACGTGTCGTCGTAGCGCTTCTGTGTCCGCTCCGTGAGCTCCCCCGTCTCGGCGAGCAGCCGGCCGATGCTCGGGATGGCGTACGTGCGGTACAAAGCCAGCTCCAGGGCGCGGGCGAAGTCCCAGGGAAACTCGTACGCCGCGCTCAGCCGGTAGATCTCCGTGGCCTCCCGGTAGGGGTCCATCCGCCGTATCTGTTCCAGCCGTGCGAAGCGCTTCACAGTGCTGTCCCCCTTCTGTCACCGGAGATCCAACTTTACGTTGGAGTCAGCGAGATGACCGGCAGGCGGGACATCCGCACAGGGGGAAGGTGGTCAGCATGTGGGGCAAGGTCCGGAAGGCCAGAGACAGAGTCGCTCACGCCTTGCGCACGGAGCCGAAGGCGGGCGAGGGCAAACGTCCGCACAATCTCTTCGAGGCGGCCGCCGTCTACGTCACGGCGAGCGCGGAGGACGACCAGGAGCGGGCCGACGAGGCGGCCGGCTGGGTCTCGCCCGAGGCGCTGTCGTTCGGGGTGAACGAGCTGGCCGGCCGGGCCGTCGTCGCGCTCGCACGGGAACGCGGGGAATCGCCCCGGACCGTGGCCCGTGAGCTGCTGGGGCTTCCGGCGGAGTGACGAGCCCTGTCCGGTTGGCCGTTTCGCCCCGTCCGCCGGAAAAGGGCAGCTCCTGGGGCACTCACGAGGCCGTGACAAGCGGCTTCCGCGCGCACTAGGGTGCGCGCCGGTGGACGAACCGATGGGGAGGCTGGGATGGCCGGGACGGATGGGGACACCGTCGCCGCCGCGGACGACGCGCTCTACGTGCTCACAGCGGTGCTGCTGACGCCGGCGCAGTTCCCGAGCGTGCTGGGCGACGACTATCCGCAGGCGTGCGCGGCGCTCGGCCTCGCGCCGCTCGCCGACGGGTACGGGCTGGTGCTAGGCCAGGACGGCGAGGGAGCCCGGTGGACGGTGGTCATCGACGACGTCTCCCTGGTGGCCGTCGCGATCGCGTCCTGGGACTGCGGGATGGAGTACGAGCTGTCGCCCGACGAGCGCACGGTCGTCACGGCCCTGCCGGGCTGGCCCCTCGCGGTCGCCGTGGCGGCGCCGGGAGTGCCCGCGCCGCACGATCCCGGTCCGGAGGTTGACGACCGGCCCCCGCTGACCCCGCCGGACACCACCGTCTGGGGTCCGGCCCAGCGGCGCCTGGGCGCGGACGAGATCGCGCTTCAGTGGGCGACGTGGCGGGAACAGGTCGACGACTCGGCCTTCCCGGCGCCGGGGCCCTCGGCGACCCCGGGCGGCGGGGGCGCTACGGCCGACGGTCCGGGCGGAGGCGGGGAGAAGAGGCAGCAGGGCCACAGCGGCATCCGGCGCGTCCTCGCGGAGGCCCGCGGCTACATCGACTCGCCGCCGCCCCTGGGCCGGGTCCGGTCGTCGTTCGCGCCGGGTGACGCGCGGACCCTGCGGGCCGACGGTCCCGGCTGGTCGCTCGTGGCCAGGACCGACGACATCGCCTTTGTGCTGCTGGACGAGGAACCTGGGGAGATCCTGCCGGTGGGCCGGGGGCCGGAGCTGCCGGGTCTCCTCGAAGCCCTCGACAAGATGGCCGTACGGCCGAACTGAGCCGGTGCGGCCTTCGGCCGCACCGGTCATCAGCGCGTCAGCGACCCGGCTCCATGCGGATCAGCGCGTCAACGGCCCAGCTCCTTGCGGGTCAGCGCGTCAACGGCCCAGCTCCTTGCGGGTGGCTCGGCGCAGCCGGCGCCGCTGCGAGGGGTCCAGCGTGAGATACGCGGCTGCCGGGACTCCCAGGATGATCAGGAGCGCTGCCCACCAGGGCAGCCAGATCAACAGGACGAGCCCGACCGCCACACCACCTGCGGCGATCTTGGCGTTCTTGGACATGATGTCGCCTCCTTCGCGGCCACTGCCGCTCTCTGTCTCGAAAACGGGCCCGCGCTTGCGGCGGTTCCTGACCGCGACCCTGAGACATCCCTGAGGCGCTACCCCTAGGCACCCCTGAGACCTCTATCGTGACCCACTTCACAGCCAAGTCATACCCAGAGGTTGCAGGAAGTGCTGTACCCTCGGCGACTCCGACTCACTAGTCAAATTTGAGGAATCAGCCATAGCCGAGCATCCCACTCCCCCGGCACCCTCCTACGACTTCTCCGAACTGGCCCACTGCCGCACCGTGTTCCTGCCCGGCGATCCGGCCCGGACGGGCAGCGTCGCCTTCTGGCGGCCGGACGGCGAGACCCCGCCGGTGACGGAGTCGGCGTCCGCGTCAGACCTGACCGTCGTGGTACCCACCGTCGACGGAGTCGGGCCGCGGAGCGTGCCCGCCGTCCTGGTGCCGGTGCGTACCGCCCTGCCGGTCCTCCTGCGCGCGCGTGCCGGCGCGCAGGGGCACCGGTCCACCGTGTTCTGGGGCGCGGCGGCCACGCACGCCCTGCACCTCGTGGCGCGCGGGCTCCTGCTGCCGGGTCTGTCCCCCGCCGACCACGACGCCTGGCGCGTGGGCCCGCTGCGCGCCCAGGACGTCGAGGCCGTACGCCGCCTCGCCGCCGCCATGCCGCCCGAGGCGCACGCCGTGCCACTGGCGGACGCCGGATCGCCGCGGCTGCCCGACCCGGAGCAGCTCCTGTGCGCCTTCATCGACGCGGTCGCCGACACCCTGCCCCGCTCCCCCGCCGCGCCGCTGGTCACCGACGGCCCCGCCTACGCTTCGCTCGAGCCGGTGCGGCTGCCCGAGCAGCGCGCGTGGGCCGCCGACGTCGCCGCGGGCCACGACGCGGGGGTGCGGGTGTCGCTGCGCATCGAGGCGGACGGCCTGGCAGACACGGCGGACGGCCTGACGGAGGCTGCGGCCGACGAGGCGGACGTGACGTTCCGAGCCGTGCTCCAGGTGCACAGCGTGAGCGATCCCGCGGTCGTGGCGGACGCCGCGGACGTCTGGGCCGGCGCCGGGGACGAAGCCTTCGGCCCCCGCGCGCGGATGGACGCCCTGCTCGCCCTGCGCCGCGCGGCCCGCGCCTGGGCCCCTCTCACACCTCTGCTGTCGGCGACCGTTCCGGACGCGGTCGAGCTCGCCGACGAGGAGGTCACCGAACTGCTCGGCACGGGCGCCGGGGCGCTGGCGGCGGCCGGAGTCGACGTGCACTGGCCGAAGGGGCTGACCCGCGAGCTCACCACGCGCGCGGTGGTGGGGCCTTCGGACGACGAACAGGAGTCCGGCAAGGCCTTCGCCGCCATGCCGTCGTTCCTGTCCGCCGACGCGCTGCTCGCCTTCGACTGGTCGTTCGCGCTGGGCGACCGGCCGCTGAGCCGCGAGGAGCTGGACCGGCTCGCCGAGGCCAAGCGCCCTGTGGTGCGGCTGCGCGACCAGTGGGTCCTGATCGACCCTCAGGAGGTCCGCCTGGCCCGCTCCCGGCAGGACCACAAGGTCACGCCGGTGGACGCGCTGGGCGCGGCCCTGACGGGCTGGGCGGAAGTGGACGGCCGCCGGGTCGAGGTGCGGCCCACCGGGTGGCTGGCGGCCCTGCGGGAGCGGCTCGCGGACCCCGAGGCACAGCAGCCCGTGGAGCAGCCGGCCGCCCTCGCGGCCACCCTGCGGGACTACCAGCGGCGGGGCCTGAGCTGGCTCGCCGGCATGACCTCGCTGGGCCTCGGCTGCTGCCTCGCCGACGACATGGGGCTCGGCAAGACGGTCACGCTGATCGCCCTGCATCTGCACCGGCAGACCGACGCCCGGTCCGCCGGGCCCACCCTGGTGGTCTGCCCGACGTCCCTGATGGGCAACTGGCAGCGGGAGATCGAGCGGTTCGCGCCCGGCACACCCGTGAGGCGTTTCCACGGCGCGCGGCGCGGCCTCGACGGCCTGGCCGACGGGGAGTTCGTCCTCACCACGTACGGCACGATGCGCCTGGACGCGCCCCGGCTCGCCGAGGTGCCGTGGGGCATGCTCGTGGCGGACGAGGCCCAGCACGTGAAGAACCCGCACTCCTCGACCGCGCGGGAACTGCGTTCCATCGGCGCACGCGCGCGTGTGGCGCTCACCGGCACGCCGGTGGAGAACAACCTGTCGGAGCTGTGGGCGATCCTCGACTGGACCACTCCGGGGCTGCTGGGGCGCCTCGGCACCTTCCGCCGACGGTACGCGGAGGCCGTCGAGGGCGGTCAGGATCCGGGCGCCGCGGACCGGCTGGCCCGGCTCGTACGGCCGTTCCTGCTGCGCCGCCGCAAGTCGGATGCGGGGATCGCGCCCGAGCTGCCGCCGAAGACCGAGACCGATCACGCGGTGTCGCTCACCCAGGAGCAGGCAGGCCTGTACGAGGCCGTGGTGCGCGAGGCGCTCGCGGAGATCTCCGGCGCCGGCAGCATGGCGCGGCGCGGACTGATCGTGAAGCTGCTGACCGGCCTCAAGCAGGTCTGCAACCACCCGGCGCAGTACCTCAAGGAGGAGCGGCCTGTGATCGCCGGACGCTCCGGGAAGCTGGAGCTGCTGGACGAACTGCTCGACACGATTCTCGCCGAGGAGGCGGGCGTGCTCGTCTTCACGCAGTACGTGCAGATGGCCCGCCTCCTCGAACGGCACCTGTCCACCCGCGGCACTCCCTCGCAGTTCCTGCACGGCGGGACGCCCGTCGCCGAGCGCGAGGCCATGGTGCGGCGCTTCCAGGACGGCGAAGTGCCCGTGTTCCTGCTGTCGTTGAAGGCGGCGGGCACCGGCCTGAACCTCACCCGGGCCGAGCACGTCGTGCACTACGACCGCTGGTGGAACCCGGCCGTCGAGGCCCAGGCGACCGACCGCGCGTACCGCATCGGCCAGACCCGGCCCGTGCAGGTGCACCGGATCGTCGCCGAGGGAACCATCGAGGACCGCATCGCCGAACTGCTGGTCCGCAAGCGGGCGCTGGCGGACGCGGTCCTGGGCTCCGGCGAGGCCGCCCTCACGGAGCTGACCGACGCGGAACTGGCGGATCTGGTCGAACTGCGAGGGGGCCTGCGATGACTCGGTACGACGGTGACACGGAGCGCACGTTCGCCGCGCTGCCGCCCGCGAGCGGGCGAGGCTTCGCACAGACCTGGTGGGGCCAGGCCTGGCTGAAGGCGCTGGAGGACACGGCGCTGGACTCGACGCAGCTCAAGACGGGCCGCCGGCTCGCGCGCGCGGGAGCGGTCGGCACGGTGTCGGTGCGCCCGGGGCGGCTCACGGCCGTCGTCCAGGACCGCGACCGCACGGCACACCGGGCCGACGTCCTGCTGGAGGAGCTCTCGCCCGGACAGTGGGACCGATTCCTGGCCATGACCGTGGAGCGGGCCGGTCATGTGGCGGCGCTGCTGGACCGGGAGATGCCTCCGCACCTGGTCGAGGACGCGGCGGCCGCGGGCGTCGAACTGCTGCCGGGCCTGGGCGATCTGGAGCCGGAGTGCGACTGCGGAGCCTGGGACCACTGCGGGCACACGGCGGCGCTCTGCTACCAGGTGGCGCGACTGCTGGACCAGGACCCGTTCGTCCTGCTCCTGATGCGGGGACGCGACGAGGCCACCCTGCTGCACGACCTCCAGTCGGGCAGCGGCGCCTGCGCCACGGAGCGTTCCGTCCAGGCGGGCGTGGACGCGGCCGAGGCGTACGCGGCCGGCGACATCCTGCCTCCGCTGCCTCCCCTGCCCGGACTCCCGGCCGAGCCGGGATCGCCGCCGTCCCTGGACACCGAGACGCCGCCCGCTCCGGGCATCGACCCGGCCGCACTGGAGTTCCTGGCCGCCCGCACCGCCGCACAGGCCCACCGCCTGCTCGCGGAGTCACTCCGGGACGCGGACGAAGGGCACGTCCCCGGCACGGACTTGTCCGTCTCGCAAGACGCCGTACGGCTGGCCGCGGGCGAGCCCGGGAGAGAGGTGGCGGACCGCCTCGCCGACGGGTCGGGGCGCGGCCGTGAAGGGCTGGCAGCGGCGGTCCGTGCCTGGCGCCACGGTGGTACGGCCGCGTTGTCCGTGCTCGACGAGGAGTGGAAGGTGGAGGGCGAGACGCTCGCACGCGCGCGTGCCGCCCTGGAGTCGGCCTGGGACGCGGACGAGCGGCCCGAGCTGCGGGCGCGGAGCAACCGCTGGACGGTCGTCGGCGCACCGGTACAGCTGCGCCTCGGCCGGGACGGCCGGTGGTGGCCGTACCACAAGGAGCGCGGCCGCTGGCTGCCCGCGGGAGGTGCCGCACAGGATCCTGCGACGGCACTGACGTCGGCGGAGCTCGCCGCCGGAGACGAGGCCGCTCCGGGTTCAGGGCAGTAGCTCGCTGGCGTCCAGGGACGGCAGGAGCGACTCGAAGCCGCTCGGCAGATCGCTCGGGAGATCGCTCGGCAACTGGCTCGGAAAGCCCGACGGCAGCCGGGTCGGCAGCTTGCTGGGCAACTGGGTGGGCAGCTTCGTGGGAATGCCGAACGTCGGAGCGGGGGTGCTGCTCGCGCTCTCGGCGGGCGGCTCCCGGTCCGGCGAGTCGTCGCTTCCCCTGGCCATCAGCACCACGACGGACACGGCCACGACGGCCACGAGCACGGCGAGCAGGATGAGCAGCGGGTTCCGGCGCCGGGGAGGCCCGGGCGGGCGAGGCGGTTCGGGCGGCATGGCCATACCGACCACAGTCGCCGCTCACCGCTCAAGACGGGAGACGTACACGGAAGTTGATACGGACTCATGGCGTGGATCGCATGATTCCGGAGCATTGCGGACCGTGATTCAGGAGCATTGCGGGTCCGTTGGCCGGTCGCACCCCGTGACCGGCCAACGGACCCGCACGCGCGCGTGCCGATCGGGCCCCGCAACGCGCGCGCCAAGGAGCCCGCACGCGCGCGTGCACTCAGCCGCGCGCCCCCAGCAGGTGGTCCATCGCCAGCTGGTCCAGATGCTCGAAGGCCATGCCGCGGGCGGCGGCCGCCTCGACGTCGAAGGCCTCGAAGGCCGACCGGTCGGCGAGCAGGGCCTGGAGACCGTCCGCGGCGGTCGGCTGGGCCAGCTCGTCCAGGCGGGCCGCGCGCAGGGCCTCCTGGACCTCCGGGTCGGCACGGAAGGCGGCGGCGCGCTCCTTGAGGATGAGGTAGTTGCGCATGCAGCCGGCCGCCGACGCCCACACCCCGTCGAGGTCCTCGGTCCGCGGCGGCTTGAAGTCGAAGTGCCGCGGGCCGGTGTAACCGGCCGACTCCAGCAGGTCGACCAGCCAGAACGCGGACCGCAGGTCGCCGGCACCGAAGCGCAGGTCCTGGTCGTACTTGATGCCGGACTGGCCGTTGAGGTCGATGTGGAACAGCTTGTCCGCCCACAGGGCCTGCGCGATGCCGTGCGGGAAGTTCAGCCCGGCCATCTGCTCGTGCCCGACCTCGGGATTGACGCCGTACAGCTCCGGCCGCTCCAGGCGCTCGATGAACGCCAGGGCGTGGCCGACGGTCGGCAGCAGGATGTCGCCGCGCGGCTCGTTCGGCTTGGGCTCGATCGCGAAGCGCAGGTCGTAGCCCTGGGAGGTGACGTACTCGCCGAGCAGGTCGAAGGCCTCCTTCATCCGGTCCAGGGCCGCGCGGACGTCCTTGGCGGCGCCCGACTCGGCACCCTCCCGGCCACCCCAGGCGACGTACACCTGGGCGCCGAGCTCGACGGCGAGGTCGATGTTGCGGATGGTCTTGCGCAGGGCGTAGCGGCGCACGTCGCGGTCGTTGGCGGTGAACGCGCCGTCCTTGAAGACCGGGTGCGTGAAGAGGTTGGTGGTGGCCATCGGGACCTTCATGCCCGTGGCGTCCAGCGCCTGCCGGAAGCGCTTGATGTGGGCTTCGCGCTCGGTGTCGCTCGAGCCGAACGGGATCAGGTCGTCGTCGTGGAACGTCACGCCGTGGGCGCCCAGCTCGGCCAGTCGCTGCACCGTCTCGACCGGGTCGAGGGCACGCCGCGTGGCGTCGCCGAAGGGATCCCGTCCCTGCCAGCCGACGGTCCACAGTCCGAAGGTGAACCTGTCCTCGGGGGTGGGCTGGTAGCTCATGCCGCGGCTCCTTGCTCGCTGAGGCTATTTCGTCATGCCGATTTACAAATTAGTATGCGAGCACCTTCCTGGGAAGAGACAAGGTGTCTCGGGACGAGAGCAGAGGGAGAAACCCGATGTCAGAAGCCGAAGGTCCGCTCGTCATCGGCGTGGACTCGTCCACCCAGTCCACAAAGGCGCTGGTCGTCGACGCGGCCACCGGCCGGGTCGTGGCCACCGGCCAGGCGCCGCACACCGTCTCCTCGGGGGCCGGGCGCGAGAGCGATCCGCGTCAGTGGTGGGACGCGTTGCGTGAGGCCCTGCGCCAGTGCGGCGAGGCGGCGCACGAGGCCGCCGCGGTGTCGGTCGGCGGACAGCAGCACGGCCTGGTCACGCTGGACGGGCGGGGTGAGCCGGTGCGCCCGGCGCTCCTGTGGAACGACGTGCGCTCGGCGCCGCAGGCGCGCCGGCTGACCGAGGAACTGGGCGGCGCCAAGTTCTGGGCCGAACGCACCGGCAGTGTCCCCGCCGCCTCCTTCACGGTCACCAAGTGGGCCTGGCTGGCCGAGCACGAGCCCGAGGCGGTCCGCGCCACGAAGGCCGTGCGCCTCCCCCACGACTACCTCACCGAGCGGCTCACCGGGCAGGGCACCACCGACCGCGGCGACGCCTCCGGGACGGGCTGGTGGGCGTCCGGTACGGAGGCGTACGACGAGGAGATCCTGGCGCACGTGGGGCTCGACCCGGCTCTGCTGCCCCGTGTGGTCCGGCCCGGCGAGGTGGCGGGCACGGTGCGCGACAGCCACGACCTGCCGTTCTCCAAGGGCACCCTGGTCGCCCCCGGAACCGGCGACAACGCCGCCGCCGCGCTGGGCCTCGGACTGCGTCCGGGCATGCCGGTGATGAGCCTCGGTACTTCTGGCACGGTGTACGCGGTGTCGCAGCGGCGGCCCGCCGACCCGAGCGGCACGGTGGCCGGTTTCGCCGACGCCCGCGGTGACTGGCTGCCGCTGGCCTGCACCCTGAACTGCACGCTCGCCGTGGACCGCGTCGCGACGCTGCTGGGCCTGGACCGCGAGGCCGTCGAGCCCGGCACGGCCGTGACGCTGCTGCCCTTCCTGGACGGCGAACGCACCCCGAATCTGCCGAACGCCTCCGGCCTGCTGCACGGCCTGCGCCACGACACGACCGCCGGCCAACTGCTCCAGGCCGCCTACGACGGCGCCGTCCACTCCCTGCTCGGCGCGCTCGACCTGGTCCTGGACCAGGACGCGGATCCCTCGGCGCCGCTGCTGCTGATCGGCGGTGGCGCCCGGGGCACGGCCTGGCAGCAGACCGTCCTGCGGCTGTCGGGGCGTCCCGTGCAGGTGCCCGAGGCCAAGGAGCTGGTGGCCCTCGGCGCCGCCGCGCAGGCGGCCGGGGTACTGACCGGGGAGGACCCGGCGGCGGTCGCGCGGCGTTGGAACACCGCGGCCGGACCGGTGCTCGATGCCGTCGAGCGGGACGAGGAGACGCTCGCCAGGATCGCCGGGGTACTCTCCGACGCGGCTCCGCTGCTGGAGCGGCCCACGGACACCCACTGAGGACTGGCGTCAGGCATGACCGCACCACTGCACGAGGCCCGTCCGGCCGGGCCGGGACGCGCCCTGCCGGACACCCAGCAGGGCATGCGCCGCCGCAACCTCGCCCGGGTCCTGCACGCCGTCCGTGCCGAGGGACCGCTGTCCCGGGCCGCCGTCGCGTCCCGGATCGGCCTGACCCGGGCGGCGGTGTCGACGCTCGTCGACGAACTCATCCGCTCGGGGCTGCTGGAGGAACTGGGGCCCGAACGGCCCGGCCGGGTGGGCCGCCCCGGCTCCGCGCTCGCGCTGAGCGGACGCGGCCCGGCGGGGATCGGCGCGGAGGTCGGCGTCGACCATCTCGCGGTCTGTGCCGTGGACCTGCGCGGCACGACCCGGTCGCGGGCGATACGCCAGGGCGCGAACCGCGGCCGCTCCCCCGGGCCCGTGCTCGCCGAACTGACCGAACTCATCCACCGGGTCGTCGCCGAGGCGGAGAGCGAGGGCCTGTGGCCGGCCGGTCTGGCCGTGGCCGTGCCCGGTCTGGTGGCACGCGACGCCCGGACCGTCGTACGCGCCCCGAACCTCGACTGGCACGACACGGACCTCGGCGACCTGCTGCCGGCGGACCTCCCACTGACCGTGGACAACGAGGCCAACTTCGGCGCGCTGGCCGAACTCTGGCTCGGCGAGGGCACGCCGCGCGACTTCCTGCACGTGTCGGCGGAGATCGGCATCGGAGCGGCGGTCGTGGTGGACGGCGGACTGCTGCGCGGAACCCGTGGCTTCGCGGGCGAGTTGGGACACGTGCCGGTCCGGCCGGACGGGCCGGAGTGCGCGTGCGGCGGGCGCGGATGCCTGGAGCAGTACGCCGGTGAGGAGGCGGTGCTGCGCGCGGCCGGACTGGAGCCGGACGAGGACCGGGTCGGGCTGCTGGCCGGGCGCGCCGCCGAGGGCGACGAGGACGTACGCCGTGCCCTGCGCGACGCGGGCACCGCCCTCGGAGTCGCCCTGACCGGGGCGGTCAACTTGCTCGACCCGGAGAGCGTGGTGCTGGGCGGGGAGCTGTCGGGGCTGGCGCCGTGGCTGCTGCCGTCGTTGCGGGAGGAGTTGGCGCGCCGGACGGCTGGTCCGGCCTGTCCCGTGTCCGTGTCCCGACTGGGTCCTCAGGGGCCGCTGCTGGGGGCCGCGCACTCGGTCGTGCGGGCGGTGCTGGACGATCCGGCCACCGTTGCCGAGCGGGCCTGAGGACCAGCCCCGGCCTACAGACGGGACCTGAGCGGCATGCAACGGGAGCCGCCTCACGAAGCCCGTCAATCACCCGACCGGGTGGGCGAGTTGTCCACATCTCCGCGTCCCTCCACCAGAAATCTTCGCTGCCCTCGGGCCGACCGGTAGGCGCCGTAACTTGATCCACGCGGGCCGCGACCACAACGGCCGCCGCCCCCAGCAGTTGAGCAAGTGACACCCGCCGTCGAGCCCGGAAGGCACACACTCATGGAACGGACGACCCCTTTCCCCAGCAGGCGAGGCCTCCTCGTGGGCGCCGCCCTCACCGCCGTCCCGTACGCCCTGTTCCCCGACGCACGGGCCGCAGCCCGTCCCCAGGCAGTCGACCACCCCGGAGCCGCGTGGCACCCGGCGAGCCGTGGCAACTACACGCCGTCGAACCGCCCCCGCGCCCATCCGCTGCACTACGTGGTCATCCACGTCGCGCAGACGACCTACTCCGGCACCCTGTCCGTCTTCCGGAACCCCAGGACGAAGGTGTCCGCGCACTACGTGGTGCGCTCGTCCGACGGGCACGTGGCGCAATGTGTGCGCGAGGCCGACATCGCGTGGCACGCGGGGAACTGGGACTACAACACCCGCAGCATCGGCATCGAGCACGAGGGCTGGGTGAACCGGCCCACGTACTTCACCGACACCATGTACGAGCGGTCCGCCCGGCTCACCGCGGCGATCTGCGCGAGGTACGACATCCCCAGGAACCGGGCGCACATCATCGGCCACCACGAGGTACCGGGCAGCGACCACACCGATCCGGGCCGCCACTGGGACTGGAAGCGCTATATGAGACTGGTCGACAAGTACGCCTGAGAACACCGCACTTCTCCGCCCCCCTTACCCCTCTGCCCCCACCTCACGTCCCGGTTACAAATCGCTCAACCTCTGGTTGCGGCGCGGTAAGCACGCGACGATGGGACCATGACTCTGGCCCAGCGCGCCCTGGAGCGTCTGCAGGCCTGGCCCGACCTGATGGCGGGCCCGGCGAGTTGCGGTACCGGACGGGCGCTCCGTTCCGTCCGCGACGAGATCGTCCACTTCCACTCGGCACGGGACGTGGACCTCCACCTCACCCGCCAGGCCATCCAGCGCTTCCACTACGACCTCGCCGGTTCGAGCGCGATACACCTGGTTCCCGGATCGTGCTGGGCGACGGTCCACCTCGACTGCGAGGCGGACATCGACCTGCTGCTGAGCCTGGTGAGCATCGCCCTCAAGGCCCACCAGACCCGGCCCGCCGGCGAGGAGGCACAGCCGGCCGGGTGCAACTTCCACCGTGTCGCGGTCCTTCCGCGCGACGCCGTGGCGGGCGGCTGAGCCTTGGTGACGCGACCGGAGGCCGTCAACGCGGAGGCCTGGCGTGCGTACGGAGCACACCACCTGCGGCGTGGCACGGTGTTGCCCGAGGTGGCGCGGATCGACTGGGGGTTCGAGGGCGCGGGGCCGGGGATCGAGGTGCTCGGCGAGTTGCCGGGCCGGCGAGTGCTGGACCTCGGGTGCGGTCCGGCCCGGCACGCCGCCCATCTGGTCCGTGCTCACGGCGCACTGGTGGACGCGGTCGACTCATCGGCCGGGCAGTACGAACGAGCGCGTGCCCGCTACGGCTCCCTGCCCGGGCTGCGGCTGGTCCTGGCCGACGCGGTGGAGCATCTGCGCTCGGCGGAGCCGTACGACGTCATCTACTCGGTCAACGCGGTGCCGTACATCGACCCGCACCGGCTGCTGCCCGCCCTGGCGGCGGCGCTGAAGCCGGGTGGCAGGCTCTGCTTCACCGTGCTGCACACCAACTCGCACGGTGACGGGCCGTCGGACGAGGTGGTCGCCCGGCCGGAGGTCCTGCGGCTGGCCGGCGGCGGGGACGTCACCGTCCGGATGTGGGTGCTCGACCCGGAGCTCTGGACGGCCCTGCTCGCCGAGCACGGGCTGCGCGTGGAGCAGGTCGACGTCCTCGACACACCGCAGGACGGCAACCACGCGTCGTACCGGCTCTTCCGGGTGACCCGGCCCGTGCGTGTCTCCTCCCGGCCGCGCACCGCCAAGCCGCCGTCGGCCCACGCCGCGCTCGGGGTCGGCGCCATCGTGCACGGGCCCCGGGGACTGCTCCTGGGCCGGCACCGGCACGGGACGTGGGAGCTGCCCGGCGGGACGGTGGAGCCCGGGGAGTCGTTGCGGGAGACGGTCGTGCGCGAACTGGGCGAGGAGACGGGCCTCGACGCCCGGCCCGAGGACGTCCGGCTCCTCGGGACGCTCCTCGACGACGCCGGGGGTCTCGTACGGGTGACCGTGGCCGCCCGGGTCACCGCCTGGCGGGGAGAACCCTCGGACCAGCCGGGCGAGAGCGTGGGCCGCTGGCGCTGGTTCGCCCTGGACCGGCTGCCGGAGGAGCTGTTCGTGTGCAGCGCCCAGGCCCTCACCGCCTGGCGGCCGGGCCTGCCGATCGACCACGCGCCCGCTCACTTCACGCCGTACGACACCGGAACGGGCAACAGCTGAAGCACCCAGAGGGGTGCGTTTTTTTCAGCCGTTCCCGCGTAGCCGGCGCTCAGCCACCCTGCCGGCTCTCGTGGTCTGGTGCACTGCCCCTGAGGATCCGGACAGTTGACGAGGCATCAGGGGGCACGGTGACAGGTCGTCGCAGGCGACGGGGAGCAGGCAGAGCGGTACTGGCGTTTCTCACGGCGTTCGGAGCGCTGGCCGGTGCGGCCCTGGTGGGGGCGGCACCGGCCGGCGCCGTCCACAAGGGTGTCCGGGTCGCGCCGGGTGTCACGTACGAGGAGTTCGACATCAAGGCGGCCAAGGGGGTGGCCCACGCGCACGTGCTGAAGGTGGACCTGGGCCATCCGCAGGTACGGGTCGATCTGCTGTATCCCGGAGCGGTGGCCTCGCGGGCGCAGGTCTCGCGGATGGCCGACGCCCAGAGGGCCGTCGCCGGTGTCAACGGCGACTTCTTCAACATCACCGAGGCGCAGCATCCGGGCGTCGAGGTGACCGGCGCGAGCGTGGGTCCGGCGATCGCGGCCGGGCGGACGCTCAAGGCCGCCGTGCCGAACGGCCAGCGTTTCGGCCCCGCGCTGCCGCCCGGCACGACCACCGAGGACGTGTTCGGCGTCGGCACCGACGGAGTGGCACGGCTGGACCGGCTGGCCCTGGACGGCACGGTGCGTACGGCGGAGGCGCAGATACCGCTGGGCGGGCTCAACCAGTACGCGCTGCCGGTGGGCTCGGTCGGCGCGTTCACCTCCGACTGGGGCAGCGTCTCCCGCGTTCGCGCCACGTGCGGCACGGACACGGACCGGGCCGCGCCCTGCAGTTCGGACACGCACGAGGTGACGGTCCGCGACGGCAAGGTCGTGTCGGCCGCCGACACGCCCGGCAGCGGCGCCATCCCCGCGGGGACGACCGTGCTGGTCGGCCGGGAGGCCGGGGCCCAGCAGCTGCGGAAGCTGGCCACCGGCGAAGCGGTCGAGGTCGAGCACCGTCTCGTGGCGGCCACGGACGGCGCCGCGTACCGCCTCGCCCTCGGCGGCTACCCGGTCCTCACGGGCGGGCGGCCGCTGCCGGGCCTGGACGACACGGCGTCGGCCGTACGCACGGCCGTGGGGATCGCCGACAGCGGGCGGCGCATGCTGCTGCTCGCGCTGGACGGCGCCGCCGCCTACCGCAGCGGCCTGACGATCGCCGAAGTGGCCGCCACCATGCGGAAGCTGGGCTCGGACGACGCCTTCAGCCTGGACGGCGGCGGGTCGTCGACGCTGGTCGCCCGAAAAGCGGGCGCGAGCGCCGTCTCGGTGCGCAACCATCCCAGCGGCGGCGCCGAACGCGCCGTTCCGAACGGCATCGGCGTGTTCTCGGGAGCGTGAGGTCAGGGCCGCAGACTGCTGACGATGTCCGCCGTCGCCGTGAGACCGCTGTGGATGGTGGGGGCGACGCTGGTGCTGGCCAGATAGAAGCCGAGCAGCAGACAGACCAGCGCGTGGGAGACCTTCAGACCGCCGTTGCGCAGGAAGATCACCGCCAGGATCGCGAGCAGCAGCACCACAGAGATGGAAATGGCCATCGTCGACTCCTCCGCCACGCCGCTATGTCCGGTTCACGGCGTTCGGCCGTAAGTGTGGCGTAGCGGAGGGTCCGTCCGGGCGGCTGACCTGTCCGCCGAACGTGTGGTGTCCGTGTCCTAGGTGCCCTAGGTGTCCTAGGTACCGAAGGTGTTCTACGTGTCGTACGGGTCTACGCCGCCCGCCGGGCGTCCAGGAACGCCTCCAGTCCGGCGAGGTCGTCGGTGTTGAGGTAGTCGACGTCCGCGGCGAGCAGTTCGGCCCACAGCGCGTCCCGGGCGGGCCCGGCCAGGTCCGGGGTCGCCCAGAACCGCACCTTCTGGCCACGCTTGTGCGCGGCCCGGACGATGCCCCGCAGCTTCTCCCGCTCGGCGTCCGGGAACGCGCCCACGCCCTGCCAGGTGAAGTTGAGCGTCCAGTTGTCGCTGATCAGCGGGATGAAGGAGGCCGGCGCCTGGGTGCCGAGGTCGGCGAGCCGGCCATCGTAGAAGGCGCGCCGGACCGTTTGGGACTCCATGGGGGCGCGGGCCGCGCGGTCGCCGGAGATGACGGCGGTGACCGGGCCGGGGAGGACACGGCCGTGGGCGTAGGTCGTGAACAGGTGCCGGTAGCGCCTGAGGTGGCGGTCGAGTTCGCGGTAGCTCGACGAGCCCTCGGTCTTGATGTCGACGAGGAGTTGCAGCGAGCCGCGGTATCCCCGGTACACACGGCCGCGGTTGGCCCGCACGCGCGCGGCGAGCGGGTCGAGGTAGAGGGACTCCAGCGTGCGGGCCGGATCGAGGTCCTCCGGGTCGTGGGCGACGAGGAGCTGGTCGCCCACGAGGTAGATGTCGGCTTCGACGCTGCCGAACCGGTGGTCCAGGGCGTCGAGCAGGGGGCGCGGGTGCTCGTAGTCGTTGTGGGCGTGGGCGCGCCACAACGGGCGGGGCCCGTGCCGCCGTTCGCCGGCGAGGGCGTGGCCGGCGGGGAGGGCGACCGAGCCCGCGAGGGCGGCGCCGAGGGTGGTGAGGGCTCTGCGACGGGTGGTGAGGTCCATGCTCTGCCTCCCTGGAAGTGCCGTTCGGGAACCCTGTGAGTATGGGGTTCGGGCATGGCCAAGAAGCAGGGTCTTGCGGGGAGTTGGCCGGAGTGCCGTCGGGCGTTCACTTCGACGTGATCATTCACCCGGCCAAGGACCCTTCCGATGCCCTCTGGTCCGGGCGTGCTGCAACTTGCGCGTGAAGCGATGCATGTGAGGGTCGAGCAGTTCGGCCGGCTCCTCGAGCACCTGCTCGTCGGTCAGCCACCGGATGGCGCTGAACTCGCTGTGGTCATAGGAGGTGATGGTGTGGGCGCCCGCATCGAGGAGGTACCAGAGCGAGACGTCGGTGTGCGTGTGCTGCCCCTGGGTCGCGGTGACGGTGAGGAAGAACGGCTGCTCGCCGGTGATCGGCGATGCCACGGCCTCGATGCCCAGTTCCTCGCGGCATTCACGGACCACTGCGGCCCATGGGTCCTCGCCCGGCTCGACGTGTCCTCCCGCTGGCAGCCACAGGCCCGCCTTGCGGTGCGCGACGAGCAACAGCTGCTCCCGCGGGTCGTCGAGGACGACGAAGTAGCTCACCAAGTGCATCGGCGGAACGTCCGGCTTGCGCACTCGGCAGAGCGGGGCTCCGCCGGCGATCCACTCCCTGGCGGCATCCAGATGAGCGCGCTCCAGATGGTCCCAGGGTTCGATCGCACCGACCAGCGCCAGTAGGCGGCCACGCGGCTGATCGTCAGGTTTGGTGAGCGAGTGGTCAGTTGAGGTCACTTGGGCATGCTGGCAGGGGCCACTGACAATCAAGGACTCCTGACAAAAGTGGTGGGCTTGACCTGGTCAGAGGTCGGTGTCGTGCACGAGGCCGCCGGGTAGCGGGACGCCGTCAGCCGCGTAATCGCACGCGATAAACCTGGCGACGTCGGCGATCATCCCCGGGATACTGGTCGCCCATGGATGAGGTCAAAGTCGTCGTCGCCCATTCCGAGCGCGCGACTCTGCGCGTCGGGGACGTGTTCTTGAAGGTGGACGCCGATCAGGCACGCGTCGACGTCGAGGTCGAGGCGATGTCCCTCGCGCCGGTCCCGACCCCGGAGGTCCTGTGGCGCAAGCCGCCCGTGCTCGCGATCGCCGCACTCCCGGGGACGACGCTCGGGCGCCTCGGTGGGCCGTCGACCGGGTCGCCGGCGGCATGGGCCGCGGCGGGCGCCGCCATCCGGAAGCTGCACGAAGCGCCCCTGCCGCCCCTGCCGGGCCGGGCCGGCCGGGGCATCGTCGCGCTGGCAGCGGAACTCGACGACGAGTGCGAGTTGCTCGTGACGAACGGTGTCCTGCCCGCTGACCTGGTCACCCGCAACCGCCAGGTCGCCGAGGCCGCTCTCCGGCCGTGGACTCCGGCGTTCACACACGGCGACCTGCAGATCGCGCACGTCTTCGTCGACGGCGACGAGGTCACCGGCATCATCGACTGGTCCGAGGCGGGCCAGGGTGATGCCCTGTACGACCTCGCCACCTTCACGCTCGGACACGAGGAGCACCTCGACGACGTCGTCGCCGGCTATGGCACCGACATCGACGTCGACGTGATCCACGCGTGGTGGTCGCTGCGAAGCCTGCTGGCAGTTCGCTGGCTGATCGAGCACGGCTTCGACCCCTTCGAGCCGGGCTGTGAGGTCGACGTGCTGAGATCCCGGATGTGAGGCTGCGCGGGCCCGACTGCTGCGAATGCGTTCTGACGCCTCGAGCAGGCCATCCCCTGGGGCGATCGCCCGCCCTTGCTCTTCCCCTCGGCCCGACCCACAGGCAGACCATGCTGCTGATCTCGTTGCTCACGCTCGTCTTGGACACGCTCGCACCCTGACCAGCAACATGATCGGCCGGACAAGTCCCAGGCGTCAGCCCGATGTACGTCAGGTCTGTCCGTCAGGCCTGTCCGTCAGGCCTGTCCGTCAGGCCTGTCCGTCAGGCCTGTCCGTCAGGGGGCCTGGAGGTCGACCAGTCCGGCCAGTGCCTCCCGGTGGGCGCCGGCCGTGCCGTAGGCGATCGAGTCGGCCTTCGCGCGCTTCAGGTACAGATGCACCGGGTGTTCCCACGTCATACCGATGCCGCCGTGCAGTTGCAGTGCCTCCTCGGCGGCGTGGACGGCCACGGGTGCCGCGCAGGCCTGGGCGACGGTGACGGCCACGTCGACGTCCTGGCCGGTCGACAGGGCGTCGGCGGCGTTGCGGGCGGCCGCGCGGAGGCTCGCGACCTCCAGCCACAGCTGGGCCAGCCGGTGCTTGAGCGCCTGGAAGCCGCCGACGGGCCGGTTGAACTGCTTGCGGTCCTTGAGGTAGCGGACCGTCTCCGTCAGCGTCCAGTCGGCCAGGCCGAGTTGTTCGGAGGCGAGCAGCCCGGCCCCGGCACGCAGGGCCTGGCGTACGGCGGGTTCGGCGTCGCCCAGCAGGCGGCCCGGCGCCCCGTCGAGGGTGACGGTCGCGAGCGGCCGGGTCAGGTCCAGGGAGACCTGGGGTGTGACGGTCGCGGTGGTGGCGTCGACCGCGTACAGGCCGCCGTCGTCGGCGGGCACGAGCAGCACATCGGCGACGGCCGCGTCCGCGATGCCGGTCAGTTCGCCGTGCAGCAGGCCGTTCTCGTGCTGGACGACCTTGTAGGCGGCACCCGGTGCGACGCTGAGGGCGACCGCGAGGGCACCGATCGACGTCCCGGAGGCGAGCTCGGTGAGCAGGTCGTCGGTCCCGCAGGCCAGCAGCGCCTCGGTGGCGACGACCGCGCTCGTGAGGTACGGGACGGGCGCGACCGCACGCCCCAGCTCCTCCAGCACCACGGCGGCTTCCCGGTGCGTGGCACCCTGGCCGTCCAGCGCCTCCGGCACCAGCAGGCCCGCCAGGCCCATGCCGTCGGTGAGGGCCTTCCACAGCGCCAGGTTGTGCGGCGCGTCCGACTCGATTCGGGCGATGACGCCGGGCGCGTCGCAGTGGTCGGCGAGCAGGTCACGGACGGCGGCGCGCAGCGCCTCTTCCTCCTCCGAGTACAACAGGTCGGGCTGTGAGCTCATCGGGCCAGGTCCTTCCAGGCGACGTCCTTGTCGGTGCGCGGTTCGCTGGGCAGGCCGAGGACGCGCTCGGCGACGATGTTCAGCAGGACCTCGCTGGTCCCGCCCTCGATGCTGTTGCCCTTGGAGCGCAGGTAGCGGTAGCCGGCCTCGCGGCCGGTGAAGTCGACCAGCTCCGGGCGGCGCATGGTCCAGTCGTCGTACGACAGGCCCTGTTCACCGAGGAGTTCCACCTCCAGGCCGCTGATCTCCTGGTTGAGGCGGGCGAAGGCGAGCTTCATGCCGGCGCCCTCGGGGCCGGGCTGGCCGGCGACGAGCTGCTGGCGCAGCCGCTCGCCGGTGAGCCGGGCGACCTCGGCCTCGACCCAGAGCTTCAGCAGGCGCTGGTGCAGGTCGTGGGTGCGCAGCTCCGGGCGCTCGCGCCAGGTCTTGGAAACCGGGCCGATCATGCCGCCCTCGCGGGGCAGCCGCATACCGCCGATGGCGACGCGCTCGTTGTTCAGGGTGGTCTGCGCGACCCGCCAGCCGTCACCGACCTCGCCGAGCCGGCGGGAGTCCGGGATGCGGACGTCGGTGAGGAACACCTCGTTGAACTCGGCCTCGCCGGTGATCTGCCGCAGCGGCCGCACCTCGACACCGGGGTCGGTCATGTCGCAGACGAAGTAGGTGATACCCCGGTGCTTGGGCACGTCCGGGTCGGTGCGGGCGATGAGGATCGCCCAGCGGGCCACGTGGGCGCTGGACGTCCACACCTTCTGCCCGTTGACGACCCAGCCTCCCCCACTCCCGGCTTCGCTCGAGCGGGAGGTGCCCCCATCCTCCCGCACCGCTCGTGTACGCAGCGCGGCCAGGTCGGACCCGGCCCCCGGCTCGCTGAACAGCTGGCACCAGACCTCCTCGCCCACCCAGAGGGGCCTGAGGAATCGCTGCTTCTGCTCTTCGGTGCCGTACTTGAGGATCGTCGGCGCGGCCATCCCGAGGCCGATGCCGATGCGCCGCGGGTCGTTGTCGGGCGCCCCGGCCGCCTCCAGCTCGGCGTCCACGACGGCCTGGAGGGAACGGGGGGCGCCGAGTCCGCCGAGCCCCTCCGGGTAGTGCACCCAGGCCAGTCCGGCGTCGAAGCGGGCCCGGAGGAAGTCCAGGCGGTCGGTCGAGGCCGGCGGGTGGGCGGCCAGCAAGTCCTGTGTGCGACGGCGCAGTTCCTCGACGCTGGTCCCACCGCGCTGCTCTGCGCTGGTCATGCTGCCTCCTCCACTACGACGGCGATCCGGCCCGTGGTGAGGCCGTCCGCGACCTTCTGCACGGCGGCAGCGGCCCCGCCGAGCGGAACGCGTTCGCTCACCAGCGGCTTGATCGCGCCCCGGGCGGCAAGCTCGGTGAGCTGCTCGTGGCAGTGCTGGACGAGCTTCGGGTTCTTGGTGTTGTACAGGCCCCAGTGCAGGCCGAGGATCGAGTAGTTCTTCACCAGGGCGTGGTTCAGCCCCGGGCTGGGGATCGTGCCGCTGGCGAAGCCGACGACCACGATGCGCCCCTCGAAGGCGACGACCTTGGCGGACTGCGCGTAGGCCTCGCCGCCGACCGGGTCGTAGATCACGTCGGCGCCCCGGCCGTCGGTGGCCTCCTTGACGGCGGCGACGACGTCCTCCGAGCGCCGGTCGATCACGACGTCGCAGCCCAGCTCGCGGGCGACGGCCGCCTTCCCGGAGCCGCCGACGACACCGATGACGGTGGCGCCGGCGGCCTTCCCGAGCTGCACGGCCGCGCTGCCGACCCCTCCTGCGGCAGCGTGGACGAGCAGGGTCTCGCCGGCCTCCAGACCGGCCCGGCGGTGCAGACCGAACCAGCCGGTCTGGTAGCCGATGTGCAGGGCCGCGGCCTCCGCGTCGTCCAGGGCGTCCGGCGCGGGCAGGAGGGCGGCGGAGTCCGCGACGGCGTACTCGGCGAAGCCGCCGTACGGCAGCGCCGGGTTGGCGATCACCCGGCGGCCGTCCTCGGTCTCGCCGCAGATCTCCACGCCCGGGGTGAAGGGCAGCGGCGGCCTGACCTGGTACTGGCCCCGGCACAGCAGGGCGTCCGGGAAGTTGATGTTGGCCGCCCGTACCTTCAGCAGGACCTGGCCGTCGCCGGGGGTGGGCGGCTCCACGTCCGCGAGCCGCATCACCTCACCCGGCTCGCCGTTCTCGTGCACTTGCCATGCCTGCATGCGGGGCCTCCACGGGGGACTGCTTCGTCTGACCGGGGTCGGTTCGCATACTAAGCGGTCGCTTGCCGATCAGGGAACAGTCTCCGGGAGAAGAGTCCCGCCAACGGGCATCGCGTACGTCACGACTTCTTCGGCCGTGCCCGCACATGCATCCGCTCCCCCTGCGGCCCGAACAGGCTGAGGAACTCCACGGGCCCCTCCCCCGTCGACCCGAACCAGTGCGGCACCCGGGTGTCGAACTCCGCGGCCTCCCCCGCCGTCAGCACCACATCGTGCTCGCCCAGCACCAGGCGCAGCTTCCCGGACAGCACGTACAACCACTCGTAGCCCTCGTGGGTGCGCGGGTCCGGCTCCTGTCTGCGCTGGGGTTCCAGCACCTTGTAGGCCTGGAGGCCGCCGGGCTGGCGGGTGAGCGGCCAGTGGGTGCGGCCGAACATCTCGATCGGCTTCGACCGCACCCGCGGGTCACCGGCCGGCGGGGTTCCGACCAGCTCGTCCAGGGCCACCTGGTGCGCCCGGGCGATCGGCAGCAGCAGCTCCAGGCTGGGTTTGCGCAGACCGGACTCCAGCCGCGACAGGGTGCTGACGGAGATGCCGGTGGTCTCGGACAGCGCCGCCAGGGTCACCTCCCGCTCCTTGCGCATCTGCCGCAGCCGGGGGCCGACGCCCGCGAGTACCTCGTCCGTAGTCATGGACCGTATTGCAGGTTCGGCAAACCGGTTTGTCAATCCCGTGGCGGTGGAGCGACTCTCGGCAGTGGAGGTGGTCACCATGACCGAGAGGTACGCAGTCGTAGTCGTCGGCGGTGGTACGGCGGGTCTGTCCGCGGCTCTGGTGCTGGGCCGGGCGCGGCACCGCACGCTGGTCGTCGACGCGGGCGAGCCGCGCAACGCGCCCGCCGCGCACATGCAGGGCTATCTGTCGCGCGACGGGATGCCGCCCGCCGAGTTCCTCGCCGCCGGCCGGGAGGAGATCGCGCGGTACGGCGTGGAGCTCGTGCGCGACCGGGTGGTGGAGGTGGAGAAGGGCGAGGACTTCACCGTGGTGCTGGCCGGCGGGCGGACCGTGCGGGCGCGGCGGCTGGTGGTCGCGACCGGGCTGAAGGACGAGCTGCCGGCGGTTCCCGGGGTCGCCGAGCGGTTCGGCCGGGACGTGCTGCACTGCCCGTTCTGCCACGGCTGGGAGGTGCGCGACCAGCCGTTCGGGGTGCTGGCGACGAGCCCGGCGAGCGTGCACCAGGCGCTGATCGTGTCCCAGTGGTCGAAGGACGTGCGGTTCTTCCTGCACACGGTCGCCGAGGAGGAGCTGTCCGACCAGGACCTGCGCCGGCTGGCCGCGGCCGGGGTGGACGTGGTGCCCGGGGAGGTCGCGGGGCTGGTGGTCGAGGACGGCCGGCTCACCGGTGTCCGGCTCGCCGACGATACGACGCACGCCCGCTCCGTGGTGTTCGTCGCCCCGCGCCCGGTCCCGCAGACCGGTCTGCTGGAGCGGCTCGGCGCCGAGCTGCACGAGACGCCGTTCGGCGCGTACCCGGTGGTCGACCCGACTGGGCTGACGACCGTCCCGGGCGTGTGGGCCGCGGGCAACGCGATCGGCTTCGCCGAGCAGGTCGTGCACGCGGCGAGCGGGGGGTACCGGGCGGCGGCCGCGATCGTCGGGGATCTGCTGATGACCGATCTCGACGCGGCCGCCCAGGAGTAGAGGTGCCGCCGCCCGCGGTCGCGGCCCGCCCTCAGGACACGGTCGTCCGGGTGTAAAGGCGGCCCCTCCGGTGCACCATGGCTGCATGCTGTTGCACCGGCTGGCCCGAGTGTCCCAGGAGGTCGCCGCCACCTCGGCGCGGTCCCGGAAGACGGCCCTGCTCGCGGAGCTCTTCCGGGACGCGGAGGCGGACGACGTGCCGATCGTCATCCCGTACCTGGCCGGACGGCTGCCGCAGGGCCGGATCGGCGTCGGCTGGAAGGTGCTGAGCCGCCCGGTCGCGCCCGCCGCCGAGCCGGGCCTGACCGTGCGGGACGTGGACGCCCGGCTGTCGGAGCTGGCCAAGGTGTCCGGCCCCGGCTCCCAGGCGGAACGGGCCCGGCTGGTCGGGGAGTTGATGGGTGCGGCCACCGAGGACGAGCAGCGGTTCCTGGTCGGGCTGCTCACCGGGGAGGTGCGGCAGGGCGCGCTGGACGCGGTCGCGGTCGAGGGACTGGCCCAGGCGACCGGGGCGCCCCCGGCGGACGTACGGCGGGCCGTGATGCTCGCCGGCTCCCTCCAGACGGTCGCCGAGGCGCTGCTCGCGGACGGCCCCGCCGCCCTGGACCGCTTCCGCCTCACCGTCGGCCGCCCGGTCTGGCCGATGCTGGCGCACAGCGCCTCCTCGGTCGCCGAGGCGCTGGACAAGCTCGGCGCCTGCGCGGTCGAGGAGAAGCTGGACGGCATCCGCGTCCAGGTGCACCGGGACGGCGAGACGGTACGGCTCTACACCCGCACCCTCGACGACATCACCGACCGCCTGCCCGAAGTGACGGCCGCCGCGCTGGAGTTGCGGGGCGAGCGGTTCATCCTCGACGGTGAGGTGATCTCCTTCGACGTGGACGGCCGCCCCCGCTCCTTCCAGGAGACCGCAGGCCGCGTCGGCTCGCGCACGGACGTGGCGACGGCGGCCCGCGCGGTGCCGGTCTCCCCCGTCTTCTTCGACGCGCTGTCCGTGGACGGCCACGACCTGCTCGACCTGCCGTTCGCCGAGCGGCACGCCGAGCTGGCCCGGCTGGTCCCCGAGCCGATGCGGGTGCGCCGCACGACGGTGTCCGGCCCGGACGACCTGCACACGGCGGAGGAATTCCTCGCCGAGACCCTGAAACGCGGCCACGAGGGTGTCGTCGCCAAGGCGCTCGACGCCCCCTACAGCGCGGGCCGGCGCGGCGCGGCCTGGCTCAAGGTCAAGCCCGTCCACACCCTCGACCTGGTCGTCCTGGCCGCCGAGTGGGGCCACGGCCGCCGCACGGGCAAGCTCTCCAACCTGCACCTGGGCGCCCGCACCGCCGACGGCGGCCTCGCCATGCTCGGCAAGACCTTCAAGGGCATGACCGACGCGATGCTGACCTGGCAGACCGAACGGCTCCGGCAGCTCGCCGTCGACGACAACGGCCACGTCGTGACCGTACGCCCGGAACTCGTCGTCGAGATCGCCTACGACGGCCTCCAGCGCTCCACCCGCTACCCGGCCGGCGTGACCCTGCGCTTCGCCCGCGTGGTCCGCTACCGGGAGGACAAGCGCCCCGAGGACGCCGACACGGTGGAGACGCTGCTGGCCGCGCACCCGGGGGTGAGCCCGTGAAGCGCAGTGCCGGCCTGCTGCTCTTCCACCACACCGACGACGGCCTCGACGTGCTGCTCGGCCACATGGGCGGCCCGTTCTTCGCCCGGCGCGACGCCGGCGCGTGGAGCATCCCCAAGGGCGAGTACGAGCCCGACGAATCCGCCTGGGCAGCGGCCCGACGCGAGTTCGAGGAGGAACTGGGGCTGCCCCCGCCCGACGGGGAGGCCCTCGCCCTGGGCGAGGTCCGGCAGACAGGCGGCAAGATCGTCACGGTCTGGGCGATCGAGGCGGACCTCGACCCGGCGACGATCTCGCCCGGCACGTTCCGGATGGAGTGGCCGCCGAGGTCGGGGCAGCTCCAGGAGTTCCCCGAGCTGGACCGGGTGGCGTGGTTCGGGCTCGACCGGGCCCGTGCGGTGATCGTCAAGGCGCAGGCGGCGTTTCTGGACCGCCTGGCGGAGCACTCGCCCTGAGGAGACGCTCCCGCGTTGCGGTCCCCTCCGTCGCGCGGGAAGGTCGGACTACAGCCCGCACCGAGGGAGGTCAGCCATGCCCATCGCAACGGTGAACCCGGCGAACGGCGAGACGCTCAAGACGTACGAGGCCATGGGCGAGGAGGAGATCGAGCGCCGGCTCCAGCTCGCGGAGGCCACGTTCCGCACGTACCGGACGACGACGTTCGACGAGCGCGCCCGGCTGATGAGGAAGGCCGCCGATCTCCTCGAAGAGGACCAGCAGGACATCGCCCGCGTGATGACCACAGAGATGGGCAAGCCGATCCAGCAGGCCCGGGCCGAGGCGGCGAAGTGCGCCAAGGCGATGCGCTGGTACGCCGACCACGCCGAGGAGCTGCTCGCCGACGAGGAGCCCTCCGACACCGACGTGAAGGACTCCGGCGCCTCGCGCGTGCGGGTGCGCTACCGGCCGCTGGGACCGGTGCTGGCGGTCATGCCGTGGAACTTCCCGCTCTGGCAGGTGATCCGCTTCGCCGCGCCCGCGCTGATGGCGGGGAACGTGGGCCTGCTCAAGCACGCCTCGAACGTCCCGCAGACCGCCCTGTACCTGGAGGACCTCTTCCACCGGGCCGGCTTCACGGAGGGCTGCTTCCAGACCCTGCTGATCGGCTCCGCCGCGGTCGACGACATCCTGCGCGACGAGCGGGTCAAGGCGGCCACCCTCACCGGCAGCGAGCCCGCAGGCCGCGCGGTCGCCTCCACCGCCGCGGAGATGATCAAGAAGACGGTGCTGGAGCTGGGCGGCAGCGACCCGTTCGTCGTCATGCCCTCCGCCGACATCGACCGGGCCGCGAAGGTCGCGGTGACCGCGCGCGTGCAGAACACCGGGCAGTCCTGCATCGCCGCCAAGCGGTTCATCGTGCACACGGACGTCTACGACGCCTTCGCCGAGCGTTTCGCCGAGGGCATGAAGGCGCTGAAGGTCGGCGACCCCATGTCCGACGACACCGAGGTCGGGCCGCTCTCCAGCGAGCAGGGACTGCGCGATCTGGAAGAGCTGGTCGACGACGCGGTGCGCGGCGGCGCGGAGGTTCTGTGCGGTGGCGAACGGCCCGACGGGCCGGGCTGGTACTACACGCCGACCATCCTCGCCGGCATCGACCGGGAGATGCGCATCCACCGGGAGGAGGCGTTCGGCCCGGTCGCCACGCTGTACCGGGCGGCCGACCTGGACGAGGCCGTGCTGATCGCGAACGACTCGCCGTTCGGACTCAGTTCGAACGTGTGGACGCGGGACGAGGCCGAGGTGGACCGGTTCGTCCGGGACCTGGAGGCGGGCGGTGTGTACGTCAACGGGATGACGGCTTCCCATCCGGCGTTCCCGTTCGGCGGAGTGAAGCGGTCCGGGTACGGGCGTGAGCTGTCCGGGCACGGAATCCGGGAGTTCTGCAACATCACGACCGTTTGGCACGGTGCGTGAGTGTTGCGGGGCTACGATCCCGTCTGTGAACCGCGAAGTGACTCTGCCCCTGATCGTCGACGACCGCGGGACCTTGCAGGTGGCTGCGGCCGATGTCAGCAAGCTGTTGCGGACGGTGGGGGGTCGATGGGTGCGGCTTGTCGAGAGCGGGGAGTCCGGGCTCGACGAGGACACGGTCGCTGCGTTGACGATCGAGCTGGCGAAGCTGGCCGACCGTATTGATGTGGCTTGCATTGCGCACAGCAGTGGGGGTGCGACGTAGTTGCGGCGTGTGCGGGTGCATTGTGGCTGGTCGCGCCCACGTGGCGGAGCCGCAAGTCGACACAGCCCCGCGCCCCTAAGAGGGCAGATCCCCCAGCGTGGACCAGAACATCGCCTCGTATGTCTGAAGTAGGCGGCCGTATGCGTGAGCTCGTGTCTCGTCGAGGCGGCCGGCGTTCAGGGCCGCCTGCACCACCGCCGTCGCCATCCCGTCCAGCGCCGCGGACGGCTCCGCGAAGAAGTCGAAGAAGGCGCACGCCTCGTCCGTGAAGCCGTAACGCTCGCGCAGCGCGGTGGCGATCGTCGCGCAATAGCCGCCCCACGCGGAGAAGTTGGCGGTCAGGGCCAGGACGACGTCCGCCGGTGAGGCGTTGAGGGCCAGCCAGGCGACATACGCCGGGTAGGCCTGGCAGCCGGGCAACGGCTCGTACGACGCCTCCCGCGCCTCGTCCACACCGCAGGTCCGTGCGAAGACCACCAGCCGCTCACCGGCCAGCGCCTCGCCCTCCGCGAGTGTCCTGAAGAAGGCCGCCGCCTCCGGGTCGGTCGTCGCGGAGCGATCCGCCAGGTGCAGGAACGCGCGGCGGTCCGCGGGGATCACCCAGGACTGCTCCAGGGCGAGCGCGGCGAGAGCGGAGCGAGGTGCCGTGCCGTCGGCGATCCGGGGGACCAAAGGGTTGGACCGTGGGTCCGGAGCGAGGCTCGCGGTGGTCGTCCTCAGCAGGTCCCGGGCCGGGTGCGTCATCGCGTCCTCCGTCGTGGGGGTGTCGGGACGAGCCTGGCACGGCGTCCCCGATACGGAGTAGTCCCGCGCGAGACCGGCGCCCCACCGGGCCGCTCCACCCCGCGCGCCGTGAACGCGGCGGCCACTCCGTTCCCCATCGCGGTGATCTGCGAGCTGATGGGCGTCCCGGCCGCCGACCGGCAGGGCATGCACACCTGGACCCAGCTGATCCTTTCCTCCTTGCACGGCGCCGAGCTCAGCGAGAAGGCGAAGCAGGAGATGGGCGCCTACTTCTCCGACCTGATCGGGCTGCGCGAGGGCAGCACCGGCGAGGACGTCACTTCTCCCGCAACCCGAACCCCCATGTGTCCTTCGGCTTCGGCCCGCACTACTGCCCCGGCGGCATGCTGGCCCGGCTGGAGTCCGAACTCCTGGTCGACGCGCTCCTCGACGGCGTCCCCGGGCTGCGGCTCGCCGTCCCCGCCGAGGAGGTGCCGTTCAGGAAGGGCGCGCTGATCCGCGGCCCGAGGCCCTGCCCGTGACGTGGTGAGCCGGCGATGACGGCGACGGAAGGACTGCTCGTCCCCCCGGGCCACGGCCGGGTCGTGGAGGCCCCCGCCCAGCGCGTGACCTTCAAGGTGACCGGCACGCACTCCCGCATGGCCTCCACCTTCGAGGTGGTCGTGCCCCCCGGGCTTCGACGTCGGCGCCCATGTGCACACGCGCAGCGAGGAGTTGTTCTACGTGCTCGAAGGCGAGCTGGACGTCCTCGCCTTCGAGCCGCGCGTCCGCACCCCAGACAACTGGCAGAAGTGGGAGTCCGGGTCGGGCAGCCGGGTGGTACGCGCGACACCGGGAACGGTGATCGTCGTACCCCCGGGCTGCCCGCACGCGTTCGCCAATCCGACGGACGGTCCCGCGAAGATGTTCTTCCAGGCGACCCCGCCGCCGGATCACGAGCGCTACTTCGAGGAACTGCTGGAGATCCTCGGCAACGGCGGCCCTCCGGACCACGCGGCCATCGCGGAACTCCGCGCCCGCTACGACATCGAACAGCTGACCCCGCTCCGGCACCGGTGAGCCCGGTCCGGCCACCACGGCCGGGCCGGGCTCCCGGAGGACACGGAGGCCCGGCCGTGACGCGGCGAAAGCGGACTGGAACCGCTGACCCTGGTCGCCAACCACCTACCGCCGGTTACCGGATCGTCATGCCCGACAGCGTCCGCGCGATCACCAGGCGCTGGATCTCGCTGGTGCCTTCGAAGATCGTGTAGATCGCCGCGTCCCGGTGCATCCGCTCCACCGGGTACTCCCGCGTGTAGCCGTTGCCGCCCAGGATCTGGACCGCCTGGGCCGTCACCTTCTTGGCCGTCTCGCTCGCGAACAGCTTGGACATCGAGCCCTCGGCCGCCGTGAACGGCCTGCCGTTGACGGCCATCCAGGAGGCGCGCCAGACCAGGAGCCGGGCCGCGTCGATGGACGTGCGCATGTCCGCGAGCTGGAACGCCACACCCTGGTTGTCGATGATCGGCCGCCCGAACTGCTCCCGGGTCTTGGCGTAGTCGAGGGCGACCTCGTACGCGGCCCGGGCGGTGCCGACCGCCATGGCGCCGACCGCCGGGCGGGACGCCTCGAACGTGGCCATCGCCGCGTTCTTCACGCGCTCCCCGCCCTGCCTGGCCTTCTCCCGTGCCCGGGCGAGCCGCTCGTCCAGCTTCTCCTTGCCGCCGAGCAGGCAGGAGCCGGGGACGCGCACGTTGTCCAGGATGACCTCGGCGGTGTGCGAGGCGCGGATGCCGTGCTTCTTGAACTTCTGGCCCTGGGACAGGCCCTCGGTGCCCGGCGGGATGATGAAGGAGGCGTGGCCCTTGGAGCCGAGCTCCGCGTCGACCACCGCGACCACGACATGGACGTTGGCGATACCGCCGTTGGTCGCCCAGGTCTTGGTGCCGTTGATCACCCACTCGTCCTTGGCCTCGTCGTACACGGCCCGGGTGCGCATGGAGGCCACGTCGGAGCCGGCGTCGGGCTCGGAGGAGCAGAAGGCGGCGACCTTGACGTCGTTGGCGTCGCCGTACATCTGCGGGATCCAGGTGCCGATCTGCTCCTCGGTGCCGTTGGCGAGGACGCCGACGGCGGCGAGACCGGTACCGACGATGGACAGGGCGATGCCCGCGTCGCCCCAGAACAGCTCCTCCATGGCCATGGGTATGCCGAGGCCGGTGGGGTCGAAGTACTGCTGGGCGTAGAAGTCCAGGGAGTAGATGCCGACCTTGGCGGCCTCCTGGATGACCGGCCAGGGAGTCTCCTCACGCTCGTCCCATTCGGCGGCCGCGGGACGGATCACATCGGCCGCGAAGCCGTGCAACCAGTCCCGGACCTCCTTCTGTTCGTCGTTGAGCTCCATCGTGAACTCGGCCATGTCGGTCCCCTCCAGCGGCACACGTGCATGTTACTTGCGGTAACACCAGTCTGTTACCGGCGGGTAGTCCGCGTCAACTCCTACCGACCGGTCGGCACCCGTTCGATGTCTGGGGCATCTTTGAGTGTTAGTTTGCGCAGGCGTCATCGAAACAGCACGGGTGGGGAGAGCACATGGACACCACGCAGCGGACCGAGCAGCAACGGTCCGCCGACCGCCGACGGCGTGAGCTGCTGGAAGCCGCCGACCGAGTGGTGCTGCGCGACGGTCCGCAGGCCTCGATGAACGCGATCGCGGCGGAGGCCGGTATCACCAAGCCGATCCTCTACCGGCACTTCGGCGACAAGGGCGGACTATACGCCGCCCTCGCCAAACGGCACACGGACGCGCTGCTCGACTCGCTCCGGGCGGCGCTGGACGCTCCCGCGGAGCGGCGCGAGCGGGTCGAGGCGACGCTGGACACGTACCTCGCCGCGATCGAGGCGCGGCCCCAGGTGTACCGGTTCCTGATGCATCCCGCGGAGGGGGGCCAGCCGGGGGATCAGGGTTTCGATGTCGGCAAGCACAGTGCGCCGTTGCTGCGGCGGATGGGCGAGGAACTCGCCCAGGTCATCGAGGAGCGGCTGGATCTCGGGCCGGGCGGGCAGCAGCTGGCGCGGGTGTGGGGGCACGGGATCGTCGGCATGATGCATGCCGCCGGAGACTGGTGGCTGGGGGAACGACCCTGCTCCCGTGCGGAGTTGGTGCGGAGTCTGGCTGATCTGTTGTGGGGGCGTCTTGCGGCTGCGGGGGATCGGGTGGGGGGTCCCGGGTTCTGACCGTCGCGTGTCGTGTGCGGACCGGTGGGGGCTGGTCGCGCCCACGCGGCGGGAGCCGCACATGGGACACAGCCCCGCGCCCCTGGGTTACTCACCCACTCGGCACCATGAAGCCCTGGCCACCTTGCGCATCAGTCTGCGGTGGCGCCAGCCCTTGAGGTGGTCCGCGTAGATGCGGCCCTCCAAGTGGTCGCACTCGTGCTGGAGGCAGCGGGCGAAGAAGCCCGTGCCGTGGACGGTGACCGGCTCTCCGGTCATCGTGAAGCCCTCGACCACCGCGTGGTCGTAACGTTCCGTGGCCGCTTCCAGGCCCGGTAGGGACAGGCAGCCCTCCGGGCCCCGGATCACCACTCCGTCCGCCTCGACCAGGCGCGGGTTGACCATGTGGCCGAGGTGCCGGACGTCCTCGTCGTCGGGGCAGTCGTAGACGAAGACCCGCAGCGGCTCGCCGATCTGGTTGGCGGCGAGGCCGACGCCCCGGGCGGCGTACATGGTTGCGAACAAGTCCTCCACGAGGCGGGCCAGTTCGGGGCCGAACTCGGTGACCTCCGCACAGGGTGCGTGCAGGAGCGGGTCTCCGTGCAGGGTGAGGGGTCTCACGTGGCCGTGGGCGCCGGGGATGGGGCTGTTTCGCATGGCGGCAAGAGTAAGGTCCCTGTCGTTCCGCGCGTCCCACACGAGTTCACCACAGTGCCTCGGTTCGGGAGTGCTAATGGATCTCGATAGGCTGAGGTCCACACCACGTGGCCGTCAGGCTTCAAGGCGCGGCGCGTACGCAAGGAGGATCGAGAACTGATGGCAGGCAACTCGGACCCGCTCTCGCCGCGGGCCAAGCTGGCCGTGACCGCGGGCAAGGCGGTCGCGGCGGCATCCCGCGCCGCGGGGCGCGGCAGCGGTTCGGTGATCGGCGGCCGGGTGGCACTCAAGCTCGACCCCGACCTCCTCGCCCGGCTCGCGCAGAACCTGGACGTGATCCTGGTCTCGGCGACGAACGGCAAGACCACGACCACCCGGCTCATCGCCGAGGCCCTGCGCGCGGCGGGACCGGTCGTCTCCAACGCGCTCGGCGCCAACATGCCGGCCGGCATCACCTCGGCACTCGCGGGCAGCTCGGACGCCCGGTACGGCGTCATCGAGGTCGACGAGAAGTACCTCGCCGGCGTCGCCCGGGACACCGCGCCGAAGTGCATCGCGCTGCTCAACCTCTCCCGCGACCAGCTCGACCGCGCCGCCGAGACCCGCATGCTCGCCGAGAACTGGCGGGAGGGACTCGCCGGTTCCAAGGCCGTGGTCGTGGCCAACTGCGACGATCCGCTGGTGGTGTGGGCGGCGTCGTCCTCCCCCAACGTGATCTGGGTCGCCGCCGGGCAGATGTGGAAGGACGACGCCTGGTCCTGCCCGTCGTGCGGCGGCGTGATGCAGCGCCCGGGCGACGACTGGTACTGCGGTGAGTGCGGCTTCCGCCGTCCGACGCCGAGCTGGGCGCTCTCCGGCGACCACGTCCTGGACCCGCACGGCTCCGCGTGGCCGATCCACCTCCAGCTGCCCGGCCGCGCCAACAAGGCCAACGCCGCCTCCTCGGCCGCCGTCGCCGCCGTGTTCGGCGTGCCGCCGCAGGTCGCGCTGGAGCGCATGTACCAGGTACAGGCGGTCGCCGGGCGGTACGACGTCGTCCAGTTCCAGGGCCGTGACCTCAGGCTCCTCCTCGCGAAGAACCCGGCCGGCTGGCTGGAGACGTTCTCCCTGATCGATCCGCCGCCCGCCCCGGTCATCCTGTCCGTGAACGCGCGCTCCGCCGACGGCACCGACACCTCCTGGCTGTGGGACGTCGACTACACGCGTCTGACCGGCCACCCGATCTGCGTCGTCGGCGACCGGCGGCTGGACCTCGCGGTGCGCCTGGAAGTCGCCGACCAGCACTTCCAGGTGTACGAGAACCTCGACCAGGCCGTGGCCGCGTGCCCGCCGGGCCGGATCGAGGTCATCGCCAACTACACGGCGTTCCAGGACCTGCGCCGCCGGGTCGGCAACTGAGCACGAGACGTCAGGGGACTTTTGTGAGCGACAACCAACTGCGGGTCGTCTGGATCTATCCCGACCTGCTCAGCACCTACGGCGACCAGGGCAACGTCCTCGTCGTGCAGCGCCGGGCCCAGCAGCGCGGCCTGGACGTGGCGCGCCTGGACGTGCGCAGTGACCAGGCGATCCCGACCTCCGGCGACATCTACCTGATCGGCGGCGGCGAGGACCGGCCGCAGCGGCTCGCGGCCGAGCGGCTGCGCCGGGACGGCGGACTGACCCGGGCCGTGGAGAACGGCGCCATCGTGTTCTCCGTGTGCGCCGGCTACCAGATCCTCGGCCACGAGTTCATCAACGACCTCGGCCAGCGCGAGCCCGGCCTCGGCCTGCTGGACGTGGTGTCCGTGCGCGGCGAGGGCGCGCGGTGCGTCGGTGACGTGCTGGGCGACATCGACCCGCGCCTCGGTCTGCCCCCGCTGACCGGCTTCGAGAACCACCAGGGCGTCACCCACCTCGGCCCCACGGCCCGCCCGCTCGCCCGGGTGCGCTTCGGCAACGGCAACGGCACGGGCGACGGCACGGAGGGCGCGTTCAACGACACCGTCTTCGGCACGTACATGCACGGCCCGGTGCTCGCGCGCAACCCGCTGATCGCGGACCTGCTGCTGAAGCTGGCCCTCGACGTCAACGCGCTGCCGCCGACCGACGACCGCTGGTACGAGGCACTTCGCAACGAGCGCATCGCCGCCGCGCAGCAGCCCGCCTGACCAGCAGCGGGTGTGGAGCGCGCGTCAATCTGCTGGTCAACAGCCCGTCTGACGGCACATCCGCACAGGTGAGCGGGGTCGTCCAGCAGGCGGACGCGTGCTTCGGTCCGGCCCCTCGATGCCGCTAGGGTGGCGGGGATTCGAGCCGGACAACGTGGTCCGGTCCCGGCCCACGTTGAGAAGGTTTTCGGGCTATGCGCATTGGTGTCCTCACGTCCGGCGGCGACTGCCCCGGCCTGAACGCCGTCATCCGGTCCGTCGTGCACCGCGCCGTCGTCGACCACGGCGACGAGGTCATCGGCTTCCGGGACGGCTGGAAGGGCCTTCTGGAGTGCGACTACCTCAAGCTCGACCTCGACGCGGTGGGTGGCATCCTCGCCCGCGGCGGCACGATTCTGGGGTCCTCCCGGGTCCAGCCCTCCCATCTGCGGGACGGTGTGGAGCGGGCCAAGGGCCATGTCGAGGAGCTCGGCCTCGACGCGATCATCCCGATCGGCGGCGAGGGCACGCTCAAGGCCGCGCGGCTGATGTCGGACAGCGGTCTGCCCGTCGTGGGTGTGCCGAAGACGATCGACAACGACATCGCGGTCACGGACGTCACTTTCGGCTTCGACACGGCCGTCGGAGTGGCGACCGAGGCCCTGGACCGGCTGAAGACCACCGCCGAGTCCCACCAGCGGGTTCTGGTGGTCGAGGTCATGGGCCGGCACACCGGCTGGATCGCGCTGCACTCCGGCATGGCGGCCGGCGCGCACGCCATCGTCGTACCCGAGCGCCCCTTCGACATAGAGGAGTTGACCCGGCGGGTCGGCGAGCGGTTCGAGGCGGGCAAGCGCTTCGCGATCGTGGTGGCGGCGGAGGGGGCCAAGCCCCGGGCCGGGACCATGGAGTTCGACGAGGGCGGCAAGGACATCTACGGGCACGAGCGGTTCGCCGGGATCGCCCGTCAGCTGTCGGTCGAGCTGGAGGGACGGCTCGGCAAGGAGGCCAGGCCGGTGATCCTCGGCCATGTGCAGCGCGGTGGCACGCCGACCGCCTACGACCGGGTGCTGGCCACGCGGTTCGGGTGGCACGCGGTGGAGGCCGTGCACCGGGGCGAGTTCGGGCAGATGACCGCGCTGCGGGGCACCGACATCGTGATGGTGTCGTTGGCCGAGGCCGTGGAGACGCTGAAGACCGTGCCGGAGGATCGGTACGCCGAGGCGGAGTGCGTTCTCTGAGTTCCCCGCGCCCCTGAGGACGTCTTACCGCCCCCGGTCACCTGTGTGGCCGGGGGCGGTTCTACTCTTGGGGCGGACAGATTGCTGCACACCCCCACGAAACAGGAGCCGGCGGTATGGATCACAGCGGGCACGGCATGACCATGGATCTGCCGCCGTTCACGCTGGGACGAGGGCTGGAGTGGTCGGCCGACCCGTTCTTCCTCATCGCCTGCCTGGCCGGGCTGGCGCTGTACGGGTGGGGTGTCGTGCGGCTGGTGCGGCGCGGGGACAAGTGGCCGGTGGGGCGGACGGTCGCCTTCGTCACCGGCGTGCTGAGCATCATGCTGGTGATGTGCACCCAGCTGAACGACTACGGCATGGTCATGTTCAGCGTGCACATGGTGCAGCACATGGTGATCAGCATGGTCTCGCCGATCCTGATCCTGCTCGGGGCGCCGATCACGCTGGCGCTGCGCGCGCTGCCGACGGCGGGACGGGGCCGCAAGGGGCCCCGTGAGCTGCTGCTGATGTTCCTGCACAGCCACTACATGCGGATCGTCACCCACCCCGCGTTCACGATCCCGCTGTTCATCGCCAGCCTGTACGGGCTGTACTTCACACCGCTGTTCGACTTCCTGATGGGCTCCAAGCCGGGGCACATCGCGATGATGGTCCACTTCCTCGCCGTCGGCCTGGTGTTCTTCTGGCCGATCATGGGCGTGGACCCGGGCCCGCACCGGCCGGGCTATCTGATGCGGATGCTGGAGCTGTTCGCGGGCATGCCGTTCCACGCGTTCTTCGGGATCGCGCTGATGATGGCGTCCGAGCCGATGGTCGAGACGTTCAAGAACCCGCCCGCCTCGCTCGGCATCGAGGCACTGTCCGACCAGAACGCGGCGGGCGGCATCGCCTGGGCGTTCAGCGAGATCCCGTCCGTGCTGGTGCTGGTCGCGCTGCTGTTCCAGTGGTACGCCTCGGACCAGCGGCAGGCCAGGCGCGAGGACCGGGCGGCCGACCGGAACGGGGACAAGGAACTCGAGGCGTACAACGCCTATTTGAGCTCGCTGCACGCACGCGGGAACTGACTTTTCCCACGCCCCAAAGCACCCGTTCACTCTCGCTCTGCTCTTTCTCCACAACGCGGCTGAATAGCTTTTTCCTTCAGTAGCATGAAACACGTCGGGGGAACCGCAGGGGGGAGCGGTGATGCGGAGACTCGCTGTCCTGGTCGCTTTTCTGTTCGCTCTCGGGGGGTGCGATTCGGGCAGGTCCTTGTTCGAGGTGAAGGCGGTCGCCGCGGGAGTTCCGTCGCCGGCGCCCTTCTTCGCCGAGGACAGTGGGCTCGGCCGGGACGCCCGGGTGCGGTCGCGAGCCGTGCCGGGCGGCCTCCAGCAGGGGGACACGCCGGGGCTGTACGGAGGGACGAAGCAGCCGGGGATCTGTGACGTCGAGCGGCTGAAGCGGTTCCTCACCGCGCCGCGCAACGGTCGCAAGGCGCGGGTGTGGGCGGCCGCCCTCGATCTGCGTGCGGACGAGATTCCGGGATATCTCGACCGGCTCACGCCGGTTCTCCTGCGTCACGACACGCTCGCGTTGAACCACGACTACAAAAAGGGAAAGGCTGTTCCCTTCCGCGCTTTGCTCCAGGCGGGAATCGCGATTCTCGTCGACGAGCAGGGACTTCCGTCGGTCAAATGTTCGTGCGGAAATCCGCTGCGGCCCTTCGAGGGCGACACGAGCCGGATATCCGTCACGTTCGGGGACGGCAACGAGAAGTGGCAGGGCTACGACCGTGCCGAGGTGGTGGTCGTACGGCCCGCTCCCCGGAAGCTGGAGCGCATCACCCTCGTCGACGTCCAGGACTCCGGCCGGGGCATCGAGCGGCCCGTCGGCACGACCGGTGCAGCCGACGCCGACTTCGACGCGACGGAGCGGCGGGCCGTGCCGCCCCTCGCCGGGACGACGTTCGGGGAGGCGAGCCGGCGGCTGGCCGAGGCGGGACTGGCGGTCGCGTTCCGCGGTGGGGAGCCGCCTCCCGACCGTGCGCGGGTCGTCGCGTCCGACCCGGGCGCGGGGACCGAGCTGCGGTTCGGGGCGTATGTGACGCTGAGCCTGGCGGCGGAGTCGCGGACGGAGGGGCGTACGCCGACACCATCGCCCTCGGCGTCCTCCACTCCCCCTTCCGCCTCCAGGCCTCCGACCAGTACCGGGACCCCTCCGAGGAGTACCGGGCCCGGGCCTTCGCGTCAGCCCTCGTCGAGGGCACCGTCCGGCTCCGTGCCGCCCCCGTCGAGCGCCGCGCCCAGGAGCAGCGCACCGCCGACGGCGACCGGCTCACCGCCGCGGGGCACCAGCTCCCCTCCCCCGGCCACCACCAGCTCCCCTCCCAGCGGCGAACCTGTCACGAGCAGCGCGGCGCCGCCGATGAGCAGCGCACCGCCGCCCGTGAGCAGCACGCCCGCGTCCACCGCCCCAGCGACGACCCCGCCTGCGACGACCGCCCCCGTGCCCACCGCTCCGGCGACCACCCCGCCCGCCCCGAGCGCCACCGTCTAGCACCGCACCCCCGCCGAACCCGGGAGTCACCGGATGTCCTCAGGATCACCGACGTCGGGAGTGGGCCGGATCGTCGCCGGCCGCTACCTGCTGCTGCGCCGGCTCGGCAGCGGCGGCATGGGGCACGTCTGGCTCGCCCACGACCAGAGACTCGCATGCGAGGTCGCGCTGAAGGAGATCGTGTTCCGCGACCCGGCCGAGGCCGGGAACGAGCGGGAGGCGCGGGTCGCGAGGGCCCGTGCGGAGGCCCGGCACGCGGCCGGGCTGCGCGGACACCCGCATGTGGTGACGGTCCACGACGTGCTGGAGCACGAGGGGCTGCCGTGGATCGTCATGGAGTACGTGACCGGCGCCGTGGACCTGCGGGAGCTGGTGACCCGGCGCGGACCGCTCGCTCCGGCCGAGTGCGCCCGCGTCGGTCTCGCCGTACTGGACGCGCTGACCGCGGGGCACGAGCGGGGCGTGATGCACCGGGACGTGAAGCCGGCGAACATCCTGCTCGCGCCGGACCGCGCGGGTTCTCCGTACGGGCGGGTGCTGCTCGCCGACTACGGCATCTCCGTGCAGCCGGACGCCGGTGAGACGCGGTACACGATGGCGTCCGCGCTGGTCGGCACGGCGGGGTATCTGGCGCCGGAGCGGGCGTCCGGCGGTGCGCCTACGCCGGGCGCCGACCTGTTCTCGCTGGGCTGCACCCTGTACTTCGGTGTCGAGGGCCGCGGCCCCTTCGAGCGGGACTCGCACCTGGCCGCACTCACCGCCGTGGTCATGGAGGACCCGTTGCCCCCGTTACGGGCCGGGGCTCTGGAGCCCCTGCTGCGCGGGCTGCTCGCCAAGGATCCTCAGCTGCGGATGACCGCGCAGGAGGCGGAGGCCGGGCTGTCGGCCCTCGTCACGCCCCAGTCGGACGCCTACGAGCGGACCCGGACCGATCCCGGATCGCCGTCACCGTGGGAGACGCCGCCCGTGCCGGCGACCGGGCCGGACGGTCTCGGGCCCGTGATCGCCGCGTCCGGCGGCTCCGCGCCCGTCGGGGTCCCGTCCGGTGCTCGGCGACGGCGGCGCTCCCCCGCCCTCCGGGCCGTCGCCGCCTGCGGGCTCGGGCTGGTCCTGGCGCTCGGCGGCGTCTGGTACGCACTGGCCGACCGGGCGGGCGGCGGGACGGCGGCACCGTACGGCGAGGCCGTCGGGCTGGCGAAGCCGCTCGCGGACGGGGACTGTGTCCTCGCCGACTGGCCGGGCGGGACCCGGTTCACCGGCACGCCCCGGCTCTCCCTGGACCCGACCTGCCGGGACGAGGGGCCCGACGGGCAGGTGGTGGCGTTCGTCGGGGCGACCTCGGCGGAGGAGGCACGGAAGCTGGGACCGGCCCGGTGCGAGGAGCGGACCCGGGAGCTGCGGGACCGGCTCGCCGACGTCCGCGGCCACGCCGTGGTGCCGAGCGGCACCGGGTTCGAGTCGGCGGGTCGGCGCACCGCCTGCCTGGTCCTCGGCGCGCACGGGCCGCTGTACGGGCCGCTCGGAGAGCGACGTAGGTTCGGTACGGCGTTCGCCGACACCGCGACCATGCAGAAGCGCGACTGCCTGGACGTCCGTTCGAACCGGGAGGCGCGGTTGGTCCCGTGTGGCGGACGGTACGACCAGCAGGTGCTCGGGTTCACCCGACTGGGCGCCGATGTGACGCTCGCCGAGGCGCGGACCTCGTCGGACGCCGCGTGCGCCCGGGACGTGGCGCCGCAGGACTACGGCTTCGATCCGTCCGTCTACGAATCCGGTTCCTGGACCAGTGACGGACCCTGGAAATCCGGTACTCATGTCGTCGTCTGCACTGTCAGGAGGCAGAACGGGGGCACCATGGGGGGAACAGAACCATGAGGAGGGTGTTGCGATGCCCGGTTCCACGAACGGTTCGAACGCGACGAAGACCATGGGAGTCGTCACCGTCGGCGGCCTCGTCCTGGTGACGGCCTACACGGTGGCGCTCGGCAGCAACGGCTGGCTGTGGTTCGGCTGGGTCGTGCTGGGCCTGATCACCCTCGGGATGGTGGTCACCACGAAGAGCACCTGAGGCTCACTCCGGGATCAGCCGTCCGGCCGAATGCACGCCCGGCTGGTACTTCGGGAGCCGGACGGTGATCTTCATGCCCGCGCCCGTGGCGGTCTCGATGACGAGGCCGTGGTCGTCGCCGTAGACCTGGCGGAGCCGGTCGTCGACGTTGGAGAGCCCTATGCCGCCCGAGGGGCTGACCTCGCGGGCGAGGATACGGCGGAGCAGTCCGGGGTCCATTCCGGCGCCGTCGTCCTCGATGACGACCAGGGCCTCGGCGCCCGCGTCCTGGGCCGTGATCTGGATGTGGCACTTGTCGGTCTTGCCCTCCAGGCCGTGCTTGACGGCGTTCTCGACGAGCGGCTGGAGGCACAGGAAGGGCAGGGCGACGGGCAGTACCTCCGGGGCGATCTGGAGGGTGACGGAGAGGCGGTCGCCGAAGCGTGCCCGAACCAGCGCCAGGTAGTGGTCGATGGCGTGGAGTTCGTCGGCGAGGGTGGTGAAGTCACCGTGCCGGCGGAACGAGTAGCGGGTGAAGTCGGCGAATTCCAGGAGCAGTTCGCGGGCGCGCTCGGGGTCGGTGCGGACGAACGAGGCGATCACCGCGAGCGAGTTGAAGATGAAGTGCGGGGATATCTGGGCCCGCAGCGCCTTGATCTCGGCCTCGATGAGGCGGGTGCGGGACTGGTCCAGGTCCGCAAGCTCCAGCTGCACGGACACCCAGCGGGCCACCTCGCCAGCCGCCCGGACGAGGACCGCGGACTCGCGGGGCGCGCAGGCGACGAGGGCGCCGTGCACGCGGTCGTCGACGGTGAGCGGGGCGACGACCGCCCAGCGCACCGGGCAGTCGAGGAGATCGCAGGTCAGCTGGAAGGCCTCGCCGCGGCCGGTCTCCAGGGGGCCGGCGAGACGTTCCATGATCTCGGTGCGGTGGTGGGCGCCGTCGCCGTCCCAGACCAGGACCTGTTTGCGGTCGGTCAGGCAGAGGGCGTCCGTGCCGAGCAGGGAGCGCAGTTTGCGGGCGGACTTGCGGGCGGTCTCCTCCGTCAGCCCGGCCCGCAGCGGGGGCGCGGCGAGGGTGGCGGTGTGCAGGGTCTCGAAGGTGGCGTGTTCGACGGGGGTGCCCAGTCCGCCGAGGCTCTGGGGGCGTACCGTGCGCCGGCCGAGCCAGACGCCCAGGGCCAGCACCGGGAGTACGGCGACGCACAGGCCGGCCAGGAATCCGCTCATGCCGTCACCTCCGTGCGCAGTTCCTCGGGCAGGTGGAACCGGGCCAGGACCGCCGCCGTGCCCGGGGGCACCCGGCCGGGGGTGGCCAGGGACACCAGGATCATGGTGAGGAAGCCCAGCGGCACCGACCAGAGCGCGGGCCAGGCGAGCAGGGCGTGCAGCGTGCCCTCGCCCGGGTAGCCCGTCATGGTCGCGGCGACGGCGAGCAGGGCCGAGCCGCCGCCGACCAGCATCCCGGCGGCCGCGCCGGGCGGGGTGAGCCGCCGCCACCAGATGCCGAGGACGAGCAGCGGGCAGAAGGAGGACGCGGACACGGCGAAGGCGAGCCCCACCGCGTCGGCGACCGGGAGCCCGCCGACCAGGACGCTCGCCGCGAGGGGCATGGCCATCGCGAGGACGGTCCCGAGCCGGAAGTGCCGTACGCCCCGCGCGGGCAGGACGTCCTGGGTGAGCACGCCCGCGACGGCCATGGTGAGCCCCGATGCGGTGGACAGGAACGCCGCGAAGGCGCCGCCCGCCACCAGCGCGCCCAGCAGGTCGCCGCCCACTCCCCCGATGATGCGGTCGGGCAGGAGGAGGACGGCGGCGTCCGTGTCGCCGGTGAGGGTGAGTTCGGGGGCGTAGATGCGGCCGAGGGCGCCGTAGACGGGCGGCAGCAGGTAGAAGGCGCCGATCAGGCCGAGGACCGCGACGGTGGTGCGGCGGGCGGCGACGCCGTGCGGGCTGGTGTAGAAGCGGACCACGACGTGCGGCAGGCCCATGGTGCCGAGGAACGTGGCGAGGATCAGCCCGTACGTGGCGTACAGCGGGCGTTCCTCGCCGCTCTCGGCCGGTGCGGGCGACAGGTCGCCGCCGCCGCTGCGCTGCGCCTCGGGGACGGCCGTTCCCCCGGCGAAGGTGAGCCGGGTGCCGCGTTCGACGCGGTGGGTGCCGGCGGGCAGGTCGAGGCGGGTATCGGTGTGCGTGCGGCCGTCCACGGTGCCGGTCACCGTGACGGTGAGGGGCCGGTCCAGTTTCAGGTCGATGCTGTCGCCGACGCGGACGACGCGCTGCTCGCGGAAGGTGGCCGGCTCGTCGAAGGCGTGGCGGGGGGCTCCGTCGCTCTGCCAGGCGAGGACCAGGAACAGGGCGGGGACGAGCAGGGCGGTGAGTTTCAGCCAGTACTGGAAGGCCTGGACGAAGGTGATGCTGCGCATGCCGCCGGCGGCGACGGTGGCGGTCACGACGACGGCGACGATCACTCCGCCGAGCCAGTCGGGCGCCCCGGTCAGCACCGTCAGGGTCAGTCCGGCGCCCTGGAGCTGGGGCAGCAGATACAGCCAGCCCACGCCGACGACGAAGGCACCGGCCAGCCGCCGTACCCCCTGAGAGGCGAGGCGGGCCTCGGCGAAGTCGGGGAGCGTGTAGGCGCCGGAGCGGCGCAGCGGGGCCGCGACGAAGAGGAGCAGGACCAGGTATCCGGCGGTGTAGCCGACCGGGTACCAGAGCATGTCGGGGCCCTGCACCAGGACGAGGCCCGCTATGCCCAGGAAGGAGGCGGCGGAGAGGTACTCGCCGCTGATGGCGGCGGCGTTGAGGCGGGGGCCGACGGTGCGGGAGGCGACGTAGAAGTCGGAGGTGGTGCGGGAGATGCGCAGGCCGAAGGCGCCCACGAGGACCGTCGCGATGACGACCAGGGCGACGGCGGGGACGGCGTAGTGGGAGTTCATCGGTCTTCGACGAGGCGTACGAAGTCGCGCTCGTTGCGCTCGGCGCGGCGGACGTACCAGCGGGCGAGCAGGACCAGCGGGGCGTAGAGGCCGAAGCCGAGGACGGCCCATTCCAGGCGGCGGGCGTCGGGCATCGCCGCGAACAGCAGCGGCAGGGGGCCGACGAGCAGGCCGAGGATCGCGAAGACCGTGAGGGCGGCGCGCAGCTGGGTGCGCATCAGGGAGCGGACGTAGGTGTGGCCGAGGGTGGTCTGTTCGTCGATCTCGGTGCGCGGGCGGTAGTAGCCGGAGGCCCGGCCGGCCCGGCGGGGCGGGCCGGTGACGACGACGCGGCGTTCGGTGTGGTCCTGGGGCACCGTCACTGCCTCCTCATGAGCAGGTCGCGCAGTTCGCGCGCGTGGCGCCGGCTGACCTGGAGTTCCTCGGAGCCGACGAGGACGCTGACGGTGCCCGCGTCGAGGCGGAGTTCGCCGATGTGGCGCAGGGCGACGAGGTGGCGGCGGTGGATGCGGACGAAGCCGCGGGAACGCCAGCGCTCCTCCAGGGTGGACAGCGGGATGCGGACCAGGTGGCTGCCCTTGTCGGTGTGCAGGCGGGCGTAGTCGCCCTGGGCCTCGACGTGGGTGATGTCGTCGACGGCCACGAAGCGGGTCACGCCGCCGAGCTCGACGGGTATGTGGTCGGGGTCGGGCTCGCTCACGGGTATGCGGGGCGCGGTGCCGCGCAGCTCCGCGGCCCGCCGTACGGCCTCGGCGAGCCGTTCCTTGCGGACGGGCTTGAGGACGTAGTCGACGGCCTTGAGGTCGAAGGCCTGGACGGCGAAGTCCTCGTGGGCGGTGACGAACACGACGAGCGGCGGCCGGGCGAACCCGGTGAGCAGCCGGGCCAGGTCGAGCCCGTCGAGGCCGGGCATCTGGATGTCGAGGAAGACGACGTCGATCGCCTCGGGCCCGCCCGGACCGGATTCCAGGGCGCGGTTGATGCGGCGCAGCGCCTCGGTCGCGTCGCCGGCGCCCTCCGCGCTGCCGATGCGGGGGTCCGCGTGCAGCAGGTAGAGCAGTTCCTCCAGCGAGGGGCGTTCGTCGTCGACAGCCAGGGCGCGCAGCATGAACCCGGAGTGTAGGGGCGATCCGCACGTCTTGACATGTGCCGGGGGCAGGATGTCCGCGCTGGAGGAGGTGGCCGCGCCGGGCCGGGCGCGGGACGGGGTGCCGGTGGATACAGTGCCCGCATGAGCAGCAGGTCCACGCCGTTCGACGAACTCGACCGGAAGATCATCACCGCGTTGATGGCGAACGCCCGGACGTCCTTCGCCGAGATCGGCACGGCGATCGGGTTGTCGGCCACGGCGGTCAAGCGGCGGGTCGACCGGCTGCGGGAGACGGGTGTGATCACCGGGTTCACGGCCACGGTGAAGCCGTCGGCGCTGGGCTGGCGCACCGAGGCCTATGTCGAGGTGTACTGCGAAGGTGCGGCCCCGCCGCGGCGGCTGGCGGAGGTCGTGCGCGACTACCCGGAGATCACCGCGGCGATGACCGTGACGGGCGGTGCGGACGCACTGCTGCACGTGCGGGCGCGGGACGTGGAGCACTTCGAGGAGGTGCTGGAGCGGATCCGCCAGGAGCCCTTCATCCGGAAGACGATCAGCGTGATGGTGCTGTCCCATCTGCTTCCGGAGAGTCCGGAGGCGGGTGCCAGCCAGCCGGCGCCGGAGGCGGTCCCGGGCGGCGCACCAGGCGTGCGCTGACGGGCCTCAAGACGCAGCGTTCCTGCGTGGACGCGCAACCTTTGTTCCTTGTCGGCCACCTCTGTCAGTTCCTACCGTTGTGTCAACCCCCAGTCACACACCGTGAGGAAGCGGAGGGACCCCTCTGTGCCCGACTCCCGTGTGCCGCGCCGGCGGCGCTACCTCGTCTGCGAGCCCAGACACTTCGCCGTGCAGTACGCGATCAACCCGTGGATGCGTCCCGGCGAACCCGTCGACGTCATCCGCGCGCTGGACCAGTGGCAGGCGCTGGTCGACGCCTACCGTGCCCACGGCCATACCGTGGACACTGTGAAACCCGTGCCCGGTCTGCCCGACATGGTCTTCGCCGCGAACGCGGCGGTCGTCGTCGACGGCCGCGTCTTCGGCTCCCTCTTCCACGCGCCCGAGCGGCGTCCCGAGTCCGTGCCGTACGAGGCGTGGTTCAAGTCGGAGGGCTACGAGGTCTACCACCCCGAGTCGGTGTGCGAGGGCGAGGGAGACCTGGTGCCGGCCGGCCGCTGGATCCTGGCCGGGACGGGCTTCCGTACCACCCGTGAGGCCCACAGTGAGGTGCAGGAGTACTTCGGGATGCCGGTGATCAGCCTGACGCTGGTGGACCCGTACTTCTACCACCTGGACACCGCGCTGTTCGTCCTCGACGACGACAACATCGCCTACTACCCCGAGGCGTTCTCGCCGGGCAGCCGCGAGGTGCTCGCCCGGCTGTACCCGGACGCGGTGCTCGCCACCCGCGAGGACGCGATGGCGTTCGGGCTCAACTCCGTCTCCGACGGGCGGCACGTGTTCATCTCTCCGGGGGCGACGGGCCTGGCCGGCCGGCTCGCCGGCCGTGGCTACGTCCCCGTCCCCGTCGACCTGTCCGAGTTCCAGAAGGCCGGTGGCGGCATCAAGTGCTGCACCCAGGAGATCCGGGAGATCCGCTCATGACCGCACCCGTCCGCACCGAGGACCCGCAGGGGAGCCGTGGCTCGCGGGAGACCCGTGGCTCGCAGGAGCTCATCCGCGCGGAGGAGCCGGTCCTCGCGCACAACTACCATCCGCTGCCCGTGGTCGTCGCCCGTGCCGAGGGCGCCTGGGTGGAGGACGTGGAGGGGCGGCGCTACCTCGACATGCTGGCCGGCTACTCGGCGCTGAACTTCGGCCACCGGCACCCGGCGCTGATCGAGGCCGCCCACCGCCAGCTCGACCGGCTGACCCTGACGTCCCGCGCCTTCCACAACGACCGGCTCGCCGAGTTCGCCGAGCGGCTGGCGGCGCTGACCGGGATGGACATGGTGCTGCCCATGAACACCGGTGCGGAGGCGGTGGAGAGCGGGGTGAAGGTGGCCCGCAAGTGGGCGTACGACGTCAAGGGCGTCCCGGCCGACCGGGCGACGATCGTGGTCGCGGCGGACAACTTCCACGGCCGTACGACGACGATCGTCAGCTTCTCCACCGACGAGACCGCCCGGGCGGGCTTCGGGCCCTTCACGCCGGGCTTCCGGATCGTGCCGTACAACGACCTGGCCGCGCTGGAGGCGGCGGTCGACGAGACGACGGCGGCGGTGCTGATCGAGCCGATCCAGGGCGAGGCGGGCGTGATCATCCCGGACGACGGCTATCTGGCCGGCGTACGGGAGCTCACCCGCCGCAAGGGCTGCCTGTTCATCGCGGACGAGATCCAGTCCGGGCTCGGCCGTACGGGCAGCACGCTGGCGGTCGAGCACGAGTCGGTCGTGCCGGACGTGGTGCTGCTGGGCAAGGCGCTGGGCGGCGGCATCGTGCCGGTGTCCGCGGTGGTCGGGCGCCGGGAGGTGCTCGGGGTGCTGCACCCCGGGGAGCACGGGTCGACCTTCGGCGGCAACCCGCTGGCGGCCGCGGTCGGCACGGCGGTGGTCGAGCTGCTGGAGACGGGCGAGTTCCAGCGCCGCGCGACCGAGCTGGGCGCGGTCCTGCGGGACGGCCTGACCGGCCTGGTCGGCAAGGGCGTCGTCGGCTTCCGCTCGCGGGGCCTGTGGGCGGGCGTCGACATCGACCCCGCGCTCGGTACCGGCCGCGAGATCAGCGAGCGCCTGATGCGGGAGGGAATCCTGGCCAAGGACACCCACGGCTCCACGATCCGCCTGGCCCCACCGCTCACCATCACCACCGAGGAGCTCGAGGGGGCACTCGGGTCGCTGGAGAAGGTGCTGCGGTAAGAACGCCACGGCCCGCCCCCACCCCACACACCCCGAGCCTCCCCGGCCGGCCCCGCACAAGCCGCCCCCACATGCCGGAAGGGTGAAGATTGAGGCAAGAGGTGGTAGACCACTCTCAGCGACAGAGAGGTCGGCCGTGGGCGAACACGAGGAGTACGGCGTTGCCCGGCAGCGGTTCGACGTGGCCGACGCCGCGCCCCTGTTGCTCGATCCGCAGGGCGTGGTGACGGGCTGGACCGGTGAGGCCGGGCGGCTGCTGGCGTACCCGGCCGCCGAGGCGGTCGGCAGGAAGCTGGCGGATCTGCTGACGGCCGAGGACGCGCAGCGCGTGCCGGACCTGGTCGAGCGGTGCCGCAGGGACGGTGGCTGGACGGGGCTGCTGACGGCCCGTCGCCGGGACGGGCAGCCCGTGAGGGTCGCGGCCCGGATCACCCCGGCCGAGGAGGCGCACGGCGGTGCGCGCTGGCTGGCGCTGCTGTCGGAGCTGGCCGACGCGCCCGGCTGGGACATGAGCCGCACGGTGCTGGAACGGATGGTGTCCGACGCCCCGGTCGGTATCGCGGTCGTGGACACGGACCTGCGTTTTGTGTGGTCGAACGCCGCCCTGGAGCAGTTCGGCGGCGGACCGCCGGCCCGGCGGCTCGGCCTGCGCTTCGCGGACGTCCAGCCGGGCCTGGACGCCCAGGCGGTCGAGGCGCAGATGCGGCACGTGCTGGAGACCGGCGAGCCCGTGGTCGGGTACGAGCACGTGGGCCGTGTGCTGTCGGCTCCGCTGCGCGAGACCGCGCACATGCTGTCGTTCACCCGGCTCGAGGACGACCGGGGCCGCCCGATGGGCGTGTACTACACGGTCGTCGACATCACCGAGCGGCACCGCGCCCGGCAGCGGCTGGCGCTCCTGGACCGTGCCAACGAGAGCATCGGCCGCAGCCTGGACCTCACGCGCACCGCGCAGGAACTGGCCGACGTGGCCGTGCCGGGACTGGCCGACCTCGTCACCGTGGACCTGCTGGAGACGGTGCTGCGGGGCGCCGAGCTGACGCCCGGGCCGCTCGTGGACACCGATCGGGTGGCGCTGCGCCGGGCGGGCAACAGGGCCACGGAGGAGTGCGGCCCGGAGGCCGTCGTCGGGGTCGGCGAGGTGACGGCGTACCCGGCCGGGTCACCCCCGGTCCGCTGCCTGACCACGGGACGGCCCTGGCACGTGGAGCGGCTCGATCCGCTGGACCGGGTATGGGTCACGGACCTCCCGGGCGGCCGGCGGCCCACGTTCTCGGAGCTGGGCCTGCACAGCGTGATGATCGTGCCGGTCCGGGCGCGCGGCACCACCCTGGGCATCACCACCTTCTTCAGGCGGCACGGCCGGGAGCCCTTCGACGAGGAGGACCTGCGGCTGGCCGAGGACCTCGTCTCCCGCGCGGCCGTCTGCGTGGACAACGCCCGGCGCTACACGCGCGAGCGCGACGCCGCGCTCGTTCTCCAGCGCAGCCTGCTCCCCCACCGGCTGCCCGAGCAGGACGCGGTCGAGGCGGCCGCGTGCTACCGGCCGGCCGACGAGCTGACCGGTCTGGGCGGCGACTGGTACGACCTCATCCCGCTGTCCGGGGCGCGCGTCGCGCTCGTCGTGGGCGAGGTGCCCGGGCACGGCATCGACGCCGCCGCGGCCATGGGGCAGTTGCGGACGGCCGTCCGGACGCTGGCCGCTCAGGATCTGCCGCCCGAGGAGGTGCTGGCGCACCTCGACGACCTGGTGGCGCGGTCGGCCCGGGAAGAAGGCGCCGAACCGGGCGCGGCGGGCTCCGCGGGCACGCAGTGCGTGGGCGCCGGGTGCGTGTACGTCGTCTACGACCCGGTCGACGGCGGGTGCTCGATGGCCGCCGCCGGGCATCCCGCACCGGCCGTGGTGCTGCCCGACGGCTCGGTCACGTTCGTCGATCTTCCGCAGGGGCCGCCGCTCGGCGTGGGCGGTCCGCCCTTCGAGGCGGTCGAGCTGTCCCTCGTGGAGGGCAGCACCCTCGCCCTGCACACCGACGGGCTGCTGGCCCGGGGAGAGACCTGGGCCGTCGACGCCGGCCGGGAACGCCTGCGCCGGGCACTGGAAGGGGCGGGCCCGCTGGACGCGCGCTGCCGGAACGTCGTCGACGCGCTGGTCCCGGCGCGCCCGTACGACGACGTGGCCCTGCTGATGGCCCGTACGAAACGCCTCGGCACCGAGCAGGTCGCGGCCTGGGACCTGGACCCCGACCCGGCCCTCGTCGCCGACACCCGCCGTACGGCCACCCGGCAGCTGTCCCACTGGGGGCTGGACGAGCTGGCGTTCACGACGGAACTGGTGGTGAGCGAGCTGGTCACCAACGCCATACGGCACGCCACCGGACCCATCCGGCTCCGGCTGATCCGGGAGCGCGCCCTGGTCTGCGAGGTCCTGGACAGCGGCGCCACCGCGCCCCACCTGCGCCATCCCCGTACGACCGACGAGGGCGGGCGGGGTCTGCTGCTGGTCTCCCAGCTGACCCAGCGGTGGGGCACGCGGTTCGTCCCCGACGGGAAGATCATCTGGGCGGAGCAGTCCCTGACGGAGCTCGCCGAGCTGCCCGTGGCGGCGCTTCTGGAGTGAGGCCCGGGCCCGGTTCCCCCATACCGTGGGAAACTGGTCTGATCCCGGCAGTGGTAAGGCGGCGGCCATGACGGATTCGGCGATCGACTACACGGCGGTGTTCCAGACCCTGCCCGGCATGGTCGCGCTGCTGACGCCCGAGCTGGTGTACGCGGATGTCAACGACGAGTTCGTCCGGGTGTCCGGGCGCCCCCGCGAGCAACTGGTCGGGCGCTACCTGTTCGACGTCTTCCCCGACAACCCCAACGACCCCGCCTCGACGGGCATGCGCAACCTGGAGGCCTCGCTGTACCGGGTCCTGGCGACCGGGGAGCGCGACGCCATGGCCCTCCAGCGCTACGACGTGGAGGATCCCGAGCGGCCCGGGGAATGGCAGGAGCGCTACTGGAGTCCGGTGAACGCGCCGCTGCTCGGCCCCGACGGCAAGGTGGCGCTGATCCTGCACCGCGTCGAGGAGGTCACGGAGCTGATCCGGGCCCGGGGCCGCTCGGGAGGGAGCCGGGGCGGCCGGTCCCGGGTCCTGGAGGCCGAGCTGTACGCCCGCGCCCGCGAGCTCCAGGAGCTCAACGAGCGGCTGCGTCAGGCACACTCCCGGGAGCGCGAGGTGGCGCTGGCCCTCCAGGAGGCGATGCTGCCCGACCGCCGCCAGGTCAGCCCCCACCACCGGGCCGCCGTGCGATACCGCCCCGCCGTGGGCGCGCTCAACGTGTGCGGGGACTGGTACGACCTGGTCGATCTGGTCGACGGCCACCGCGTCGGCGTGTCCGTGGGCGACGTGGTCGGGCACGGGCTGGGGGCCGCCGGTGTCATGGGCCAGCTGCGCAGCGCGCTCAGCGCGGCCTCCCGGGTCGCCGAGGGCCCGGCCCAGGCCCTGGACGTCCTGGGGCGCTACGCCCACGTGGTCGACGGCGCCGAGTCGGCGACCGCCGTGACGACCTTCATCGACTTCACCCGGCACACCATCACCTACAGCAGCGCCGGTCATCCGCCGCCCATGCTGGTTCACCCCGACGGCCGCGCCGAGTTCCTCGACGGCGCCACCGACACGCCGCTCGACGCCCGCCCCGACCCGATTCCGAGACCCCAGGCCCAGACGACCTTCACTCCGGGCGCCACCCTGGTGCTCTACACCGACGGCCTGGTCGAGCGGCGCGGCGAGGACATCGACACCGGCCTGGCCCGTCTCGCGGACGCGCTGTACCGGAACCGGGACCAGGATCCCGAGGCCCTCGCCGACACCGTCCTGCTGGAACTGCTGCCGCCCGGCGGCGCCACCGACGACACCGCGCTGATCGTCGTGCGGCTGTGACCGTGACCTACCGGCGGGTGTTGCCGTGGTCGAGCAGCCTGACGCGGTCCACGTTCTGCCGGTCCTCGGCGTCCCTGCTGGGCTCGCCGGCGAACCACGCGTCGAGGATCTCCTTCAGCAGCGGCTCGGACGTGAGCCGCAGGCTGAGCGCGAGGACGTTGGCGTCGTTCCAGCGGCGCGCCCCGTCGGCCGTGTAGGCGTCCGTGCACAGGGCGGCCCGGACGCCCGGCACCTTGTTCGCGGCGATCGAGGCACCCGTGCCGGTCCAGCAGCACACCACGGCCTGGTCGGCCGTCCCGTCGGCGACCTCGCGGGCCGCGGCCTCGGAGCACACCGCCCACTGGGGGTCGTCGCCGGGACGCAGGGCGCCGTGCGGGCGCACCTCGTGCCCTCGGTCGCGCAGCGCGGCCACGAGGGAGCGGGCGACGGGCTCGTCCATGTCCGAGGAAACAGAGATCCGCATGCTTCGCAGACTACTCGGGAAGGCCGCAAGAGCAGGTGGTTGGCCAGGCACCCCTCGTATCCCGCCACGCCACGCGTTCGGCTTGCCGGTCACCCGGGTGGAGCAGCACGCTGGTCCCGCGGTCCTCCCCAGCCGCATGAGCACCATCGGATGCACCTTGCTGACTGACCGTCAGTCAATCGGTGAAGGATCGGCATGGTCCGGTCGCACGAGGTGCCCGGTGGCCACGCCTGCACCTACACTGGCACCCCACGACATGCCGGTTGACCTGCTGGAAAGCGGCGGTTGAGTCCACCGCGAGAGTCGAGGAGCGCCCGCTTTGTTCTACTACCTGCTGAAATACGTGCTGCTCGGGCCGCTGCTGAGGCTGGTCTTCCGCCCTCGGATAGAAGGCCTGGAGCACGTTCCGGCGGAGGGCGCCGCCATCATCGCCGGCAATCACCTGTCGTTCTCGGACCACTTCCTGATGCCCGCCGTCCTCAAGCGGCGCATCACCTTCCTCGCGAAGGCCGAGTACTTCACGGGCCCGGGCATCAAGGGGCGGCTGACGGCGTCCTTCTTCCGCAGTGCCGGGCAGATCCCCGTCGACCGCTCCGGCAAGGACGCCGGGCAGGCCGCGATCCGCGAGGGCCTCGGCGTGCTGAGCAAGGACGAGCTGCTCGGCATCTACCCGGAGGGCACCCGCTCGCACGACGGCCGGCTCTACAAGGGCAAGGTGGGCGTCGCGGTCATGGCCCTCAAGGCCGGTGTCCCGGTCATCCCCTGCGCGATGATCGGCACCTTCGAGGCCCAGCCGCCCGGCAAGGTCATCCCCAACGTCCACCCCGTCGTGATCCGCTTCGGCAAGCCCCTCGACTTCTCCCGCTACGAGGGCATGGAGAACGAGAAGGCCATCCTGCGCGCCATCACCGACGAGATCATGTACGCGATCCTCTCCCTGTCCGAGCAGGAGTACGTCGACCAGTACGCGGCCGTCGTGAAGGCCGAGGAGGCCGCCGCCGCCGCGAAGGAGCGGAAGTTCCCGCGCCTGCCGCTCACTTGAGGCTTTGCTGTCGGCAGAAGCCGTCCCCCCGGCCGCCTCGCCCCTCTACGGTCGCAGCATGAGACGTGCTGTGGTGATCGGGGCCGGCGGGCAGATCGGACGGCCCGCGGTGGAGGCGCTGGCGCGGGACGGCTGGGAGGTGACGGCCGCGTCGCGCGGCGCAGCCCGGGACGAGAGCTGGCCCGGCGAGGTACGGACACGGCGGCTGGACCGCGAGGACGACGCGGCGCTCGGCGCGCTCATCGGTGACGGCTGCGACCTCGTCGTCGACATCGTCGCCTATGGGGCCCGGCACGCGCGGCAGTTGACGGCTCTGGCCGACCGCGTCGGCTCGGCCGTGGTCGTGTCGACGGTGTCGGTGTACGGGGACGGCACGGGCCGCGGCTTCGACACGATGAGCGAGCCGGGCGGCTTCCCGCAGTACCCCGTGCCCGTACGGGAGGACCAGCCGACGGTTCCGCCGGGGGACGCCACGTACAGCACCGGCAAGGCCGCCCTGGAGAGGGAACTCATCGCGGCGGGCGACCGGTTGCCCACGACCCTGCTGCGCGCGGGCGCGATCCACGGCCCCCACAGCCCGCTCCCCCGCGAGCTGTACTTCGTGAAACGGAACCTCGACGGCCGGCGCAGGAGGGTGCTCGCCCACCGGGGTGAGAGCCTCTTCCACACGTCGGCCGCCCGCAACATCGCCGAACTGATACGGCTGGCGGCCGCACGACCCGGCTCGCGGGTCCTCAACGCCTGTGATCCGCAGCCTCTGACGGTGGCCGGGATCGGGTCGGCGGTGGACGCCGTGATGGGGGTGGAGACGGAGACCGTCCTGGTGGACGGTGCGGCACCCTCGCCGTCCGTGGGCAGCTCCCCGTGGTCGGTGGAGCTGCCGGTGGTCTTCGACATGTCCGCGGCGGAACGGGAGTTGGGCTACCGGCCGGTCGTGTCCTACCCCGAGAGCCTGCCCGAGACCGTGGACTGGCTCACCCGCCGGCTGTCCGGGCAGGACTGGACGGACGCGTTCCCGGCTCTCGCACGGATCTACCCGGACCTGTTCGACTACGCGGCGGAGGACGCCTGGTTCGGGGCGTGAGCGGACGCTACCTCTACCTCTACGTCTGCGCGAGTGACGCCAGTGCCTCGTCGAGCAGCCGTCGCAGCCGCAGCGCGTCCGGCGCCACGGCGGTCACAAGGGCGGCGGGACCGGCGAGCGGGACGACCGAGGCCCCTTCCCCGAGGGCCCGGGCCGGCACCGGCTCGGTGGCGAACTCCGGTCGTACGACGAGCAGTTGCCCGACCGCCCGGTGCCCCGCCAGCACCGCGGGACCGTCCCAGCCGCCCGGCGCGCCGGGCCCGCAGGCCAGCTCCTGGTCGAGCACGGCCTGCCCGGCGACCCGCACGGTCAGCCGGCTCGTCAGCCGCCCGGGTTCCTCACCCGCCCGCCCGAGCACCTGCTCCTCACGCAGCACCAGCCGGGCCGTGGCGGCGAGCTCGACGCGGGTCGTGACGTACAGGTCGCTGCCCTGGGCGGAGATCAACTGCTCGGGCAGCCAGTGCAGTTCGGCCCGGTCGGCGACGTCGAGCCGGACGTCGTAACGGGCCTCTCCCTTGGTCTGCCCCGGCAGGGCGATGGTGGCTGCGGCCGAGCCGACGGACAGCAGCGCATCCTCCTCCAGCCGGGCGCGCACGGTGAAGTGGTCGCCGCCGAGCGGTCCGCTCATCGCCCCGACCAGCATGACCCGTGCCTCGGCACCGCTCCCCCGGGTGCGCCGCAGCGCCAGCGGCCCGTCGCTCTCCAGCACGGGCAGGGCCGTCCCGCCCCGGCCGTCGTCCCGGGCGACGATCGTCGCGACGGACCGCACGCCGGAACTGTTCACGGCCGTGCCGCCCACGCGGCGAGCTGCGCACGCACCCAGGCGGCGACGTCCGCCACTCCGGGCTCGCTCCGCAACGACTGGAAGACGACCGGCAGTTCGGCCCGCTGCGCCTTGGCGTCGGCCGCCATCCGAGCGAGGTCGGAGCCGACGTACGGGGCGAGGTCGGTCTTGTTGACGACGAGCAGGTCTGCGGTGGTCACACCCGGCCCGCCCTTGCGCGGAATGTCGTCGCCTCCCGCCACGTCGATCACGAAGATCTGCGCGTCGACGAGCCCCCTGGAGAAGGTCGCGGTGAGGTTGTCCCCACCGGACTCCACGAGAACCAGGTCCAGCGGCCCGACGGCGTCCTCCAGGTCCTCCACCGCTTCCAGGTTGGCGGAGATGTCGTCCCGGATCGCGGTGTGCGGGCAGGCTCCCGTCTCCACCGCCGTGATCCGCTCGGGCGGCAGCACGGCCTCCCGGAGCAGGAACTCGGCGTCCTCGCGGGTGTAGATGTCGTTGGTGACGACCGCGAGGGACAACTCGTCCCGCAGCGCGCGGCACAGCGCGGCGACGGTGGCGGTCTTCCCGGAACCGACGGGCCCGCCGAGTCCGATGCGCAGGGCGCGGCGGCCGCCGTCGGGCCGCAGGGCGTCGGCGCTCACGGCGCCGGGGCCGTCGTGGGCGTGGTCGTGGTCGAGGTGCATGGGGCGGCTCCTACGTTCTTGTCCGGCTGATTCGATTGGCGGGGGGGATCTGCCTAGGAGGCGAACAGCCGCACGGGCCAGCTCGCGTGCATCTCCGCCCCGATCTCCAGCAGCGGCGCCGACCGCGCGGGCAATGCGTCGACGCCCTCGTCGACCACCCTCCGCGCCGCCTCCACCGCCCGGTCCACCACGCGGTCCGCCTCCGGTGCCAGCCGGGCCAGTACCCCGGTCGCGTCGAAGGGATCCAGACTCAGCAACCGCACCGTTGCCGAGGCCGGCCCGCTGACGCTCTCGTACGCCGCGCAGTACGCCGCGTCGACGGGCCCGAGACCGGCCGCCCTCGCCGCCAGCCCGAGCACCACCGGCTGATGGGCTCCCTTGGGGAACTCCCTGGCCAGCGCGTCCAGTTCGGCGGACGGCCAGGTCGCCCGGGCGGCCCGCATCAGCTGCCGCCCCAGCTTGCGCGCGGCGACGCGCAGCGCGGGCGAGGGCGTGCGGGCGTCCGCGGCACGGTCCAGCGCGACGGGGTCGATTCCCAGCGCGGCGGCCGCCGCGAGGGCCGCCGCCACCGAGCCGGCCGTGTGCAGCCGCCCCCGGCAGAAGTCCGCCAGGCTCGCCGCTCCGGTGATCCGCCCGGCCTTGACCGCCGCCTCCGCGCCGCCGGAGTGGGCGTGGCCACCGGCGGGAAAGCGGCCGTCGGCCAGGACGAGAAGTGCCGCACGTGACATCAGGCGTCCTCAGAACAGGAAGTACCGCTGGGCCATGGGCAGTTCGGCCGCCGGCGCCGCTTCGACCAGCTCCCCGTCGATGTGCACGGCGAAGCTGTCGGGATCGACCCGTACCTCGGGCCGGGCGTCGTTCTCCCGCATGTCGGCCTTGGTGACCCCGCGCGTCGACTCGATCGCCACGAACCGCTTCCCGAGGCCCAGCCGCTCCGGCAGCCCGTCCTCGACGGCCAGGGGGGCGACGAAATTCAGGGAGTTGGCGGCGGGTGCCCGCCCGATCGCCCCGAACATCGGGCGCGGCAGGACCGGCTGCGGTGTGGGGATGGAGGCGTTGGCGTCGCCCATCTGCGCGTAGGCGATCTGCCCGCCCTTGAGGACGAGTTGCGGCTTGACGCCGAAGAACGCCGGCTCCCACAGCACCAGGTCGGCCAGTTTGCCGCTCTCGACGGAGCCGATCTCCCGGGCCAGGCCCTGGGCGAGTGCCGGGTTGATCGTGTACTTGGCGACGTACCGGCGCGCCCGGCGGTTGTCGGCGCGGCCGTCCCCGGGCAGCGCGCCCCGGCGCCGCTTCATCACGTGGGCGGTCTGCCAGGTCCGCATGATGACCTCGCCCACGCGCCCCATGGCCTGCGAGTCGGAGGAGATGATCGAGATCGCGCCCAGGTCGTGCAGCACGTCCTCGGCGCCGATCGTGGAGGGCCGGATGCGGGACTCGGCGAAGGCCAGATCCTCCGGCACGGCCGGGTTGAGGTGGTGGCACACCATCAGCATGTCGAGGTGTTCCTCGGCGGTGTTGACGGTGAACGGCCGGGTCGGATTCGTGGAGCTCGGCAGCACGTACGGCTCGGAGACCACGGTCATGATGTCGGGCGCGTGCCCGCCGCCCGCGCCCTCGGTGTGGTACGCGTGGATGCCCCGCCCGCCGATCGCGGCGAGCGTGTCGCCGACGAACCCTGCCTCGTTGAGGGTGTCCGTGTGGATGGCGACCTGGATGCCGGTCTGCCCGGCGACGGTCAGCGAGGCGTCGATGACGGCCGGTGTCGACCCCCAGTCCTCGTGCAGCTTCAGGCCGAGTGCGCCGCCCCGGATCTGCGACAGCATCGCCTCGTGGGAGACGGTGTTGCCCTTGCCGAGCAGGCCGATGTTGAGCGGGTAGGCCTCCATGGCCTCCAGCATCCGCGCGATGTGCCAGGGCCCGGGGGTCACGGTGGTGGCCTTGGAGCCCTCGGCCGGGCCCGTACCGCCGCCGACGAGGGTCGTGATGCCCGAGGACAGCGCCTCGTCGGCGATCTGCGGGCAGATGAAGTGCACGTGGGCGTCGATCGCGCCCGCCGTCAGGATCCGCCCGTTGCCGGAGATGACCTCGGTCTCGGGGCCGATGACCAGGTCCGGGTGGACGCCGTCCATGGTGTCAGGGTTGCCGGCCTTGCCGATCCCGGTGATCCGCCCGTCGCGGATGCCGACGTCGGCCTTGACGATGCCCCAGTGGTCGATGATCACCGCGCCGGTGATGACGGTGTCCGGCGTGCCCTCCGCCCGGGTGGCACGCGCCTGGCCCATGGACTCGCGGATGACCTTGCCGCCGCCGAAAACGGCCTCGTCGCCGGCGAGCCCGGGCCCGCCGGAACGATCCTCCTCGATCTCGACCAGCAGATCGGTGTCGGCGAGCCGGATCCGGTCGCCGGTGGTCGGGCCGAACAGGTCGGCGTACGCGGCACGCGAGATCTCAGGCATCGAGGGCACCTCCGGTCTCCCCGCGCAGACCGGGCACGACGCGGGCGCCGGTCAGCGGAACGAGTTCGACGTCGACGGGGATCCCGGGTTCGAAGCGCACGGCCGTGCCGGCGGCGACGTTCAGCCGCTTGCCGCGCGCGGCGGCGCGGTCGAACTCCAGACCGGGGTTGGCCTCGGCGAAGTGGTAGTGGGAACCGACCTGGACGGGCCGGTCGGCGGCGTTGAGGACGGTGAGCCGGGTGACCTCGCGGCCCTCGTTGTACGCAATCGGGTCATCGGCGAAGAGGATCTCTCCGGGAATCATCGAGACCTCTCTCAGACGATGGGCTCGTGGACGGTGACGAGCTTGGTGCCGTCCGGGAAGGTGGCCTCGACCTGCACGTCGTGGATCATCTCCGGGATGCCCTCCATGACGTCGTCCCTGGTGAGCAGCTTGCGCCCGGAGGCCATGAGCTCGGCGACGGTACGGCCGTCACGCGCGCCTTCGAGGATGTGCGACGTGATGAGGGCGACAGCCTCGGGGTGGTTGAGCCTCAGCCCACGGGCCCGGCGCTTCTCGGCCACGTCGGCCGCCACGTGGATCAGCAGCCTCTCTTGCTCGTGCGGGGTCAGTTGCACGTCCCACCTCACAGTCCTCGCTCCGGACCGTGCGGGGCCCGGTTGCCGCGGCCACGGGGCAAAATGCCAGGTGGCGTGGATCGGCAGGCTAATTGGACCGCGTTTCGAGCACGTTAACCGCGCTGTGATCCACCGGTCGTGGCGTCCTCGTCCCGCATGCTCATCAGTGCCCGCAGACCGTCCCGGAGGATCTCGACCGGGGCCGGCCCGACGATGGACTGCTGTGCGATGAACCCGAGCACGGCGGCGATCATCGTGCGGGCCACATGGTCCGGCGCCACGTCCGCCCGCATCATCCCGGCCTCCTGGTAGCCCTCGACGATCCTCCCCCAGGCCGCGCGGACCGAGCCGTAGCCCTCCCGCAGGAGGGCCGCGAGCTCCTCGTTGCGCAGCGTCTCCGTCCACACCTGGATGACGAGCCGCGGAAAGGCGGGCCGGCCGTCGACGACCAGGGACTCACGAGCGGCGAGCGTCTTGCCGAGGACGGAGGCGACGAGTTCGTCGGGCGGCGGGGGCGGACTCTGCCGGGCCGCTTCCTCGAAGGCTCCGCGGACCGACCCGAGCACCTCGGCGACGATGGCTCCGATCAGCTCCTCCTTGCCGCTGAAGTAGCGGTACACCGCCCCCGCCGAAAGGTCGACCTCCTTCAGCACGTCCTGCATGGACGTGGCGTGGAAGCCGTTGCGGGCGAAGCAGAGCGCGGCGCCGTCGAGGATCTGGCGGCGGCGGGCGTCGAGATGTTCCTGGGACACGCGGGCCATGATCCCCAACGTAAAACGAATATTCATTCTTGACAAGCCACCGCGAGCGGGAGCACGGTGAGGACAGAGCAAAACGAACGATCCTTCTTTTTAGTGCTCCAGCTCCCGCTCCAGTTCCCGCTCCGGTTCCTCTCGCCTCAGGAGACCCTCATGCCCGCCCGCAACCGCCGACTGATCGCGGTCGTCGTCCTCGTGCCCGTCCTGGCGGCCCTCGCCTTGTGGGCCTTCGCCTGGCCGGCCTCCCGTACAGCACCCCGCGACCTGCCGCTGGGCGTGGCCGGACCGCCCGCCGCGGCGGCCCAGGTGGAGCGGCAGCTGGAGCGGCACGAGGGCGCCTTCGAGATCCACCGCTACGCCGACGAGGCCGCCGCCCGGGACGCCATCCAGGACCGGAGCGTCTACGGCGCCGTCGTGGTCACGCCGCAGGGGCCCGAACTGCTCACCGCGTCCGCGGCCGGACCGACTGTCGCACAGTTCCTCCAGCAGGCCGTGGCACAGCAGGCCGCCGCCGGGGGCGCCCAGGTCGAGACGGTCGACGTCGTGCCCGCCCCCGCCAGTGACCCACGCGGCGCGGTGCTGAACGCCGCCGTACTGCCGCTCGCCCTGGCCGGCATCGCGGCGGGCGCGGTGGTCACCCTGCTGGGGCTGCGCGGCGTCCGGGCCGTGCTCGCGCTGCTCGGCGCGTCCGCGCTGGTGGGTGTGGTCGCCGCCGGGATCGCGCACAGCTGGCTCGGGGCGCTCGGCGGCGACTGGTGGGCGGAGGCGGCGGTGCTCGGCCTGTCCACGGTGGCCGTCAGCGGCGCCGTCGCCGGCCTCGCCGCCCTGGTCGGCCCCGTCGGCACGGGCATCGGCGCCGCGGTGGTGATGCTGCTGGGCAACCCCTTCTCCGGCGCCACTTCGGCCCCGCAGATGCTGCCGGAGCCGGCCGGCGCGATCGGCCAGTGGCTGCCGCCCGGCGCGGGTACGACACTGCTGCGCTCGGTGTCGTACTTCGACGGCGCGGCGGCGACCGGCCCCGCGCTGACCCTGACCTGGTGGGCGGCGCTGGGCCTGGGTGCCGTACTGCTCGGCAGCTCGCTCCGGGCGCGGAAGACGGGCAGTGAGCCCGCCCCCGACCGGCGAGAGCTGTCGGCGATCGGCTGACCACCGCCCCGCCGCGCGCCCGGGCGGCGTCACAGAAAGCGACCGTGGGTCCCCGCTGTAGCGGACGGGGACGCACGGTCTTTCGTCAGACCGGGCCGGCCCTCCGGTGCTCCGCCGCGACGCCGAACCGCTGGGGTTCGCCAGGAGCGGACGCGACTTCACGGACCGTGGAGACCGCGCTGATCACCTGCTCCTCCGTAGGCTCCGCGACTTCCGCGCGCTCCGCGGCCTCTTCGAGTCGCCGCAGGTCATCGGCCGAGACGAGGGCGACGAGGGGCTTGCCATGCCGGGTGACGACGACGCGTTCACCGCCGTACACCACGCGGTTGATCAGGTCGGCGAGCTCAGCCCTGGCTTGCGTCACCGGAATCTCGTAGGCCATGCAGCCATCATAACGGCACGTACGTCCTGTACATTTTTTACAGAGACAGCTGTCTCCGGAGACGGCTCTGCCGCGAGGAGGGGTTCACCATGACCCGACCGTCCGCCCGTTACGTGCTGCCCGAGTTCACCGAACGCACGTCGTCCGGGCAACGGACGATGGATCCGTACTCGAAGCTTCTGGAGGAGCGGATCGTCTTCCTCGGGACGGCGGTGGACGAGACCTCGGCGAACGACGTGATGGCCCAGTTCATACACCTCGAACACCAGGCCCCCGACCGCGACATCTTGCTCTACATCAACTCCCCCGGCGGCACCTTCCACGCCCTGTCGGCCGTCTACGACACGATGCAGTACGTCTCCTGTGACGTGGAGACGATCTGCCTGGGCCAGGCCGGCGCGGCCGCCTCGGTGCTGCTGGCGGCGGGCACGCCCGGCAAGCGATTCGCGCTGCCGGACGCCCGCCTGGTGCTCCATCAGCCCGCCCTGCCCGAGCCGGTCCGCGGACAGGCCGGCGATCTGGCGATCCAGGCCGACGAGTTGACCCGCATCCGGACCCGCATGGAGGAGCTGCTCGCGCGGCACACGGGCCGTACCCGGGAGCAGGTCGGCGAGGACATCGAGCGCGACAAGGTCCTCACCGCCCAGGAGGCGGTGACGTACGGCCTGGTGGACCGGATCGTCCCCCACCGCAAGGCCACCCTGGCCCCGCCGACCGGAGAGTGAGCGCCGGTGCTCCCGCCCGAACTGCCGCCCCTGCCCGCGCTGACGCGGGCCGAGGCGGAGTTGATCGACCGTTACCTGGAGGTCGTCGACCTGCTCGGCCGGATCAACCCGGCACTGCCCGGCGACACCTACCGCGGACTGCGCGCCGCCCAGGCCCTGGTGGGCAAGGCGACGGCGCTGCGTGACGCGCTGACCCTGATGTACCAGCGGGGAGAGACGGAACTGCACGCCGGAACGCTCGGCCGGGCGCTGCGGGTGCTGGACGGCGAGCGGCGTACGGCTCGCGTCAGCCTGCCCCCGGAGTCCGTCAGTTGACGCGGATCCGTCGGTCCGGACGCCCGCCGTGTCGACGGAGCGTCCGGGCCTGAGTCGAAACGGACCGAATGACGTACCTCTGTTCGGAGTAGACGGGAGTCCTTTTTTTTGGCCCTCGCAGTTGCGCAACGCGCGTAGCCGTAGGGCGGAATGGGACATTCCATGCCTGGTCCGGGCACCCATGGACCTGTGGACGGTGGCTCGAACACAGACGTGTCCACCCGAACGGGTGAGTGGTGAGTAACAACACAAATCCCCGGTTCCGTTGGGATTTCGGGACAAGCATGAGTCAAGATCCCTGACTGACGACAAGCCCCCGCCGCAGCGGCGGGGCGATCCGGGCGGACGCCGAGTCCTGCCGCCGCCTGGATGACCGGTCGACAGGAGTGGATCGGCAGGAGTGGAGGACCCAAGCACGACGGGTCGCCGGGACGGTCACGCCATGACCGGGTCCGAGCAGCCCTTGGGGTGAAGCCGCGTCAGCGGCCGGGCAACTTCGCCAGCCCGAATCCGACAGGTCATCCTTCACAGGCGGCTGACGAAGGGTTGCGCATGACTGCGCTCAATCGTGTCCCGTCGCTCATGGTCCGGGCCGGTACGGCCTCGGCGCTCACCATCGCCGCGGTGGGCGGCTCGATCGTGGCCCCCGGCTTCTCCTCGGAGGCCTCGGCAGCCACGCATGGGACGAAGGCACTCCAGATCGCGGCCTCGAAGAAGGGTTCGCCCTACAAGTACGGGGCCACCGGTCCGCACAGGTTCGACTGCTCCGGGCTCACGCTGTACTCGTTCAAGAAGGCCGGCAAGAAGCTCCCCCGCACGGCCGCCCAGCAGTACAACAAGACGCGCCACATCTCCGCCAAGAACCGCAAGGCGGGAGACCTGGTGTTCTTCCACTCGGGCAGCAACGTGTACCACGTGGGTATCTACGCGGGTAAGAACAAGCTCTGGCACTCCCCGAAGAGCGGGGACGTGGTGCGGCTGCAGAAGATCTGGACCAAGAGCGTCTGGTACGGGCGCGTGAAGTGATCCGCCCGGCGTGCGGCGGCGTCCCTGACGCGCCGCCGCACGCCGGAGCGTGACACGGCCTCAAGTGGTTACCCGTCACCCCATGGCCGAGCACCGTCCCTGCACCGCACGCGGCGAGACCCCGCTGCAACGCGCCGACCGGAACTTCGTCGAGCTGCTCCAGGAGCTCCGGGTCACCCAGACGGGCGTACAGATCCTTTTCGCGTTCCTGTTGTCGCTCGCGTTCACCTCGCGCTTCACGTCCCTCGACACGGTCCAGCGCGTCACCTACGTCATCACGCTGCTGCTCGCGGTCCTGGCAGCGGCGCTGTTCACCGCGCCGGCCGCGCTGCACCGCTCGCTCTTCCAGCAGGGCGCCAAGCCCCGCATCGTGCAGGTCTCCTCACGACTGGCCACCACCGGCCTGATCGTGCTGGTGTTCGCGTTCAGCGGTTCCGTGCTGCTGGTGGTGGACGTGACGACCAGTCGGACCGGTGGCATCGCCGCGGGCGCGGCGACGTTCCTGGTCTGCGTCGGCCTGTGGGGGCTGCTTCCCCGGCTGGTGCGGCGGGCCGGGCTGCGGCAGGAGACGCACGGCAGCCCCGGGCCGCCGGAGGCCCCCGCGGAGGAGCCGGCGCCCCAGGGCACCGTCCGGATCCCCGCGCCGCTGCGCGGCACCATCAGGCCGCCCTCAGCGGTTCGAGAAGGAGCAGCACACCGAGAAGCGTCAGCGCGGCGCCGGTGACCCCCTCGACGGCCCGCGCGGCCCGTGGTTCGCGCAGCCACCGGCCCAGCCGGTCCACCAGCAGGGCCACGGCCGGGAACCACAGCAGGGCGAGGACCACCACGATCAGCGCCAGCAGCAGCGTCCGGGGCAGCGCGGGACTGCCCGCGGGCACGAACTGCGGCAGCAGGCTGAGGAAGGTGATGGGCGCTTTCGGATTCAGGGCGTTCGTGACGAAGCCCTGCCGCAGGGGACGCGCGGCGGACGCGATGGTCCCGGTGGTTTCGACGGGCACGGCACGGGGCCGGCGCAGCGACCACAGCGTCCGCACTCCCAGGTACAGGACATAGCCGCCGCCCAGCAGCTGGAGCGCGCGGAACAGCGCGGGCACGGCGGCCAGGACCGCGGCGACGCCCGCCACGGCCAGCGCGGTGTGCAGGAGCAGCCCGCCCGCGATGCCGAGCGCGCAGGCGACGCCGGCGCGGCGGGAGACCAGGGCGTTGCGCACGACGACCGTGAAGTCGGCGCCCGGCATGGCGACCATGCCCGCCGCCACCCCGGTGAAGGCGATGAGTTGTGCGTCCATACGGCCAGCCTGCCGGGCCGGAGCCTTCAGCAGGTATGTCGCGTATCCTGGGCAGGCCTTAAGCAATGCTTTGGTCTGTGGAGGTCAGCGGCGTGTACGACCCGACCCGGCTGGCGGCGCTGGTCGCCGTAGCGGAGGCCGGGTCGATCACCCGGGCCGCGGAGCGCCTCGGCTACACCCCGCCCGCGCTCTCCCAGCAATTGGCCAAGCTGGAACGGGAGGCGGGCTCGGCGCTGCTGGTCCGGCATCATCGCGGGACGCGGCTGACGGGCGCGGGCGAGCTGCTGGTGGCACGGGCCCGGCGCGTGCTCGACGAGCTGGAGCTGGCCCGCCACGAACTGGCCCGGCTGGCCGGTCTGTCGGGCGGTGTCCTGAGGCTCGGGACGTTCCAGACGGCGGGCATCCACCTGCTGCCGCCGGTGCTCAGCGCGTTCCGCCGGGCTCACCCGGATGTGGAGCTGTCCGTCGCCGACCACGAACCGCCGACCGGTGTCACCGCCGTGGCCGCCGGTGAGATCGACCTGGCCCTGACGCATACGTACGAGCCCGCCGACGCCCTGCCGCTGCCCGCCTCCGTGCGCCTGGAGCCGGTTCTGGTCGAGGAACTGGTGCTGGTGACCGCCCCGGGGCATGCCCTCGCCGACGGCACGTCCAGGCTTCCCCTGTCGGAGCTGGCGGGTCAGCCGCTGATCAGCATGGCGCCGGAGCATCCGTCCCGGCGGGGTGTGGAGGCTGCGCTGGCCAGGGCCGGGGCCAGCCCGTCGGTGCTGGTGTCGACGCCCGGGTACGCGCTGGTGTGCGCGCTGGTCAGCGCGGGGCTCGGGGTGGGCGTCGTACCGGAGATGGTGGCGCGGACATCGGTCACGCCGGTCGGGGTGCGCCCGCTCGGGGCGGGCGAGCTGCGCCGTACGATCTCGGTCGCCTACCGGGGCGGGGAGGCGGCGCCGGCCGTGGAGGCCTTCCGGGCCTTGCTGCGCGGGGCGTTCGGCCGCGCGCGGCACACGTCACGGACGCGCTGAGCTCACGGCTCCTGCTGTCCCGCCGCCGTCACGGGCCGGGCCGGGACGGTCCACGGGAGTTCGATCGAGATGGTCTTGCCGCCCTCGCGGGTGGGGCGGATCCTGAGCCTGCCGCCGCACTCCGCGGCCAGCCAGCGGATGATGACGAGGCCGCGGCCGTTGTCCTGCTGGACGGCGGCAGGCAGGCGTCTGGGGAAGCGTGGGTGGCTGTCCGTGACGCCGATGCGCAGGTGTTCGTCGCGGTCGAGCGCGACGTCCACCGTGAAGGTGGGCGACTGCCCGAAGGTGTGCTGGACGGCGTTGGTGGCGAGTTCGGAGACGATGAGCCGGATGGAGTCGGACACTTCCGTGTCCGCCGGGAGGCCCCACTCCGCCAGCGTGCCCACCACGTAGGCGCGCGCCGCGGAGACCGAGGCGGGATCGCTCGGCAGAGTGACGGATGCTTCCAAATGGTCTGCCATGGCGATGTCGTCCCTTTCCCAACGGGACCGCAGTCCGACACGGAGCGGAAGGTTCGAGTACGGTCCCGGACTGGTGCTTCGTCGCCAGAGTGCCACCAGAACACCCCTGAAGGGCGGCGATCCACCAAGATATGCATATATCTGTCGCTCAAAGCGGTGAACTCTACGACGCGAGACCGTATTTGGGTGGCTCGGAAGGAGTAAGGAGTAGCCCATGCAGCACGGTCCCGCGGTGCGCCGCCGGAAACTGGGCGCCGAACTACGCGCGCTGCGCACCTCGGCGGGGCTCACCAGTGGTGAGGCGGCCCGGCTGGTGGGCTGGCACCAGTCGAAGGTCAGCCGTATCGAGACGGGCACGAGCGGGGTGAAACCGGCCGATGTGCGGTTACTTCTCGACGCGTACGCCGTGGGGGACACGCAGCTGCGCGAGTTGCTCATGATGTTGGCGGGGTCCGACGACAGCGGCGGCCGGCACCACTGGTGGCACGCCTACCGCGGGGTTCTGCCGCCGACCTACCGGGACTTCATCAGCCTGGAGTCCCAGGCCGGGGCGATGCGCACGCTGGAGACCACCGTCGTGCCCGGACTGCTCCAGACGCCCGAGTACGCCCGTGCGGTGACCAAGGCCGCGGTGGAGGGCCTGTCGGAGGACCGGCTCGACACGCTGGTCGAGGTGCGGCTGGCCCGGCAGGACGTGCTGCGCGCCGATCCGCCGCTGGAACTGAGCGCCGTCCTGGACGAGGCGGTGCTGCGGAGAGAGGTGGGCGGGCCGGGGGTCATGGCCCGGCAGCTGGATCGGCTGGTCGAGGCGGCGCGGCTGCCCCAAGTGCGGCTTCAGGTGCTGCCGTTCGCCGCCGGGGCGCACATCGGCGTTACTGGCCCTTTCGTTATCTTCTCTTTTTCGAGCACTTCTGATCTGGATGTGGTTGTTCTCGACCACTTGACGAGTAGCCTCTACCTCGAACGGAAAGAAGACCTCCAGGCCTACACGGAGGCCTTCAACGCCCTTCAGATCCACGCCCTTTCGCCCGAGGACTCGTTGGATTTCATCGCCGGGACAGCCGCCGGCGCGTAAGGAGGCACCATGCGTGCACTGCCTCGTCACGTCCCCTCAAGCATCGAACTGCACGGTGCGCGGTGGTTGCGCAGCAGCTACAGCACCGGTGCGAACAACTGCGTCGAGACCGCGTGTCCGGACGCCCCGCCCTGGGCCGGGCTGCTCGCCGTGCGCGACTCCAAGGACCCGGCCGGGCCCGCGCTGCTCTTCTCACCGAGGAGCTGGGCGGAGTTCACGGCCGCGGTCGACCGCATCTGAGCCGAATCCCGACCACTTCTGATCAGTCCCTCATCGAGCGACACACGGCCGTGTCACGCCGACTCATGGCCGCGTCTCGCCGATCAGTCGTACAGCGCGTTCGATCTGCTCCCCGGTCAGGTCCGCACGGGCGGTCAGCCTGAGCCGTGAGATGCCGTCGGGTACGGAGGGAGGACGAAAGCAGCCCACGGCCAGGCCCGCCGCGCGGCACTCGGCCGCCCAGCGCACGGCGTCCTCGGGGGAAGGCGCCCGCACCGAGACCACCGCGGCGTCCGGACGTACCGCTTCCAGGCCCGCGGCGGTCAGGCGTGCGTGCAACTCGCCCGCCACCGCACGGGCCCGCGCCGCCCGCTCCGGCTCGCGGCGCAGCAGCCGCAGTGCCGACAGGGCCGCCCCCGCCGCCGCGGGGGCGAGACCCGTGTCGAAGATGAACGTCCGTGCCGCGTTGACCAGGTGGTCGATCACCCGGGCGGGGCCGAGGACGGCTCCGCCCTGGCTGCCGAGCGACTTGGACAGCGTGACCGTCACGACCACGTCGTCGGCGCCCGCGAGTCCCGCCGCGTGCGGGGCGCCGCGGCCGCCGTCACCGAGGACTCCCAGGCCGTGGGCGTCGTCGACCACCAGTCCGGCGCCGTGCTCACGGCACGCCGCGGCGAGCCCGGCGAGCGGGGCCGCGTCGCCGTCGACCGAGAAGACCGTGTCGGACACGGCGATCGCCGGGCCCTCGTGCGTGTGCAGCGCCTTGCGCACGGCGTCCGGCTCGGCGTGCGCCACGACCTGGGTCGTGCCGCGGGCCAGCCGGCAGCCGTCGATGAGCGAGGCGTGGTTGCCCGCGTCGGAGACGATGAGGGAGCCGTGCGGGGCCAGCGCGGTGACCGCCGCGAGGTTGGCCGCGTAGCCGGAGGAGAAGACCAGGGCCGCCTCGAAGCCGCAGAAATCGGCCAGTTCCTGTTCCAGTTCGGCGTGCAGTTCGGTGCTGCCGGTCACGAGCCGGGAGCCGGTCGAGCCGCCGCCCCAGACCCGCGCGGCACGGGCCGCGCCCTCGGTGACCTCGGGGTGGTGGGCCAGTCCCAGGTAGTCGTTGCTCGCCAGGTCGAGGAGCGGGGAAACGGCCGGACGGGGGCGCAGAGTCCGTACGAGTCCGGCGTGGCGGCGCAGCCGCGCCTGCTCGTCGATCCAGCCGAACGCCATGGGTGGTCCTCCGGGGAATTTGTAGGCAGTGCACAGACACTAGCGGGACCTCCAGCAGGTCAGTGTGTGGCAATACCCACACCTCGAAGCGACTCTGTTGTACGAACTCTCCTTGGCCCCGGGCGCCTCCGTAGGACAGGATCGGCTCCCATGGACCTGCTGAACACGCTGGTGGACAAGGGGCTTCGGCGCGAGCGGCCGACCCGAGAAGAGGCACTGGCCGTCCTCGCGACGTCCGACGACGACCTGCTCGATGTGGTGGCCGCGGCCGGGAAGGTGCGCCGGCACTGGTTCGGCCGGCGGGTGAAACTCAACTATCTCGTCAACCTGAAGTCCGGCCTGTGCCCCGAGGACTGCTCGTACTGTTCGCAGCGGCTCGGCTCCCAGGCCGGGATCCTGAAGTACACATGGCTCAAACCGGACCAGGCCTCCGACGCGGCGGCGGCCGGGGTGGCCGGGGGCGCCAAGCGGGTGTGCCTGGTGGCCAGCGGGCGCGGTCCGACCGACCGGGACGTGGACCGGGTCTCCGAGACGATCAGGACCATCAAGGAGAAGAACGAGGGCGTCGAGGTGTGCGCCTGCCTCGGGCTGCTCTCCGACGGGCAGGCGGAGCGGCTGCGCGAGGCGGGCGCCGACGCCTACAACCACAACCTCAACACGTCGGAGGCGACGTACGGGGAGATCACCACCACGCACACGTACGCCGACCGCGTGGACACCGTCGAGAAGGCCCATGCGGCGGGGCTGTCCGCCTGCTCCGGGCTGATCGCCGGGATGGGCGAGTCGGACGAGGATCTGGTCGACGTCGTCTACTCGCTGCGCGAGCTGGACCCGGACTCGGTCCCGGTCAACTTCCTGATCCCGGTCGAGGGCACCCCGCTCGCCAAGGAGTGGAACCTCACCCCGCAGCGCTGCCTGAGGATCCTGGCCATGGTGCGCTTCGTGTGCCCGGACGTCGAGGTGCGCATCGCGGGCGGCCGGGAGGTCCATCTGCGCACGATGCAGCCGCTCGCCCTGCACCTGGCCAACTCGATCTTCCTCGGCGACTACCTCACCACCGAGGGCCAGGCGGGCAAGGCCGACCTGGAGATGATCGCGGACGCCGGATTCGAGGTGGAGGGCACCGACCAGGTGACGCTGCCGGAGCACCGCGCGGCCGGCGGCTGCCACGACGGCGGCGGGGTGTGCGGTTCCGAGGGGGGTGGCGGCGTCTGCGGTTCCGCTGCCGCCCCGGAGGCCGCGGAGCCCGGCACGGCGGCCGAGCCCCGGACGGCCGGCGATCCCCGTACCGACCTGGTCGCCGTCCGCCGCCGGGGCGCCGGAACGGACCTCGCACCCAATGCCTGAGCTGACGGTGCCCGAACTGCTGGAACTCGACCGGCGGCACGTGTGGCATCCGTACGGCCCGATGCCCGGCCGGCAGGAACCGCTCGTCGTGGAGTCGGCGAGCGGGGTCCGGCTGCGGCTCGCCGACGGCACGGGAGAGCTGGTCGACGGCATGTCGTCCTGGTGGTCGGCGATCCACGGCTACAACCACCCGGTGCTGAACGAGGCGGCGCGCGGGCAACTGGAGCGGATGAGCCACGTGATGTTCGGCGGGCTCACCCACGAGCCCGCCGTACGGCTGGCGAAGCTCCTTGTCGACATGTCGCCCGAGGGTCTGGAGCACGTGTTCCTCGCCGACTCCGGGTCCGTGTCGGTCGAGGTCGCGGTCAAGATGTGCCTCCAGTACTGGCGCTCCCTGGGCCGCCCCCGCAAGCAGCGGCTGCTGACCTGGCGCGGCGGCTACCACGGCGACACCTGGCAGCCGATGTCGGTGTGCGATCCCGAAGGCGGGATGCACGAGTTGTGGGCCGGGGTGCTGCCGCGACAGGTGTTCGTCGGTCCGCCTCCGGCCTCGTACGAGGAGTCGTACGCCGAGCAGTTGCGCGCGGCGGTCGAGAGGCACGCCGACGAGCTGGCCGCGGTGATCGTGGAGCCGGTGGTGCAGGGCGCGGGCGGGATGCGCTTCCACTCCCCCGCCTACCTGCGGGTGTTGCGCGAGGCGTGCGACGCGCACGACGTGCTGCTGGTGTTCGACGAGATCGCGACCGGCTTCGGCCGTACCGGCGCGCTGTTCGCGGCGGAGCACGCGGCGGTGACGCCGGACGTGATGTGCGTGGGCAAGGCGCTGACCGGGGGTTACATGACCATGGCGGCGACGCTGTGCACCTCGCGGGTGGCCGACGGCATCTCGCGCGGCGAGGTGCCGGTGCTGGCGCACGGCCCGACCTTCATGGGCAATCCGCTGGCGGCGGCGGTGGCCTGCGCCTCGATCGAGCTGCTGCTCGGCCAGGACTGGCGCACCGAGGTCAAGCGGATCGAGGTGGGGCTGCGGGACGGGCTCGCGGAGGCCTGTGACCTGCCGGGTGTGAAGGACGTGCGGGTCCTCGGCGCCATCGGGGTCGTCCAGCTCGACCACGAGGTGGACATGAAGGCGGCCACGGAGGCGGCCGTGCGCGAGGGCGTGTGGCTGCGGCCGTTCCGCGATCTGGTCTACACGATGCCGCCGTACGTGACGGGCGACGCGGACGTGGCGCGCATCGCGCGGGCGGTGTGCGCGGCGGCGCGGGAGGGATGACATGTCGGTACTGGTGATCACGGGCACGGGCACGGAGGTCGGCAAGACGGTCGTGACCGCCGCGGTGGCCGCGACGGCGCTGGCGGCCGGCCGTTCGGTGGCCGTGCTGAAGGCCGCGCAGACAGGCGTACAGCCGGACGAGCCGGGGGACGCCGCCGAGGTCGCGCGGCTCGCCGGTGCCGTGACGACGGCGGAACTCGCCCGTTATCCCGAGCCGTTGGCGCCCGCCACGGCCGCCCGCCGGGCCGGTCGCGCCCCCGTCCACCCGTACACGGTCGCGGAGGCCGCCGCCAAACTGGCCACCGAGCACGATCTGGTGCTCGTCGAGGGCGCGGGCGGACTGCTCGTACGGTTCGACCCGGCCGGCGGCACCCTGGCGGACGCGGCCCGGCTGCTGTCGGCGCCGGTGCTGGTCGTGGCCTCGGCGGGGCTCGGCACCCTGAACACGACGGAGCTGACGGCGCGTGAACTCCGCTCCCGGGGGCTGGGTCTGGCGGGGATCGTGATCGGGAGCTGGCCCGCCGCGCCGGACCTCGCCTCGCGCTGCAATCTCGCGGACCTGCCGGACGTGGCCGGAGCGCCGTTGCTGGGCTCGGTTCCCGCCGGGTCGGGGGCCCTCTCCCCCGTCGCCTTCCGGGCGGCCGCGCCGCACTGGCTGGCGCCGCGCCTGGACGGCATCTGGGACGCGGAGGCGTTCCGGATGCGGGAGGCACCCAGGGGGTCCTGAGGGCTCGGCGGGCGCGCGGTGAAACCGGCGCGGACGTGATCGCGTGTTGGACTACGTACGTGATCACCTCCGAAGGGAACACCGTGCACACCACACACCCACGCCCGTCCCGTCGAACGGCCCTCGCGCTGGGCGCCGCCGCCGCTCTCTCGCTGGGCGGCGGCACGGCCCACGCCTTACCCGCCACGGGCGGCGTCACCGCACGGCTGAGGGAACTGGAGCGGGAGCACACCGCCCGGCTCGGCGTGTACGCGCGGAACATACGTACGGGCCGGACGGTGGCGTACCGGGCCGACGAACGCTTCCCGATGGCCTCGGTGTTCAAGACGCTCGCCGCCGCGGCCGTCCTGCGCGACCTCGACCGCGACGGCGAGTTCCTGGCCCGGCGCGTCCACTACACCCAGGACTACGTCACGAAGTCGGGGCACTCCCCCGTCACCAAGGAGCACGTCTCGACCGGCATGACGGTCGGCGAGCTGTGCGACGCGACCATCCGCTTCAGCGACAACACCGCGGGCAACCTGCTCCTGAAGGAGCTGGGCGGCCCGACCGGCATCACGCGCTTCGCCCGCTCGATCGGTGACGGTGTCACCCGGCTCGACCGGTGGGAGCCGGAGCTCAACAGCGCGGAACCGTGGCGCGTGACCGACACGACGTCTCCCCGCGCGATCGGCCTGTCCTACGCCCGTCTCGTGCTCGGCGACGCGCTGGAGCCCCGGGACCGCGCGCGGCTCACGGACTGGCTGCTGCGGAACACCACCAGTACCGAGAAGTTCCGCAAGGGCCTGCCCGCCGACTGGCTGCTCGCCGACAAGACCGGCGGCGGACGGCACGGCGGCGCCAACGACGTGGGCATCACCTGGCCGCCGGACGGCCCCCCGATCGTGCTGTCGGTCCTGACGACCCAGCCCGAGGAGGACGCCCCGGCCGACAATCCGCTGGTGGCCAGGACGGCCGCGCTGCTGGCGGCGGAACTCGGGTAGGGAGGCGCGGGTGAGAGGCGGACGGCCGGGGGACGCCTGGCTCGTCGGCGGCGCCGTCGGTGTCGCGGGTCTGCTGGCCCTGCACTCAGCCGTGCCCAATGGTGTCGGGCGTCTCGGGAGCCTCCTGGAGACGTTCCTGCCGTGGCTGGGCGCGGCCGTGCCTTTCCTCGGCTGCCTCGCCGTGCTCAAGCGGTCGGTGGCGGGGCTGATCGCCTGTCTCGTGCCCGTGGCGGTCTGGCTGTGGATGTTCGGCGGGCTGTGGTTCTCCTCGCCGCCGGAGTCGTACGACCTGGCCGTCGTCCAGCACAACGTGGCCGACGACAACGCCGACCCGGCGGGCACCGCGCGGGCGCTGCGCGCCACTAGCGCGGGGCTGGTGGCCGTTCAGGAGCTCACGCCCACGCGGCGGCCCGTGTTCGAGGACGTCCTGGGCGCGTCCCATCCGCACCGGGCGGTCCACGGCACGGTCGGACTCTGGTCGGCCTGGCCCCTGACGGATGTGCGGCCCGTGGACATCCGGCCCGAGGGCTTCCCGGAGAGCTGGCGGCGCGCTCTGCGGGCCACGGTGTCCGCGCCCGGCGGGGGCGTCGCGGTGTACGTGGTCCATCTGCCGTCCGTCCGGCTGGGCCCGACGGGGTTCGCCTCGGCGGCCCGCGACGAGAGCGCGGCGCTGCTCGGGTCCCGGATCGCGGACGACCCGGCCGGCCGGCTCCTGGTCGTGGGGGATCTCAACGGCACCGTGCAGGACCGCGGGCTCGGTCCTCTCACCTCCCGGCTCGACGCTCCGGCCTCGGGGTTCGCGTTCAGCTGGCCGGCCGCCCTGCCGGTGGCGAGGATCGACCAGGTGCTGGGGCGGGGCGTCGAGGTGACGGAGGTGTCGGCACTGGATGCGACGGGCAGTGACCATCGGCCGGTGCTGGGCCGCGTACTCCTGCGGTAGACGCCAGGGGTGCGCCGGGCTCGTCCGGGGGACAATCGCGGTAAGGCCCGCCTCGTCAGGGAGGTCTCCATGCCGCTCCGGTCCGCCCGCTCCGGCAAGGTGCCACGGGATGCCGTGCACCATCCGGTGTTCGCCCGTTGCTACGCCCGGGTCAGTGCCACCGCCGAGACCCGGATGGGCGTGGGCAGAGTCCGCGACAGGCTGCTCGGCGGGCTGTCGGGGCGGGTGATCGAGATCGGCGCGGGCAACGGGCTGAACTTCGCCCACTACCCGGGCACCGTCTCCGAGGTCGTGGCCATCGAGCCCGAGCGGCGGCTGCGGAAGCTGGCCGTGGAGGCCGCCCTGCGCGCGGAGGTGCCGGTCGACGTGGTGCCGGGTGCGGCCGAGGCGCTGCCGGTCAAGAGTGAGGGCTTCGACGCGGCCGTGGTGTCGCTGGTGCTGTGCAGCGTGCGGGACGTGCCCCGGGCGCTCGGGGAGGTGCGGCGGGTGCTGCGGCCGGGCGGAGAGGTGCGGTTCTTCGAGCACGGCCGGGGCGGCGGCCGGGTGATGACCTTCAGCCAGCGCGCGCTGGACCGGACGGTGTGGCCGGTGGTGAGCGGGGGCTGCCATCTGGCGCGGGAGCCGGTGGGGGCGCTGCGGGACGCCGGTTTCGAGCTCGGCCCCTACCGGCAGCTGCTGATGCCGGAGGAGGGGCCGACGCTGCCCATCTCGTACTGCGTGCTGGGCACGGCCTGGCGCCCGGTCAGTTCGTAGCCCGCGAGGTCACAGGCTCCACTGGCGCAGTTCCCGCTCGATGTCCCGCACGGACGCCTCGCCGCTCTTGACCAGCCGGGCGAGGTCGCGGACCTGCTCGGGTGAGGTGACGACTTTGACGCCGCTGGCGACGAGGTACGCGTAGGCGACGGCGGAGGCGAACAGGGCGTTGGAGCGTTCCAGCGCGGGGACGTGGATCAGGAGCTGGAGCAGGGCGGCGGCGCGGGCGTGCGGGCTGTCGTAGACGGGGACGCCGAATATGGCGGCCTGGTGGCGTGCGACGGCGGCGACGAGGGCTCCCCAGTCGGTGACCTGGGGATCTCCCGGGGTCTTCTGCTCGGCGAGCATCAGCAGCCAGGCGAGGTCGATCTCGAGGTTGTTCAAGGGTTCAGTGGCGACCTTCGCGCGTGCCTTCACGGTCCTCCCCCACTCTCGGCTTCGCTCGAGCGGGGGCACCCCCATCGAACTCCTCGGCGAAGACGGACTCGTACTGCTTCATGAAGTCGGCGGCGGCCTCCACGAACGTGTGGCCCACTTCGCCGGTGTCCTGCCTGACGAGCTCCTCGATGTAGCGGTTGACGCTCATGCCGCGGGCCAGGGCGCGTTCGCGGGCGGCCCGGGCGGTGCCTTCGTCGACTCGCACGTTCAGCTGGGTCTTCGCCATACCTCGAAGCTAGCGCGGGTGTGCTAGCACCGGCAAGGGCAGACTCCGACCCGAGGAGGATACCGAGTGTGGGCCGCGTCACATTACCCTCGGGCAAGGTGACGAAATCCGACGTCCACCCTGAGGAGGCGGCCTTGTCCACACCTGCTGCGGAGCACGTCCCCGGCCTCGCGCCGGCCGACGGGATCGCGGCCCGGGCCCGCGGTCTGACCAAGGCGTACGGCTCGGGCGAGACGACCGTGCTCGCGCTCGACGCGGTGGACGTCGACATCGTCCGCGGCCGGTTCACCGCGGTGATGGGTCCGTCGGGCTCCGGGAAATCCACGCTGATGCACTGCCTGGCGGGGCTCGACACCGTCTCGGCCGGGCAGGTGTGGCTCGGTGACACGGAGATCACGGGTCTGAGGGAGCGCGAGCTGACGCGGCTGCGCCGCGACCGGATCGGGTTCATGTTCCAGTCGTTCAACCTCATCCCGACCCTGAACGCGCTGGAGAACATCACCCTGCCCATGGACATCGCGGGCAAGAAGCCCGACGAGAAGTGGCTGGACCAGGTGATCGACACCCTCGGCCTGCGCGACCGGCTCGGGCACCGGCCGTCGCAGCTCTCCGGCGGACAGCAGCAGCGGGTGGCCTGTGCGCGGGCGCTGGCCTCCCGGCCCGAGCTGATCTTCGCGGACGAGCCGACCGGCAACCTCGACTCGCGCGCCGGCCTGGAGGTGCTCGGCTTCCTGCGCGAGGCGGTGGACCACCTCGGGCAGACCGTCGTCATGGTCACCCACGACCCGGGCGCCGCCGCCCACTCCGACCTGGTGCTCTTCCTCGGGGACGGCCGGATCGTCGACGAGATGCGGCGGCCGACGGCGGAGTCCGTGCTGGAGCGCATGAAGCGTTTCGACGTGATCCGGACCCGTGTCGACGACGCCCCGGCGGCATCCGAGGAGAACTGATCCCGTGCTCAAGGCGACCCTGAGGAGCTTCCTGGCGCACAAGGGGCGGCTGCTGCTCTCGGCACTCGCCGTCCTGCTGTCCGTCGCGTTCGTCACGGGCAGCCTGATCTTCTCGGACACCGTCAGCCGTACGTTCGACCGGCTGTTCGCCTCCACCGCGGCCGATGTCACCGTCAGCCCGAAGGAGGACCTCGACGAGGCGGTGCCCTCGGGCCGGACGGCCACCCTGCCGGGCGCGCTCGCCGAACGCGTGCGGCAGGTGGACGGGGTCGCGGCGGCACGCGCCGAGGTGGACGTGGACGGCCTCACCGTCGTCGACGAGGAGAACGAGCCGGTCGGCCCCACCACCGGGGCTCCCACCCTCGGCACCGCCTGGAACCCGACCGAGCGCAGCCCCGTCGAACTGACCTCCGGGCACGCGCCGCGCGGCGACGGGCAGGCGCTGCTCGACTCGGAGACCGCCGACCGCAAGGACGTACGCATCGGCGACACCCTCACCGTGATCGCGCCGCCCGGGTCGTTCGAGGTCCGGGTCGTCGGCATCGCCACGTTCACCACCACCAACCCCGGCGCCGCACTGGTCTTCCTCGATCCCTCGGCCGCGCCGACGAAGCTGCTGGGCAGCCCGCGGGCGGCCACCGGCATCTCGGTCGACGCCGCCGACGGCGTCACCGACGAGCAGCTCAAGCAGCGCGTGGCCGCCGCGCTCGGCGCGCACACCTACGACTTCAGGACCGCCGACGAACAGGCGAAGTCTGACGTCGAACAGCTGGGCGGATTCCTCGACGTCATCAAGTACGTGATGGTCGGCTTCGCCGGGATCGCCGTGTTGGTGGGCGTGTTCCTGATCGTCAACACCTTCTCCATGCTCATCGCCCAGCGCACCCGCGAGCTGGGGCTGCTGCGCGCGCTCGGCGCCGACCGGCGCCAGGTCCGCCGCTCGGTGCTCGCCGAGGCGCTGCTGCTCGGTCTGGTCGGCTCCACGCTGGGACTCGCCGTGGGCATCGGGCTCGCGGCCGGGCTCATCGAGCTGATGGGTCTGCTGGGCATGAACATCGCCGCCGACGAGATGGTCATCGGCTGGGTGACGCCCGTGACGGCGTACGTCGTCGGTCTCGGCGTCACCTTCGTCGCCGCGTACCTGCCGGCGCGGCGGGCTTCGGGGGTCTCGCCGATGGCCGCGCTCTCGGACGCCGAGGTCGCCGGGGTGGGCCGGCCGCTGCGGGTGCGGGCGGTGGCGGGCGCGGTCGTCGGGGCGGCCGGTGCGGCGGCGCTCGTGGGATGCGCGGTGTCGGAGCGGACGTCGTCGGCGGCGTCCCTGCTCGGGCTCGGTGTCGTGCTCTCCCTGATCGCGACCGTGATCGCCGGTCCGCTGCTGGTGCGCCCGGTGATCCGTGTGCTCGGCGCGGCCTTCCCCGCCCTGTTCGGATCGATCGGCCGGATGAGCCAGCGCAACGCCCTGCGCAATCCCCGCCGTACCGGCGCCACCGCGGCCGCCCTCATGGTGGGCCTCGCCCTGGTCGGCGGGATGTCGGTGGCGAGCGAGTCGATGACCGCCTCGTTCGACCAGCAGATCGACAAGACACTGGGCGCCGACTTCGTGATCCAGAACACCAACTTCCTGCCGTTCCCGAAGGAGGTCACCGAGAAGGTGCGCGGCACCGAGGGCGTCGGCCTGCTCGTGCGGGGGCGGTTCACGCCGGTCGCGGTGCGGCTCCCGGACGGTGACCGCGTGGAGACGACCGCCGCGGGCTACGATCCGCGGCTCGACGAGGTCGCCAACATCACGTACGTACAAGGGGACTCGGCGGCCGCGCTCGCGAACGGGCGCCTCGCCATGGACCGGGACTTCGCGCGCGACCACGACGTACGCGTGGGCGGCACGGTCCCGGTGGAGTTCCCGGGCGGGCGCAGGGCCGAGCTGACGGTGGGCGCCCTCACCGACCAGGACGCCGCCGAGGGGTTCGGCACGCAGGGCGGGCTCTACTTCGGGCTCGCCACCCTGGAGCGCTACGCGCCCGGCGGGCAGGACTCCGCGCTGTACGTCAACGCCGCTCCCGGCACGAGCGACGACGATCTGCGCGCGAACCTGGAGCGGACCCTGGATCCGTACCCGCAGGTGCAGGTGCGGGACCTGGCCGACTACAAGCAGCTGGTGCACGACCAGATCGCCGTGCTGCTGTACCTCGTGTACGCGCTGCTGGGGCTGGCGATCATCATCGCGGTGCTCGGGGTCGTCAACACCCTCGCGCTGTCGGTCGTCGAGCGCACCAGGGAGATCGGGCTGCTGAGGGCGATCGGGCTGGCGCGGCGGCAGCTGCGGCGGATGATCCGGCTGGAGTCGGTGGTGATCGCGGTGTTTGGGGCCGTCCTGGGGCTCGCGCTGGGTCTGGTGTGGGGCGTGTGCACACACGAGGTGCTGGCCCTCCAGGGCATGACGGCCCTCGCGATCCCGTGGTTCACGATCGTCGCGGTGGTGATCGGCTCGGCGGTGGTGGGGGTCGTGGCGGCGCTGCTCCCGGCGTTGCGTGCATCCCGCATGAACGTACTGGCGGCCATCGCGCACGAGTGAGGGAATCGCGAGGAGTCGAAGCGGCTGCCGGGCTCGGACGAGCACCGGCCGCAAGGCGGCGCAACGGCCCCGGGTGCCGCTGCTGATCGGCGGGAACGGCGACCGGATGCTGCGCCTGAGCGCCGAGCACGCCGGCATCGCGGCGTTCACCGGGGCGCGCATGGTGCCGTTGCAGCGACCGGGCAGCTGTCGCCGTCTGATCCATGCGGTCCGCCGAGGGGCGGACCGTCGAACGGCCCGCCCCTCGGTCCCGGTCCCGGTTCCGGTGAAGGTCTACACCGGTGCTTCGCTGCCCGACGGTGTCACCCCCGTGGTCTCGTGCCGCTCCTTCTCGGGCTCGGCCGACGGGGCGAGCATCAGGCGGATTCCCAGGAAGGCGCACAGAGGGCCGAGGGCACACATAGCGGCGGCGCTGACCCAGGCGGCGCCCAGGTTCCCCGCGTCATAGCCGAACCCGCCGAAGTACGTGGCGAAGGTCGACGCGAAGCCGAAGAACATCCCCGGGATGAGAGCGAAGGGCTTCAGTCGGCCGGTCGCCAGCAGGGTGCCGTTGACGAAGAAGATCACCACGCCCAGCGCCAGGGTCTGGGCGAACGCCCCGGTGCCGAACATCGTGCCGGTCTCCCGGTTGAGCAGTACGGCCGCCACGGCGAACCCCGCCCCTGTTGTGGTGGCGGTGATCATGGAGATGGCGTTGGCGATGCCCGGACCGCCCTGCAGGAACGTTCCGGCCCAGGTGATGAAGATCGCCCAGGTCGGCATGTTGAGCGGGCTCATGAGCAGGAAGACCGTGGCGAAGGCGACGATCGAGGCGCTGACCTCGTGTGGCAGTCTGCTCTTCATCGCTACGCCAACCCCCCCGGCTTGGCGAGCAGTTCCCTGATGCCCGTGTCGATGAACTCGGTGTCCTCGGGGCTGCTTCCGCCGCCGGCGAAGTGGCCCCAGATACCGGGGATGACGCGGAGTTCGGCGCCCGGTATGTAGCTGACGGCCCAGGCCTCGTCCTCCGGCGGGAAGTAGAGGTCCTTCTCGGCGGGCATGTCGAGCGTGGTCGCCTTGATGGAGCCCAGCGCCGCCTCCGTGTCCCCGTCGAAACCGGGGGTGAGACCGACGTCGCCGTTCTGCCAGGTCCAGAGCATGGTGAGGAGGTTGTTGGGGTCCCGGCCGTCGAGGAAGAAGCCCTCCCAGAAGCCGACGAGGAAGTCCTCCAGGGAGGTGTAGCCGAGCTTTTCGTACTCCTTCTCCCAGTAGAAGGCCTGCGAGAAGCCCCATCCCGCGTACACCCGGGCGAGCGCGCGCAGGCCGGTGGTCGGCCACTTCTCGTCGTACCAGCCGCCGTTGTAGACCGCGTCGGCGGTCAGCGCGGCCTTGACGCCCTCCAGGAAGACCTTGTTGTGGGGACTGGTACGTGGGGAGCCGCAGAAGGGGGCGATCCGCTCGACCATCTCCGGGTGGCTGACGGCCCACTGGAAGGTCTGCCCGGCGCCCATCGACCAGCCGGTCACCAACTGGATCCGCTCGATACCGAACTCCTCGGTGACCAGCTTGTACTGGGCCGCGATCTGGTCGTACACCGTGATGTCCGGGAAGCGGGCGCGGTCGTACGGCGGCGGAGTGTTGCTCGGCGAGGTGGACAGGCCGTTGCCGAGCATGTTCGGGACGATGATGAAGTACTGCTCCGGGTCGAGGGCCATGCCGGGGCCGATGAGCCACTCGTTGTCCCAGTGCCGTCCCGAGTACCAGGTGGGGTAGACGATCACGTTTGACTTTTCCGCGTTGAGCTCGCCGTACGTGGTGTAGGCGAGGTGCGCGCCGCGCAGGGTGGCGCCGCCCTGGGTGGTGAAGTCGCCCAGTTGGAAGGTGAGATGGTCGCTCATGGGGCTGCCTTTCGGACGTTCAGGAGGTGACGGCGCACTGGCCGCGGTCGGCTCTTCTCGGACCCTCGGCCGTCGGCCGGATGTCGAAGTCGAAGATCGCCGTGGGGAGGTAGAGGGTGCTGCACGCGTTCGGGATGTCCACGACGCCGCTGATCCGGCCCTCGATGGGGGCCGAGCCGAGCAGGAGGTAGGCCTGCTCGCCGCTGTAGCCGAAGGAGGTGAGGTAGTCGACGGCGTTGAGGCAGGCGTTGCGGTACGCCATCGTCGCGTCGAGGTAGTGGTTGGTGTCGGTCTCGTGGTCGACGGAGATGCCGACGAACGAGATGAACTCGGTGTACTGGGGCGCGACGTTGCCGGGCATGAAGATCGGGTTGGTGGTGACCCCGTACTTCTCCATGCCGCCCTTGATCAGATCGACGTGCAGGTCGATGAAGCCGCCCATCTCGATGGCGCCGCAGAAGGTGATCTCGCCGTCGCCCTGGCTGAAGTGCAGGTCGCCGCCGGAGAGCAGGGCTCCGGGGACGAGGACGGGGTAGAACACCCGTGAGCCGCGGGTGAAGTTCTTGATGTCGTGGTTGCCGCCGTTCTCCCGGGCCGGGACCGTACGGGCACCCTCGGTGGCGATACGGGAGGCCATCTCGCCGTCCGCCGTTCCGGCCAGGGTGTTCTCCGCCAGCGGGGGCAGGGCGAGCGCCGGCACCCGGTGCGGGTCGGTGTCGATGAGGGCCTGTTCGCGGGCGTTCCAGCGGGCCAGCAGTTCGGCGGAGGGTGCGGTGCCGAAGAGGCCGGGATGGGTGATGCCGGTGTATCGGACGCCGGGGACGTGCCGCGAGGTGGCCTGCTGTCCGTGGAAGTCCCAGATGGCCTTGTAGGAGTCGGGGAAGCGGTCGGTCAGGAAACCACCGCCGTTGTCCCGGGCGAAGACCCCCGTGTAACCCCATCCCTGGCCGGATCCTTCACCCTCCGACTGCGGCACGGGGCCCAGGTCCAGGATGTCCACGACCAGCAGGTCACCGGGCTCGGCGCCCTCCACGGCGATGGGGCCGCTGAGCATGTGCGCGTGGGTGAGGTCCACGTCGCGGACGTCGTTGGCGGAGTCGTTGTTGCCGATCTGGTTGTCCGTCCAGTCCCGGCACTCGATGCGGAAGTCCGAGCCCGGCTTCACGGTGACGGCGGGCGGGATGTCGGGGTGCCAGCGGTTGTGGCCGGGGACCTTCTGGTCGCGCATGGAGAGGGACTGGTCGACGCTGAAGACGACTTCGGGCATGAACTGCCTCCAGGGCAGGGGGCGCGGGGCGGATCAGAGCTTGGGCAGCAGGGCGTGCCGGGGATCGGCGGGCGGGGCCGGGCCGCGGCGGGCCGCGGGCACCTCGGTGACCACGCGCGGTTCGTGGGCGCTGGCCTCCTGGGCACGCAGTGCGCGAGCCAGGGCAGCGGAGGTGCGGGTGAGCAGGGGGGCGGTGAAGACACGGCGGGCCGGGTCTCCGCAGGTCTCGCAGGGTTCTTCGGGCAGGGCCCGGCCGATCGGCCGGGCCACGTCGAAGGACCCGCAGCCGGGGCAGCGGTACTGATACGTGGCCATGAGGACCACCTCCGAATACTTCGAGAAAAAAGTATTTTCTGCCGAAGTATTTGAGCAAGAGGCGGTGCGTTACGTATGTGTAAACAGTGCTGCCAGGAGTGCCCTCACGGGCGGCGGCGAGCTAAGGCAGCTGCTGGAGCACGTCCCACTGCACCCCGTCGGCCGCGGCGAGGAACACCCTCTGCCTGAGATGGCGGTCCTGGATGCGGACCGTCCCGCGCGGGCTCTCGTACTCCAGGCCCTCGGCCGTCGCCTGGATCCGCTCCACGTCCGTGCCGCCCGCCCGGCGCAGCAGTTCGGTGAGCATGCGGACGCCCTCGTAGCAGGACTCACCGAGACTGTTGAGCACCGGTGCGCGGGGCCCGAAGCGGCGCCCGTACGCGGCGGCGAAGTCCAGGCCGGACGCGGTCGGCAGGTCCTCGAAGTAGCCCGCCGACGTCATCAGGCCACGCGTGCTGTCCGGCCCGGTCGCCAGCAGGACGTTCTCCTCGATCAGTGAGCTGAACCGGATGTGGTCGCGGTCGAGCCCCGCAGCGGTGAAGGCGCGGTTGAAGAGCACGGCGTCGTCGCCGATCAGCAGCATGAGAACGGCGTCACAGCCGCCGGCCGCGATCCGGGCCAGGACCGGGCCGAAGTCCCTGGTGCCGAGCGGCACGTACATCTCGTCGCAGACCTCCCCGCCGAGTTCCCGCAGATAGCGGTGGGCGGCGCGGGCGGAGGAGCGGGGCCAGACGTAGTCGTCGCCGACGATCGTCCACCGCCGGATGCCGAGTTCGCTCGCGAACCACCGCAGTGCGGGCCGCAGCTGGCGGTTCGGGGTTTCACCGGTGAGGAACACGCCCGGGGACCGCTCGCCGCCTTCGTAGAGCGCCGTGTACACGTACGGCACCCGGCCGTCGATGCGCGGCGCGACGACCTCCCGGACGGCCGAGATGTGCCAGCCGGCCACCGCGTCGATGACGCTGCCGGAGATGAGCGCGTCGATCTCGGTCGCCACCTGCTCGGGAGGCGCACCGCCGTCGACCAGCACCAGGCGGACCTCCCTGCCCAGTACGCCCGACTCGGCGTTGACCTCTTCGGCGGCGAGCTGGGCGCAGCATTCACAGGAGGGGCCGAAGATCCCGGCCGGGCCCTGGAGCGGGATCACCAGGGCAACATCCACTGCGTCACGGGTCCGGCCTGCCGGAGCGCCGAGCCGGGCAGACGCCTTCTCGATCATAGCGCTCACACTAGCTATTCGTTGCTACGGAAATATTTCCAGGCGATAAGGAAATGACTGTATCGTGGAACCACTTGGTGGGGACCTGTTCGCCGGGCGATCCGGCACGACCGCGACCCGCCGCAGTGCCCCCGACGATCACGACGACTCTTGGCAGGGCGATGACCACGCACATCCCGGCGGCCGTAGCCGATCTCGACTTCGCGCGGGCCCTGACGCTCGTGGAGCGCAGGGTCGTCCTTCGGTTCGGTGAGGTGCTGAAGGCCGAGGGCGCGACACTCGAGGAGTGGCGCGTGCTGTCGTTCCTCGGCGACGGCGCCGGTCATCCCATGACGGAGATCGCCGAGTTCGCCCTGATGTCGGCGCCGACCCTGACCAAGGTCGTCGACCGCATGGTCTCTTTGAACCTCGTTCTGCGCCGGGTGGACGACGTGGACCGGCGGCGCGTGCTGGTGTTCGCGTCCGAGCGCGGCAGCGAGGCGCTGACCCGCTGGACGGCGGCGGTCGAGCGGGAACAACAGAGCATCGTCACCGCCCTTGGCACAGAGGAGACGGCCCTGCTGAGGACATTGCTCCAGCGGGCGGCCCGACATCTTGGGTGAGCTGGTCGATTCCCCGGTACGGAAACCGGTCGCCGGACGGGCGAGCGCTCTGCTTGGCTCACCCCATGAGTGATCTCCGCATCCGCCACGCCGCCCTCTCGGACGTCGACACCGTGCTGCAGTTCTGGCGCGTCGCCGCGGAAGGAACGAGCATCAGCGACGACCACGACGGAGTGACCCGGCTCATCACACGGGACCCCGAAGCCCTGCTCCTCGCCGAGCGCGACGAGATCCTCACCGGAACCGTCATAGCCGGCTTCGACGGATGGCGATGCTCCGCCTACCGACTCGCCGTACACCCCGACCACCGTCGGCAGGGCATCGCCACCGCCCTGCTGGAAGCCGCGGAACAACGCTTCGCCGCCCTGGGCGGACGACGCGTCGACGCCATGGTCCTGGAAGCCAACGAACAGGCCCACCACACCTGGGCCGCGCGCGGCTACCGACGCGAGGACCACTGGCGACGCTGGGTGAAGACCCTCACCGATTAGGCGTCCCGTTCGCGCTCTCTGTGATCCCGCCGACTCCCCCTGGGCGGCCCGCGGCAGGACTTTGCCCATCCTTTACCCTTGGATGGCCACTCGGTTCTGCATGAAAGGTTGTGAGCGTCCGCCCATGGGCGAGCCTCCCAGTGCGCGACACCGCGCGTTCCGCCCCGTCCTGGAGAACCATGGAACGGGGGTGAACCGATGACCGAAGTGCTCCTCCTCCTGGCGGCGATCCTGCTCTCGATCGCCTGCGGCGCCTTCGTGGCGGCCGAGTTCTCCCTCACCACGGTCGAGCGCGCCGAGCTGGAGCAGGCGGTGGCACGCGGCGAGCGGGGCGCGCAAGGCGCACTCAAGGCCGTACGGAATTTGACGTTCCAGCTCTCCGGCGCGCAGCTCGGCATCACGGTCACGAACCTGGTCGTCGGCATGCTCGCCGAGCCGTCGATCGCCGCGCTGATCGCCGGGCCGCTGGAGGACATCGGCGTGTCACGGTCGGCGTCGCACAGCCTGGCGCTGGTGCTGGGCACGGCTCTGTCCACGGTGTTCCTGATGGTCGTCGGCGAGCTGGTGCCCAAGAACTGGGCGATCTCGTCGCCGCTGGCGGTCGCCAAGACCGTGGGCAACGCCCAGCGCTGGTTCAGCGCCGCCTTCCGGCCCTTCATCAGGCACCTCAACAACACGGCGAACCGTGTCGTGCGCCGGATCGGCGTGGAGCCCGCCGAGGAACTGGCCTCGGCGCGCGGGCCGCAGGAACTGGCCGCGCTCGCCCGGCACTCCGCCAGGGAAGGCGTGCTCGCGGCCGACACCGCCGAGCTCTTCGTACGGACGCTGAACCTCGCCGACCTGACCGCGGAGAACGTGATGACGCCCCGGGTGCAGGTCGTCGCCCTGGAGGTGCAGGCGACCCTGGAGGACGTGGCGAACGCGACCCGGGCGACGGGCCTGTCCAGGTTCCCCGTCTACCGCGGCACCCTCGACTCGGTCGTCGGAACGGCGCACGTCAAGGACGTGCTGGCGGTACCGGCGGAGCGCCGGACGCGGATCTTCGTCTCCGAGCTGATGCGCGAGCCGCTGCTGGTCCCGGAGACGCTCACCGTCGACCGGCTCCTGGACCGGCTCTCCGGCAAGCGCACGATGGCCGTGGTGATCGACGAGTACGGAGGCACGGCGGGCGTGGCCACCCTGGAGGACATCGTCGAGGAGGTCGTCGGCGAGGTGCGCGACGAGCACGACCCGCACGAGCTGCCCGACCTCGCGCCGGCCGGCACGGACGAGGACGGCCACCCCCTGTACTCGGCCGACGGATCCGCGCGCGTGGACCAGCTCGAAAACGTGGGGCTGCGCGCACCGGAGGGGCCGTACGAGACGCTCGCCGGGCTGGTGGCGACGGTGCTCGGCCGGATACCGGCCGTGGGTGACACCCTCGAGGTCGCCGGCTGGCGGATGGAGGTCCAGGACGCCTCGGGCCGCCGGGCCGCGCGCGTCCGGCTGCAAGCGCCCCTCGACGACGAGAAGCCCGACGAGAAGGGAGTGGAGCTGTGACCGTCGTCCAGCTGCTGATCGGTCTGGCGACGCTCGTCGTCAACGCCTTCTTCGTCGGCGCGGAGTTCGCGTTGATCTCGGTGCGCCGCAGCCAGATCGAGCCCTACGCCGACCGGGGCGACCGGCGCGCCAAGAGCGTGCTGTGGGGCCTGGAGCACGTGTCCGCGCTGATGGCGGCCGCGCAGCTCGGCATCACGCTGTGCACGCTGGTGCTGGGCGTGGTGGCCGAGCCGGCGATCGCGCACCTGCTGGAGCCGGTGTTCCACGCGATGGGCGTGCCCGAGGGCGCGGGGCACGCGGTGTCCTTCGTGATCGCGCTGGCCCTGGCCACGTATCTGCACATGCTGCTCGGCGAGATGGTGCCGAAGAACATCGCGCTCGCCGAGCCGGTGCGCAGCGCGCTGGCGCTCGGCCCGCCCCTGGTGACGCTGTCCCGCGCGCTGCGCCCGGTGATCTTCACGGTGAACGCCTTCGCCAACACCCTGCTGAAGCTGCTGCGCGTGGATGCGCGGGAGGAGGTCGCCGCGTCCTACTCGGACGCCGAGATAGCGCAGATCGTGAAGGACTCCAGCGAGGCCGGCCTCATCGACGACCGCGCCCAGGAGCGGCTGCACGACGCGCTGGAACTGGGCCGCCGTCCGGTGCGTGACGTGGTGCTGCCGCTGGAACGCGTGGTGTACGCGCGTGTGGGGGTCACACCGGACGAGCTGGAGCGGCTGTCGGCGGAGTCCGGGTTCTCCCGCTTCCCGGTGGTGGACGAGGGGCGGCGGATCGTCGGCTATCTGCATGTGAAGGACGCGCTGGAGGCCGCCGGGCGCGATGTGGCGTTCCGGCTCCGGGACATGCGGCCCATCGCGCGCGTGCGGGAGCACACGCCGCTGGACGACGTCCTCACGGCGATGCGGGGCAGCCGTACGCACGTCGCGGCCGTCCTCGGGGCGGACGGCAGGCTGGCCGGCCTGGTGACCATGGAGGACGTACTGCGGGAGCTGTTCGGCCAGCGGGCGTGAGGGCCGGGTCCCGCGGGCGCCCCGGGACGGGGTGACCGACTGCTGGGTATGTGCACGGGATACTATTTCCGTCGCCATGCACACGAACCCCACCTACAGCAGCCTCGTCGCGGTCGGCGACTCCTTCACCGAGGGCATGTCCGACCTGTTGCCCGACGGCACCTACCGGGGCTGGGCCGACGTCCTCGCCGCGCGGATGGCGGCCCGCACGCCCGGCTTCCGCTACGCCAACCTCGCGGTGCGCGGCAAGCTGATCCGGCAGATCGTCGACGAGCAGGTGGATGTGGCGGCGGCCATGCAGGCCGACGTGGTCACCCTGGTCGGGGGGCTCAACGACACGCTGCGGCCGAAGTGCGACATGGGCGCGGTGCGCGCACTCCTGGAGGAGGCCGTGGAGCGGCTGGCCCCGTCGTGCAAGCAGCTCGTGCTGATGCGCAGCCCGGGCCGCCGGGGTCCCGTCCTGGAACGGTTCCGGCCGCGCATGGAGGAGCTGTTCACCTGCGTCGACGAGCTCGCCGCACGGCACGGCGCGATCGTCGTCGACCTGTACGGCGCTCCCTCACTCGCCGATCCGCGAATGTGGGACGTGGACCGGCTGCACCTGACGGGCGAGGGCCACCGGCGGGTCGCGGAGGCGGTGTGGCAGGCGCTGGGCTACGAGCCCGAGGACACCGAGTGGCGCACCCCGATGCCGACGACGCTGCCGCCCGGCTGGGCCCTGCGCCGTGCGGCGGACCTGCGGTTCGCCCGCCGGCACCTGCTGCCCTGGATAGGCCGCCGCCTGACGGGCCGCTCCTCGGGCGACGGTATTACGCCGTTGCCAGTCCCCCACTGGGGTGATCCGGTGTGCGCCGAGCACTGCCGTGAGATCGGCTGCTACTGGACCTGGGACGACCTCTGGCCGGACGGCCCGCCCGCCTCGGCCCCGCACACCCACAGGGTGGCGGAACTCTCGGAGCCGTGCGTCGTGTGTGCCACGCCTGCCCACTAGGGCCTGTGTCAGATGCCGAGCATGGTGTTCAGGTCGTCCAGGGACTTCACCGTCACGTAGTCGTAGCCGTGGGTCACCGGGTCGTAGCCGCGGTCCAGCAGGATCAGGTTGCGGAAGCCCATGTCGTGCATCGACTGGTGGTCGTAACGGGTGTGCGAGGCGACGTGGAGGAAGTCCTCGGGGGACGCGTCGAGCTGGTCGAGCATGTACTCGAACGCCGCGTACCGGGGCTTGTAGTAGCCGGCCTGCTCGGCGGTGAAGACCGCGTGGAAGTCCGCCCCGAGGCGGGGCACGCTCTCCGCGAGGAAGGAGTCGTCGGCGTTGGACAGGATGACCAGCTTGTAGTGCTCGCCCATCTTCTTCAGCGGCTCCACCACGTCCGGGTGGGGGCCCCAGCTGCGGACGCCTTCGGCGAACCGCTTGCCCGCGTCCGGTGCCGCCTTCACGCCCCACTTGCGGCAGACCCGCTCGAAGGAGTCCTGCAGCACCTGCTCGTACGGGTAGTACTGGCCGCGGACCTGGTCGTAGCGGTAGCCGCGGAACTCCCGGACGAACTGGTCCCACTGCCCGGCGGGGACCTGGTCGCCGACGAGTTCACGCGTGATGGGGGTGATCGGGTATTCGATCAGCGTGCCGTAGCAGTCGAACGAGACGTACTTCGGGCGGAACTGAAGCGAGGGAATGGCCATGAGAATGCTCCTGCTCTGAGGAAAATTGCACGTGTTCGGGAATCGCTTTTCAGGAATGCCCGTGACGGGCTTCCCTGAGGTGCGCGACGACGTCGTCCAGGCTCACGGCCAAGGAACGCTCGATATTGATCCAGTCGTCCTTGGCGTGACCGAGGAGGTACTCGCGCCGTTCGGGTGCGCGCTCCGCGCGCCAGTTGGTGATCAGCGCACGCAGTGCGAGTCGCGCCAACGCGGCAACCGGGAGCAGCGGAAGTTCCGAGGCCCGGATGGGCCGCTTCCGTTGGTAGCCGGCGGCGAAGGCGCAGGCGTCCCGCCAGGGACGATCCGGCGTCCTGCCGAGCAGGTTCGCCATGGGAACGGCGGGGTCGAAGATCACCGCACTGCGCACCGTGTCGCCGAAGTCGATGACACCGGTGACGAAGTGATCGCTCTGCGGATCCACCACGATGTTGTAAGGGCTGAAGTCACCGTGGATCACTTGCGTTTCGAGATCACTCAGCCTCGGGACGACGTGGTCGCCGAAGAGCCGGAAGACCGATTGGGCCAATCGCCGGTGCTCGGGGCTCGGCGTGTGCTCGACCAGTTCGATCAGCTGGTGGAAATGCCGGATGTCCCATGCGAGACCTCGTCGGTCCGCCGGGTGCGTGAACGGCCTGAGCGCCACGTCGATCAGCCCCAGCATCTCGCCGGCCTTGGCGAGCCGCCCCGCGTCCGGGTTCACGTCGGCCAGGACCTGGCCTTCGACGAAGTCGAACACCCGCAGGACCCGAGGCCTGCCGTCGTTCAGCCTGATCGTGACATGGTCGTCTGCGTCGGCGGTCAGTTTCACCCGCTGGACGGGCAGATGCGGAGCGGTGGTTTCGAGGTAGCGCATCGCGGCGGTCTGGAGGGCGACGACCGCCTCCGCCTCGTCGGGTGGTGAGACCTTCACGAGGTAGGTGCCCGAGTCGGTGCTGAGTCTGAACGTGTCGTCCTTCTCGGTCGCCAGCCCCTCCAAGCGCCCGTTGAGACCGTAGCGCTCCTCGAGGAATATGCTCACCAGCATCTCGCCGATGGGCTCGTGGGAGGACGTCAGGCCGCTCTCCTGGAGGAGCCGCTGAGCATGGTTCGCAGCTGGTGAGGTGTTCACGGTCAGTCCCTTCGGCCGGCCTGTTACAGACGGTTCTTCGCGACCTCGGCGAAGGTGTCCAGGAATCGCGTCACATCGGCGGAGTCGAAGGCCAGCGGAGGGCGGATCTTCAGCGTGTTCGCCGACGGGCCCGTACCGCTGATCAGGATGCGGCGATCGCGCATGTCGTTGATGACGTTCTCGGTCAGCGCGCGGTCGGGCTCGAGGGTCTCCCGGTCCTTGACGATCTCCACGCCGACGTAGAGACCGGCGCCGCGGACTTCGGCGACGTAGGGAGAGTCCTTGGTGATCTCCCGCAGGCCCGCCCGCAGAGCGTTGCCGTTCTCCAGGACGCGCTGCTGCACGTTCTCCTGCTCGAAGACGTCCAGCACCGCGGCGCCGGCGGCGACGGGGATGGAGCTGCCGCCGAAGGTGTTGAAGTAGCGGACGTTGCGTCCGAACTCCTCGCTGACCTCGGGGCGGAAGACCACACCCGAGATCGGCAGGCCGTTGCCCATCGGCTTGCCCATGGTGACGATGTCCGGCAGCACCCCGTGGCGGCTGAAGCCCCACATCGACTCCCCGAGCCGGGCGAATCCCGATTGGACCTCGTCCGCGATGTAGACACCGCCGGCGGCGTGCACTTCCTCCACCACGGCCTGCATGTAGCCGGGGGGGTCGGTGAAGATGCCGTCGCTGGAGTGGGCGCAGTCGGTGATCAGGGCCGCGAGTCGGTAGCCGTGGCGTTCGAGGTCGTCGATCGCGCCGCGCACCTGCTGCCGCATGTGCTCGTCGAGCGTGGATCCGGGCGCGACGAGGCGCGGGTCAGGAGCGTCGATGAACCGGACGTTCGGGCCCAGCGGTGATCCCGCGCCCAGGGTGGGTGAGAAGCTCGCCACCTCCCGGGTGATGCCGTGGTAGGCCCAGCGGGTGACGATGATGCCCTCGCCGCCCGTGTGGAACCGCGCCACCCGCACCGCCAGGTCGTTCGCCTCCGACCCGCTGCACGCGATGCTCAGCTTGGACAGTTCCTCCGGGAAGGTCGAAAGAAGCCGCTCCGCGTAGTCGACCAGGGCTTCCTGGACGTAGCGCGTGTTGGTGTTGACCGCGGCCATCTGGCGGGCGACGGCCTCGGCCACGTGGGGGTGGGCGTGACCGACGCAGGGGACGTTGTTGTAGGCGTCGAGGTAGTCGTTGCCGTCGCGGTCGATCAGGTGAGCGCCGTGACCGGAGACGAACTCGACCGGCTCCCTGTAGATCAGTGTGTAGCCAGGACCCAGCACCTTGTTCCGGCGCCGGATGGTCTCCTGGAGGTGCTCGGGGAGCTCGCTCAGTACCCCGGGGTCGAACCGGTTGGGGTAGTGGGCGACTGCCCGGCTCAGCGTCGAAGTCATCGGCAGGCACACCTTCAATCTTGTTCCGGGGTTGCTCGCTGCGTCGGCCGGAAACATACCATCATTCGTTCCAGTTCCAATCTGAAACTAAAAACTTTTTTCACCGGCTCCGCGAGGGGCCCAGCAGCCTGCTGCGCTGTCCGCGACCGCGGAGGCGGAGCCGAGTTCAGCGCACGGGGCTCGCTATGGTCATCACGTGACCAACCCGACCTCACGCGACTACAACAAGGCATCGGTCCTCGACGTGGTCCTCTCCCACGCGCCCTTGACGCGGAACAAGCTCATCGAGCTGACGGGCCTGAGCAAGGCCACGGTGTCGAGAGCGGTGGAGGAACTGCGTGCCGACGGCTTCGTCGTCGACAGCGGGGTCGACGAGATCACCGGCCGCGGCCGCCGGTCCACCTATCTGGACCTGCCCGGCACGACCGGCCACGTCGCCGGTGTCAGCTTCGGCGCCCAGACCACCGGTGTGCTGGTGACCGACCTGAGAGGTCGTGAGATCCGGCACGTGACGGTCCCCACCGCCGTTCACCATGAGGTCCAGGACGCCGCGCGATGGCTGGTCGACCTGATCGGGCAGGCCGCCCGACCCGCACAGGGTCCTCTGCGTCAGATCGTCGCCGCGGTGCCCGGCCGGGTCCGGGGCGGCACGGAGATCTTCGGCCCCGCGGAGTCGATGAAAACCTTCGCGGGCTCAGGCCTCCAGCGAGCTGTCGAAGCTCTGGTCGACGCCCCTGTGCTGCTCGACAGCGATGCCAACGCGTCCCTGCTCGGGATCCTCACCGAAGACGCCACCATCAGGAACGCCGCGCTCTTCAGCGTCAGCACCATACTCAACTTCGCCAGCTGCACGGATCACGAGCTCGCCCGGGGAAACACACCCGCCTTCGGTGACATCGGTGTGCTCTCCTCCGGATTCGGCGACGAGAACCTCGACGGCTTGCTGAGCACCCGAGGTCTTCTCCGGTTCGCTCGCGAGCGGGGGCTCGACCTGGAGCGCGTCGAGGATCTCTGGCTGCTGGAGCACGCCGAGGCGTCGCACGCCGAAGTGCTGCACGCGTTCACCACCGCGATCGTGACCGCCGTCAGTGTCGTCGCCGTGACGCTCGACCCGGAGTCGGTCCACTTCGTGGGCCGGCTGCGCCCGCTCGTCGACGTCGTCCTTCCCCAGGTGCGCGAGCGGCTCGACCAGAGCCTTCCGGCGGCGCCGGAGATCAGGACGGGTCCGCATCAGATCGGTCTGTCGACGGCACAAGGAGCGGTCTACGCGTGCCTGACGATTGCTCAGGAACGGCTGCGGGACGCCGTGCTCGGCGCGCGGCACCAGAACCGGCTCACGGAGCGGTCCGCACCGGCCTTCTGAGCCCGCGGGAAGACTCCCACAAGATCAAGACCTTGGCTGCGAAGCGGCCGGTGCGAGGAGCGAACGGCCCGCCGCCGGAGCGGCTCGGGCTGCTGCCGTACGAGGGTCTGGCGTAGACGGTTCCCGGACGTCGCCGTGCCGACGACCACGGGAACCGGCTGACCTCGAGGGAACAAGCTGTGCCGCACCGCGCCGGCCTGCTGGTGCGCGCCTCAGCCGGGCCACGCGGACGTGCCCGCGGACCTCGTCGACACCTCTCGTAGGTTCCCACGAAGGCACCCGCGACGCTGGCCTGCACGAATCGCCAGTAGAATCCGTCCACGTGACTTCCGCTCCCGCCAAGCCCCGCATCCCGAACGTCCTCGCCGGACGCTACGCCTCCGCCGAGCTCGCCACGCTCTGGTCGCCCGAGCAGAAGGTGAGGCTGGAGCGGCAGCTCTGGCTCGCCGTGCTCCGCGCCCAGAAGGACCTCGGGATCGAGGTGCCGGACGCGGCGCTCGCCGACTACGAGCGTGTGCTCGACACCGTCGACCTGGCCTCCATCGCCGAGCGCGAGAAGGTCACGCGGCACGACGTGAAGGCGCGGATCGAGGAGTTCAACGACCTCGCCGGGCACGAGCACGTGCACAAGGGCATGACCTCCCGCGACCTCACCGAGAACGTCGAGCAGCTCCAGATCCGCCTCTCACTCGAGCTGATGCGCGACCGCACGGTGGCGGTCCTGGCCCGTCTGGGCAAGCTGGCCGGCGAGTACGGCGAGCTGGTCATGGCCGGCCGTTCGCACAACGTCGCCGCCCAGGCCACCACCCTCGGCAAGCGCTTCGCGACCGCCACCGACGAGCTGCTCGTCGCCCACGGCCGGATCGAGGAGCTGCTGGGCCGCTACCCGCTGCGCGGCATCAAGGGCCCGGTCGGCACCGCGCAGGACATGCTGGACCTGCTGGGCGGGGACGCCGCGAAGCTCGCGGAACTGGAGCAGCGGATCGCCACGCACCTGGGCTTCTCGCAGGCGTTCACGTCGGTCGGCCAGGTCTACCCGCGCTCGCTCGACTACGAGGTCGTGACGGCGCTGGTGCAGGTGGCGGCCGCGCCGTCGTCGCTGGCGAAGACGATCCGGCTGATGGCCGGGCACGAGCTGGTCACCGAGGGCTTCAAGCCGGGCCAGGTGGGCTCCTCGGCGATGCCGCACAAGATGAACACCCGCTCCTGCGAGCGCGTCAACGGCCTGATGGTGATCCTGCGCGGCTACGCCTCGATGACCGGCGAGCTGGCGGGCGACCAGTGGAACGAGGGCGACGTGTCCTGCTCGGTGGTGCGCCGCGTCGCGCTGCCGGACGCGTTCTTCGCGCTGGACGGCCTGCTGGAGACGTTCCTGACCGTGCTCGACGAGTTCGGCGCGTTCCCGGCGGTCGTGGCGCGGGAGCTGGACCGCTACCTGCCGTTCCTGGCGACCACCAAGGTGCTGATGGGCGCCGTGCGCGCGGGCGTGGGCCGCGAGCTCGCGCACGAGGCGATCAAGGAGAACGCCGTCGCCTCCGCGCTCGCGATGCGCGAGCAGGGCGCCGAGCGCAACGAGCTGCTCGACAAGCTGGCCGCCGACGCGCGCATTCCGCTCGACCGCGCCGAGCTGGACGCGCTGATGGCCGACAAGCTGTCCTTCACGGGCGCCGCGGGCGACCAGGTCGCCGCCGTCGTCGCCCGGGTCGAGGAGATCGTGAAGCAGCACCCCCAGGCCGCGGGCTACACGCCCGGCGCGATCCTCTGACGCGCCGCGTACGATGCCCCGTTTCACACCCGAGGAGCTCGAGGCCGCCCGCGACCGTCTCGTGCCGGACGTGGTCGCGGACGGTCTGCGGGTGCTGTTCTGCGGCATAAATCCCGGTCTGATGACGGCCGCGACGGGCCACCACTTCGCCCGCCCCGGCAACCGCTTCTGGCCGGTGCTGCACCGCTCCGGGTTCACACCGCGGCTGCTGAAGCCGTCCGAGCAGCAGGAGCTGCTGTCGTACGGGCTCGGCATCACCAATGTCGTGGCGCGGCCGACCGCTCGCGCCGACGAGCTGAGCGCCGAGGAGTACCGGGAGGGCGGGCGACAGCTCGCGCTGAAGGTGGGGCGGCTGCGGCCGCGCTGGCTGGCCGTTGTCGGAGTGACCGCCTACCGCGCCGCGTTCGACGTCCGGAAGGCCCGAGTCGGGCCGCAGTCGCGGACGATCGGGGACACGCGCGTGTGGGTGCTGCCCAACCCGAGCGGACTCAACGCCCACTGGACGGCCGAGACGATGGCCGAGGAGTTCGCGCGGCTGCGGGAGGCCGCCGGGGACTGATCTCCTACGGCGGGTCCGTCTCCGTGACCAGGGCCAGCAGTTGGACCGCCTGCGATGTGTCGCGGTCGGTGACCGCCACGGCGACCCAGCGGCCGGTGCCCTCCACCTCCCACAGATACGCGACGCTCGCGCGCTCGCTCAACTCGGCCCACGGCCGGGGTATCTCCTCCTGCCCGCCGCGCAGGAGGACGGTCCGCAGGTTGTAGGGGGGCGTGTCGCCCCAGCGTGAGGCGAGAAGTTCGTAGACGGCGTCCCGGTCCTTCTCGTACTGGTCGATCGTCACCGCGCGGAGCGCCGGGTCGTCGTCGCCCGCGGCCTCTAACACCGCGGTGTGCTCACCGGGTCCGGAGAAGCCGACGTCCGACGGGCCGTGCTCCGCCGGAAAGGGGCGGTAGCACAGCTCGTCGATGAGGGCGATGTGCTGTGCGATGTTCATGGGTCCAGTAAACCCGCCGCCACTGACACTTGGCGGGGCGTCAATCCTGTTCCGGCCGTTCTCCGGCGGGGGCTCGGCCGGGTCTCGGTCGGGTCTCCGGTCAGGCGTCCCGGCGGCGCAGGCTCCACGCCCCCGCCAGCAGGGCGGCCGCCGCCCAGAGCGCGGTCACCGCGAGCCCCGACCACGGCCCGAGGGTGCCGTCGTACGTCTCCCTGAGGACCAGCTGTCCCGCTTTGTCGGGGAGGAAGTCGGCGACGGTGCCCGTCGCGTCGCCGATCACGAACGACACGACGAGGATGAACGGAATCAGCAGGGACAGCGTCGCCACGCCGCTGCGCAGCAGAGCGGCGAGTCCGGCGGCGAACAGGGCCATCAGCATGAGGTAGACACCGCAGCCCACGACGCCGCGCACCTGCTCGCCGGTGCCGAGCCCGTCGGCCGCCGGGCCGAGCCCGACCCGGGCCACGAGGAGGGCGGCGAGAGCGGTCACCAGTCCCACCAGCAGGGCCGGTACGGCGATGACGGCCGCCTTGGCCGCGAACCACCGGCCGCGCCGCGGAACCGCGGCCAGCGAGAGCCGGAGCGCACCCGTCTGGAACTCCGACGACACGGCCATGGCCCCGAAGGAGACGGCCGCGATCTGCCCCGGCACGACACCGGACAGGGCCGTGAACAAGGGGTCGAAGCCGGGGTCCGACGTCTCGGAGACACCGGCGATCGCGGAGAACGCGGTGGTCGCGGCGAACAGGGCCAGGAGCGCTCCCGGGAGCGAGCGGAGCGTACGGATCTTCAGCCACTCGGAGCGGAGGACGGGGGTGAGTTCCATGGTCAGACCTCCTGGGGCTGCGTGGTGAACTCGGCTTCGGCTGACGTGAGGTCGAAATAGGCCTGTTCCAACGTGCCCTCCTCGGCCGCGAGTTCGAGGACCGGCACGCCCGCGGCGGAGGCGAGGCGGCCGATGTCGTCCACGCGTGCGTGGTGCACGGTCCAGTGACCGTCCGGGTGTTCCACGGCGTCCTGGCCGTACCGGGCCAGAGCGCTCCGGAGGGCGTCGGGGTCGGACGTGCGGATGCGTACGCTGGGCCGCACGCGCGCGTCGATGAAGTCCCGCATCGGGGTGTCGGCCAGCAGCCGGCCACGGCCGAGGACGACGAGGTGGTCAGCGAAGGACGCGGTCTCGTTCATCAGGTGGCTGGAGACCAGGACCGTGCGGCCCTCCCCCGCGAGCCGGCGCAGCAACTGCCGGATCCACACGATGCCTTCGGGGTCGAGGCCGTTGGACGGCTCGTCCAGCATGACCACCTCGGGATCGCCCAGCAGGGCGGCGGCGATGCCCAGGCGCTGGCGCATTCCGAGGGAGTACGTCCGCACGCGGCGCCGGGCCACCGACGCCAGGCCGGTTTCCTCCAGTACCTCGTCGACCCGCCGGTCCGGGATGCGGTTGCTGGTCGCCAGGACGCGGAGGTGGTCGCGGGCGGTGCGGGAGCCGTGCGCGGCCTGCGCGTCGAGGAGGGCGCCCACCTGGCGCAGGGGTTCGCGCAGCGTCGGGTACGCGCGTCCGCCGAGGGTGGCGGTACCGGCGGTCGGCCGGTCGAGGCCGAGCACCAGCCGCATGGTGGTGGACTTCCCGGCGCCGTTGGGACCGAGGAAGCCGGTGACGCGGCCGGGCAGGACACGGAAGGTGAGGCCGTCCACGGCCCGTTTGCCGCCGTACTCCTTGGTGAGGTCCTGGACTTCGATGCTGGTCATGGCAGCAGCGTGGCCGGTCGGAGGGGTTGCGGGCCTCCCCCGGCGGTGGAGATCGTCTCCCCCGTGCGGGGGAGGCTCGTTGTCAGTGGCGGCTGGCACGATGGCGCGATGGTCCGCATGCTGCGCCCGTTCGCTCGGGCGGTGACGTACACGCGGTGGCTGCATCTGCTGGTGGCCATCGTGTGGCCGTCCATGTGGCTGTTCGTCCAGGAGGCGTGGTGGACCCAGGCCACGGCCGCCCTGCTGCTCGGACTCGCCGGCCTCGTGCCGGCCACGCGGCTGGTGGAGGGGTTCCAGGCCAGGCTGTTGCTGACCGGCCGGCGGCACGGCAGCGAGAGTGCGGAGATCGTGGCCACTCCGTCCGTCACGTGGGCCGATCGCGGGCGGACGGTGGTGTGGTTGGAGGCGCGGCTGTGCCTCGGCTGGATCGTTGCCCACCTCTCCGTCCAGTTGCCCCTTCTCGCCGTCGACTTGCTGACGACGGGGCTCGGTCTCGGGCCCGTCGCCGACGGATTGGTGCCCGTCGAGGAGAACCGCTGGTGGCACGCCGTGCTCGCACCCGTGCCGTTGATTCTGTTCCTCGTGGTCGTGGTGTGGTCGGGCCACCTCATCACCGCGCTCGCCGAGCGGCTCCTCGGCCCGTCACCCGCGGAGCGGCTCGCGGCCTTGGAGGAGCGCACCGAACAGCTCTTGGAACGCACGCGCATCGCCCGCGAGTTGCACGACTCCATCGGCCACGCGCTCACGGTCGCCGTCGTACAGGCGGGGGCCGCGCGTGCGGCCGGCGATCCCGCCTTCACCGACCGGGCACTGGGCGCCATCGAGGAGACCGGCCGGGCCGCTCTGGAGGACCTGGAGCGGGTGCTCGGTGTCCTGCGCGAGTCGGAGAAGCCCGTGAACGGCAGACCGGCCCTCACGGACGCCGACCGGCTGCTGGAGTCCGCGCGCGCCTCCGGGGCGAAGGTCGACGCCGAGGTGACCGGTCCGGTGGACACGGTGCCCGGGCCGGTGTCCCGGGAGGGTTACCGGATCCTCCAGGAGGCACTGACCAATGTGCTGCGGCATGCCGGAGCCGTGCCCGTGCGGGTCCGTGTGCAGGTCGCCGCCGGCACTCTCGTCCTCGCCGTACGCAACCCGCTGACGGAGCCGGTACCCGGCCCCGGGCGCGGCAGCGGCCTGCGGGGGATACGCGAGCGCGCCGCCCTGCTCGGCGGGCTGGCCCGGACCGGCCCCGACGAAGGCGACTGGCAGGTCCATGTCGAGCTGCCGTTGAGTTGATCTACGCTGGTCCGATGCCGGTCACCGTTCTCCTCGTCGACGACGAACCCCTGGTGCGCGCGGGTCTGCGGGCCGTGCTGGAGGCCCAGCCCGACATCGAGGTGGTCGGGGAGGCCGCGGACGGGGCGTCGGTGATCCCGCTCGTGCGGCAGCTGCGGCCCGACGTGGTCGCCATGGACGTACGGATGCCGCTGCTGGACGGTATCGAGGCCACCCGGGCGCTGCTGCGGACGGTCGAAGAGCCGCCGAGGATCCTCGTGGTGACGACGTTCGAGAACGACGAGTACGTGTACGAGGCGCTGCGGGCGGGCGCCGACGGATTCCTGCTGAAGCGGGCCCGGCCGGCCGAGATCGTGCACGCGGTGCGGCTGATCGCCGAGGGCGAGTCGCTGCTGTTCCCGGCCTCGGTACGGCAACTGGCCTCCGAGTACGGCGACGACGGCGGGAACCGGGCCGCGCGGGCGGCGATGGAGCGGGCCCAGCTGACCGAGCGGGAGGGCGAGGTGCTGCGGCTGATGGCACGCGGCCTGTCCAACGCGGAGATCGCCGCCCGGCTGGTCGTGGGCACCGAGACGGTGAAGTCGCATGTGAGCGCCGTACTGGCGAAGCTGGGAGCCAGGGACCGCACGCAGGCGGTGATCGCGGCGTACGAGTCGGGGTTCGTGGCGCCGGGGTGACCGGCGGGGGCCGGCGCCTGCCCCTCGCCGGGGTGCGCCGCGCCGAGTACGATCCGGCCAACACGCGCACGAGCTGGGAGGACGGACGGTGGGGCGGCTGACCGGCGGGGATCCCTCGCTGCTGCGAAGGATCAACTCCGCGGTGGTGCTGCACGCGCTGCGTGCCACGGACTGCGCGACGCTGACCGAGATCACCCGGGTGACGGGGCTGTCCCGGCCGACCGTCGAGGGCGTCGTCGAAGGGCTCATCGAGGCCGGTCTCGTCGTCGAGAAGGCGGCCGAGGAGGGTGCCGCCCGCAAGCAGGGGCGGCCGGCGCGGCGGTTCCGGTTCCGGGCGGAGGCCGGGCATCTGCTGGGCCTGGAGATCGGGGCGCACCGGGTGGCGGCGCTGCTGGCCGACCTGGACGGCCGGGTGATCGGCTCCCAGGCCAAGGACGTTCCCGAGGCGGCGGGGGCCGACGAGCGGCTGGAGCGGCTGCGCGGGGCCGTCGCCGAGCTGCTGCGCCGGGCCGGTGTCGCACGCGGCTCGCTGCGGGCCGTGGGCGTGGCCACGCCCGGGATCGTCGAGGCGGACGGCACGGTTCGGCTCAGCACCGCGCTGCCCGGGTGGACGGGGCTGCGGCTGGGCGAGCGGCTGAGCCGGTCGTTCAAGTGCCCGGTCCTGGTCGAGAACGACGCCAACGCGGCGGCCGTCGCCGAGCACTGGAAGGGCGCGGCCACCGAGTCGGACGACGTGGTGTTCGTGCTGGCGGGGCTCAGCCCCGGCGCCGGTTCGCTGATCGGGGGGCGGTTGCACCGGGGCTACGGCGGGGCGGCCGGGGAGATCGGCGCGCTGCATCTGCTCGGCCGGGAGGTGACGCCGGAGACGCTGCTGTCCACCACCGACGAACCGCTGCACCCGCTCGACGAACAGGCCGTCGCCGTGGTCTTCGCGCAGGCCCGCGAGGGCGACCAGCGGGCGCGCGCGGCCGTCGACCGCTTCCTCCAGCGTCTGGTCCACGACGTGGCGGCCCTGGTCCTCGCCCTCGACCCGGAACTGGTCGTGATCGGCGGCTGGGCAGCCGGTCTGGACGGCGCCCTGGACCCCCTCCGCCAGGAACTGGCCCGCTACTGTCTGCGTCCCCCGCAGGTGACGCTGTCCCGCCTGGGAGACGCGGCAGTGGCGACAGGCGCCTTGCGTCTCGCCCTGGACCACGTGGAGGAGCAGCTGTTCACGGTGGAACGCCGCTGAACGGCGACGCATGAAAGGGGCGCGAGGCTGTGTCCATATGCGGCTCCGCCGCGTGGGCGCGACCAGCCACGACGCGCGCGCAGTCACCCACGCACCGCCCTCCCTACGGCGCCACGGTCAGCAGGCCCGCCGCTCCGGCCCGGCGTGAATCTCCACGGCCCCCGCGTCACCGAAGGTCAACCGACACGTGTCAGCGCGATACGTCGCGACGGACAACGCAGCGACACGCCCCGCGGCCACGAACCGCGTCGTCACCACCAGCACGGGCGCCCCCGGCAGCCGGTCCAGTTCCTTCGCGTCGTCGGCCCCGGCGGAGCCGAGTTCCACCGCGTTCTCCTGCCGCTCCAGCTCCAGCCGCTGGAGCTCGCGCAGCACCGCACGCGCGCGTGCCGCTCCGGACGGCGCGTCGATGCCGGAGAGCTCGGGCACCGAGGACTGCGGGATGTAGAGCAGCTCGGCCGCGACGGGCCGGCCCTGCGAGACCCGGGAGCGCCGCACGATGTGCACGGACTCCTCCGGGCCGGTCTCCAGCGCCTCGGCGACCGCCGCGGGCGGCACCGCCGCCGTGCAGTCGACGGGCTGCCAGGCGTCGTCGGGGCCGCCCGGCCAGGTGTGCGGGCCGGTGCCCAGGGAGACGCCCATGCGGGGCGGCGCGACGGTCGTGCCGACACCGCGGCGGCGCTGGAGCCTGCCCTCCAGTTCGAGCTGCTCCAGGGCCTGGCGGAGCGTGGCGCGGGCCACGCCGAAGCGGGCCGCGAGATCGCGCTCGTTGGGCAGGATCTCCCCCACGGAGAACTCCGAGTCGAGCGCTTGGCTGAGCACGGTCTTGAGATGCCAGTACTTCGGCTCCGGCACCGATTCCAACTGCGTGGTCCCCACCCTGTCCTCCGCAATCGCCGTGGTCGGCGGCTTTTTAGCGCCCTTGTTTTTTAAAGGTTGTTTCACTTCTCTGCGACCATAGGGCGGCCCTGATGCTTGGTCAATACCAATGGCCGGGAACGTTCACGGGACGTTCATGCGAGGGCGCGGGGGTGGTCCTGCGGCGCCGTCCCGTCGTGCGGCGCCGTCTACACGGCGGCCAGCGAGCGCAGCTTGTCGGGGTTGCGGACGATGTAGACCGCCTGGACGCGGCCGTCGGCGACGTCGAGCTGGAAGACGGAGTCGGGCTTGCCGCCGGACAGGAACAACAAGGCCGGGCCGCCGTTGAGTTCCAGGAAACGCGGGGAGAGGCCGGGGTCGCTCTTCCGCGCGGCGCCGACGAGGAACCGGCCCACCTTGTCCGCGGTCTCCAGGACCCGCAGCGGCGCCCGCGCTTTTCCGCCACTGTCGCCGACGAGCCGGACGTCCGGGGCGAGCAGCTCCATCAGCCCCTCGAGGTCACCGTCCGCCGCGGCGGCGAGGAACCGTTCAGTGAGGTCGCGCCGCTGGGCGGGGTCGACCTCGTAGCGCGGCCGCCGCTCCTCGACGTGCTTGCGCGCCCGCCCGGCCAGCTGGCGCACGGCCGGTTCACCGCGGTCGAGCATCGCGGCGATGTCGGCGTACGGGAAGCCGAAGGCCTCGCGCAGCACGAACACCGCCCGCTCCAGCGGTGACAGGGACTCCAGCACGACGAGGAGGGCGAACGAGACGGAGTCCGCGAGCACGGCCCGCTCGGCGGTGTCCGGCACGGTGTCGCCGAAGTCGGTGACGTACGGCTCGGGCAGCCACGGGCCCACGTACGTCTCCCCTCGGGCCTTGATCTGGCGCAGCCGGTCGATGGCGAGGCGGGTGGTGATCCGTACGAGGTATCCGCGCGGTTCGCGTACGTCCCCTCGGTCGCTGCCCGACCAGCGCAGCCATGCCTCCTGGACCACGTCCTCCGCGTCGGCGACACGGCCCAGCATGCGGTAGGCGACGCCCAGCAGGACGGGGCGGTGCGCTTCGAAGACGTCGGTCGCGGTCTCGGTGGTCACGGGATCCATCCCAGCCCACCGGTCCGTCCCTGTCCAGGCGGAATCGCCCCTCCCGGCCGGCCGTGGCCGGGAAGCCGGCGCCACCGTGGGGCTACCCGCCGGTAGCAATTGCTGACAAGCTGTCTACGGCGTCCGTCAGCGAGTACAGCCGAGGAGCACCGCATGTCCGTCACCGTCTCCTTCAAAGTCGCCTCCGCACAGGGCGAACAGAACGTGACCCTGTCCTACACGCGTCAGGGCAGCGGTGAACCGCTGCTCCTGCTGCACGGCATCGGTCACCACCGGCAGGTGTGGGACCCGGTGATTCCCGCGCTGGCGGCCGAGCGGGACGTGATCGCCGTGGACCTGCCGGGGTGCGGCGAGTCACCGGCGCTGCCGGACGGCATGGCGCACGACCTGCCGACCATGAACACCGTCCTGGCCGCGCTCTGCGAGGCGCTGGAGATCGAACGGCCGCACGTGGCGGGCAACTCGCTGGGCGGCCTGCTGGCCCTGGACCTGGCCCGGGCGCAGCTCGTCCGCTCCGTCACCGCCCTGTCCCCCGCGGGGTTCTGGAACGACATGGAGCGCCGCTACGCCTTCACCGTGCTGATGACGATGCGGCAGATAGCCCAGCGGATGCCGCTGCCCGTCGTCGAACGCCTGGCCCGCCCGGCGATCGGCCGCACCCTGCTGACGAGCACCATCTACGCCCGCCCGGGCCGTCGTTCGCCCGAGGCCGTGGTCGCCGAGACGCTCGCGCTGGCCCGGGCCCAGGGGTTCTCCGAGACTCTCCGCTCCGGCAGGTCCGTGCAGTTCACCGACGACATCGTGGGCACACCCGTCACCGTGGCGTGGGGCAACCGGGACCGGCTGCTGATCCCCCGCCAGGGCGTGCGGGCCAAGAGCGTCATCCCCCGCGCCCGTCTGGTACGGCTGCCCGGCTGCGGCCACGTCCCGATGAACGACGACCCGGCTCTGGTCGCCCGGGTCGTCCTCGACGGCAGCCGCTGAGGGACCGGGAGCCCGGCCGGCCGTCGTCACTCGGCCGGCTCGGCCGCCACCCGTGCGGTCGCGGCGCGCAACAGTCGTACGTACCAGCCCCAGTCGGCCGGGCGCGCGACCGTCCCGGTCAGCGCGCGCTCGGCGCAGTCCAGGCTCTGCCGGAACGCCGCGTCGTACAGGGGGCGGAAGTACAGCAGCCAGCCGAACCAGCGCACACCCCCGGGGCGCAGCACCAGGGTGTTGCGCAGGACGGTGCGCTCCGCGCCGAGGTGCTGGACGCTGAACTCGTGGAAGCCCCGGAGGCCTCGCGGGCCGGTGACACGGAACCGCACCCACTCCCCCGGCACGTAGTGACTCACCTCGTACCGCACGCAACCGTGACCGCCCGACGCGCCGACGGCCAGCGGCCGGTCGAAGCGCACCGGCGGCCAGCCGGGCGGCCACAGCCGGTCGTTGCCGGTGCCGAGGGAGTCGATCAGGGCGCCGACGGCCGCCGGTGCCGCGGGCAGCTCACGTTCGTGGACGTTCAGCACGGTGATCACGGGCGGAGGCTGCCCTGTCGTCCGGCCCGGCAACTGACCCGATCGGGGAACCGCGGCGCACGCCGGGGGCGCGCCCGTGGCCGGCCGCACGCCGACGCGCGCTCGGGCGCCGGTGGACGACGGCCGCCGCCCCATGCATGACGATGGGCTGAAGGCCCGCCGGCGGATCCGGCAGACTGACCGCATGGACAGCATGGAACGCAGCGAGCCCGCGTCGCCCGCCTGGGAGCTGCTGCTCCCGGCCGCTTCGGCACCGGCACGCACGCGTGGCCGTTCCCTCCAGGCGGCGCTGCGCGAGGCGGTCCGCTCGGGCCGGCTCGCACCGGGCACGCGGCTGCCGTCGAGCCGGGATCTCGCGGCGGATCTGGGGGTGTCGCGCGGGCTGATCACGGAGGCGTACGAGCAGCTGACGGCGGAGGGTTATCTGCGCAGCGGCCGGGGCGCCGGGACGTGGGTGGGCTCGGCGGTACGGACCGCCCGGCCGCGGGCGCACGACCTCGCTCCGCGCTCCCCCGGTGCCCGGGTGGACTTCGTGCCCGGGACGCCGGATCTGTCGCTGTTCCCGCGCTCGGCGTGGGCCGCCGCCCAGCGCGGTGTGCTGGCGGAGATGCCGCACCAGGAGCTGGGGTATCCCGATCCGCGCGGGCTGCCCCGGCTGCGAACCGCGCTGGCCGAACTGCTCGCCCGGCGGCGGGGTGTGGCGGCCGACCCGGAGCGGATCGTGGTGGTCTCCGGGGTGGCCCAGGCGACGACGCTGCTGGGTTTCGCGCTGCACGCGCGCGGTGTGCGCACCGTGGGCGTGGAGGACCCGGGCAGTCCCCAGCACGACGCGCTGTACACCTCGGCCGGGGTCACCGCCGTGCCGCTGCCCGTGGACGGCGAGGGGATCGCCCTGGAGCCGCTGCGGGCGTCGGGCGTGCGGGCCGTGGTGACGACTCCGGCCCACCAGTTCCCCACCGGCATCGCCTACTCGCCCCGCCGTCGCGCCGAACTGCTGGACTGGGCGCGGTCCGTGGACGGCATCGTCCTGGAGGACGACTACGACGGCGACTTCCGCTACGACCGCGCTCCCGTCGGCGCGCTCCAGGGCCTCGACCCGGACCACGTCGCCTACACGGGGTCGGTCAGCAAGTCCCTCGCACCGGGCCTGCGGCTGGGCTGGCTGCTGGTGCCCGAGTCCTGGGCGGAGGAGATCGTCGAACGCAAGCGCACGCTGGACCTCGGTCACCCGGCCCTCGACCAGGCGCTGTTCGCCCGCTTCCTGGAGCGCGGCGACTACGACCGCCAGTTGCGCCGCTGCCAGCGCGCCTACCGTGAGCGCCGTGACGCCCTGACCACCGCCCTCGACGAGCACTTCCCCGGCTCCCGGGTCTCGGGCATCGCCGCCGGCCTGCACGTGATCGCCACCCTGCCGGAGCGCTACGGCCCCGAGGAGCGTTTCCTCACCCGCGTGACGGCGGCCGGGGTGGCGGTACGCCCCCTGTCGGCCTACGCACACCCGCGTCCCGCGCGGGAGGAGGCCGACGGGCCGAAGCGGACACGGCTCGTCCTGGGCTACGCGCACGTACCGACCGCCCGGATCCACGAGGGTGTACGTCTGATGGCGGAGGCGGCCACGGGGTGACCCGGCGTGGCTCGCGGGTGCCCGCCGGTTCCCCTCCTCCCGCGGTCAGTTGTTCACTTGGGGTTCGTGTGTGCGCTGCGGCGTGCCAGTAGTTGTGGCTGTGCACACTGGCCGGATCCCGTCCCTGGAGGCGCATCCATGTCACACCGTCCGTTCCCCGCGCGCCGTAGCGTCCTGCGTGGCTCCCTCGCCGCGTCGGCGGCCCTCACCCTGCCCACCGCTCTCGGCGCGGCGCCGGCCTTCGCTCGGTCGGGGCGTCCGAAGGCGGGGTGGGGTGTGCAGGCGGGAGACGTGACCCGCGACTCCGGGCTGGTGTGGGTGCGCTCCGACCGGCCGGCCCGGATGATCGTCGAGACGTCGGCGACCGAGTCGTTCCGCAACCCGCGCAGATGGCACGGCCCGCTGCTGGGTCCGGGCACCGACTTCACCGGCACGACCCTGCTGCGCGGCCTGCCGTCCGGTGAGCAGATCCACTACCGGGTGCTGCTCGCCGACCCGGACGACCCGCGCCGCACCGGCGAGCCGGTCACCGGCACTTTCCGTACGGCGTCCGAGAAACGGCGTGACGGCGTGCGGTTCGTCTGGTCCGGCGACCTGGCCGGTCAGGGCTGGGGCATCAACCCGGAGCTCGGCGGCTACCGGATCTACGAGGCGATGGCCGCCCTGGACCCGGACTTCTTCATCTGCAGCGGCGACAACATCTACGCCGACGGGCCCCTCACCGAGACCGTGGCCCTGCCCGACGGGCGCACCTGGCGGAACATCACCACCGAGGAGAAGGCGAAGGTCGCCGAGACCCTGGCCGAGTTCCGCGGCAACTTCCGCTACAACCTGCTGGACGAGAACCTGCGCGCCTTCAACGCCCGGGTCCCCTCCATCATCCAGTGGGACGACCACGAGCTCACCAACAACTGGTACCCGGGCGAGATCCTCGGCGACAGCCGGTACACCGAGAAGAACGTCGACGTGCTCGCCGCCCGCGCCCGCCGCGCCTTCTCGGAGTACTTCCCGATCTCCACGCTGCGCCGCCCCGACGGCCGCGTCTACCGCGTGCAGCACCACGGCCCGCTGCTGGACGTGTTCGTGCTGGACATGCGCACCTACCGCAACGCCAACTCGCCGGACGACCAGCCCACCGACCCGCAGGGCATCCTCGGCCGCGAGCAACTGGAGTGGCTCAAGCGCGAGCTGGCCCGCTCCCGCGCGGTGTGGAAGGTGATCGCCTCCGACATGCCGATCGGCCTGGTCGTCCCGGACACCGGCGACGGCAAGCCGAACATCGAGGCCGTCGCCCAGGGCGACCCCGGGGCACCGCTGGGCCGTGAGCTCCAGATCGCCGAGCTGCTGCGTTTCATCAAGCACCGCAGGATCACCGGCACGGTGTGGCTCACGGCCGACGTCCACTACACCTCGGCGCAGCACTACGAGCCGTCGCGGGCCGCCTTCACCGACTTCGAGCCGTTCTGGGAGTTCGTGTCGGGCCCGCTGAACGCCGGCGCGTTCCCTGCGAACACGCTCGACGGAACCTTCGGTCCCGACCGTGTGTTCCTGAAGGCCCCGACGACCGCCAACGTCTCCCCCGCCGGGGGCTACCAGTTCTTCGGCGAGGTGGACATCGACGGCGGCAGCGGCGAGCTGACGGTGCGTCTGCGCGAGCAGGACGGCACGGTGCTGTTCACGAAGGTGCTCCAGCCGGGCCTGGTCGGCCAGTAGTACGGAGCGCAACGTTTGAAGCGTCGATAAGGAGGGCAAACTGCCCCCTTTACCCAGCGGTCACAAAGCGTTCGCGATCACGCAACACCATTCCGTCACAGTGGGTGCATGACGCGAAAAGTGACTGAAGTGACCAACCTGAAGAACGACTGCCCCTCCGCCACCTCCTGGCAGCGGGTCACGGCGGCCTTCCACACCTGGCGAACACGACGCCACGAACACGCGCCGCCGACGGGCGATACCGGGTCCCCGGCACCGGAGCCGGTGCCGGGGGCCGACACGCCCGGGACGAACACGCTGTGGCGGATGCGGACCACGGTGAAGGACGAGCCCGGATCGCTGGCGGTCCTGTGCACGGCCCTCGCCGGGCACCGGGTCGACATCCTCAGCCTCCAGACCCATCCGCTGGCCGAGGGCACGGTGGACGAGTTCCTGCTGCGCGCCCCGGGCGAGTTGCCGGCCTCCGGCATCGCCACGGCGGTCCGGACGGCCGGCGGCACGGACACCTGGATCGAGCGGGCCGACGCCCACGACCTGGTGGACGCGCCGACCCGGGTGCTGGGCCTCGCCGCCCGGACCGCCCTGGACGCCGCGGAACTGCCCCTGGCACTGCGCCAGTTGCTGGGCCGGTGCACGATCCGTTCCCAGCCCGCCCCGGCCGGCGGCGGCCGGACGTCCGACGGTGTCCCGGTGGAGGGAGCCCTCGACGACACGGTGATGCGCCTGCGCGCCCCCGAAGGCGGAGTCATCACCGTGGAGCGGCCGTACCTGCCCTTCACACCGACCGAGTTCGCCCGGGCCAGGGCCCTGGTGGAACTGGACGCCCGGCTCGGGCCGCGCGTCCCGCACGGCCGGGACGTGCTCACCCTGGCCGAAGGCAGCGACATCACGGTGCGCCGGGCCGACACCCGTGACCTGGAGGCGGCCAGGGCGATGCACGAGCGGTGCTCGGACCGCACGCTCAGGCTGCGCTACCACGGGCCGGTCGGTGACGCCGACCGCTATCTCAACCACCTGCTCAGTCCCCGCTTCGGCCGTACCCTCGCCGTGCAGACGGCCTCCGGGCGGCTGGTCGGGCTCGGGCATCTGCTGTGGGACGGGGACGAGACGGAAGTCGCCGTGATCGTCGAGGACGCGTGGCAGCGGCGGGGCGTCGGCGGGGAGTTGCTGGGCCGTCTGGTCGCGATGGCCGCGGAAGGCGGTTGCAGGAGTGTGTATGCCGTGACGCAGGCGTCCAACACGGCGATGGTCGCCGCGATGCGAGGGTTGGGCCTCCCCCTCGACTATCAGGTCGAGGAGGGGACCCTGGTCATCACCGCGCGGCTGGGTGAGACAGTTTCTACAGGTGCGGGTGAGCTGGGGAGTGCCTCAGCGTCGTAGGGGCAGTTGTACGTCGGCGGGTGCGGGCTCGCTGTAGCTGGTCGCGCAGTTCCCCGCGCCCCCGAGGGGGCGCCCCAAAGCACCGTTCAGGTCCGACCACAGGTCCTCCACGTCCTCCAAGCCCACCGACATGCGCAGCAGACGGTCGCTCACCCCGGCCCCCCTGCGGTCGTCCGCGTCCACGATGCGGTGGCTGATCGAGGCCGGGTGCTGGATGAGGGTGTCCACGCTGCCGAGGCTCACCGCCGGGGTGATGAGGCGGACGCCGGCGATGACCTCGTGGGGGTCGCCGTGTATCTCGAAGGAGACCATCGCGCCGCCGATGCGCGGGTAGTGCACGCGGGCTACACGCGGGTCGGCGGCGAGGCGGTGGGCGAGTTCGGCGGCGTTGGCGGAGGCGGCCCGTACCCGGACGGGGAGGGTGGACAGGCCGCGCAGCAGCAGATAGCCGGCCAGCGGGTGAAGGACACCGCCCGTCGCGAAGCGGACCTGCCGCAGCCGGCCCGCGAACTCCTCGTCGCAGGCGATGACGCCCGCCAGCACGTCACCGTGGCCGCCGAGGTACTTGGTGGCGCTGTGCAGTACCAGCCGTGCGCCGTGTTCGGCAGGGCGCTGGAGCACCGGCGTGGCGAACGTGTTGTCCACGAGCAGCGGCACCGAGCCGCAGGCGTGGGCGACGGCCCGGAGGTCGACCTCGGCGAGGGTGGGGTTGGCCGGGGACTCCACGATGACCAGCCCGGTGTCCGGACGCAGCGCCTCGCCGATTCCGGCCGGGTCGGTCCAGGTCACCTCCGAGCCCAGCAGCCCGGCGGTCAGCAGATGGTCGCTGCACCCGTAGAGGGGACGTACGGCCACCACGTGCCGCAGCCCCATGGAGGCGCGTACGAGCAGGACGGCGCTCAGGGCGGCCATGCCGCTGGCGAAGGCGACCGCCGCCTCGGTGCCCTCCAGTCGGGCCAGCGCGGTCTCGAAGCGGGCCACGGTCGGGTTCCCCAGCCGCCCGTACACGGGCGGGCCGTCCGGCTCCGCGCCGGTGGCCGAGAACGCGTCGATACGGGCCGCCTCGCCACGGCTGTCGTACGACGGGTAGGTGGTGGACAGATCGATCGGCGGGGCGTGCAGCCCCTGCCGGGCGAGGTCGTCCCGCCCGGCGTGGACGGCCTCGGTGGCGAGTGCTCTCGGTGCGGTGCGTACGTCGGCGTGGGCGCCCATGCTCGCTGTGTCCATGACGGAAGGGTGAACACCGACCGGGCCCGAGGGCGAGAAGCCCGTGCTACGTTCGGCCGATGGCCGAATCTGTCGTACTGGACCCGGTGGATCTCCACCTGCTGCGGCTGTTGCAGAACGACGCCCGGACGACGTACCGGGACCTCGCCGCGCAGGTCGGGGTGGCGCCGTCGACATGTCTGGACCGGGTGACCCGGCTGCGCCGCTCGGGAGTGATCCTCGGGCACCGTCTGGAGCTGGATCCGGCCAAGCTGGGGCGAGGGCTTCAGGCCCTGCTGTCGGTACAGGTCAGGCCGCACCGGCGGGAGCTGGTGGGGCCGTTCGTGGAGCGGATCCGGGCCCTGCCGGAGTCGCGGACGGTCTTCCACCTGACCGGGCCGGACGACTACCTGGTCCATGTCGCGGTCGCCGACATGGCCGACCTCCAGCGGCTCGTGCTGGACGAGTTCACCTCGCGGCGGGAGGTGGCGCGCGTGGAGACCCGGCTGATCTTCCAGCAGTGGGAGTGCGGGCCGCTGCTGCCGCCTTCGCCCTCGGCTCAATCCACATGACGTGCGCCGTACGTCGTACCAGGATGGACCGCATGTCTGAGATCAAGAGCCCGCTGCCCCGTGAGGTCGCCGACGCGTACGTCGACGAGCTCGTCGCCCTCGACCCGATCACCGGTACGTTCCTCGGCGTCAAGGAGAGTTCGAGCAGGCTGCCCGACACCTCGCCCGCGGGTCAGGAGGCGTTCGCGGAGCTGGCGCGCCGGACGCTGGCCCGGCTGGACGAGGCGGAGCGGCTGCCCGGCGCGGACAGTGACATCGAGCGCCGGTGCGGGCGGCTGCTGCGCGAGCGGCTCAACGCCGAACTCGGCGTGCACGAGGCCGAGGAGGGTCTGCGTTCCGTCAGCAACCTGAGCTCCGTCGCCCATGCGGTGCGGCAGGTGTTCACCGTGACGCCGGCGCAGTCGGAGGAGGACTGGGCGGCGATCGCCGAGCGGCTGCGCGCGGTCCCGGCCGCACTGGAGGGGTACCGGGAGTCCCTGGCGCTCGGCCTGGAGCGGAAGCTGTACGGCGGGCCGCGCGCCACCGCCACGTTCGTGGAGCAGCTCGGGGAGTGGGCGGACGCCGACGGCGAGGGCCGCGGCTGGTTCGAGACCTACGCGGCCGCCGGACCCGAAGCGCTGCGGTCCGAGCTGGACACGGCGGCCCGCTCGGCCACCGAGGCGGTCGTGCGGCTGCGCGACTGGATGCGGGACGTGTACGCACCGGCGGTCGAGGGCGCGCCGGACGTGGTGGGCCGGGAGCGGTACGCGCGCTGGGTGCGGTACTACAACGGCACGGACCTCGACCTGGACGAGGCGTACGCGTACGGCTGGTCCGAGTACCACCGCCTCCTCGGCGAGATGAAGTCGGAGGCCGAGAAGATCCTTCCCGGTGCCGCCACGCCGTGGGTGGCGCTGGCGCACCTGGACGAGCACGGCACGCACATCGAGGGCGTCGACGAGGTGCGCGACTGGTTGCAGTCACTGATGGACGAGGCGATCGGCGCGCTCGACGGCACCCACTTCGACCTGGCCGAGCGGGTGCGCCGGGTGGAGTCGCGCATCGCCCCTCCGGGCAGCGCCGCGGCCCCCTACTACACGCCGCCGTCGGACGACTTCACACGCCCGGGCTGCACCTGGCTGCCGACCATGGGTGAGACGAGCTTCCCCGTCTACGACCTGGTGTCGACCTGGTATCACGAGGGCGTGCCCGGCCACCACCTCCAGCTGGCCCAGTGGAAGCACGTGGCGGAGAACCTCTCCCGCTACCAGGCGAGTGTCGGCATGGTGAGCGCCAACGCCGAGGGCTGGGCCCTGTACGCGGAGCGCCTGATGGACGAACTGGGCTTCCTGACGGACCCGGAGCGCCGGCTCGGTTACCTGGACGCGCAGATGATGCGTGCCCTGCGCGTCATCATCGACATCGGCATGCACCTGGAGCTGACGATCCCGGACGACTCCCCCTTCCACCCGGGCGAGCGCTGGACGCCCGAGCTGGCGCAGGAGTTCTTCCGCTCGCACAGCAGCCGGCCCGCGGACTTCGTGGAGAGTGAGCTGACCCGCTACCTGTCCATGCCGGGCCAGGCCATCGGCTACAAGCTCGGCGAGCGGGCCTGGCTGCTGGGCCGCGAGAAGGCCCGCGCCCGGCGCGGTGACGCCTTCGACCCGAAGGCCTGGCACATGGCGGCCCTCTCGCAGGGTTCCCTGGGCCTGGACGACCTGGTCGACGAACTGTCCCGGCTCTAGGGGAAGTCAGCCTCCAGGAACGTCAGCGGCGGAAGCCGCCCTCGGAGTCGATGACCTGCCCGGTGACCCACTCCCCCTCGTCCGTGGCGAGCCATGCGATGAGGCGGGCAGGGTCGTCGGGCATGCCCCACCGCCCGGCGGGGAAGCGCTCCGCGACGGCCCGCGGTCCTCGCCGGTCATCCCACGGTCACCCAGGCGCAAGCAACCGCAACTGAACCAAGCCCAACCACGTTTCAGGCCCGGGCTGCACCCGAACCGCCCGAACCGCGTAGCGCCCCCGCTCCAGAACCACCCGAACCCCCTCGCTCCCCGAAGGGTCCGCCCCGGGCCACGCCGCATCGAAGAGCAGCACGGCCCCTGGCACGTCCCAGTGGACGTCCGGCTCCCACTCCGCCGTATCGACAGCCGACGGCACGCTCGCCAGCAACTCGTCCTCGGAGTTGCCCGCACACCACCGGACGAACATCCCGTGGTCGGGCAGATAGGCCGTCGAGGCAGGCTCGTCGCCCAGAACCAGCGCCGTGCAGTCGCCGACCGGCAGGAGCCCGACGTGCCCGTCCACCTCGCACGCCCGGTCGTAGTCGGACGCCGTCTCCTCGCCGTCGGCACCGGCCCAGAACGGCAGAACCGTCTCCGGCACCGCTATCAGCGGCCCACCGCCCGACTCCACCCATTCCACGACGCCGGGCTCCGCGTATCGCACCATGGCGCAAGAACCTACATGGTCAACTCCCTTCGAAACTGCGGGGGTCAGCAGCCGCAGCCGACGGCGCCGACGGGAGCCGTAAGGGGTGCCTCAGCCCACGCCGCGCTGCCTCAGCACCGACCCGGACCTGCCCTTGACGACCTCCAGTTGGGCGTGGATCCGCCGCCGCAGGTCGGGCACGTGGCTGACGATGCCGACGCTGCGGTCGCGTTCGCGCAGGGAGTCGAGGACGTCGAGGACCTCGTCGAGGGTCTGGTCGTCGAGGCTGCCGAAGCCCTCGTCGATGAAGAGGGTGTCCAGCCGCACCCCGCCCGCCTCGTCCGTGACGACGTCCGCGAGGCCGAGGGCGAGGGCGAGCGAGGCGAAGAACGTCTCGCCGCCCGACAGCGTCGCCGTGTCCCGCTCGCGGCCGGTCCAGGCGTCGACGACGTGCAGTCCGAGTCCGCTGCGGCCGCGTCCGGTGCGGTCGTCGGAGTGGACCAGGGTGTACCGGCCGGACGACATGCGGCGCAGGCGTACGGTCGCGGCGGCGGCCACCTGTTCGAGGCGGGCCGCCAGCACGTACGACTCCAGGCGCATCCGGCGTTCGTTGTCCGCCGAGGTGCCTGCGGTGAGGCCGGCCATGCGGGCGACCCGGTCGTACTCCTCGCGCAGCGGCGCCAGCCGGCGTACGGAGGCGGTCGCCCGGGCGGAGAGCCGGTCGAGTTCGGCGCAGCGCCGGGCGGCGGCGTCGTGGGCGGAGGCGGCGTCGCGCAGCCGGCGGGCCGCGGTGTCGGCGGCGAGCTGCGCCGACGCGAGGTCGGCGGGCTGCTGCCGGGCGGCGGCCGCGGCGTCGGCCTCGGCGAGGACGGCCCGTACGGCGGCCTCCTCGTTCTGCCAGGCGTCCAGGCGGCGTTGCAGCTCGCGGTGGGCGCTGTCGTCGAGGAGGGCGGCGGCCGCGTCCCGCGGGGTGTCGAAGCCGGCGCGGAAGGCGGCGTCGGCGAGCCGGGCATCGGCGTCCTTGAGCCGCTGGGCGGTGTCCTCGGCGGCGCGGGCGGCGTCGGCGGCGTCCGTGAGCAGCGCGGTCCGGCGCTCCAGTTGGGCGGCCCGGGCGGCGACGCTGTCCAGGGCGCCCCGCGCCCGGTCCAGCTCCTCCTCCAGGGCGGCGCGTTCGCTCTCCAGCCGCTCCCGGTGGCCGACCCGGGCGGCGCTGCGCACGGCGGCCTCCTGCCGGGCGGCGACGCGCCGTTCGTGCTCGTGCCCGGCCTGCCGCAGCCGCTCCTGCGCGGCGTGCAGCTCGGCGGCGCCCCGGCGGGCCCGCGCGTACTGGTCCTCCAACTCCTCGGCGTCGCGGGCGAGTTGTTCGGTGGGTGTGTCGCCTGCCTCGGCGGTGGCGGCGGCCAGCGCCTCGCGTACGACGCCGAGGTTCCGCTCGTTGTCGGCGCGCTGTTCGTCGGCGCGCTGGTAGGCGGCCAGGGCGTGTTCCTCGGCCTCGCGGTCGACGTGCCCGGCGACCTTGCGGGCGGGCGCGGGGTGTTCGGTGGCGCCGCAGACGGCGCAGGGCTCGCCGTCGGTGAGGTTCGCCGCCAGTTCGGCGGCGATGCCGGTCAGGCGCTGCTCCTTGAGGTCCAGCCAGTGCTGCTTGGCGCGCAGCGCCTCCTCCTGTGCGGTGCGGACCTGCCCGACGGCCTTGTTCGTGTCCTCGGCGAGCTGGTCGCGCAGCCGGGCCGCCTTCAGCCGCTGCCGCGCGGGCTCGCGCCGTACGGCGAGCTGTTCGGCGAGGGAGGCGGCCTGCTGCGCGGAGTCGACGCCTGCCTGGAGGGCGGTGCGCGTCTCCTCCCAGCCGTCGAGCCAGGCGTCCGCCTCCTGGAGGACGTCGGCGTCGGCGCGCTCCTGGTGGTCCAGGCCGGCGCGTTCGTCGAGGAGTTCGGCCAGCCGCCGCTCGGCGCGGCGGGCCGAGTCCAGTCCGCCCAGTTCCTCGGCGGCCCGGCGGGCGGCGGCCGCGAGCCCGGCCGCGCCCGCGTCGGTGAAGGTCTCGGGCAGCAGGGCACGCGCGCGTGCCTCGGCGGCGGCCGCCCGCCGGTGTTCGGCGTCGGCGGTCTCCCGCAGGTCCAGGGCGGGTGCGACCGCCTCGGCCTTGCGGGCGCGCTCCATGCGCCTCTGCGCCTCCCGGTAGGCCTCCGTCCGCTCCTCCAGAAGTGCCGCCCGTTCCCGTGCTTCCGTGAACCGCCGCTGGAGTCGGGCGAGTTCGCGTACGTCGTCGAGGGCGCGGCCGGCGGCGGCCTGCGCGGACTCGGCGGCGGCGAGCGTGCACTCGGCGACGGTCAGCTGTTCGCGGGCGGTGCTGCGGGCGACGGCGGCGGCGCCCAGCACGGCCTCGGCGAGGCCCGGTTCGCCGGGGGCCAGGTCCGGCAGGCGCATGGCGTCGCCGGCGGCCTGCTGCATGCGGTGGGCGTCGGCCAGCAGGGCGGCGTCCCCGTCCCGCACCTGGGTTTCGGTGGCGCGGCGGCGCTCGGCGAGGCGCTTCTCCACGTCGGCGAAGCGGCGGGTGTCGAACAGGCGGCCCAGCAGCTTGCCCCGGGCCTCGGCGTCGGCGCGCAGGAACCGCGCGAAGTCGCCCTGTGGCAACAGCACGACCTGGCAGAACTGCTCCCGGCTCATGCCGAGCAGCTGGGTGATCTCCTCGCCGATCTCCTGGTGGGAGCGGCTGAGGTCCTTCCAGGTCGCGGCCGTGGTGTCGTACTCGCGGAGCCAGGTCTGGGCCTTGTCGAGGGTCGTGCCGGTGCCGCGTTTCTTGGGGCGTTCCCAGGGCGGCTGCCGGGTGATCTCCAGGCGGCGTCCGGCCACGGCGAGTTCGAGGGTGACCTCCGTGCGGGTCGCCGGCGCGGCGTGGTCGCTGCGCAGGGCCGTGCCCTGTCCTCCGCCCTGCCGGGCGCCCGGCACCGAGCCGTACAGGGCGTAGCACACGGCGTCGAGGACGGATGTCTTGCCCGCGCCGGTGGGTCCGTGCAGCAGGAACAGCCCGGCCGCCGACAGCTCGTCGAAGTCGACGCTCTGGGTGCCCCCGAAGGGTCCGAAGGCGGTGACCGTCAGCCGGTGGAGCCTCACCGGGCGACCTCCCGTACGGTCTCGTCGGCCCGCACCGCGTCGAACGCGTCCCGCAGTACGTCCTGTTCGTGCGCGTCGGGTCCGGCGCCGCGCACGTGGGCGACGAAGTCCTCCGCGATCTGCTGGTCGCTGCGCCCGGCCAGGCGCCGGGCGTACGACACCTCGGGGTCGTCCTCGGTCCGGTCGGGGTCGAAGACGAGGCTGAGGGTGTGCGGGAAGCGCTCGGTGAGCCGGGCCATCGGGTCGGCCGGGCGGACCGGGTCGGTGAGCGTGGCCTCGACCCACGCTTCCTCGTGCCGCGCCAGCTCGGGGTCGGCGAGCAGGTCCTCCAGCGTGCCCCGGATCCGGGCCAGGGCGCGCGGCACCGGGCAGTCGAGGCGCTCGGCGTCGACGGAGCCGTCGGCGGCCAGGTCGACGAGCCACATGCTCTTGCGGTGGGCGGCCTCGGAGAAGGAGTAGGGCAGCGGGGAGCCGGAGTAGCGGACGCGGTCGGTGAGGGTCTGGCAGCCGTGCAGATGCCCGAGCGCCACGTAGTCGACGCCGTCGAAGACACCGGCGGGCACCGCGGCCACGCCGCCGACGGTGATGTCCCGTTCGCTGTCGCTGGGTTCGCCGCCGGTGACGAAGGCGTGCGCGAGGACGACGGAGCGCGTGCCGGGCGCCCGCGCGGCGAGGTCGGCTCGGACCCGGCCCATTGCGGCGGCGAGCACGGCCTCGTGCCCGGCCTTCTCCACACCGAACTCGTCCTTCACCAGGGCTGGTTCGAGGTAGGGCAGCCCGTAGAAGGCGACGTCCCCGTGGGCGTCGGGCAGCACCACCGGGGTGCCGGCCGCCGACGGCTCGGTCCGCAGGTGGATGCCGGCCCGCCCGATGAGGCCCGCACCGACGCCCAGCCGGCGGGCCGAGTCGTGGTTCCCGGAGATCATCACCGTCGGCACGCCGAGGTCGGCGAGGCGGTGCAGGGCGTCGTCGAACAACTCGACCGCGGCGAGTGGCGGCACGGCCCGGTCGTACACGTCCCCGGACACGACCACCGCGTCCACGGCATGCTCCCGCACGGTCGTGACGAGGTGGCCGATGAACTCGGCCTGGGCGCCGAGCATGTTCACCCGGTGGAACGACCGGCCCAGGTGCCAGTCGGACGTGTGCAGCAGTCTCACGACGCCGCTCCGACCCGCATGTCTCCCCCTGCTACCGCTCCACGACCCGCACGAGCCGGCACGGCTCGCTGTCAGCACCCACCACGCTAACCCGTGCGGGCACCTGGTCCCTCACGAACCTCTGGATGACCCACCCATCGGACGTCGATTCAGAGGAAATATCCGCATGTATGCCGTGGAACAGGCCGCTCCGACGCGGGTCCTTCTCGGAGAGCTGGTCGGCGACGGTCCCGCTCAGCCCTGCCCCGCGGGGTCCAGGCACTCGTGCCCGACATGGGACAGGCCCCGCGCGTTCAGCTCGTCCTGCACGTCGTCGAGCAGCTCGCGCAGCAACCCGGCGAGTGCCTCGCGCCGCTCCGGGCCCAGGCGTTCCAGCAGCTGCGGCCGGGGGCGGGGGCGGGGCGGCGCGTGACCAGGTGGTCGCGCTCGGCGCGTGCGACCCGCTGGGAGATGGCGCCCGCGGTCACCAGGGAGTGCCCGGCGAGGTCTCCCCAGGCACCGGGACCGGACACCGGCACGGCCGACTTCGCGGAGGCCTTCGACCTCACCGCCTGGGTCCTCGCGGCACTCGCCGTCGGCACGGCACTGCTCGCCGTCCGGCTGGGCCGCGTTCCCACGAACGCGGAAGCGGCGGCGGATACGCGGGCCGAGGTCGGCCAAGGCCCCTTCGACGCCACCGTCCACCCGGAGGAGCCCGCCGTCACCGACACCGGCCGGTAGCCCTCCGCCGCAGACGGTCCGGCGCCCGCCGCTCCGCCCCTTCTCAGCTGCGCCCCTTCGCCGGTCCGGCCGAGGGGCGGAGCGCGTACGGGAAAGCGACGCCCTCGATGGCGCGCCGCGGGCCGCCGTCCCCCTCCACCGCCGGTGACGCCCCACGGGCCGGCTCCCGGGCCGCCGCGCAGGTGACTGACCGCGCGTCAGGCGTCGCCGTACGCCTCCCCGCCCGCTTCGAAGCCGGCCGTTCCGGCGGTCGCGTCGGCGAGCCACGCCCGGAAGGCGTCCACGTCGGCGTCCGGCAGCGCGATGTCGATCGTGACCGCCTCCCCGTAGCGCACGTCCCGCACCTCGCGCCCGCCGGTACGCAGGTCGTTCTCGAGCCTGCCGGCCCGCTGGTGGTCGACGGTGACCGTGGCCAGCCGGAACCGGCGGCGGGTGCGCGTGCCGAGGGTGTCCAGGGCCTCGCCGACCGCTCCGCCGTACGCCCGGATGAGCCCGCCGGCGCCGAGCTTGACCCCGCCGAAGTAGCGGGTGACGACGGCGACGACGTACCGCATGTCGCGGCGCAGCAGCATCTGGAGCATGGGAACGCCGGCGGTGCCGCCGGGTTCGCCGTCGTCACTCGCCTTCTGGACGGAGGCGTCGGCGCCGATGACGTAGGCCCAGCAGTTGTGGGACGCGTCGGCGTGCTCCTTGCGGACCGTGGCGATGAAGTCCTGCGCCTCCTGCTCGGTGGCCGCCGGGGCGAGGGCGCACAGGAAGCGGGAGCGGTTGACCTCGGTCTCGTGCACGCCGGCGCGGGCGACCGTGCGGTATTCGTCCTGCATCCGGTCAGCCTATGCGCGGGCCCGGGGCTACTTCTTCGTGCCCCGGGGCACGGTCACGGAGGTGAGCAGCGCGGTGCCGGGCGTGAGGGCCTGCCAGGTCGTGCCGTACCAGGACAGTACGGCGATGGCCGACGTCGGGAACTTCGTCCGGACCCGTTCCAGGCTGTCGTCGAGGCCGTCACCGGCGAGCGCCAGGACCAGTTCCTCAAGGCCCGGGTTGTGCCCGATCAGCAGCAGCGTCTCCACCTCGGCCGACACCTCGTGCACGACGGTCAGCAGACCGGCCGGGCTCGCGGCGTACAGGCGCCGGTCGTACCGGACCGGCGGGGGCGTGCCCCACTCGGCGGCGGCCAGCTCCCAGGTCCGGCGGGCGCGTACGGCGGTGGAGCACAGTGCGAGGTCCGGCAGGCAGTCGGCCTCGGCCAGGGCCTGCCCGGCCGCGGGTGCGTCCCGGCGGCCGCGCGGGGCGAGCGGGCGCTCGTGGTCGGCGACGTCCAGGGGCCAGGCGGACTTGGCGTGCCGCAGCACGACCAGTCGGCGCAGCGGGCCCGCTCCGGCGCGCTCGATCATGACGGGGCTCCCAGGTCGCGGGTGAGTTCGAGGCCGAGCAGCCGGTCGGCGTAGGCGTACGTCTCGAAACGGGCGCCGTCCGGCAGCCCCGGCTCGTTCTCCACCCACCGCAGTTCGTCGAGCACCCGGGGCACGTCCAGATCGTCCTCCCAGGCCTCGCGCAACCGCCCGCGCACCTCGTCGGGGACGGGGCGCGAGGGACTTCGGGACCAACGGGCGACCGCGCCGCGCCAGCGGGCGAGGGTGGCGCCAGCCTCCTCCAGGACGGCCGCCTCCAGCCGGACGGGGGCGCTGTGGTGCCGCGTGAGCAGAGCGAGACGCAGGACGGTGGGGTCGACACCGCCCGGCGTGCCGGATCCCGTCGACCGGCCGGTCGACGGGTACGACGCCGAGGACTTGTCAGCTCGCGGATCCTCCTCCGCCGCCCGGCCGCTCGGGCCACCCGACTCGGCGATCCCGCCGACCGGCGGGCCCGGCTCCGCCGAAACGTCGTCCGCCGTCCCGGCTTCCCGCCGCTCCCCGCCCGACGTGCCCTGCCCCGTCACCTCCACAGGCGCGACAGCGATCCGCACCCCGTCCGGGGCGGTCCCGCCCGCGGCGGCGACATGGACGACCTGGGCCTCGCCCAGTCCGGCGCTGACATCGGGGCTGTCCTCGAAGGGGCGGATGCCGAGGGCCGCGGCGTCCGCGCGCAGCTCCGCCTGCCGGCTCCCGCCGGTCAGCAGGGCCCACACGGGTGTGCCGCCGATCTCCAGCGCCCGCACGAGCAGGTCCGCCACGAGCAGCACCCGCAGACTCGTCGCGTCGGAGCCGGGCGCGTGCGCCTCGACACGGGTCAGGCCCCGGCGGGCCGGAGCGGCGTGGACCGGCTCGCCGGTACGGGCGTCGATGATGCGCAGCACGAGGCGAGCGTAGGCCGGGTGGGCGGGCACACGCAGGCATGTGCGGCCTTTTCCGGCCATCGTGGCGGGAACGCCCCACCAATGGCGTGCCGGGCAGACCATGTCACAGGGCGGAGACCGTCCATCGAGGAGTCCTCGGTCGGTCAGGGAGGCATCAGTCGGTCAGGCCCCATGGCGCGAATGCCCACGGCCCGCTCAGCCCAGCGTCCCCAGGAACCGCACATGGGGCCGCCGCTCGGGGCCTTCACAGCTGACGGCGGCCCGCACCCCGTACACCTCGGCGATGAGTTCCTCCGTCAGGACATCGCCCGGAGCACCACCCGCCACGACCCGACCCGCGCTCAGGACGACGACCTGGTCGCAGTACATCGCCGCGAGGTTGAGGTCGTGCAGGGCCACGACGGTGGTGACCGGCAGGCCCGTGACCAGGGCGAGCAGGTCGAGCTGGTGGTGGATGTCGAGGTGGTTCGTCGGCTCGTCCAGGAGGAGTTCGCGGGGTTCCTGGGCGAGCGCGCGGGCGATCTGCACCCGTTGGCGTTCGCCGCCCGAGAGGGTGTGCCAGGGCTGGTCGGCGCGGTCGGCGAGGCCGGTGCGCTCCAGGGCGCCACGCACCGCGCGCTCGTCGTCCGGCGACGCCGGCGTCCAGGCCCGGCGGTGCGGCACGCGGCCCAGCCGTACGACCTCCGCGACCGTCAACTCGACCTGTGTGTCCGCCTGCTGCTCGACCACGGCGAGGCGGCGGGCGACCGTACGCCGGGGCAGGTCGCCCAGTGGCGTGCCGTCGAGGGTGACGACTCCGGCGGTCGGCGTGAGCAACCCGGCCAGCAGCCGCAGCAGCGTGGACTTGCCGGAGCCGTTGGGGCCGAGGACGCCGACGGTGGAGCCGGTCTCCGGCGCGAGGACGACACCGTCGAGGACGAGGCGCCCGCCGGCCCGGCGACCGACCCTCTCGGCGCGCAGCCCGGCACCGCTCACCGCCGCCTCCACCCCGCTCACCGCACCTTCCGTGTCCGGTACAGCACCGCCACGAACGCCGGCACGCCGATCAGCGACGTCACGACTCCCACCGGCACCTCCTGCGGATCCAGGACCGTACGGGCGAGCGTGTCCACCCACACCAGGAACACCGCACCGGCGAGTGCGGTGACCGGCAGCAGCCGGACGTGCCCCGGACCGGCCAGGGCCCGCGCGGCGTGCGGCAGGACCAGCCCGACGAAGCCGATCGCCCCGGCCGAGCTGACCAGCGCGGCCGTGAGCAGGGCCGTGACGCACAGCAGCACCAGGCGGGTGCGGGCCACCGACACCCCGAGGGCCGCCGCCGCGTCCTGCCCGAAGGAGAAGGCGTCGAGGGTTCGGGCGTGCGACAGGCACACCACCAGCGTCACGGCCAGGACGGCCAGGCACAGCCACACGTCGGTCCAGCCCGCGCCGCCGAGCGAGCCGAGGAGCCAGAACAGCACGCCCCGGGTCGTCTCGGCGTCGGCGGCGGTCATCACGATGAAGGAGGTGAGCGCGGAGAAGAGCTGCATGGCGGCGACTCCCGCGAGGACGACCCGGTCGGTCGTGCCGCCGAGTGTGTGGCTGAGCAGCAGCACCAGCGCGAAGGACACCAGGGCGCCGAGGAACGCTCCCGCGGATACCGAGACGGCGCCGCCGCCCACGCCCAGGACGACGACCACGACCGCGCCGGTGGAGGCGCCGGAGGACACCCCGAGCACGAAGGGGTCGGCGAGCGGGTTGCGCAGCAGCGACTGCATCACCGCCCCGCACACGGCCAGTCCGGCCCCGCACACGGCCGCGAGCAGCGTGCGCGGCAGTCGCAGCTGCCAGACGATCCCGTCGCGGATGGGCGTGAGGTCCGAGCTGCCGAGTCCGAGGTGGGCCGCGACGGCGGACCAGACGTCCGCGACCCGGATGTCGGCCGGGCCGACGGTGATCGCCAGGGCCAGGGAGACCACCAGCAGCAAGGCGCCCGCGACACCGAGCGCGGGTCCGCGGACCGTCACTTCACGAGCCCGAACTCGCGCAGTCCGGCGGCTACCTTCTCCACTCCCTCGACCGTGCGGATGGTCGGGTTCATGGCCTGCCCGCTGAGCAGCACGTACCGCTTGTGCCTGACCGCCTCCATGTTCCTGGTGACCGGGTTGGACTCCAGGAAGGCGATCTTCTTCGCGGCCGACTCGGCGGTCTGCGACTTGCGGGTGAGGTCGCCGATGACGAGGACGTCGGGGTCGCGTTCGGCGACCGTCTCCCAGTTGATCTGCGGCCACTCCTCGTGCGTGTCGTCGAAGACGTTCTTCGCGCCGAGGGCCCGCGTGATGACGCCGGGCGCTCCGCAACAGCCCGCCATGTACGGCGACTCGGAGTTGGCGAACCAGTACAGGAGGGTGACGTCGGAGGCGTCGACGCCCCGTGTGGCCTTGGCCATGCGCCGCTGGAGGGAGGCGACGAGCTTGTCGCCCCGTTCCCGCACGCCGAACACGGTCGCCAGGTCGCGTACTTCGCCGTAGACGGTGTCGATGCCCAGCGCCTTGGCGCGCGCGCCGTCGCCGCCCCCGGAGTTGTCCTTGCCGGCGCAGTCCGACGGGGAGACGTACGTGGGCACGCCGAGCTTCTCGAACTGCTCGCGGGTGGCGACGCCGCCCTTGCCGAGGGTGGAGACGAAGGAGGCGGCGACGAAGTCGGGGCCGGCGTCCAGGACCCGTTCGAAGGACGGGTTGTTGTCGGAGATGCGCGGCACCTTCGCGTTGGCCTTCGCCAGCCCCTTCATCACCGGGTCGGTCCAGGTGGCCGTGCCCGCGAGGCGGTCGGCGAGGCCGAGGGAGAGCAGGATCTCGGTGGTGCCCTGGTTGAGGGAGACGGCGTGTCGCGGCGCGGCCTCGACGCGTACCTCGTGCCCGCAGTTGTCGAGGGTGACGGCGGCCTTCTCGGCGGTGGCCTTCGAGTCGCCGCAGCCGGTCAGGAGCAGGGAGCCGGCCGCGAGCAGGACGGCGGCACGGGCGGGTCGGGCAGGTCGGGCGAGGGGCACGGAAACCAGTCCTCAGTCGTCGAGGGCTCGATCGCGGAGCCCGGTCGTACGGTGCTCCCCCGCCGCGGACCGCCGCGGGGGCCGCCAGCAGGTCTTCGGACTCGGGTTCGTCCGGTACGGGGCGCCTTCCCGGACGTCACACGCCGTCCAGTGGCCGAGGCCCCGCCCGTCCCCCTCACCGCTGCGCGTCAGTTCCGGATTCGCACCGGATTCCCTGACCCACGTACATGGGTTCGACTGGCCTCGGCAAGCTATCACGGAGGGCGCCGGGGAATCACCGCGCACCGTCCGTCGTTGTGCGGACGACAGTTCTTCCGCGACTTTCGAGGAGGCCGCCGGTGTACGGCGACGAGGCAACGGTCCGCAGGATCCTCACCGGGCTCGGCGACACCTGGGCCGTGGTGGGCCTGTCGTCGAACGAGCAGCGCGCGGCGTACGGCGTCGCCGCCGTGCTCCAGCGCTACGGCAAGCGCGTCGTGCCCGTGCACCCGAAGGCGGAGACGGTGCACGGCGAGCAGGGGTACGCCAGTCTGGCGGACATCCCCTTCGACGTGGACGTCGTGGACGTGTTCGTGAACAGCGATCTCGCCGGAGCCGTCGCGGACGAGGCGGCCGCGAAGGGCGCGAAGGCGGTGTGGTTCCAGCTCGGCGTCATCGACGAGGCGGCGTACGACCGGACCCGTGCCGCGGGACTGGAGATGGTGATGGACCGCTGCCCGGCGATCGAGATCCCCCGGCTCGGGCAGTGACCTCAACGATTCCTCATCGCCGCCTACAGAATTCCTGAAACACTTCCCAGGAAATACCCGCGCCCGGTCAAGGCTGCGCAACTCGCCTTCTGCCGCCGGATAATCGATTCCTAATCTGAGGCCTCTTGCTCGCCGAACTCTCCGAGTTCATTTATGAGAGGCCCTTGAATTCATGGTAAGAGACGGCCTCCGCCGGGATGTCGGACTGATCGGCCTCATGTGGGCGTCGGTCGGCTCCATCATCGGCTCCGGCTGGTTGTACGGCGCCGAGAAGGCGGTCGTGGCGGCCGGCCCCGCGGCGATCCTGTCCTGGCTGATCGGCGCGGTCGCGATCGTGCTGCTGGCACTGGTGCACGCGGAACTCGGCGGCATGTTCCCGGTCGCGGGCGGCACTGCGCGCTATCCGCACTACGCGTTCGGCGGTCTCGCCGGCATGTCCTTCGGCTGGTTCTCCTGGCTCCAGGCGGCGACCGTGGCCCCGATCGAGGTCGAGGCCATGATCGGCTACGCCGGGCACTGGCACTGGGCCCAGGGCTTCCAGCACGCCGAGGACGGGACGCTGACGACGAGCGGGTTCGTCGTCGCCGTCGTCCTCATGGCCGTGTTCGTCGTCATCAACTTCCTCGGCGTGCGGATCCTGGCGCACACCAACAGCGCCGCCACCTGGTGGAAGGTGGCCGTGCCGCTGGCCGCGATCTTCATCATCGCGGCCGGCAACTTCCACCCGGGCAACTTCACCGAGCACGGCTTCGCGCCTTTCGGTGCCCACGGCGTGCTGAGCGCCGTCAGTTCCAGCGGCATCATCTTCGCCCTGCTGGGCTTCGAGCAGGCGATCCAGCTGGCGGGCGAGAGCCGCGACCCGGCCCGTGACCTGCCCCGCGCGACGCTCGGCTCGGTCGCCATCGGAGCCGCGATCTACGTCCTGCTCCAGATCGTCTTCATCGCCGCCCTGCCGCTGACCGCCTTCGCGCACGGCTGGGCCAAGCTCGACTACCCCGGCCTCAGCGGCCCTTGGGCGGGACTGGCCACCCTGCTGGGGCTCGGCTGGCTGAGCGTGGTGCTGTACCTGGACGCGGTCGTCTCACCCGGCGGCACCGGACTGATCTACACCACCGCCACCTCCCGCGTCTCCTACGGTCTGGCCCGCAACGGCTACGCGCCGAAGATCTTCACGCGCACCGACGCGCGCGGCGTGCCCTGGTTCGGGCTGATCGTCTCCTTCGTGACCGGCGTGGTCTGCTTCCTGCCGTTCCCGAGCTGGCAGCAATTGGTCGGCTTCATCACCTCGGCGAGCGTGCTGATGTACGCGGGCGCCCCACTGGCGTACGGCGTCTTCGCCGACCGCCTGCCCCACCGCGAACGGCCTTACCGCCTGCCCGGCGGGAACGTCGTCTCCCCGCTGTCGTTCGTGGTGGCCAACCTCATCATCTACTGGTCGACCTGGGACACGCTGTGGCGGCTCGGTGTGGCCATCGTCCTCGGTTACGTCCTGCTCGGCGGATACGCCTGGTACGCCACCCGCAAGGGCCTGCCCGACGCACCCCGGCTCGACTGGAGGGCCGCCCGGTGGCTGCCCGTCTACCTGCTGGGCATGGGCGTCATCTCCTGGCAGGGCGGCTTCGGCGGTCAGGGACACATCGCGCTGTGGTGGGACATCGCGGTCATCACGGTGTTCTCCCTGGCGATCTACTACTGGGCCCGGGCGTCGGCGTCCAGCCCGGAGGAGATCGAGCGGAGCATCGGGGAGGTGGCCGTCATCGAGACGCCCGTCCACTGACACCGGCCACGCGCGGCCGGCGCCTCCATAATGAGCGCATGACCCAAGCCGCCCCGCCCCCCAACTCCGGCGCCCCGCAACACTTTCCGGTCGTCGTCGTGGGCGCCGGTCCCGCGGGGCTGACCGTCGGCAACATCCTGCGGGCCGCGTCGGTGGACTGCCTGGTGCTGGAGACCGAGACCCGGGAGTTCATCGAACAGCGGCCCCGGGCCGGAGTCATCGAGGAATGGGCCGTGCGGGGCCTGGAGAAGCGGGGCCTCGCCCGGAACCTGCTGGACCGTGCGGAGCTGCACACCGCGTGCGAGTTCCGCTTCGACGGCGAGCGGTACCGGTTCCCCTACGGCGAGCTGACCGGCAGTCACCACTTCGTCTACCCGCAGCCGTTGCTGGTGACGGACCTGGTGCGCGAGTACGCCGACGTACGCGGCGGACAGATCCGCTTCGGGGTCCGGGACGTACGGGTGCACGACATCGACACCGACCGGCCGACGGTGTCGTACACCTGCCCGCAGACGGGTGAACACCGGGTCGTGCACTGCGACTTCGTGGCCGGCTGCGACGGGGCGCGCGGGGTGACGCGGGCCGCCCTGCCGCCGGAGCGGGTCCGTGTCGCGCGGCACGACTACGGCATCGGCTGGCTGGCCCTGCTCGCCGAGGCGCCGCCGTCCGCGGACTGCGTGCTGTTCGGCTGCCACGCCAAGGGGTTCGCCGGGCAGATGCCCCGCAGCCCGGAGGTGACCCGCTACTACCTCCAGTGCCCGCCGGGCGACGACCCGGAGAACTGGCCGCACGAACGCGTCTGGGCGGAGCTCCAGGAGCGGCTCGGGGCGTCCGGTGTGCCGCCGCTGACGGAGGGGCGGCTGATCGAGAAGCGCGTGCTGGACATGCACGACTACGTGGTCGAGCCGATGGTGTTCGGCCGGCTCTTCCTCGCCGGTGACGCGGCCCATCTGGCCGCCCCCATCGCCGCCAAGGGCATGAACCTCGCCCTGCACGACGCCTTCCTGCTCGGTGACGCTCTGGTTGCCTGCTTGACCGGCGGGGACGACAGCGGCCTCGGCGGCTATGCGCAGGCGTGCCTGCGGCGGGTGTGGGACTACCAGGAGTTCTCGCAGTGGCTGTCCGAGGTGTACCACGGCACGGCAGCGGGTGACCCGTTCCGCGCGGGCACCGCCCTTGCCCGGCTGCGCCGCCTGTTCACGTCGCCCGCGGCGGCCGCCGCCTTTGCCGAGCAGTACCTGGGGACGGCCGCGCGGTACTGACTCAGTCGTGGACGGGCCGGTCGCTGAGCCGGTGGTCGGCCACGTTCAGCGCCTCGTCCACGAGCCGGCGCAGATGGCCGTCGCGGAGCGAGTAGATCACCCGGCGGCCCTCCTTGCGCGTGTTCACCAGGCCCGCGAGCCGCAGTCGCGCCAGGTGCTGGCTGACGGCGGGCCGGGCCGCCCCGCACCTCTCCGTGAGGGTCGTGACGTCGGCTTCCGACTCGGCCAGCGCATGCAGCAGGGTGAGCCGGGTGCGGTCACCGAGCAGGGCGAGGATTTCGGCCGCGAGCGCGAACTGTTCCTCGCCGGGGCTGCGCGGATGCGCATCGTGCGCAGATGATAGGTGCATGCGTGCGCTCATACGCACATAATGGCCCCATGGGCGTGGGCACGTCCACTCGCACGCACCGGAAGGGGACTCACGTGAGCGACCGGCACGAGCATCCACACCACCACTCCCGCACCGGCCTCCGCCACCGCCTCTCCCACCTCCTCACCCCGCACTCCCACGAGACGGCCGACAAGGTCGACCCGGCACTGGAGTCCTCGGCCCGCGGGATGCGGGCGCTGTGGGTCTCGCTCGCGGTGCTCGGGGTGACGGCGCTGGCGCAGGCGGTCGTGGTGGCCGCCTCCGGCTCGGTTGCGCTGCTCGGGGACACCGTGCACAACGCCGCGGACGCGCTGACCGCCGTGCCGCTCGGGATCGCCTTCGTGCTGGGGCGGCGCGCGGCCACGCGGCGTTTCACCTACGGCTACGGGCGGGCCGAGGACCTGGCGGGTCTGGTGATCGTGCTGACGATCGCCGCGTCGGCGGCCTTCGCCGGGTGGACGGCGATCGACCGCCTCCTCGACCCGCGCCCGGTCCAGCACATACCGGCGGTCGCGCTGGCCGCCCTCGTCGGGTTCGCGGGCAACGAGTGGGTGGCCCGCTACCGCATCCGCGTCGGCCGTGCGATCGGCTCGGCCGCGCTGGTCGCCGACGGACTGCACGCCCGCACCGACGGTTTCACCTCACTGGCCGTGCTGCTGGGTGCCGGCGGGTCGGCCCTGGGCTGGCAACTGGCCGACCCGATCGTCGGGCTGGCGATCACGGCGGCGATCGTCCTGGTGCTGCGGGACGCCGCGCGGGAGGTGTTCCGCCGGGTGATGGATGCCGTCGACCCGGCCCTGGTGGACCGGGCCGAGCGGGCGCTGAGCGAGGTCCCCGGGGTGCGCGGGGTCGGCGAGCTGCGGCTGCGCTGGATCGGTCACCGGCTGCGCGCCGAGGTCGCGGTCGTGGTGGACGGCGACGTGACCGTACGCCAGGCCCACCGCATCGCCGTCGACGCCGAGCACGCGCTGCTGCACGCGGTACCCCGGCTCACCGCGGCCCTGGTCCACGCCGACCCGGAACCGGCCCCGGGCGAGGCCGACCCGCATCTGTCGCTGGCCCACCACGCGACGGCCTAGGTGTGCTGTCCCTCAGACAACCCCGAGCCCCTCCAGCACCACCGCGCCCGGCAGTTCCGCGAACGCCTTGCCCGGCACCAGCAGCTTGCCGCGCCGCCGGCCGCTGCCGACCAGCACGTACGGCAGGTCGACGACGGCCGCGTCCACCAGTACGGGCCAGCCGCCGGGCAGTCCGAGCGGGGTGATGCCGCCGTACTCCATGCCGGTCTCCCCGGTCGCCGTGTCCGTCGCGGCGAAGGAGGCCTTGCGGGCGCCGAGTTGGCGGCGTACGACGCCGTTGACGTCGACCCGGGTGGTGGACAGCACCACGCACGCGGCGAGCGTGGACTCGCCGCCGCGCTTGCCCGCGACGACCACGCAGTTCGCGGACCGCTCCAGCAGGTCGCGGCCGTAGTGCTCCACGAAGGTGGCCGTGTCGGCCCACTCCGGGTCGGTGTCGACGTAGAGGATCTGGTCGGCGGGGACGCTGCCCTGCCAGTGGCGCACGGCGTCGGCGACCGGGCCGGTGAGCTCGTCGAGGCAGGCGGGGGCCGGACGGGCGTCGTCGAAGTGTCCGATGGGTGCGCGCATGGTCGCACGCTAACAACACCGGGCCGCTCTCGGACCGGGCGTCTCAGGTCACGGGCGGCACCGAGACGGCCATCATCATCTCCATCGGCACGTCGCCGGTGTTGCCGTACGTGTGCGGGAGGTTGGCCTCGAAGGACACGCTCGCGCCGGCGGGGACGCGGTGCTCCACGCCGTCGACGGTGAGGGTCAGCTCCCCGGCCGTGACGTGGAGCAGTTCCATCGTGCCGGCGGGGTGCGGGTCCGACGCGCTGCTCTCGCCGGGCATGAGCCGCCAGTCCCACATCTCAAGCGGGCCGGGGGCCTCGGTGCCCGCGAGCAGCCGGTTGTAGCTGCCGGCCTCGGTGTGCCACAGCCGTACGGCCTGCTCCGCGGGGACGATGCGGACCTTCGGGCCCTGCTCGTAGTCGAGGAGGGTGGTGATGCTGACGCCGAGCGCGTCGCCGATCTTGACGACGGTGCCGAGGCTGGGGTTGGTGCGGGCCTGCTCGATCTGGATGAGCATGCCGCGGCTGACACCCGCCCGGGCGGCGAGCACGTCCAGGGTGAAGCCGCGCACCGCGCGCCAGTGCTTGACGCTGCGCGCCAGGGACTGGGTCAGCAGGTCGAGGTCCGACACATTCCGTCCAATATTCTGTATGACATAGTGCAACGCACTGCACTACGGTGTGGTTGACCTGATCGTTCACCGAACTGTACTGCGAGGCATCCGTCCCATGACAGCGCTCTTCGCCCTGGCCACCAGCCTGCTGTGGGGACTGGCCGACTTCGGCGGCGGACTGCTGACCCGGCGCACGCCCGCGCTGACGGTCGTCGTGGTCTCGCAGACGATCGCGGTGGTCGTGCTGGGTGTGGTCGTGGTGGCGACGGGCGGCTGGAGCGAGGCGGGGCCGCAGCTGTGGTTCGCCGTGGCCGCCGGTCTGGTCGGGCCGGTGGCGATGCTCGCCTTCTACAAGGCGCTCGCGCTGGGCCCGATGGGCGTGGTCTCGCCGCTGGGCTCGATCGGGGTGGCCGTGCCGGTCGGCGTGGGCCTGGTCCTGGGCGAGCGCCCGGGCGCGCTCCAGTTCGTCGGCATCCTGGTCGCCGTCGCCGGTGTCTGCCTGGCCGGCGGCCCCCAGTTCCGCGGCGCCCCCGTGCAGCGCCAGGCCATCGCCCTGACCCTCCTCGCGGCCTTCGGCTTCGGCGCGGTGATGGCCCTGATCGCCGAGGCGTCGACCACGCTGACCGGGCTGTTCCTCGCGCTGTTCGTGCAGCGGGTGACGAACGTCGCCGCCGGCGGACTGGCGCTGTACGTGTCGGTGCGGCGCGGGGCGCCCGCCCTTCCGGCGGACGGCTTCCCGTGGCGCTCCCTGCCGGCGCTGGCCTTCGTCGGCCTCGCGGATGTCGCCGCGAACGGCACGTACTCGATCGCCGCCCAGCACGGCCCGGTCACCGTCGCCGCCGTGCTCGCCTCGCTCTACCCGGTGGTGACCGCCGTGGCCGCGCGCGGTGTGCTGCGCGAGCGGCTGCGGGCGGTGCAGGCCGCGGGTGCGGGGCTGGCCCTGGTGGGGACGGTTCTGCTGGCGTCGGGCTGAGCCGGCCGGGGGCGGTTCAGGATCCCGGTTCCAGCTCGGCCAGTCCGGCCGCCGCCTCCTCAGCCGGCTCGGCGAGCCGGGCCGCCGTCTCCTCGTCCAGGCCCGACAGGGCGCACAGCTGCTCGGGGGTGACGCCCTCCGGTATCGGCACCGGCGGCGGTGTGCGCAGCGGCGGCTGCCAGCCGTCGGCCGGTGTCCAGCGCCGTACGACACGCGCCGGCGCGCCCGCCACCACGGAGTGATCGGGCACCCGGCCCCGGACGACCGCGCCCGCGGCCACCACCACGTTCCGCCCGATCCGGGCACCCGGCAGGATCACCGCGCCCGTGCCGATCCAGCAGCCGGGACCGATCTCCACCGGCTCCATCCGCGGCCACTGCTTGCCGATGGGCTCGTGCGGGTCGTCGTAGGAGTGGTTCGTGGACGTGACGTAGACGTACGGACCGAAGTAGCAGTCGCTGCCGATGGTGACCGTCGTGTCCGCGATGACGTGGCTGCCGCGGCCGAGGACGACGCCGTCGCCGATGCGCAGGATCGGGTCGGGGCCGAGGTCGAGGTCGGGCATCAGGCCCGCGGTGAGGGTGACCTGCTCGCCGATGATGCAGTGGGCGCCCAGGTGGATCCAGGGTTCGCCGAAGACCGTGCCGAGCGGGAAAGCGAGTCTGCTACCTGTTCCCATCGCGCCGAATCGGTAACGCCCGGGATGTTCGGCGGTCACGGAGCCCGTGCGCTGCACCCAGGCCCAGCCCGCGTGGACAGCGCGCTGCGCGAGGCCCCGCCGCCAGGATGAGAACGTGTTCTTGCGCTTCGGCACGAGGTCACGGTACTCAGCGGTAGCCCACCCCGCGGCCTTGGAGGCCTGTGATCTTCGCCCCACCGAGTGCCGTACGGTTTGCGCGTTGTCTACGACGTTTTCTGGAGGCGGGCATGGGGCAGCGGGCGATGATCACGGGCATCGGGGGCAGGGACCCGGAGATCGACGAGACGGCGTTCGTGGCGCCGACGGCGTCGGTGATCGGGGACGTGACGCTGGGTGTGGGCGCGAGTGTCTGGTACGGGGCCGTCCTGCGCGGTGACGTCGAGACCATCTCCGTCGGGGCGAGCAGCAACGTCCAGGACAACTGCACCCTCCATGCCGACCCGGGGTTTCCCGTCACGGTGGGTGAGCGGGTGTCCATCGGGCACAACGCGGTGGTGCACGGGGCGACCGTCGAGGACGACTGCCTGATCGGTATGGGGGCGACGGTTCTCAACGGGGCGGTGATCGGGGCCGGGTCGCTCGTCGCCGCGCAGGCGCTGGTGCCGCAGGGCATGGTCGTGCCGCCCGGGTCGCTGGTGGCGGGGGTCCCTGCGAAGGTCCGGCGGGAGCTGTCGGAGGAGGAACGGCAGGGAGTCACCCTCAACGGCACGATGTACGCCGAGCTGGCGAAGGCGCATCGTGAGGTGCACGCGTAGCAGCCGGGCGTCTCACTCGGCAGCGGTTAGGGGCTGGGCCTTCTTCGCCTTGCGCTTGAGTACCAGCATCGACGTGAGGCCGACCAGGACCGCCGCCACCAGGCCCAGCCACGAGAAGCGCTTCAGCCAGGACTCGGCGACGATGCCGACGTAGTAGATGACCGCCGTCGTGCCGCCTGCCCAGAGGATGCCGCCGAAGACGTTGGCGATGGCGAACTTCCAGTACGGCATGCGCAGCACGCCCGCGAGGGGGCCCGCGAAGATGCGGAGGAGGGCGACGAAGCGGCCGAAGAAGACGGCCCACATGCCCCACTTCTCGAAGGACCGCTCGGCGGTGGCGATGTGGCCCTCGCTGAAGTGCTTGGGGAACTTCTTGCCCAGCCAGGCCAGCAGGGGCCGGCCGCCCTTGCGGCCGATGGCGTAGCCGATGGAGTCGCCGATGATCGCGCCGGCCGTGGCGCTGGCGCCGAGGACGACGGGGTCGATGTCGCCGTGCTGGGAGGCGAGCAGCGCGGAGGAGACCAGGATGATCTCGCCCGGCAGCGGGATGCCCAGGCTTTCCAGGCCGATGACCACTCCCACCAGTGCGTAGACGGCCACCGCGGGTACGGTTTCGAGCCACTCCTGGACGTGCAACGCCTGATCCTTTCCCTGTGCTTCCCTGCGAGCACGGGAAGCCTACCGGGTGACAAGACGTCCCCCGCGGCTCAGGCGTTCCAGTTCCACTCGGCGACCTCGGGCAGATCGGTGCCGTGCTCACGGATCCAGGCGTGGTGGCGGGTGCGGGCGTCGGCCATGCGCTGGCGTACGGCCGTGGCGCGCACCGCGAGATGCGGGACGCGGTCGATGACGTCCATGACGAGGCGGTAGCGGTCGAGGTCGTTGCGGACGACCATGTCGAAGGGCGTGGTGGTGGTGCCGGCCTCCTTGTAGCCGCGCACGTGCAGGTGCTGGTGGCCGGCGCGGCGGTAGGCCAGGCGGTGGATCAGCCACGGGTAGCCGTGGTAGGCGAAGATCACCGGCTTGTCGGTGGTGAAGAGACCGTCGTACTCGAAGTCGTTCATGCCGTGCGGGTGTTCCTCCCGGGGCAGCAGCCGGGCGAGGTCGACGACGTTCACCACGCGGACCGACAGCTCGGGCAGGTGCCGGCGCAGCAGGTGCGCGGCGGCCAGGGTCTCCTGGGTGGGGACGTCTCCGGCGCAGGCCAGCACCACGTCGGGTTCGCGGGAGCCGTCCTCGGTGCCGGCCCACTCCCAGATGCCGGCGCCGCGGGCGCAGTGGACCCGGGCCTCGTCCATCGAGAGCCAGTCGAAGCAGGGCTGCTTGCCGGCCACGACGACGTTGACGTAGTCACGGCTGCGCAGGGCGTGGTCCGCGACGGACAGCAGGGTGTTGGCGTCCGGCGGCAGGTAGACCCGCACGACCTCGGGGCTCTTGTTGAGGACGTGGTCGACGAAGCCGGGGTCCTGGTGGGAGAAGCCGTTGTGGTCCTGCCGCCACACGTGCGAGGTCAGCAGGTAGTTGAGGGAGGCGATGGGGGCGCGCCACGGCAGGCGCCGGGAGGTGCGCAGCCACTTGATGTGCTGGTTGACCATCGAGTCGACGATGTGCACGAACGCCTCGTAGCAGGAGAACAGCCCGTGCCGGCCGGTGAGGAGGTAGCCCTCCAGCCAGCCCTGGCAGAGGTGCTCGGAGAGGATCTCCATCACCCGGCCGTGCCGGTCGAGGTGCTCGTCGACGTCGAGGGTCTCGGCCTGCCAGGTCTTGCCGCTGGCGTCGAACACGGCCTGGAGCCGGTTGGAGGCGGTCTCGTCCGGGCCGACCAGGCGGAAGTCACGACGGTCGGCGGTGTCCCGCATGACCTGGGCCAGGAGGTCGCCGAGGACGCGCGTGGGCTCGTGCAGGGTCGTGCCCGGCTTGTCGACGGGGACGGCGAAGTCGTCCAGGGAAGGGATCGGCAGGTCGCGGACGAGCAGCCCGCCGTTGGCGTACGGGGTGGCGCCGAGCCGCCTGCCGCCCTCGGGGACGCAGGCCAGGACATCCGCGACCGGCCGGCCTTCGGCGTCGAAGAGTTCCTCGGGCCGGTAGGAGCGCAGCCAGGCCTCCGAACTGGCGCAGGTGGTCCGGGTTGTCACGGACACCGGCCAGCGGCACCTGGTGGGAACGCCAGGTCCCCTCGACCGGCTCGCCGTCGACCTCGGCCGGTCCGGTCCAGCCCTTCGGGGTGCGCAGCACGATCACCGGCCAGTGCGGGCGCTCGGTCACGCCCTCCTCGCGGGCGGCGCGCTGGGCCTCGGCGATGCGGTCGAGCGCGGTGTCCATCGCCCGGGCCATCGCGCGGTGGACGGTGGCCGGGTCGTCGCCGGTGACGTGGATCGGCTCGTGGCCGTAGCCGCGCAGGAGTGAGTCGAGCTCGGACTGCGGGAGGCGGGACAGCACGGTGGGGTTGGCGATCTTGTACCCGTTGAGGTGCAGGATCGGCAGGACGGCACCGTCGTGGACGGGGTCGAGGAACTTGTTGGCGTGCCATGACCCGGCCAGCGGGCCGGTCTCCGCCTCGCCGTCGCCGATCACGCAGGCGACCAGCAGACCGGGGTGGTCGAGGGCGGCGCCGTAGGCGTGGGCGAGGGAGTAGCCGAGTTCGCCGCCCTCGTGGATCGAGCCGGGCACCTCCGGGGCGACGTGGCTGGGCACGCCGCCGGGGAACGAGAACTGCCGCATCAGCAGCTCCATGCCCTGCGCGTCCCGCGTCACGTCCGGGTACTTCTCGCTGTAGCTGCCCTCCAGCCAGGAGTTGGCGAGCACCGACGGACCACCGTGGCCCGGGCCCCAGATACAGAGCGCGTCCAGCGCCCGGTTCTTGATCACCCGGTTGAGGTGTGTGTGGACGAGGTTGAGCCCGGGCGAGGTGCCCCAGTGGCCCAGCAGCCGCGGCTTGATGTGCTCGGGCCGCAGCGGCTCGGTCAGCAGGGGGTTCGCCAGCAGATAGATCTGACCGGCCGCCAGGTAGTTGGCGGCCCGCCAGTGGGCGTCCAGAGTGCGCAGTTCCTCGTCGGTCGGTTGCGTGCTGCTGTCCTGGCGCGGGGCCTCGGGCATGAGTGAGCTCCCTGGGTTCTGCGACGGCCTCAGGAGGAGTACCAGTTTGTTCCGGTTCGATGCCAGGCGCCTCCCGGCCATGTGTCGCCGGGAGTGCGGTGCGCGCCGCGTCAGCCGCCCACGCGTTCGCTCGTCCGCAGCCGCAGGTCCCTTGACGACGCCCCGATCCACAGGGGGCGCGGGCCCGTGCCGAGCACCCAGTCGTGGGGCTTCGGGTCCCAGGAGGACAGGGTCCGCGGCTCGACGCGCACGGTGACCCGCCGCTGCTCCCCGGCCCGCAGGGCGAGCCGCCGGTACCCGGCCAGCACACGGACCGGCTGGTCGAGCGGCAGGTCCGGGGAGGGGCCCGCGTACACCTGCGGGACGTCCACGCCGTCGCGCGGGCCGGTGTTGCGGACCGTGAAGGCGACGTCGAGGCCGCCGGCCGTCCAGCGCGCGTCCGGATCCGCGTAGGCGAAGGACGTGTAGGACAGTCCGTGGCCGAAGGGGAACAGCGGCCGTACGCCCTCGGCGTCGTACCAGCGGTGGCCGACGTGGATGCCCTCCGTGTACTCCTCGGTGCCGCCGACGCCCGGGTAACGGCGGGGGTCCCCGGCGACGGGGTGGTGGTCGTCGCCGGTCGGGAAGCTCTGGGTGAGGCGGCCGCCGGGGTCGCGGTCGCCGAACAGGACGGCGGCGGTGGCGGCGGCGCCCTCCTGGCCCGGGTAGTACCTTCGACGCGAGTGCCGGTGCCGGGGCCGTGTCCGTCCCGCGCGTGGGCACCGGGCGGCACGGCGAAACCACCGGCGGCCGCCGCGGCGACGGCGATCGATCCACCGAGCAGACGCAGTGCGGACCGCCGTGGGAATCGGGGGACGGTGTCGGTCATGCAACGCACTATGCGTCAGGACGGACTGCCCCCTGGTCGGACACCACCGGCACCGGGTGAACCGCGGGGCGGGAGCCGGGGCGGGCCACCCGACCGGGTGACGCGATGGGTGACATCGCGCGTGACGCGGGAGGCGGGGGCGGCCCCTGCGGACGCGGCCCGTAACCCCGCTCTACGGGAGCGCGACGGAGTGGGGTGTCGTCGTCACGGCCGTGGTCGCGGTGGCCGGCGCGGAACCGAGGACGTCGGCGTGGGGCGCCGGAGCGAGTACGTCGGTGTCATGGGCGCCGGTGTCGCCGGGGGCCCGTCCCGGCTCGGCTGCGTCGCAGCAGTCCGCCTGGGCGAACCGCGTCTCGTACCGCTCCTGCGGCAGTTCCCCGGACTCGCTCCGCGGGGGTTCGGACAGATGCCCGTGCGGGGCACCGTCGTACGGCTCGCTCTCCCGGCGGTTCACCTCCTGACGGCTCTCCTCCCGGCGGCTCACCTCCCGGCGGCTCTCCTCCCGGCGGCTCACCTCCTGACGGCTCTCCTCCTGGCCACTCTCTTTCCGACCGCTCTCCTTCTGGCCGCTCTCCTTCTGGCCGCTCTCCCGAGGCGCGTCCCGCTCCAGCCGCTCTCCCGGCTCCCCCGCGTGGCCGCCGAGAGCGACCTGCGGTTCCAGCACCCATCGCTGCGCCTCTGATCCGTCGCGCCCGGCGACGATCACGTTCCGGCCCTTGCCGTGGGCGACGGCCAGTCCCTTGCCGCCGCGCGGCAGGAGCTCGCCGCGCACGGTGAGGTCGTAGCGCACCACTCCGGCGTGCACGACGCAGCCGGTCAGGACGACCGAGCCCTCCGCGGTGTCGGAGCCGAGGCAGAGGGTGGGGTCGGCGGCGCTGCGCAGCATGCCGTCGTCCTGGTACGACCACTGGAGGGGCCCGGCGGAGGAGCAGGAGGTCAGAACGGCGCGGGCGTCGGCGCGTGCCCGTCCGCCCCGGGCGTCGAGGCACAGGCCGGCGTCGAGGTTGCGCAGCCGCCCGCGGGCCACTTCCACGGTGCGGCGCGCCGACGCGGCCGACGGGAGGCCTGCCGAGGAGGTTCCCGCGGAATCCGGGGCGACGGAGTGGCCGCTGACCGCTCCCCAGGTGGCCTGGGGAGCCACGGTGCCGCCCTCCTCCGTCCAGCCCCTGGCGGCGAGCAGCGTCGCGAGCAGGACGAGGGAGGTCACCCCGACCGCGGCGGCCAGCGCCTTCGTGTGTCTCCTCGAAGGCCCGAGCCGGCCTCCCGCCGGCAGGGCTGGGGCACGGAGTCGGTGACGGCCACCGGCCGCGACCGCGGGCAGGGCGCTCCGGCCCCCGTCACGGCCCGGCCGTGATTCGAGGTAGCGGCGGGCGCCCCAGCCGAGCACGGTCTCGACGAGCAGGTTCTGCAACCCACCCTCGAAATGACTGAGTTGCTCGGCGGCGTGCCGGCAGTAGCGGCAGGCCATCAGATGCCGTTGAACATCCGGCAGCAGGGCCCCGCCGCGGCGCATCGGAACGTCCAGCAGACGGTTGTAAAAGCGGCATTCCCGCGTCGGCGCGAGTTCCCGGTGGGCCCGGACGCAACCCGCCCGGAATTGCTCGCGCGCCTGCTCCAGAGCGGTCGACGCGGTACGGACGTCCACTCCCAGCAGACCGGCCGGTACGGATATGTGCTCGGCCTCGACCTCCGTGTGCCAGAGCAAGCATTGTGAAGCTCCCGGAAGGGTTCGGAATGCGCGCTCGGCGAGCCGCCGCCTTTCGGGCGTCGTGGGCCGCGCGGCACGCAGACCGCGGGCGCCGACGGGTTTGCGGAGTTCCGGCATCACTCCCGAAATGCCGTCGTCGGCGGCCCACTCCCCGATCGTGTCCCGCACGGCGGCGAGCAGCCGCGGGCGCAGGGCGCCGCCGCCCGGCCGGGCGAGTTCCCGGCGGAACGCGGCGGCGGCCGCCATCGACGCCGAATCCTGCGAGGAAGCCAGGCAGATCACGGCGTACTCGTGCATGGCCCGCCAGTGCCGGGCCAGCAAGAGGGCGGCGGCGCGCGAGCCTTCACCGGGATCACCTGCCCGGGCGAGCAGATCGCGATCGGAATCCTCGGCGCCCGTTCCGGGGCGCGGCGGGTACGGCGGGCGTGGGGGGTTGGGGGATTGCACTGAACCATTTCCTTCCAGCCGCAGGACGGCATGCGAATTGCGCGCGTCCGTCGGAAAGCAGGTGCGTGATTGGTGCATACCTATGCCGCGTCAGCTGCGGACTCGGCTGTGAGGCGGCTCACTTTCGCACAGGCGACTGACAAGTAACAAGGAGTTCGGATGGCCCGAGTTCAGAAGGAGACGAATTCAGAAATGTTACCGGCGGTATCCGCACCGGCTTTCGAAACTGCCGCCTCGATGAACCTCAAGTTGTGCGCACCAAAAGGCGGTTGGCACACGAAATCTCCAACTTCGCAGCCGGAGACACCCCCGGTGCCGACGAGCCCGACATGCGAGAGCCCCGGCACTGGGCCGGGGCTCCGCTCGCACTACAGCCGGATCAGCCGTTGGGACGCAGCGTCCACACGACGGTCATCTCGCCGGTCACCGCGCCATCGGCCCGCTGGATGGCGATGGCGACCGGGAACTCGGGACGCTCACCGGCGTCCAGTTCCGCGACGACCTCGGCTGCCGGACGACCGAGGGTCGCGGTGGCGGTGACCGCCCCCATCGCCAGCTTCTTGTAGGAGATCTCGGCGCTGACGGCCAGCGGCACGGCGCGCGAGAGCTGGTCCCCGAACGCGGCCAGCACGATCGCCCCGCTCGCGGACTCGCCGAGCGTGAACATCGCCCCGGCGTGCGGCCCGCCCACGTGGTTGTGGTACTCGCCCTGGTCGGGCAGGGACACCACCGCCCGGTCCGGCGACGTCTCGAGGAACTCGAGGTTCAGGGTCCGGGCCATGGGCACCGTGGCGGCGAGCATCTCGCCGATGGACATCTGGTCTGCGCTCATGGCCGCATGTTACTCACGAGTAGAGACCCGTGACCAGGCCCGTGTGACGACCGCCGAACCGGTCCCCGCCCCCACCGTCCGCACCGGCCCGTTCCCGGGTTGCTACGTCTCCGTCCACGGGCAGTGACCGAATCGTGTCCGGAGCGCGGCTAGGGTGGCTGCCCATGTGGCCAGGACAGCAGCCGCCCGGGGGCGAGCAGAACCCGCAAGCGAACAACCCGTATCAGCAGCCGGGGTACCAGCAGCCGAATCCGTATCAGCAGCCGGGCTATCAGCAGCAGCCCAACCCCTACGGACAGCAGCCGCAGTGGGGTGCCCCCGGGCAGGCCGGCGCGCCGCAGCCCCCGCAGGGAGGTGGGGGCGGCAACCGGACCAAGCTGGTCGCGATCATCGCCGCCACGGCGGTCGTCGTGGCGGCCGGTGTCACCGGCTTCCTGGTGCTGGGCGGCGACAAGGACGACACCGCGGACGGCGGCAAGGGCGGAAGCAAGAAGAACACGGCGCCGGCGAGCCCGTCCGCTGAGCCGAGCGCACCCGCCACGGGCGACAACCCCCGCGGCGGCGAGGAGGAGCAGCCCACGGTCAAGGGCTGGAAGGTCGTCATCAACCCCAAGTGGGGCACGGCCTTCGACGTCCCCGCGGACTGGGAGGTGGCGTCACCGACGTCGTCCGTCTTCTTCGAGGACGAGAAGTCCGACGACGGCAAACCGCTCATCACCATGTCGGCTCCGGCGTTCTACAAGTCCGAGTGGTGCACGAGCGACGAGGACAAGGACGGCAGGACCGAGACCGAGTCCCTGGCCGGAGCGGGCACCAAGGGTGCGGACGGCGCCAAGAACACCGACGAGGTCGCGGTCAACCAGGTGGCCTGGTGGGTGTTCGGTGGTTACACGCAGCCTGACAGGAAGAGCGTCAAGACCGAGGACAAGGCCAAGCCCTACACCACCGCCGCGGGCGTGAAGGGCAGCGTCGCCTGGGCGTGGTCGGAGAACACGCCCGACAAGGGCAAGTGCGCGAGCGACGGCAAGGCGGTCACGTTCGGCTTCAAGAACTCGGCGGGCGACTTCGTCTCGTGGAGTTTCTACGGGGCCAAGGGCGTCAAGGGCGAGGTGCCCAAGGAGACGATCATGAAGATCCTCAGCACGGTCCGGCTGCACGGGGAGCCGACCGGAGGCTGACCCGGAAGCCTAACGGGCCCGCCCCGGCGGGAGGCGGGCCCGGCTCACCGGACTCTCCGGACGCCGCGCAGACGGTTCGGCAGGAGGGGCTCCCGGCGGCGACGGCCGACCGGCGACATCACCCGCCACCCCGAACCGCCTCCGCCCGGAGCCCCCGCCGGCCCGTGACATCCCTCGCCACACCGATGCTTGGGGCGGCACGGAACACACGTCAGCCGATACCGAACGCCCCCTCGGGGGGCACCGGTGACGGCACGGCGTCCTCGTCCCGCACCACTCGCGCGTCCCCGATGAACTCCCGCAGAGCGGCGCCGTGTTCGACCCGGGCCGGGAACGCGTCGGCGGCCGCGAGCCGGGCCAGGGCGGCGACGTCGACAGGCTCGTGCCCGGCCACGAGCACCGCGTTCCCGAAGCGCCGCCCACGCAGCACGCCCGGCTCGGCGATCAGCACGAGTTCCTCGAAGGCGGTGGCCAGTGTGGCGAGTTGCGACCGCAGGAAGTCGAACGGCGCCGCGTCGGGGAGATTGGCGAGGTAGACCCCACTCCCCCGCAGGACCCGCGCGGCCTGCCGCACATAGGCGACGGACGTGAGATGCGCCGGAACCCGCGAGCCGCCGAACACATCGGCGACGATCAGGTCGGCCGAGCCCCCGGCGGCGTTCTCCAGCCACTCCCGGGCGTCCGCCGCGTGCGGCGCGACCCTGGCCCCCTCCGGCAACGGCAGATGCTCGGCCACCAGTTTCAGCAGCCCCCGGTCGGCCTCGACGACGTCCTGCCGTGACCCCGGCCGGGTCACGGCCACGTACCGCGGCAACGTGAGCGCCCCACCCCCGAGATGCACGACATCCAGCGCACGTCCCGGCTCACCCACCACGTCCAGCACGTGCCCGAGCCGCCGCGCGTACTCGAACTCCAGGTGCGTGGGATCGTCCAGATCGACATACGACTGCGGCGCCCCGTCGACGGTGAGCAACCAGGCCCGCTCCCGGTCGATGTCGGGCATGAGCTTGGCGAGCCCGTGATCGACGGATCGGGCAACGGGAATGGAGTCCTTCACTCCTCCATTGTGCGTGTGGGGACAACGCCTCAGGGGCGCGGGGAACTGCGCGACCGGCCCCATACGGCCGGCAGTCCCCCACCACCTCAACCCACCACGGTCACGGTCCCCGCCCCCACGGTCCTGCCACCCTCACGAATGGCGAACCCGAGCCCCGGCTCCACAGGCACCTCGCGCCCCAGCTCCACAGTCATGACGACTGTGTCACCGGGTTGCGCCATCGCCGCCTCACCGAGATGGACGACCCCCATAACGTCCGCGGTCCGGATGTAGAACTGCGGCCGGTACCCGGAAGAGACGGGCGTCGCACGACCACCCTCCCGAGCCGACAGGACATACACCCGCGCGCTGAACCGACGACTGGGCACCACACTCCCCGGCGCGGCCACCACGTGCCCCCGCCGGACGGCATCGCGGGGAACCCCCCGCAGCAGCAGTGCCACGTTGTCCCCGGCCTGCGCCTCCTCCATCGGCTTGCCGAAGGTCTCCAGCCCCGTGACCACCGTCTCGACCGAAGCCCCGAGCACCTCGACCTTGTCCCCGACCCGCACCGTGCCCCGCTCCACGGCACCGGTCACCACCGTCCCCCGGCCGGTGATGGTCAGCACGTTCTCCACCGGCAGCAGGAACGGCGCGTCCAGATACCGCTCCGGCATCGGCACATACGTGTCCACCGCGTCGAGCAGCGCCTCGATCGAGGCCGTCCAGCGCGGGTCCCCCTCCAGCGCCTTCAGTCCCGAGACGCGCACCACGGGTACGGAGTCACCGCCGTAGCCGTGCGCGGTGAGCAGGTCGCGCACCTCCAGCTCGACCAGGTCGGTCAGCTCCTCGTCCCCCGCGTCGGCCTTGTTGAGGGCGACCACGATGTGGTCGACGCCCACCTGCCGGGCGAGCAGCACGTGTTCGGCGGTCTGCGGCATGATCCCGTCGAGCGCGGAGACGACGAGGATCGCCCCGTCGAGCTGCGCGGCGCCGGTGACCATGTTCTTGACGTAGTCGGCGTGGCCCGGCATGTCCACGTGGGCGTAGTGCCGCGTGTCGGTCTCGTACTCGACGTGCGCGATGTTGATGGTGATGCCGCGCGCCGCCTCCTCGGGCGCCCGGTCGATCCGGTCGAACGGCACGAACGTGCCGGTGCCGCGCTCGGCGAGGACCTTGGTGATGGCGGCCGTGAGGGTGGTCTTGCCGTGGTCGACATGACCCATCGTGCCGATGTTGAGATGCGGTTTCGTGCGGACGTAGGCCGTCTTGGACATGGCTGTACCTCGAAGCGTCTAGTCATGAAGTGGGACCCCGAGGACTTCCCGACCCTCCCCTTGCGGGGTCCGCCGGAGGAACCGGAGAGGGTCAGCTTCGGGCGCCGTCGGCAACGGCCGTGAGAACGGCGACGACAGCCTTCGGGGCATCCGTGACCACGGATGCTGCGAGGGTGAAGGCGTGCCGGAACATGGGACAGATCATTGCCGACGCGTTACCGCACGTCGAATGGTTTTCGGGCCCGCCCGGTGGGCCCGCCCCGTGGGTCCGCGCCGGGGGTTGCGCCCGGGCACCTGTGACGCTCGTGAGACGAACCATACGGCGATCACACACATTTGTCGGTTAGTGTCACCGGATGCTCGATGCCACCACCCGCTCTGGGGGCACCGCCACGGCCTCTCCCCGGGCCACCACCGCGGAGCTCGCCGTCGCCGTTTCCCCGGCAACGACCGCCTCGCCCGCCGTCTCCACCGGTTTCGCCGCCCGCTGCACCAGAGTTCTGCTCTCTCCGTGGTCGCGGCTGTCCCTGCTCTTCGCACTGCTCGCCGCCGGCGCCTGCGGGGTCCTGCTGTTCGAGCCGCAGCGGCTGCTGACACAGGGCTGGCCGCCACAGCTCGGCGGAGCCATGGCGGCGGTGGTGTTCGCGGTGGCGTACGGCGTGTGCACCGTGGCATTCGTACCGAGGCCGCTGCTGAACCTCGCGGCGGGAGCCCTGTTCGGTTCGCAGCTGGGCACCGGTGTGGCGCTGGCCGGCACGGTGCTCGGTGCCGGGATCGCCTTCTGCCTGGGGCGCGCGCTGGGCCAGGAGGCCCTGCGGCCGCTGCTGCGAGGGCGCTGGCTGAAGGCCGCGGACGGCCAGCTCAGCCGGCACGGCTTCCGCTCGATGCTGGTGGTGCGGCTGTTCCCCGGTGTGCCGTTCTGGGCCTCGAACTACTGCGCCTCGGTCTCCCGCATGGGCCTGCTGCCGTTCCTGCTGGCGACGGGCCTCGGCTCGATCCCGAACACCGCCGCCTACGTCGTCGCCGGCGCCCGCGCCTCCACCCCGACGTCCCCCGCCTTCCTGATCGCTCTGGCCTGCATCGCCCTGCCCGCGCTGGCGGGCGTGGTGGTGGCCTGGCGCAAGCGGCACCGCCTGCGCCAGCTCTGACGAACCGTTACACCGGCCCGGCTCACACCCGTTCCAGCACCATGGCGTTGGCGAGCCCGCCCGCCTCGCACATGGTCTGGAGCGCGTACCGGGCACCCCGTTCCCGCATCGCGTGCACCAGCGTCGTCGTCAGCCGGGTGCCGCTCGCGCCGAGCGGGTGGCCGAGCGCGATGGCGCCGCCGTGCACGTTGACCCGGGCGAGGTCGGCGCCGGTTTCCTGCTGCCATGCCAGTACGACGGCCGCGAACGCCTCGTTGACCTCGAACAGGTCGATGTCGTCGAGGGTCAGCGACGCCCTGCGCAGCACCTTCTCGGTCGCCGGGACGACGCCCGTGAGCATCAGCAGCGGGTCGGATCCGGTGACGGCGAAGCTGTGCAGCCGGGCGAGCGGGCGCAGGCCGAGACGGGCCGCCGTCTCGCTGGAAGTGATGAGCACCGCGGAGGCCCCGTCGTTGATCGGGCTCGCGTTGCCCGCCGTGACGTTCCACTCGATCTGCGGGAAGCGTTCGGCGAAGCCGGGGTCGTGGTAGGCGGGCTTGAGGCCGGCGAGGATCTCGGTGGTGCTGCCGGGCCGTACGCACTCGTCGCGCGCGACGCCCTCCAGGGGCGCGACCTCGGCGTCGAAGAGCCCGCTGCCCCAGGCGGCCGCTGCCTTCCGGTGCGACGAGACGGCGAAGTCGTCCATCTGCTCGCGGCCGATCGACCACTTGGCGGCGATGAGTTCGGCGCTGATGCCCTGCGGGACGAGCCCCTCGGGGTAGCGCTCGGCGATCCCGGGCCCGAAGGGGTCCTTGCCCGCGGGCACGTTCGACCACATCGGCACCCGGCTCATCGACTCGACCCCGCAGGCCACGACGAGGTCGTACGCGCCCGAGAGGACGCCCTGCGCCGCGAAGTGCACGGCCTGCTGGGACGAGCCGCACTGGCGGTCCACGGTGGTCGCGGGCACCGACTCCGGGAAGCCCGCGGACAGGACGGCGTAGCGGGTGGTGTTCATGGCCTGCTCGCCGACCTGGTCGACGGTGCCGCCGATGACGTCGTCGATCAGCGCCGGGTCGACGCCGGAGCGTTCGACGAGGGTGCGCAGGGTGTGGGCGAGGAGCTCCACCGGGTGGACGTGCGCGAGGGCGCCGTTCGGCTTGCCCTTGCCGATCGGGGTGCGTACGGCTTCGACGATGACTGCGTCACGCATGGTGCGGCCTCCACGACTACCGGCGAGTAGGAAATCCAAACTCACCGTAGCCCGCCGGGTTGGAAATTCCAACCCTCTCCTAGACTGAGCTTCATGGCCGCCAGCAAAGACCCGCGCCCCTGCTCCATCGCCGACACCCTGGCCCTCGTGGGCGAGAAGTACTCCCTGCTCGTGCTGCGGGAGGTGTGCCTCGGCAACGGCCGGTTCGACCAGCTGGTGCGCAACATCGGCGCTCCGCGCGACATCCTCGCCGCGCGGCTGCGCCGGCTCGTCGACGCCGGGATCCTGGTCAAGCAGCTCTACAGCGAGCGCCCGCAGCGCTTCGAGTACCGGCCGACCCGGGCCGGGCTGGAGCTGGAGCCGGTGCTGATGACCCTCATGGCCTGGGGCGACCGCCATCTGCGGACGGACGGCGACCGCCCGATGGTCGTCGAGCACTCCTGCGGCCGCCCGCTCGCCCCGGTCGTCACCTGCCGGGCCTGCGGCGACGAGGTGCGCCACGAGGACCTCAGGGTCCACCCACAGGCGCCCGGCTGGACGGTGACCGGGCCGACGGCGGCCTGATCCCGCCCTGCCGCGGGGCACCTGTCAAACCCCTGTGTCCAAGCGGTCATCCGGGGACGCTACGCTTCCCCCTCGGCACACCTGATCCCCGGTCCTCGTACCCGGCGGCCCGGCGTGCCCGTCGTCCGTTCCACGATCGGCACTTGGACTCCGCTACCTCATGTCTTGGTTCGAATCACTCATCCTCGGACTCGTCCAGGGGCTGACCGAGTTCCTCCCCGTCTCCTCCAGCGCGCACCTGCGGCTGACGGCGGCCTTCTCGGGCTGGGAGGACCCGGGCGCGGCCTTCACGGCGATCACCCAGATCGGCACCGAGGCCGCCGTGCTGATCTACTTCCGCAAGGACATCGGGCGGATCATCTCGGCGTGGACGCGCTCCCTCACGAACAAGGAGCTGCGCAGCGACCCCGACGCGCGGATGGGCTGGCTGGTCATCGTCGGCTCGATCCCGATCGGTGTGCTCGGCGTGACGCTGAAGGACCAGATCGAGGGGCCGTTCCGCGACCTGCGGATCACCGCGACGATGCTGATCGGCATGGGCATCGTCCTGGGCGTCGCCGACCGGCTCGCCGCCCGGGACGAGAAGAGCGGCCGGCACCGCGCTCCCAAGCAGCGCAAGGCCCTGGAGGACCTGGGCGTACGGGACGGCCTGATCTACGGCGTCTGCCAGGCCATGGCGCTCGTCCCGGGCGTCTCCCGCTCCGGCGCCACCATCAGCGGCGGCCTGTTCATGGGCTACAAGCGCGAGGCCGCGGCCCGCTACTCCTTCCTGCTCGCGATCCCCGCCGTCCTCGCATCGGGCCTGTTCGAGCTCAAGGACGCGACGGAGAGCGGGCATGTCTCGTGGGGGCCGACGATCTTCGCGACGGTCATCGCCTTCGCGGTCGGCTACGCGGTGATCGCCTGGTTCATGAAGTTCATCTCGACCAAGAGCTTCATGCCGTTCGTCTACTACCGCATCGCGCTGGGCATCGTCATCATCGTCCTGGTCAGCATGGGTGCGCTGAGCCCGCACGCCGCCGAGTCGGCCGGCTGACCCGGCGGGTCTGTGACCCGCGTCTCGTGACCAACCGCATAGGGCGGGGGCAGCCGTCCGGTGGCGGCCTGTCAGTGGCTGCCCCTAGGCTTGTCCGCATGTCCCCCGATTCCCTGACCCCTGGTTCCGTGCGGTCCGCTGCCGAGGTCAACGAGGAGATCCGTGCGCTCTGGCGGCGCACGGGCGGCACCCTGTCGGCCGAGGAGCGCGCGGAGTACGAGCTGCTGGTCGTCGAGTGGGCGGCCGCGATCCGCGGCGCCGTCGTCAAGGCGGCCTGACCCGTCCCGGCCCACACTCCCTAGGCGCGCAGAGGCGCCAGCACCTCGTCCTCGACGGGGTACGGCCGCTCCTCGGGCAACAGCCCGGCGGCCGACTCGAGTTGACCCGCCCGCACCAGCGCATGGACCTCCGTGGCGAGCGGCGTGACGTCCTCGATCCCCACGATCCACTCGTCGGCGTACCGCGCCGCCGCCTCCCCCGAGAGCCCCAGCTGGAGCGATCGGTGCGGCAGCGGGTCGAGACGCAGATCCCGCTCCGGATCCCACTGCACCCGCGCCGGCGCCTGCCTCAACCGCCGCTTCCAGTCGGCCCGCTCGCCGTGCAGGGCGGGGACGTGATGGGACAGGCAGGCGTTGCGCAGCGCCCACAGGAAGCCCTCGCTGCTGATCTCGACCGCCAGGACCGTCTCCTGGCCCTCCTTGGTGCCCCAGCCGCAGCGGTACATCATCCACAGGAACGACGGCTTGATCCACGTCATGCGGTCGCGCTTCCAGGACGACGGGAACCGGCCGTGGCGGGCGGCGGGGCGGCCGATCTCCGGGCGGTAGGCCTGGTAGACGGTGATCGTGGACTCGGTGTGGCGGGCGCGTATCCGGAATCTGGGTTCGTTCGGTTCGTTCGGTTCGTTCGGTTCGTTCGGTTCGTTCTGATCGTTCAGATCGTTCTGATCGTTCACGAAGGACAGGCTGGGCCCCGGAGGCCCTCCACGGCCACCGAATATCCCGCACATCCCTTGGCTCCGCCCTTCCCATGCCCAACACTGAACCGATGACACAGCGTGTGGAGCTCGCCACCGTGAGGGACCGGCTGGCCGTCGACGACGTGATCACCGACTACGCGGTGGCGGTCGACGACGGTGACTGGGAGGCGTACCGGGGACTGTTCGCCCCTCAGGGCCGGGCGGACTACCGCTCGGCCGGCGGCATCGAGGGGGAGGCCGCGGCGGTCGCCGCGTGGCTCGCGGAGAGCATGCGGCTGTTCCCGGTGCGACAGCACCTGATCGTCAACCGGCGGGTGCGCTTCGGTGTCTGGGAGCAGGACACCGGCGACACGGCCCGGGTTCAGGCCGACTACGTCAACCCCATGGCCACCGAAGGGCCCGCGCCCGACTTCGTGTGCGGCGGCCGGTACGCCTTCGCGCTGCGGCGCACGATCGACGGCTGGCGGCTGACCGAGGTGGTCCTGCGGGAGAAGTGGCGGCGCCTTCCCGAGCGGCGGACGGCACCTGTGGTCAACTGACCCGGCGTCCCCTGTTCTAGATCGTCCCCAGGGCGCACACTGGAGGCACCACGGGGTAGGAGGCGCCTATGAAGACGCTCGGCCACTGGCTCGCCTCCCCTTGGCGGCGCTCGGTCGCCGCCGTGATCGCGGGCGCCCTTCCCGTACTCGCCTATCCCGCTCCGTCCCTGTGGTGGTGTGCCTACGTCGCCCTGGTCCCCTGGCTGCTGCTGGTGCGCACCGCACCGACCGGGAAACGGGCGGCGTACGACGGCTGGTGCGGCGGCTTCGGCTTCATGCTGGCCATGCACCACTGGCTGCTGCCCTTCCTGCACGTGTTCACGTTCGTCCTCGCCGCGCTGCTCGGCGCCCTGTGGGCCCTGTGGGGATGGCTCGTCCACCGGCTGCTGGCGGGCGTGCCCTCGCGGCGGCGGATCGCGGCCGCTCTCGTCGTCCTGCCGTCCGGCTGGCTGGCCGTCGAGCTGGTCCGCTCCTGGCAGGGCCTCGGCGGCCCCTGGGGCATGCTCGGCTCCAGTCAGTGGCAGGTCGAGCCGGCGCTGCGGCTGGCCTCGGTCGGCGGGGTGTGGCTGCTCAGCTTCCTCGTCGTGGCCGTCAACCTCGCGGTCGCCGTCCTCGTCGCGGTCCGTCAGGCCCGCGTGCCCGCCGTGGCCGGTCTCGTCGCCACGGCCGCCGCCACTTCCGCCGCATGGACCCTCTCGCCCCGCCCCGCCGTCGACGGCCAGGTCAGGATCGCCGTGGTGCAGCCGGGCGTCGTCGGCGGCCCGGACAGCGCGGACCGCCGGTTCGCCCGCGAGGAACAGCTCACCCGCCGGCTCGCCGGACAGGACGTCGACCTGATCGTCTGGGGCGAGAGCAGCGTCGGTTTCGACCTCGGGGACCGGCCCGACCTCGCCCGGCGGCTCGCCGGCCTGTCCCGGGAGACGGGCGCCGACATCCTGGTCAACGTGGACGCGCGGCGCTCCGACAAGCCCGGCATCTACAAGAGCTCCGTCCTGACCGGACCCGACGGCCTCACCGGCGAGCGCTACGACAAGATGCGGCTCGTCCCCTTCGGCGAGTACATCCCGGCCCGCTCCCTGCTCGGCTGGGCCTCCTCCGTCGGCAAGGCGGCGGGCGAGGACCGCAGGCGCGGCTCCCAGCCGGTCGTGATGAACGTGGGGGACGGCCTGCGCGTCGGCCCGATGGTGTGCTTCGAGACGGCCTTCCCCGACATGACCCGCCACCTCACCCGGGAGGGCGTCGACGTGCTGATCGGCCAGTCGTCGACGTCCACGTTCCAGCAGAGCTGGGCACCCGAGCAGCACGCATCGCTCGCCGCACTGCGCGCCGCCGAGACCGGCCGCCCGATGGTGCACGCGACGCTGACGGGTGTCTCCGCCGTCTACGGCCCGAGCGGGCAGCGCGTCGGCTCGTGGCTCGGCACGGACGCGTCCGCCACGCAGGTCTACGAGATCCCCCTGGCCCACGGCACCACGCCGTACGTGCGTCTCGGTGACTGGACCGTGCACGCGGCCATGCTGATCCTCGCCGCGTGGGCCGCCGGCGAGGGCGTACGGACGCTGCGGCTCAGGCGGCCCGCTCCTGAACCGCCCGTACCACCCGCTCGCACAGTTCGTGAGTCTCCAGCGCGTCCCGGGCGCTGAGCACCTTGCCCGCCCGCACGGCGTCCAGGAACGCCAGCACCGCCTGCTCGATGCCGCGCTGCCGGGCCACCGGCACCCAGTCGCCGCGCCGCCGCACGGTCGGCTGCCCCTTGTGGTCGACGACCTCGGCGAGGTTGATCACCTGACGCTTGGTGTCCTGCCCGGACACCTCCAGGATCTCCTCGGCCGAACCGCTGAGCCGGTTCATCACGCCGAGCGCGGTGAAGCCGTCCCCGGCGAGCTGGAGCACGACGTGGTGCAGCAGGCCGTCCCGGACACGGGCGCGCACGCTGACGTCGTCGATCTCGCCGGGCACCAGGAACCGCAGGGTGTCGACGACGTGGATGAAGTCGTCGAGGATCATCGTGCGCGGCTCCTCCGGGAGCCCGATGCGGTTCTTCTGCATGAGGATCAGCTCGCGCGGATGGTCGGCGCACTGCGTGTAGCCGGGGGCGTGACGCCGGTTGAAGCCGACGGCGAGGCTCACGTCCCGCTCCTCGGCGAGCGCCACCAGCCGAGCGGACTCGTCGAGTTCGTAGGCGAGCGGCTTGTCGACGTACGTCGGTACGCCCGCCTCCAGCAGCCGGGTCACGATCTCCGGGTGCACGATCGTGGGCGCGTGCACGAAGGCGGCGTCGAGGCCTTGGGCGAGGAGCGAGTCGAGGGTGGTGTGCCGCCGCTCCGGCGGGACGTGGAGGCCGTCGGCGACCCGGGCGAGCGTGGCGGGCGTGCGGGTCTGGAGGTGCAGCTCCACCCCGGGCTGGAAGGCGAGCACCGGAAGGTAGGCCTTCTGTGCGATGTCGCCGAGTCCGATGCAGCCGACCTTCACGGGGTGTTCTCCTCTAGCGGTTGCCTGCCGGGGTCTGCTCGGAGCATACGGCTTCCCCCACTCCCGGCTTCGCTCGAGCGTGCGGTGCCCCCAGGCGGCCGCCAGTCGGCGATGCCGTCGAAGCCCCGCAGGAACAGGGCGGGTCCGGCCTTCGACAGCGCGGCCATGGCGGTGTCGCGTACGGCTGTCCCCACGCGGCTGGTCATGAGGTTGAGGCGGGCGACCCTCACGGCCTGCCGTGCGACGGCGGTCGTACGGGGCAGCCGGGCGGCGGTGTAGGCGGGGAGGTCGTCGCAGTGGTGGGCGAGGACGACGGCGTCCTCGATGGCCTGGTTGCCGCCCTGGCCGAGGGTCGGGGGCATGGCGTGCGCGGCGTCGCCGACCAGGGCGACCCGGCCGCGGTGGTAGGCGGGCAGGGGTTCGGCGATGTGGTGGACGTCGTGCCGCAGTACGTCCTCGGGGCGGGCGGCGGCGAGCACGGCGGGGACCGGGTCGTGCCAGTCGCCGAAGCGGCGCAGCAACTCGGCCTTCTCGTCGTCGGGTGCGCGTCCTCCGGCGCCTGTCACTGCGGCGGCGTAGGCGTAGACGCGGCCGTCCTTGAGCGGGTGCGTGCCCCAGATGCGGCCCCGGCCCCAGGTCTCGTGCGAGGCGAACCCGACGCCGGGGAGGGGGATCACGACCCGCCAGGTGGTGAAGCCGGAGTAGACGGGCCCCGGGTGGCCGGGGAAGAGTGCGCCGCGTACGGCGGACCGGATGCCGTCGGCGCCCACCACCAGGTCGGCCTCCAGCTCGCCGCCCGCGGTCGTGACGCGGGCGGGCCGGTCGGTGCCGCCGCTGTCGGCGAGGGTCGCGGCGGCGGCCGTACGGACGGCGCCCGGCGGGAGCTGTGCGGCCAGGTGCTCGACGAGGGTGGCGCGGTGCAGCAGCACGAGCGGGCCGCCGAAGCGCTCGGCGGCGGCGTCGGCGGAGGAGCGTGCCAGCCACCGTCCGGAGGGCGTGCGCAGCCCGCCGTCCCCCGCCCAGGCCGCGAGGTCTCGGATCTCGTCGCCGAGGCCGATGACGTCCAGTGCGCGCAGGGAGTTGGGAGCGAGGGAGATGGCGGCGCCGACCGGTTCCAGTGAGCGGGCGCGCTCCAGCACGGTGACCTGCCAGCCGCGCCGGTGCAGCGCGGCCGCCGCGGTCAGGCCCCCGATCCCGCCGCCGATCACGACAGCTCGCCTCGCCTGGGTCATGGCTCCTCCTCGAACCCGCGACCGGACCTGCCCGGCCTGGTGACTACATCTGTAGTTCACCATCGACCGTACTACAGCTGTAGTGAGACGGGTAGCGTGAGCTCCATGTCCGTACGCGCCGCCGGCCCCTCCCGCTCCGACCTCGTCGCCGACACCGCCCTCGCCCTGCTCGCCGAGCGGGGGATGCGGGGCCTCACACACCGGGCCGTCGACGAGGCGGCCGGACTCCCCCAGGGCTCCACGTCGAACCTCGCGCGGACGCGCCAGGCCCTGCTGGAACTGGCGGTGCGGCGTCTGGCCGACCGGGAGGCGCGGGTGCTGGCGCTGCACGAGATGCCGGATCCCCGGGCCGGGGCCGCGCCCCTGGCGGACGCGCTGGCCCTGGCCACGCACCGCGCCCTGACCCGCAACCGCGAACTGACCGTCGCCCGCTACGAACTGGCCCTGGAGGCCACGCGCCGCCCAGAACTGCGGGCCTACTTCGACGCGACGGGAGCCCGCTTCCGGGACCAGCTCGCCGCCCTCGTCACGGGAATGGGCTCGACGGATCCGGCCAGGCACACGCTGTCGCTCATCGCCTGGGCGGACGGGCTGATGTTCAGCTGTGTGGCGGGGTCGTTCGGTGCCGAGGTGCCGAGCCTGGAGGAGGTGCGGGCCGGGCTGCGGGAGCTGCTGGACGGGATGCTCGGGGCCTGAAAATGCCGTGGTGCGGCCGGGAGCGCTGGGAAAGGATGTGGGCATGACGACCGAACGCCGCATTCCTGCCACGACCGCCGACGAACGCACCATGCTGGAGGGCTGGTTGGAGTTCCACCGGCAGACCCTCGCGTGGAAGTGCGAGGGGCTGAGCGACGAGCAGCTCAGGTCGCCCGCCGTGGAGCCCTCCGAGCTCTCCCTGCTGGGACTGGTGCGGCACATGGCGGACGTGGAGCGGAACTGGTTCCGCCGGGTGCTGACGAACGAGGACGCGGCGCCGCTCTACTGGAGTGACGAGGACCCGGACGGCGAGTTCCATCTGACCGGGGCGGACACCTACGAGGAGGCACACGCCGCCTGGCAGGCCGAGATCGAGACCGCCCGGACCAACGCCGCCCGCTTCGTCCTGGACGACATCTCCGAGGGCAAGCACCGCCGCACCGGCGAGCGGTTCAACCTGCGGTGGATCTACACCCACATGATCGAGGAGTACGCGCGGCACAACGGCCACGCCGACCTGCTCCGCGAGCGCATCGACGGCTCGACCGGCGACTGACGTCACCCCGGACGGGCCGACTGCCTTCGTACGGGGCGCGAGATCACCCGTGCGGGGCATCCTCCGGCTGTCCGCCGCCCTGCCGCGGGCCGGACGCACCAGAGTGGCGCGGGTGCATCGAACGACGACCACAGCGACGCTCCTGGTGACCGTGGCTGTCTCGGCCCTCACCGGCTGTACGACGGTCCGGCATGCCCCCGTTCCCGGGCCGCCGGCGGCCCCGTCCCGGCCGTCGGCGCCGCAGCCGGAGGGGCGGACGCAGACACAGATCGTGCAGGCACCGGCCCGCGAGGCCCTGCAACTCATCGAGGAGTCCCGCCGCCCGGAGCCGACAGCCCCCGCAACCCGCCCGGCCACTCCCCCGGCGGCCTCGCCGGAGCGGATGCGGCCGCCGCCCGGCATCCGCGAGGTCCGCCCGCGCCCCGCCCGCCCGGAACGCCCCGAGCCGGCCCCGCGCAGCCCACGACGTCCCCCCACCGACCTGCCCGACGTCTCGGATTCGGTACGTCAGGACGTCCACGAGAACATCCCGAACAGCACGGACGTGTGCGCGCTGGGCAGGCGGTACGGGGGGTGGCGGGCGGACAGCCCGGAGGCGACCATCTGCCGCGACACCTACGGGCGTTGAGCGGCGTCCGGACCGACGCGAGCGGGACGCCGACCCCGGTCGGCACGACGAGGGCGGCCGCGAGCGCCACCGTGCACGACTCCGGGCGCTACGGCCGCTGCCTCGGCGGTGTCCACATCCCCCCGCCGCCCTCGCCCAGCCGGGACTCCAGCCGTCTGATGGCCGCCCGGACGCTCTCGCCGTAGGGGTCGTCGGTGAGGGCGGCGGCCGCTCCCCGGGCCCGCCGCAGGTGTGCGCGGGCGGCGTCGCGGTGGCCGAGTCTGTCGTAGTCGGCGGCCAGGTTCAGGTGCAGGGAGGGGTAGAACGCGCGCACCGCGAGCGCCCCCTCCCCCGAGGTGGTCCCGGCGTCGGTGATCTCCTCCGCCGCCGTCAACGCGCGCAGGTCCCAGGCCAGTTCGTCACCGGGATCGTCCTGCGTGTCGGCCAGGTAGTGGGCGAGGGTGCAGCGGTGCAGCGGGTCGCCGTGCTCCCCGATCTCCGCCCACAGGTCCAGGAAGCGCTGCCGGGCCTCCTCCCGGTCCCCGGCGTGGTGCAGCATGACGACCTGCCCGATCCGCGTCGGCACGGCATCCGGCGCCGCCTGTCCCTGTCGCTCCACGACCACGCCCTCCGCACCGCTCGCCCGCTGTTCCCCCCGACGCTAACCGCAGGCCGGGAGGATCCGGATGAGGCCGCTCCGTACGTCGCCGGAGCGTCGGCCGCCGTCAGCCCAGGTTCGGAATCGTCCAGTCGATCGGCTCGTGCCCCTGCGCCGCCACCGCCGCGTTGATCTGCGTGAACGGACGAGAGCCGAAGAACTTCTTCGCCGACAGCGGCGACGGGTGCGCTCCCTTGACCACCACGTGCCGCGACTCGTCGATCAGCGGGAGCTTCTTCTGCGCGTAGTTCCCCCACAGCACGAACACCGCCGGGTCGGTCCGGCCGGCCACCGCGCGGATGACCGCGTCGGTGAACCTCTCCCAGCCCCGGCCCTTGTGCGAGTTGGCCTCACCGCCGCGGACCGTGAGCACCGCGTTGAGCAGCAGGACGCCCTGCTCGGCCCACGGCATCAGATAGCCGTTGTCCGGGATCGGGGTGCCCAGTTCCTCGCGCATCTCCTTGTAGATGTTCCGCAGGGACGGCGGAATCCGCACACCGGGCCGGACCGAGAAGCACAGCCCGTGCCCCTGCCCCTCGCCGTGGTACGGGTCCTGGCCTAGGACCAGGACCTTGACCCGCTCGTACGGCGTGGCGTCCAGCGCGGCGAAGACCTCCTCGCGCGGCGGATAGACGGGACCCCTCGCCCGCTCCTCCTCGACGAACTCCGTCAGCTCCTTGAAGTAGGGCTGCTGAAGCTCGTCACCCAGAACCCCGCGCCAGGACTCGGGCAGCATGGAGATGTCGGTCACGTCAACGTCCTCACGATGTGCGGTCACTTCCAGGCCACAGAACCTACCGGCGACCACTGACAACGCGCCGGGAAAGCCCGCTGCCCACCCCGCCTACCAGGCGGTCTTGCGGTGCAGCTCCCACATCATCATGATCGTCGACGGGTCCATGGCCCGCTCCGCGCCCGAGATGTCCCGGCTCGCCGCCACGTACTGCCTGCCCTGCCACAGCGGCAGCAGCCGCGCGTCGTCCACGAGGATCCGCTGGGCCTCCTCGAACTCCTTCTCCACGTTCGCGCGGTCGCTCTCGCGGCGCGAGCGGGGCAGCAGATCGCCGGTGATCTCGGGCGCCGGGTAGGGCGTACCGAGGGCGTTCTGCTCGCCGACGAACGGCGCGATGAAGTTCTCGGCGTCCGGGAAGTCGGGGAACCAGCCGCGCCCGAACACCGGGTACTCGCCCTTCTGGTAGCCCTCGACGTACGTCTTCCAGGGGCGGCTCTTGAGGGTGATCTCGAACAGGCCCGAGTCCTCGAGCTGGCGCTCCAGCTCCTTGAACTCCGCGGCCGTCTCGGAGCCGTAGCGGTCGCTCGTGTACCAGAAGGTGAGCGGGACCCGCTGGTTGATGCCCGCGCCGGTGAGGATCTTGCGGGCCTTGCCGACGTCCGGGTCGCCGTAGTCGTCGAAGAAGCCCGTCGTGTGACCGGTGAGGCCCTTGGGGACCATGGAGTACAGCGGGTCGACGGTGTCCTTGTAGACCTTGTGGGCGATCGCCGCCCGGTCGACGACCTGCGCGATGGCCTGGCGTACGGCCTTGCGCTTCGCCCAGGAGTCCTTCGGGTTGAACACCAGGTAGTTGATGTCGGTGCCGGTGCCCTCGACGAGCTGGATCTCCTTCTCGTTGGAGGTCTTGCTCTGGAGATCGACGACGTCGCCGGCGGCCAGACCGCGGTAGGTCACGTCGATCTGCTCGTCCCGCAGGGCCTTGACCATGGCGCCGGAGTCCTGGAAGTAGCGGATGGTCACCCCGTCGTTCCGGCGCTCGGCGAAGCCCTTGTAGCCGTCGTTGCGGACGAGGACGGCTTCCTTGCCGTCGTCGTACGAGTCGAGGGTGTACGGCCCGGAGCCGACGACGTCGGTGCCCTTGCGCAGGGAGTCCTCCGGGTAGGCGGCCGGGGAGACGATCGACATGGCGGGGGTGGCGAGCACGAACGGGAAGGTCGCGTCGGGCTTGTTGAGGTGGAAGATCACCTCGCGGTCGTTCGGTGCCTGGACCCGTTCGAGGCTGCCGAGCAGACCCGCCGGGCCGCCGTTGACGTTGATCTTGCGGATCCGGTCGAACGAGTACTTCACGGCCCGCGCGTCGAGCGCGTCGCCGTTGGAGAACTTCAGGCCCTCGCGCAGCTCACAGCGGTACACCTGGTTCGAGGAGTCGCTGAAGCCGCACTGCTCGGCGGCGTCCGGCTGGGGCTGGCTCGCGCCCGTCTGGTAGCTCAGGAGCGTCTGGTAGACGTTCCTGAACAGCTCCCAGGAGCTGTCCCAGGAGGCGGCAGGGTCGAGCGTGCTGGGGGCACTGGTGGTGCCCACGACGATCGGCCCTTCGTCCTCCGGAGTGTCGGACGACAACACGCCGCATCCGGCGACCAGGGACGATATGGACGCGATGGCCGCCACCCGCCGCAGGCATCGGTTCCGGTTGAACACGCGCACGCTCCTCGATCTGCCATACCAAGGGTCGGCAGACCATACCGCAGTGCTGGGCCTGCTGACCCGCCCCGTGACATGACTCCTTGATCGATAAACCTTTGACTACGTTGTCATCCCCGTTTGCCGTGTCTTTACGCCCGCACGGGCGCCCCCTGCGCGAAGGGGCGCCCGTGCTCGAACCGCGTACCCGCCGGCGTCAGCCCGTGCCGGCGTTGAGGAAGATTCCGCCGTCCACGACGAGCGTCTGGCCGGTGACCCAGTCGGACTGCCCGGAGGTGAGGAACGCTGCCGCGCCGCCGATGTCGGAGGGCACGCCGAGCCGGCCGAGCGGGTAGGCGGCCGCCGCCTCCTCCTCCCGGCCCTCGTACAGGGCGGTGGCGAACTTGGTCTTCACGACGGCCGGGGCGATCGCGTTGACCCGGACCTTGGGCGCGAACTCGTGCGCGAGCTGCACGGTGAGGTTGATCATCGCCGCCTTGCTCACGCCGTACGCGCCGATGAACGGCGAGGGCGAGAGGCCGGCGACGGAGGCGATGTTGACGATCGCGCCGCCGTTGTCCTTCTGCCAGGCGTGCCAGGTCCTCTGGGCGAAGCCCAGCGCCGAGACCACGTTGGTCTCGAAAACCTTTCGGGCGACGTTCAGGTCCAGATCGGCGATCGGGCCGAACACCGGGTTCGTGCCGGCGTTGTTGACCAGGTAGTCGACGCGGCCGAAGGCCTCCATCGTGCGCTCGACGGCGGCGGCCTGGTGGGCCTCGTCGTGCGCCTTGCCCACCGCGTAGATCACGCGGTCGGAGCCGAGCCGCTCGACGGCCTCCTTGAGGGCGTCCTCGTTGCGGCCGGTGATGCACACGCGGTCGCCGCGGGCGACGAACGCCTCCGCGACGCCGTAGCCGATGCCGCGGCTGGCGCCCGTGACCAGGGCGGCCTTGCCGGAGAGTTCCACGGAAGTCATGTCTGCCGTCCCTTAGTCGAGCGGTCCGCCGGCCACGTACAGCACCTGGCCGGAGACAAACCCGGCCGCCTCGCCCGTGAAGAAGGCGATGGCGTTGGCGATGTCCTCGGGCTCACCGACGCGCGCCACCGGGATCTGGGTGGCGGCGGCGGCCTTGAAGTCCTCGAAGCCCATGCCGACGCGGTCGGCGGTGGCCTTGGTCATCTCGGTGGCGATGAAGCCGGGGGCGACGGAGTTGGCGGTGACGCCGAACTTGCCGAGCTCCTTGGCGAGGGTCTTGGTGAAGCCCTGGAGACCGGCCTTGGCCGCCGAGTAGTTGACCTGCCCGCGGTTGCCCAGCGCCGAGGACGACGACAGGTTGACGATCCGGCCGAAGCCCGCGTCCACCATGTGCTTCTGGCAGGCCTTGGACATCAGGAAGGCGCCGCGCAGGTGCACGTTCATGACGGTGTCCCAGTCGGAGACGCTCATCTTGAACAGCAGGTTGTCGCGCAGCACGCCCGCGTTGTTGACCAGGATCGTCGGCGCGCCGAGCTCCTCGGCGATCCGCGCGACGGCCGCCTCGACCTGCGCCTCGTCCGAGACGTCACAGCCGACCGCGATGGCCTTGCCACCGGCGGCGGTGATCTTCTCGACGGTGTCCTTGCAGGCCGCCTCGTCGAGGTCGAGCACGGCGACCGCGCGGCCCTCGGCGGCCAGTCGTACGGCGGTGGCGGCGCCGATCCCGCGCGCGGCACCGGTGACGACGGCGACCCGCTGCTCAGTGGTGGACATGGCTGCTTCTCCTCAGGTGAGCGACCGCTTAGTACCTTCAAGTGGATGTGACGCTAGAAGCCCTGGCACGCGGTGTCAACGGCCAGGCGGGGCATGTGATCCATCACCCTGGGCCACCATGCCCCGCGCGGCGCGCACGGACACCCGATCGGCCTACGGCTTCGCGCCGCCGCCGCCCGGCGCACCTAGCGTCGGAGGGCGAGCCACTCGTGGCCGGAAAGGAGGCGCCCCCATGCGCCGTCGCACCGGTGTCATAGGCACCCTGTTCGCGATCGCCGCGATCGTGCCGTTGGCCGACCCCGCTCTTGCCCAGCCCGACCGCGACTGCCGCGACTTCGCCTTCCAGGAGGACGCGCAGGCCGTCTTCGACGCGGACCCGAGTGACCCGAACCGTCTCGACGAGGACCAGGGCCCGGACGACGGCATCGCGTGCGAGGCACTGCCCCGCCGCGGCGCCGGTGTCATCTCCCCCACCGGCCAGGCGAGCACACCTCCCCCGGTCACCCCCACGCCCACCACCGCTCCCACGGCGACCACCGCTCCCACGCCCACGAGCGCTCCGTCCCGAGGCGCGAGGGGCGGACTCGGGGGCGCGGCCGCTTCGGGGCCGAGCACCTGGGACGTCGGTGTCGGTCTGGCCTTCGCCGTCGGCGCCACGCTCGCGGCCGGCTACGTCGTGAAGCGCAGGCGGAGCTGACGCCCGGACGCGACGGGTGAGCCGGCGCCCGGCGCGACGGGTGTCACTTCACCAGCAGGTCCAGCAACCGCTCCGTCTCCGCCGCCGGGTCCGTGGTCAGGCCGGTGTGGACGGGGCCGGGCTGCACGATCGTCGAGCGGGGGGCCACGAGCCAGCGGAAGCGGCTGCCGGGGGTGTCGTCCGCCGCCTGGCCGGCCGCGGGGCCGCCCGCGCACATGCCCTCCACGGCCCGGAGCGCGGCGCGTACCCCGGCCACGTCGGCCTCGGGGTCGAGGGCCAGCAGGCGGGCCTCGTCGAGGTGGGTGCGGGCGCCGACGTAGGACTCGGCGCGGCAGTAGACGAGCACCCCGGCGTTGATGCACTCGCCGCGCTCGACGCGCGGGACGACGCGCAGGACGGCGTACTCGTAGATCTGGCGGTCGCGCGTCCCGCCCCTGATGATGTGCCGGTCGCTCACTTGGTCCCCTGGATGCGGTCGTGGATGACGGCGGCCCGTGCGAGCAGCGGTCGCGCGTAGGCCCGCCTGAGGTCGTCCGGGGTGTCGAAGCCGGGCTCGCCCGTCAGCCAGGCGTCCGGGATCTGGGCGGTGACGTCGGCGAGCAGTTCTTCGGTGACCCGGGGCGCCAACTCGGCCGCCGCGGCGGCGACATCGGGCGCGAAGGGCGCCAGGGCATGATCGGAGGCGTCGTACGGGCGGGCCGCGGAGGCCTCCGCGCCGGGCCAGTTGTGGTGCCAGATCATGGTCGCCCCGTGGTCGACGAGCCACAACTCGCCCCGCCACATCAGCAGGTTGGGGTTGCGCCAGGACCGGTCGACGTTGTTGACCAGCGCGTCGAACCAGACGATCCGCCCGGCCTCCTCGGGACTCGCCGTGAAGGCGAGCGGGTCGAAGCCGAGCGCGCCGGAGAGGAAGTCCATGCCGAGGTTGGTGCCGCCGCTGGACCTGAGCAGGCTCTGCACCTCCTGGTCGGGTTCGCCGAGCCCCAGCTCCGCGTCGAGTCCGACCGTGACCAGGCGTGGCACCCGCAGCCCCAGCCGGCGGGCGAGTTCCCCGCAGACCACCTCGGCGACGAGCGTCTTGCGCCCCTGTCCCGCGCCGGTGAACTTCAGGACGTACGTCCCGAAGTCGTCGGCCTCGACGAGCCCCGGCAGCGAACCGCCCTCACGCAGGGGCGCGATGTAGCGGGTCGCGGTGACCTCTTTCAGCATTTCCCAGGCCACCCATCTCGTCAACCTTGCAATCCACGCCCGCCATGTGAGGGGCGCAGCAGCGGGAATCGCCCGTCAACGGCCCCTCCCCGCTTCCCGAGCAGGTGAGCATAGTAACCAAGGGTGATCGCCCACGACGGGGCCGCGTCAAGCGCGGGGGCGCAGTTCGGGAGTGGTGGGGGCCTGGCCGGTGAGATTGGTGATCAGCTCCGTGCACAGGTCGCGGAGTTTGATGTTGCGGTGCTGGGAGGCGGAGCGCAGGATGCCGAAGGCCGCGTCAGCCGTGCAGCGGCGCTGGCCCATGATCACGCCGAGGGCCTGGTCGATGACACTGCGGGATTGCATGGCGGTCCGCAGCTGGTCGGCGAATTCCTGGGTGTCGCTGATGCGCTGGGCCAGGGCGATGCCGCCGGTGGCCTGTGCGGCCAGGGAGCGCAGGGCTGTGAGGTCGGTCTGTTCGAACCCGTCCGCCGGGCCGGCGTAGAGGTTGAGGGCGCCGGCGGTGTGGGTGCCGGAGGCGATCGGCAGGGAGAAGGAGGAGCGGATCCCGCAGGACACGGCGTAGGCGGGGTAGTCGCCCCAGCGGCTCTCGTCCAGCATGTCGGCGACGATGATCTCCTCGCCGCTGCGCAGGGCTTGCAGGCAGGGGCCGTCGTCCTGGCCGTACTGTTTCTCGTCCAGTTTCGGCGCCGCGGGTCCTGCGCTGACCACCGTGACGGGCCGGCCGTTGCGCTCCAGGGTCAGCCCGGCGCCCTCGGCACGGGACAGTTCCAGGGCGGCGTCGGCCAGCGTCTGGAGGAAGTCTTCCAGGGAGTCGGTCTCCAGCAGCCACTGGGTGATGTGGCTGCTGTCGTACCTGTCATCGGCGTTCATCATGTGTTCCTTCGCAAGGCCCGCGACCCCCTGGGCCGGCATCGGTCGTGCCACCGGGGCGACGGCGTCCAACGTCCGAGGGAACATCTCCGGTGCGGCCACTGCCTGACGCCGTTTCAGGATCGGCGCGGCTCGGCCTCTGCTACACACGCTACTCCGGTGGCCGCGGCGGCAGGGCCGGGCCAGGTCGCCGGGCACGGTCTGGAGATCAGGGCGGTCCGTGGGACGGGGTGGAGCGAGTGTCGCGGCCCTGAGCATGGGCACCCGGCGGCCATGGACTTACGGAGGTCGCCCGTGATCGATCGTTCTCTGCCGGCTCTCGTCCAGGGCTACTCCTGGCTGCCCGGCCTGCTCGGCGAGCATCCCGACGGCGTGGCACGCACCCGTGTGATGGGCAAACCCGCGCTCGCCGTCCGGGGTCCGGAGGCTGTCCGGTTCTTCTACGACGAAAACAACGTGCAGCGCGGCGGCGCCCTCCCCGGCCCCGTGCTGAGCACCCTGTTCGGCCACGACGCCGTCCACACGCTCGACGGCGGCGCCCACCGCGCCCGCAAGGAGTTCTTCCTGCCGCTGCTGCAAGCCGACCGGATCGCCGGCCTTGTCGAGCACGTGACCCCCGTGTGGGACGACGCGGTACGGCAGTGGAACACGGCCGAACAGGTCGTGCTGTTCGACGCGGCGAGCGTGGTGCTCACCCGTGGGGTGTGCCGCTGGGCGGGCGTCCCGCTCGACGAGGGCGCCGGGGAGACGGAGCATCTCGCCCGCGACCTGGTCGCCATGGTCGACGGCTTCGCCACCGCCGGGCCACGGCACTGGCGGGCCCGGCGGGCCCGCGGCCGGCAGGAGGAGCGCTTCACCCGGCTGGTCGAGGATGTCCGCTCGGGCAGGGTCGCCGCCCCCGAGGGGTCGGTGCTCGCCGCCGTGTGCCGGTACCGCGAGGCCACCGGTGACCTGCTCCACCCGCACACGGCGGCCGTCGAGCTGCTGAACGTCATCCGGCCCACCGTCGCCGTCTGCTGGTTCGTCGCCTACACGGCGCACGCGCTGCATCTGCAACCGAACCAGCGCGAACGGTTGCGCGGTGGCGACACCGCCTACACGGCCGCTTTCGTGCACGAGGTGCGCCGCTTCTACCCGTTCGCGCCGTTCCTCGGTGGCCTCGCCGTGCGGGACCTGTCCTGGAGGGGCGTCTCGGTGCCGGCCGGCGCGATGGTGCTGCTCGATGTCTTCGGGCAGAACCACGACGAGGAGCTGTGGGGCGACCCGTACGTCTTCCGCCCGGAGCGGTTCCTCGAGCACGCGGTCGAGCGCGACGAGCTCATCCCGCAGGGCGGTGGCGAACCGCGCACCGGCCACCGCTGCCCCGGCGAGGGCCTCACCATCGGGCTCCTCGAAGCCCTCGCGCTCCGCCTGGCCGGCCTCGACTACACCGTCCCCGACCAGGACCTGCGCATCTCCCTGCGGCGCATACCGGCGCGGGTGCGCAGCGGCTTCGCCGTACGGGACGTGCGGGTGCCCAGCGAACGCACGCTGACGGCCGTGTGACCCCCGCGCGCCGCGGGACAGGCGAGTTTCGGCACAGCCCCGGGGAGGCGGCGGAGCTGAAAGCACGCAGCGCCCCGGCGGGCCGCCGGGGTCACGCGCCGTAGGCGTGCCCGCGGGGCAGCGGGCCGACGTGGGCGTGGCGGCCGGGGCGGACGGCGGCGTGGCGCTGTCCGGGGCCGGGGCCGCCGCGGGCGGCGAGGGCGTCGGCGACGGCGCCGGTGGTGAAGGCGTAGACGGCCTTGTGCAGGATGTCCACGACGAGTTCCGTGCGCGGCCAGGTGGGCGGTGGCGCGCCGACGCCGGTCGCGTTCTCCAGGATCTGGTCGTTGGTGAGGCGGACGACGGTGAACTTGGCGGACGCGACCGGTCCGCGCAGTCCGGCCTGGGACATGACCGAGCGCAGCACTCCGAGGAGGGCCGCCTGGCCGAAGTGCATGGCCCAGTTCTCCGGCAGCGGCTGTGTGCCGGGCCGTTCGGGCCTGCCGGTCAGCCGCTGCAACACCCGCGCGGGCACATGGGAGTCGGGTCGGCCGGTGACGGCCTGCTCGATCTTCTCGCCGAGGGTCATCACGATCCCTCCGGCGGTACCGGCGAGCAGTCCCTGCCACAGTGCGCGCTTGAGCATGGTCCGGCGGGTACCCGGTACGTCCGCCGCCACCCCTCCCGTACGGCACGGCCGCCACTCGTCCGGGCAGCGGTCCGCGAGTCGGGTCAGCGGTCCGCGAGTTGGGTCAGCGGTCGACGAGATCGTCTTCCGCGGCCGAGGGGCCGCCCTGGTCGGGGGGTTCTTCCCTACGCCGGTCTGCGCCGCCGTCCGTCCCCGGACCGGGGCCACGCGTCGCCCGGCTCGGCGCCCGGGTCACCGGCAGACGGATCGGCGGGAGCCGTCAGCCGTCCTTGCCCATCGCCTTGCGGACGGCGTCCCGGGTCCGGTCGACCAGGGCTGCCACGGGGCCGACGGCGACGTTCTCCGCCGCGGTCTCGGCTCCCGGATGCGGGCGGGTGGGCGCCATGGCCTCGGCGGCCCGGGCAGCCGTGGCCAGCATGGCCAGCTGCTGCGCCCCGGCGTTCTCGCGGAGCCGGGGGAACTCATGCTGTTCCTCGGAGGCCGCGTGCTGCAGGACGGGATCGGGCACCTGCTCCACGCCGAGCTTGTTGACGCCTTCACAGCACTCCCTCCCCGCCCGCGCGCCTGGACAGCAGCCCGACGAGCTTCCCGCCGGGGGTCTCGTGTGTGGTGGGCGGTGTGTCGGGCCGCATGACCTCGCCCGTCTCCAGCAGCGCCTTCGCCTCGCGCAGGGCGCGGCGCAGATCCTGGCGCTCGTCCTGGCCGGCGAGCCGTGCGGGCAGGGAGCCCGCGGCGTCCTGGGATTCCTTCAGGCGTACGGCCAGTTCGGTGCCCCGGTCGCCGGGCGCCGGGGTGATCCGCGCCTCGATCCGGTCGCCGTACTCCAGCAGCGGCGGCGGCAGCTTCTCGGGCTGGATGTCACCCGGTGCACGGTTGATCGTCACGGTCAGCCAGCGGTCCCCGGCGGCCGGGTCGTCCGGACGCGCCTTCGAGCGCCGCAGGACGACGACGGCTCCGGCGGTGAGCCCCGCGGCCGCCGCTGCCAGTGATTTCCGAGGGGTCATCCGCGGTCACGTCCTTCGTGAGGCAGAGGTGCGGGTAATGATCGGGGTACGTGCGTGCCTGGCATCGTGGCTGTGCCCTCCCTGTGCGCACTGATGAGTGCCGGTGAGTGCCGGTCCGCGACGAGTAACCCTCCGTGTGCGCTGCAACCTCGTCGGAGTAGTGCCGGCGCCCTGCGTACGCACACCGCCCTGGAGGCACGGTCGGCGTTGTCACGGCCAGGTGGGGTACTCCGCGGGCATGGCTCCTCATCGGCAGACGGTGAATCGGCGCACACCGAATCGGCAGACGGTGAATCGGCACACGCCGAACCGGCGCACGCCGAAGACACCTCCCCGGCACGGCCCGCGGGTCACCCCGTTCCGCGTGTGCGCGGCCGGCCGTCCGCCCGCCCTCCCGTCCGTGCCCGATCGGCGGAGGGCCGGATGACGGCCGACGCCGTCAAGGCGGCGCGGCTGGTCGCTGAGGCCGCGGCGAAGGCACCCGCCGAGGAGGTTCCACGGCGGGTGTGCGGGGCGGTGCGCGAAGGGCTCGGGGTGGACGGCACCACCCTGTCCCTGCTCACCGACACCCCTTCCCGCCAGTTGCTCGCCGCCTCGGACGACACTGCGCTCCTGCTGGAGGAGATCCAGTTCACCGTGCTGGAAGGCCCCTGCATCAGCGCCGCGCACTCCGGTGAATCCGTGGCGGTGAACGACCTGCGTGCGGAGCTGACGCCTTGGCCCCTCTTCGGTGCGACCATGCGCGAGAAGCTGCCGCAGGTGGGGTCGGTGTACGCGCTCCCCGTCTTCTTCGGCGACTACGTCCTGGGAACGGTCGACCTGCTGGCGCTTCGCTCCCACGCTCTGGGCAAGGAGGCTCTGGAGGAGGCGTCTCAGGTGGCCGACGCCGTGGCGGCCGCCCTCCTGCCGACCCGCGACATGATCATCACCGGGGCCCAGGCACCGGCCTGGGAGCCCGAAGAGGTCGTCCGCGCCCACTGGTTCGACACCGCCCGTGCCGTCGGCGCCCTGGCGACCCGGCGGAGGATCACCCCCGAGAACGCGCTTGCCCTCATGCGCGCCGAAGCCTTCCGCACCGGCAAGTCACTGTCGGACATCACCAGGGACATCCTGCGGGGTTCGTGAGCCCGGCAACGGCCGGTGCGAGGTCATGACTCCTGTCCTGGACCGGTCGAGGCCGCGACGGTCCTTCCGCCAGCGCCTCGCTACGACGCCCCGGAACCCGACAGCGAACCGACAGCTCCGCTTTACCCATGTCCTTCCCCGGACCGGTCAGGATTTCGGCATCGTCTGAACAGCCGGTCCCCAGGGGCCGTACCTCTCGGCAGATCACGAATCCCCGGAAGGAACGTCAGCATGACCAGCGAATCAGTTCAGCCCAAGTCGGGACCGAGCCGCCGCACTCTCGTGGCGGCGGTGGGCGCGGCAGGGCTCACCGTGGCGCTGACGGCGTGCGGATCCGAGGACGAGCCGTCCGCTCCGTCCACCGAACAGGGTGCGGGCGGCGCGACGAACGAAGGGGGCGGCTCGTCCACCGGAGCGGGAGCCGGCGGTGCGGCCCTCGCCAAGACCGCCGACATCCCCGAGGGAAGCGGCAAGATCTTCAAGGACGAGAAGGTCGTTGTCTCGCAGCCGACCGCGGGCGACTACAAGGCGTTCTCGACGATCTGCACCCACCGGGACTGTCCGATGGTGGATCTCAAGGAGGACATCATCTCCTGCACCTGCCACGGCAGCCAGTTCTCCGTCCTGGACGGCAGTGTGAAGAAGGGACCGGCGGTCGAACCTCTGGCGGCCAAGCAGATCAGCGTGGAAGGCGACTCGATCACGCTCGCCTGACCCCGCGCGGGGGCGCGAGACACGCCAGCACCTCGTCCGTGGTCGCGACCGTGGCGACCAACGCGAGGGTGTGGCGGATCATCGCGGGGGTGTAGTCCGAGGGCACTCCCGCGATGGCGTCCGCCGGGACGACGGCGGTGTAGCCGCGGTTCACGGCGTCGAACACGGCGTTGGGAACGGCCACGTTGGCCGAGACCCCGGTGACGATCAGCGTGCGGCAGCCGAGGTTGCGCAGCAGCGGGTCGACATCGGTGCCCTGGAGGGGCGACAGCCCGTGCAGGCGCCGTACGACGAGGTCCTCGTCGGCGACCTCGATCGGGGCCGCGACCCGCACCGCCGGCGTGCCGGACAGCTGCTGGACGGGCAGGCGTTCGGCGGCCCGGAACAGGCGGGCGTTGCGGCTGGCCCCGCGGCCGTCGGGGCGGCGCTCGGCGATGGCGTGGACGACCTGGACGCCGCCTTCGTGGGCGGCGGCCACCAGTCGGGCGACGTTGGCGAGCACCCCGCCCTCGCGTGCCTGCTCGGCGAGTTCGGGCAGTGCGCTGTCCGCTCCGACGACGCCCTCCTGGCACTCGACGGTGAGCAGCACGGTGGTCCCCGGATCGAGGAGTTCGCTGAGCTCTGCGTGCGCGGGCACGGTTCCCCCTGGGCGCCGGCGGCTGGGCGCGTGAGCGTAACCACCATTGCGCACGGACGGAAGAGAACCCATCCTTTTCTGACGTGATGTCAGAGGATCTCCTCTGACACGACGTGAGAGAAGAAAGAGGGGGAGCATGACCGTCACTCAGCAGCGCCGGGGCCGGAAGATCATGATGACGCCGGGCGAGCTGGACGAATTCCTCACCACGCAGCGCACCTGCCGGGTCGCCACGGTCTCGGCCGACGGCGCCCCGCACGTGAGCACGCTGTGGTTCGCCTGGGACGGCACCTCGATGTGGCTGTACTCGGTCGTGCGCAGCAAACGGTGGACCGACCTGCGGCGCGACCCGCGGGTGGCGATCGTGGTCGACACGGGCGAGGAGTACGACGAGCTGCGCGGCGTCGAACTGTCGGGCACCGTCGAGTTCGTGGGCGAGATCCCGCGCACGGGCGAGCTGCGCGCCGAACTCGACGTCCCGGAGATGCTGTTCGCGCGGAAGAACTTCGGCCTGGAGGAGATGCCGCACGACGGCCGGCACGCCTGGATGCGGCTGACGCCGCAGAAGATCGTCTCCTGGGACTTCCGCAAGCTGGGGGCGCAGTAGCGCAGCGGCCGGGCTCAGCCGAGGCTCTCCCCCGCCGCCTGGAGGGCCTTCACCGCGGCGCGGATCGACGGGCGGCGGTCGGCGTCGGCGCGCCAGACCACGTACACGTGCCGCCGGACCCGCTGTCTGACAGGGACGGTCACGACCCCCGCGGGCACGGGACGGCGGCCGAGCAGCGGGGCGACGCACACGCCGAGGCCCGCGGCGACCAGCGCGAGCTGGGTGTGGGTCTCGGCGGCGCGGTGGCCCACGAGCGGCTCGATGCCCTGCGAGCGGAGCGTGAACATCAGCCACTCGTGGCAGAACTCGCCCTCGCCCCAGGTGATCCACTCGTCGTCGGCGAACTCCGCGAGATCCACCTCGTCCCGCCCGGCGAGCCGGTGGTCCGCGGGCATGGCCACATCGGCGGGGTCGTCCATGATCGGCGCCTTGACCAGGCCGTCGGGCAGCGCCATCGGCTTGTTGTACCAGTCGAGCACCACGGCGAGGTCGAGGTCTCCGCGCACGACCCCGGCGAGGGCGGCCTCCGGTTCCAGCTCGCAGGAGCGCAGCCGGAGCGCGGCATGCCGCTCGCGCAGCGCGGACAGCGCGAGCGGGAACAGGCCGCGGGCGGCCGTCGGGAACGCCGAGAGTCTCAGCTCGCCGACGACCTGTCCGCGCTGCGCCTCCAGGTCGGACTGGGCGAGCTCGACCTGGGACAGGATGCGCGCGGCGTGCTCGGCGAGCAGCCGGCCCGCGTCGGTGAGCCGCACGCCCCGGCCGTTCTTGGCGAGGAGCTGCTGCCCGACCTCCCGCTCCAGCTTGGACATCTGCTGGGAGACGGCGGACGTCGTGATGTGCAGGGCCTCGGCCGCGCCGCTGACCGAGCCGTGCCGGGCGAGGGCGTCGAGGGTGCGCAGGCGTTCCAAGTTCAACATGTAAGCAATGCTACGCAATACCGGGTGTGAAATCTCGATTGTGCTACGAGGTTCTTGCCCGCCATCGTGGTTTCCATGAGCACCGTCACCACTGCCAACCGGGTCGCCACCCCCTCGGGCGACCGCCCCCGTCGCCGCCTCGACTGGCGTCTCCGTTTCGCCGCCCTGTCCCTGATCTGGGGCTTCAGCTTCCTCCTCATCAAGGTGGGCACCGAGGGGTACGCGCCGTTCCAGGTCACGCTCGGACGGCTGGTCTTCGGCACGGCGGTGCTCGCCGCTGCGATGGCGGTACGCCGCGAGCGGCTGCCGCGCGGGGCGCGCACCTGGGGGCATCTGACGGTCGCCGCGTTCCTGCTCAACGCCCTGCCGTTCTCGCTGTTCGCGTACGCCGAGCTGACCATCCCGTCCACGCTGGCGGGCATCTGCAACGCGACGTCGCCACTGTGGGGCATGGCGCTGTCCCTGGTCGCCCTGTCGGAGGACCGCCCGACCCGGGTGCGGGTCGCCGGACTCGGGCTCGGCTTCCTCGGAGTGCTCACGGTGCTGGGCGCCTGGCAGGGCTTCCACGGCCTGGACGCCACCGGCACGGCACTGGCCCTGCTGGCCTCCCTCAGCTACCCGATCGGCTGGATCTACGTCCGCCGCACCCTGGCCGGCACCAGCCACTCGCACCTGTCGATGACCGGCGCGCAGTTGCTGCTCGCCACGGTCCAACTGGCCGTCGTCACCCCACTGTTCACCACCTTGCCCACCAGCCTGTCCGTCGGGCCGCTGCTGGCGATCGCCGCCCTGGGCGCACTCGGCACGGGCCTCGCCGTCCTCCTCCAGTACGGCCTGGTCGCCGAGGTCGGGCCGACGACCGCCCAGATGGTCACGTACTTCATCCCGGTCATCGCCACGGCCGCGGGCGTCGCCCTCCTGGGCGAGTCGCTCACCTGGTCGACACCGGTCGGGGCGGTGATCGTCCTGATCGGCGCGGCACTCACGCAGGTCCGGCCGAAGGGCCGGGGCGTCCGGCGTGCGCGTGGGCGGTTCGGCGGACGACCGCATGTGACCGGCTCGGGACGCCTCGGATGCGATGGCTCGGTCCGGTTCAAGGACACCCCAACCCCGGAGCCTCAGACATAACTCCGCGCCGGCGCCGGCCCCAGGGCCGAGGCGATCGCGTCCGCCAGCGCCTCCGTCTCGTCCTCGGCGAGCGTGGAGACGGTGACCCGGATGCCGGGCGGCGCGCTCAGCCGGAAGCGCGCGCCGGGGGCGACGGCCCAGCCCGCGTGCAGCAGCCGGGCGACGGCGCCGGTCTCGTCCGGCACGGGCACCCACACGTTCATGCCGCTGCGCCCCTGCGCCACGACACCGCGCCGGCCGAGCGCGCCGATCACCGCGTCCCGGCGCCTCCCGTACGCCGCCGCGACCGCGCGCGTGTCCACCACCCCGTCGGCCCACAGCCGCACCAGCGCCCGCTGCATCAGCCGGCTCACCCAGCCGGGCCCGAGCCGCTGCCGGCCATGGACCCGGTCGACGGTGACGGCGTCCCCGGTGAGCAGGGCGAGGCGCAGATCGGGGCCGTACGCCTTGGCGACCGAGCGGACGAACGCCCAGTGCCGGGTGGCTCCGGCCAGCGGATGGAGGGCTACGTCGACGATGCCGTGCCCGTGGTCGTCCTCGATGAGCAGGGTCTCCGGGTGCTCCCGGAGCACGGACCGCAGGGCACGCGCGCGTGCGGCGCTCACCGCGGCTCCGGTCGGGTTCTGCGCCCGGTCCGTGACGATCAGGGCACGCGCCCCGGCCTCCAGCGCCCGCCGTACGTCGTCGACGCACGGCCCCTCGTCGTCGAGGCCGACGGGGACGGTCCGCAACCCGAGCGCCGGGACGAGGTCCAGGGTCCGGCTCCAGCCGGGATCCTCGACGGCGACGGTGTCGCCGGGCTTGAGGTGGGCCGCCAGGACCCGCTCCCCGGCGTCGAGCGCTCCGGAGACCACGGCGAGCGGCCCTTCCGGCACCCCGTCGGCGTCGAACGAGTCCCGGGCGATCCGGGCCAGTTGGGGATCCACGGGCGCCTCGCCGTACAGGACCGGAGCACGGTCGCCCTCGGCGGCCGCCGCCGCGAACGCCGCCGCGAGGGCCGGCAGCAGCGCCGGGTCCGGATTGCCGCTGGACACGTCACGCACGCCTTCGGGGACGTCGACCCTGATGTGGTCCCGCCCGGTCGTGGCCGGAGCGGGCCGCACCCGGCTGCCGCGCCGGCCCGCGGTCTCGATGACCCCGCGCTCCCGCAGGATCCGGTACGCGGCCGCGACCGTGTTGGGATTCACCCCCAGCCGCTCCGCCAACTCCCGCATGGGCGGCAGTGGTTGGCCGGGGCGCAGCTCACCGCTCCCCACCGCCCGCTCGATGCTCGCGGAAATGTCCGCTGCGCGACGCCCGCTGATCCGATACTCTCCTAGCACAAAACAGATTATGCACTAATGCAATGGAGACCGCCATGCAGGGGACCCCGCAGACGCCGTCGCGACCCGCCGCCTACGCCCCCACCGACCGCACCGTCCCCACCCGCGCGCCGGACCGGGCCTCGTACGACAGGGAACTGGTGCACTCGATACTCGACGAGGCCTACGTCTGCCATCTGGGCTTCGTCCGCGACGGCGCGCCGGTCGTGCTGCCCACGCTGTACGCCCGGGTCGGCGAGCGGCTCTATGTCCACGGGTCGACGGGCTCGCGCCCGCTGCGGGCGGCCGGCCAGACCGACCCGGGTCTCCCGGTCTGCCTGACCGTCACGCACGTCGACGGGCTGGTCCTGGCCCGTTCGGCCTTCCACCACTCGATCAACTACCGCTCCGTGGTGGTGCACGGCGTCGCCCACGACGTGACGGACCCCGAGGAGAAGCGGCAGGCCCTGGACGCCCTGGTCGACCACGTCGTGCCGGGCCGTTCCGCCGACTCGCGGCCGGCCAACAAGAAGGAGCTGGCCGCCACCGCGGTGCTCCGCCTCGACCTGGACGAGGTCTCCGCCAAGCTGCGCACCGGCGGCGTGAACGACGAACCGGAGGACCTCGGCCTGCCGCACTGGGCCGGTGTGGTCCCGGTGCGCAAGACCTACGGCACTCCGATCGCCGACCCCGACCTGGCCCCCGGCACCGAGCTGCCCGAGTACCTGAGGGCGCGGTAAGGGGCGCGGGGAGCCGCGCAACCGGCCGCAGCTCCCCGCCCGGTGGTCACACCAGCATCACCGGCTCCTTGGCCCTTACGCCGCGCGCCTCCCCCACCGCGAGCCCCGCGACCGAGCCCAGCATCAGCGAAGTCCCGGCCAGCGTCGCCGCCGTGAGGTGCTCACCGAGCAGGACGACGGCGAGCACCGCCGCGCTCACCGGCTCCAGCAGCATGATCACCGAGACGGTGGCCGACCGTACGACGGCAGCACCAGCGAAGTAGAGGCCGTAGGCAAGGGCCGTGGGGACGGCGGCGACGTACGCCAGCAGGGCCAGAAGCCGGCCGGGGTCCTCGGTGTGCGGCAGCAGCCCCTCGGACAGGGCGAACGGCAGCAGGCACAGGCTCGTGACGGCGAAGGCCCCGACGGTCGTCCGGGACGCGTCGGCCCCGCCGCCACGCCCCCACCGGCGGATGAGCAGCGTCATCACGCTGTACCCGGCCGCGGACAGCAGCGCGAGCAGCACACCCCACGGGCGCACGGTCGTACCCCCGCCGCCGAGGACGAGGACCGCGAGCCCGGTGAGCGCGCCCGCGACGGCGACGGTTCCGCCCCGGCCGAGGCGCTCGGCCAGCGTCAGCCGGGCACCGAGCGCGATGAACACCGGTCCGGCGCCCAGGGTGACGACCGTGGCGACGGCGAGGCCGGTGGCGGAGACGGCCGCGAAGTAGGCCGTCTGGAAGACCGCGAGCCCGATTCCGGTGACGCCGGCTCGCAGCGTCCGGCGGCCCAGCGGCTCCCGTACGGCGGCCCGGGCGCGCGGCCGGACGAGGCGGACGGCGAGCAGCAGCACGAGTCCGGCGGCGCAGCGCCAGAAGGAGAGGGCGACCGGGCCCATGTCACTGGCCCGGTAGACCAGTGATGCGGCCGCGCCCGCGGTGCCCCAGGCGACACCGGCGACGATCAGATAGAGGAGGCCTCGCCCTACGGGCAGGCCGGAGGCAGTGTTCGACACGTGTTCTCTCCGCAGACGCGCACGGCGCGCCGCGCGGGATCGGCGGCGGCTGGTGCGCGGAAGTTCGGGAAGGGCCCCGGATCACGTCGGATCAGCGGGGGCCGCGGACTTCGTCTGCGGGCAGCACCGTTCGGCCCGGCGGTGACACGCCGGGCGCGGATTCCGGAGGGCCCGCCTCAGGCGGCCGGAGGCGGAAGAACGAGTGCGTTCGAAGGCATGATCGGCAGCTTATGCGGCCCTGCCGGGCCGGGACAACGTCCTTTCCGGGCCGCCGCTCGCCACCGGCTGTCCGGAGCCCTTCGAGGGCGTCGAGGACTGTGCGATGAACGCGCCCCCCAGCACGATCACGCCACCGGCGAGCTGCGGCGCCGACAGGTGCTCACCCAGCAGGATCCAGGCCAGGACGGTCGCGATGACCGCTTCGAGACAGGCCACGACACCGGCGACCTGCGGGGAGAGCCGCCGCACGGCGAGCACGCCGGTGATGTACGCGACGACCGTGGCGACGAGGACGATCCAGGCCAGCAGGGCGAACGCGGCGACGGGCGTGCCGTCCATGCGCGCGGTGCCCGTGAGCACGGACCAGTCCATGTTCCAGGGGCGGGCGACGACGGTCAGCACGGCCGCGCCGACGAGCAGGCCGTAGGCGATGACGCCGAGCGGGTCGGGCGCCTCGTCCCCGGCGTCGCTGCCCTGGTCGGACAGGACGAAGTAGCCGACCTGGCAGCAGGCCGCGCCGAGTGCGAGCAGCAGTCCCAGGGCGTCGAAGCCGAGCCCCGACCACACCTCGACGACGCACGCGAGTCCGCCGACGGCGAGGACGACACCGACGGCCGCGGCACGCGTCACGGGCCGCCGCTGCACGAACCGCACCCAGCCCAGGACCAGGGCGGGCGCCAGGTACTCGATGAGCAGCGCCACCCCGACGGGGATACGGGAGAGCGCCGCGAAGTAGCAGGCCTGGACACCGGCGACGGCCAGCAGCCCGAACCCGACGAGCAGTGCGGGCCGGCGGCGCAGCAGCGCGCGGTGGCGCACGGCGAGCGGCAGCATCACCAGGGCCGCCCCGGCCACACGCAGCCACACCACGTGCAGCGGGTCCAGGCCCGCCTCGATCAGCGGCTTGGCCGCGACACCGGATCCGCCGAAGGCGACCGCGGACAGGAGCGCGAGGCCGAGGCCCACACCCTTGCCGTGCCTGGGGATGCTGGGGCTGCTGTCAGACGTACGCACCGGCACATGATGACAGGCCATGACAGGAGCGTCATCCCTTATGGCACCTGTCCCATTCTCCGGACGCGAGAAGCGGCTCGGCAGTGGACCCGGTCAGTGGGCGCCTTCGCCGCTCACGCACTCCTGGGACCGGTGCGCGCGCTCCTCGGACCGGTCGAGGTCTTCCTGAGGCCGCGCGGACCAGCCTTCGAGCCGGGCGAGCACCGCGTGCGGGTCGATCCCGGCACGTCGGAGCACCTCGACCGCGCGCGACTGCGAGTCGACGACGATCGCCGCGAGCAGGTCGACACCGCGGGCCGGTCCCCCGTGCAGCGCGGCACGTCCGCGGGCGTACTCCATCGAGGCCGCGGCCAGCGGCGAGAAGCCCGCGGTCTCCGTCACGACGGGGACGGCGCCGGAGTCCTCGTCGTGACTCTGCCAGCGCAGGCCGTATCCGATGCTGCGCTGGACGAGATAGCCGAGCAGCCGCGCGATCTGCGGCCCCTCGCCGACGACGGCACGCGCCTCGGGGTCGGACTCCAGCAGCGAGTGGAGCAGATGGGCGGTGTCGATCTGCCGGTCAGCGTCCCTGACCGCTCTCCGGCGGGCACCGGTGACCACCGATGCCAGCTCGTCACTGAGCCTGGCATCGTTCTCCGCGCGGTGGATGCCGTGCTCATGCGCCGAATGGCGGGGGATGCGGGGTTGCACACCCCCTACCCCATCAGTCCCGAGGGGCCGGGTCATCCTCGGAGCGGAGCATCTTCGCGTCCCACGGAAAGTGGACACCGCAGGCCGGAATCTCCTCCTTACGGAGGACATCAGGTCGTTTCACCGGGCATCCCGGAGCGCTGACGGTTCATCAGTATTGAACATTGGGGCCGTCGCGGCTACGTTCCGCGACATCCCAGCCCGACGTGAAGAGGTGGTCGCATGGCCGAAGTCAGCGCGGAGTCACACATCGGGGCGCCGGCCGAGAAGGTGTGGGCCAGGCTCACGGACTGGTCCGCGTACGGCGAGTGGAACGCGACCCACACGAGCTTCCCGTCGGGCGGTCCCGAGCCCCTCGAAGTGGGCGCCACGTTCCAGGAGAACATGCGGCTCATGAACTTCCCGGCCGAGGTGGAGTGGACCGTCGAGACGCTGGAACCGGCCCGGGTGCTCGCCATCCGCGGCAAGGGCCCGATGGGCGTGACCGTCGCGACGCGCTACACCCTCACACCCGACGGCGACGCGACGACGGTGCGCATCGACGGCGAGTTCACGGGTGCGACGGTGTCGCTGATGGCGGGCAGACTCAAGGACTCGGCCACGGCCGCCCTCAACGAGTCGCTGCGCAAGCTGGACGGCCTGGTGACCTGACACCCCGGGCACCGGCGGCACACACCCGGCACAGGCCGAGGCGCCCCGTGGATCACTCCACGGGGCGCCTGCTCAGCACCGCGCTCGGACGACGCTCGATCTCTCGGGCTTCATCAGCCCTCGTCAGGCCGCGTCAGCCCTCGTCACCACTCATCAGTCCTCGTCGGCGAGGATCAGATACAGCTTCTTGCGGGCTTCGTTGATGACGCCGAGCGCCTTCTCCCGCTGCTCCTTGCTGCCGGTCTTCCAGACCTGGCCGAAGGCCTCCATGAGACCGAAGCCGGCCTGGCGGATCTCGCCGAGAGCCTCCCAGTCGACACCGCGGGAAGCCTCCTCCCAGGGCGCCTCGGGCCCCTCTTCGGCCGCGGCGCGGCCCGCGTCGGTGAGCGCGAACAGCTTCTTGCCGCCCTCGGACTCACTCGCGATCAGGCCTTCGTCCTCCAGCAGCTGGAGGGTGGGATACACCGAGCCGGGACTGGGCTTCCACGCCCCGCCACTGCGCTCGGCGATCTCCTGGATCATCTCGTAACCGTGCATCGGCCGGTCCTTGAGCAGGGCCAGGATCGAGGCCCGTACGTCACCGCGCCGCGCCCTGCCCCTCGGCCCGCCTCGCCCTCGTCCGCCCCAGGGCCCGGGACCGAAGCCCGGGCCTCCGGGCCCGCCCCAGCCGGGACCGCCCGGCCCGAAGGGCCCGAAGGCCGCACGCAGCCCCTCGAAAGCGCCCCGGCCGCCGTGCCGGGGTCCGCCGTGGCCATGCCCGTGCTCGAATCCGTGAGTATGCATCGCAAACACTCTCCATTCCATCGTTGATCTGTCGCGATACCTCAACGATATATCGGTAGTGTTTGGGATGGCAAGGCCCGGCCCGGGGCCACACGCACGGGGAAAACCGGGCCAGTACTAGCGAATTGGCCTTGGCCTGCCGCTTCAGCGAACCTCTAGCGTCCGGGCATGCGGATTCACATCGTCGACGCCTTCACCGATCGCCCCTTCTCCGGCAACCCGGCCGGGGTCGTTCTCCTGAACGACCCGGACGCCTTCCAGGACGACACCTGGCTCCAGAACATCGCCCTCGAGGTCAACCACTCCGAGACGGCCTTCGCCCGTCCCCTCCCCGAGGGCGGCGAGGCCGACTGGGCGCTGCGCTGGTTCACACCGGCCGCGGAGGTCGCGATGTGCGGTCACGCGACCCTGGCCACCGCCCACGTCCTGCACACCACCGGCACCCACGAGGGCCCGGTACGGTTCGCCACCCGCAGCGGCGTCCTCCTCGCCACGCCCGCCGAGGACGGCTCCGTCACGCTGGACTTCCCGACGGCTCCGCTCACCCGGGTCGACCCGCCGGACGGCCTCGCCGAGGCCCTGGGCACCGAGCCGCTCACGGTCCTCGACACCGGCCCGAACGTCGGCGACCTGCTGGTCGAGGTCGCCGACGAGAAGACGGTGCACGGCCTCGGCCCCGACCTCAGGGCCCTCGCCGCCCACTCCGAGCGCGGCGTCATCGCCACGGCTCGCGCGGACGACCCCGACCGGGGTTACGACTTCGTCTCGCGCTGTTTCTTCCCGAACGTCGGCATCGACGAGGACCCGGTGACCGGCAGCGCCCACACGGCGCTCGCCCCGTTCTGGTCCGCGCGCCTCGGCAGCCCCCACCTCACCGGCCTCCAGGCCTCGCCCCGCTCCGGCCGCGTCCGCACAGAGCTGCGCGGCGACCGCACCCTGCTGACCGGCCGGGCCGTCACCGTCATCGAGGGCGAGCTGCTGGCCTGAGACACCCTTGCCAGGCCTCTCACGCCGTCGGCAGCCAGCCGACCTTGCCCGCCAGCAGGGCGTATCCCACGAAGGCACCGATGTCGAGCAGCGAGTGGGCCACCACCAGCGGGCCCACTCGCCCCCAGCGGCGGTACAGGTAGACGAACACCACGCCCATGACCATGTTGCCGATGAAGCCGCCGATGCCCTGGTAGAGGTGGTACGAGCCGCGCAGGACCGAGCTGCCCACCAGCGCGGCCATCGGCGTCCACCCCAGCCGGTCGAGGCGGCGCAGCAGGTAGCCGACGACGATGACTTCCTCCAGCACCGCGTTCTGGATCGCCGAGAGGATCAGCACGGGGTACTTCCACCACACGTCGGGCAGCGCCTCGGGCACCACGGTGAGGTTGAAGCCGAGGCCCCGGACGGCCAGGTAGAAGGCGATTCCGGTGCTGCCGATGGCCGCCGCGATCGCGGCCCCGCGGCCGAGGTCGGGCCAGGGCCGGGTGCGGTCGAAGCCGAGGCTGCGCAGGCTCGCGCCCTCGCGCAGCAGGAAGTGCGCGACGAGCACGACGGGCACGAGCGCGGTGGTGATTCCGAAGAGCTGCCAGGCCAGGTCGAGCCAGGGACGGCCGGGCGCGGCCGAGGCGTTCAGGGTCGCCGCCTGGTCCTTCAGCCCGCCGGGCTTGGTGACCGAGCCGATGAAGCTGATCAGGGCGGAGACTCCGCTCGCACCCAGCGAGAGGGCCAGCACGAGCAGCGTCTCGTTGCGGAGCATCCGCCGTGAGAGCCGCTGCTGGGGAATGGAATCGTCGGCCACCGGGCCCGCCTCCGCCTGCACACCTGCCTCCACTTCACCGACCTGTCGGATCAGTATGAGGGCAGCGGGACATCGGCCCGGCGGCGCATCAGCCCAACGGCACCGGCTCCGGCGACCCCACGGGCCAGGTGTGCACCGGCTCCCCCTTGTGCATCAGCTCCCGGTAGCGCCGGGTCGTGGCCGCCAGTGCGGCGTCCCTCGGGTGGCCCGCGTCCAGCGCCTTGTGGAAGGTCGCGGCCTGCCAGCTCGCCCCGTTCACCCTGCGCCGGCACCGCTCCTCGATCACACCCAGGTACAGATCACGGTCGGCCGGCTCCACGCCCCACGCGTCCAGCCCGGCCTCGGCGAGCGGCAGCAGCTCGTCGCGGACCAGGCTCACCGCGTCGACCTGCGTGGTCCCGCCGTAGCGGCCGCGCCGGGGCCAGGTGAAGCGGGCGTCGATGCCGTCCTTGCACGCGGCGTCGAAGTTGGCGGCGGCCGCCTCGAACGGCAGCCGGGACCACACCGGCCGGGCCTCCTCGGCGAGGGCGCGGACGACGCCGTAGTAGAACGCGGCGTTGGCCACGACGTCGATGACGGTCGGTCCCGCGGGCAGGACGCGGTTCTCCACGCGCAGGTGGGGGACCCCGTCGGCGATGCCGTAGACCGGGCGGTTCCAGCGGTAGACCGTGCCGTTGTGCAGGACGAGCTCGGCGAGGCTCGGGACGCCGCCCTGGTCGAGCACCTCCAGCGGGTCCTCGTCGTCGCAGATCGGCAGCAGCGCCGGGTAGTAGCGCAGGTTCTCCTCGAACAGGTCGTACGCCGAGCTGATCCAGCGCTCCCCGAACCACGTGCGCGGCCGGACGCCCTGGGCCTGGAGTTCGGGCGGGCGGGTGTCGGTGGACTGCTGGAACAGCGGGGGCCGCGACTCGCGCCACAGCTCACGGCCGAAGAGGAAGGGCGAGTTGGCGCCGACGGCGATCTGTGCGGCGGCGACCGCCTGGGCCGCGTTCCACACGTCGGCGAAGCGGGCCGGCGTGACCTGGAGGTGCAGCTGCACGGAGGTGCAGGCGGCCTCCGGCGCGATGGACTTGGACGTGCAGCTCAGGTGCTCCACGCCGGCGATGTCGAGGGTGAACTCCTCGCCGCGGGCGGCCACGATCTGATCGTTGAGGAGGGTGTAGCGGTCGACGTCGGAGAGGTTCGACGACACCAGGTCGTCCCGGTCCAGGGTCGGCAGAATGCCGATCATCACGATTCCCGCGTCGACCTCGCCGGCTTTCCGGTCAGCATATGCCAGTGACGTACGGAGCTCCTCGGCGAGCCGGTCGAATACCCGGCCACCCAAACGGTGTGGAGGAATGTTGACTTCCAGGTTGAACATGGCGAGTTCTGTTTGGAAATCGCGGCTCGCGATACGTTCCAGGACTTGCGCGTTCAACATTTTCGGCATGCCGTCGGTGCCCGCGAGATTCAACTCGATCTCCAGCCCCATGAGGTTCTTGGGGCGATCGAACCGCTTCTCCGCCAGGAGTCGCTCCAAGCCCGTCAGACACCGACGGAGCTTGTCGCGGTAGCGCTGGCGATCGGACAGGTCGAACCGGCCTGCCACGACCTTCTCCCCCATCGAAGCGTCCCTCCTCGGATGATGCGGGGCCGAAGATCCGGCCGCCGGGGTCCCGGTCAGGTGGAGGATGCCCAGCGAAAGCGATCGATAACGTCCCGGGCGGACCCGCCGACCGCTACGCTGGTCACGTATGACCGGTGGCACATTCACTCGGCATGACACACAGGCCGGGTTTTTCGGGTAGTGCGGACTCGTGAAAAACGCCAACGAGAATGGGCCGACCGCCGCGGGGGCATTCGCCGAGGTCATCGCCGCACACCCCGCGTGGAATCGGGATAATTCTCGCGTATCGCCGACCGAATGTACCCTTGTTCTACTCACCGGAAACGGCTAGACGAAACACAGTCCGAACCCGTGTCGTATAAACTCCGCGAACAAGGCAGAAGGTTGGCGCCCACGGTCGATGGGTCATGCCGTCGAGGCGATGTTCGGCGGACCCCACCCCCTCTCGTTCTTGAGACCCTGGCCCCTGCCTCTCTGACCCCCGTGAGCTGACAGCGCCGTCCGCCCCCGCCCTCGTGCCGCCGTGCCTTTGAATGAGAGGCGACCCACCATGCCGCTGCATGTCCCGCCGGCTCCCGCGCCCGCACTCCGTTCCGTCCTCACTGCGCTCTCCTCTCCCACCGCGGTTCGCGAGGCCCGAACTCCCTCCCTGCTCCGCGCCCAGGGGCCCGCCACTCCCGAGCTCCCCCTGCCCGTCCACGTCCTCGACCGGGTCACGGCAGAGGGCGTGTCGGCCACCCGGCTGACCGGGTGGCGCTTCCTGATCCGCATCGGCGACCGCGCGGTGGCCGCGGCGGAGACCATGCTGACTCCCGACGGCTGGGCCTTCTCCCGCTTCTTCGAGGGCCCGTACATCACCTCCACCGAGCGCGCCCTGCGCCAGGCCGAGACGATGCCGCAGCCGTACCAGCCCCGGCTCCTCTCCGTACCCGGCCTGTACATGCTGACGCTCTGGCTGCACGAGGACTGCACCGCCGACGGCGCCACCGGCCATCCCGCCGCCACCGATCTGCTCGTCCCGCTGGCCCCCGCACCTCCCGGCATCGCGGCCCATCGCCCGCACCGCGTCGCCGAACTGCTTCCGGTGCTGACCCACCGGGTGACTCCCACGCGACTGCTCGGCTCACCCGCCTGAAGCACCGCGCCCCGAAGCTCTCCGCACCCCGTCGCCGAATTCCCCGGCGGCGGGGTCGCCCCTTTTTCCCGCTCGGAAGCGCACACTATGAGTTCGCCCGTACGAGCGTCCTTTTGATTTTGCTCGTACGAGCGCCTGATGGCTCGTACGAGCTGTTATGGACCACCTGCTCGATCGGACTAGCCCTATTCGGCCACCACGAACCATCCGAAGTGACAGTGCAGTTGGGCTGAACCGTCCGCGCGGGTGATGCGTCATGAACCTGTGAGAAGCCGTGCCGCGAAATCCCTGCGGATCGACGCCCGTAGGGCAACACTGGGTTCCGACGACTTATCACAACGGGGGGCGGCCATGAACGACACTTCTAGCCGCGGAACAGACACGACAACCGACTCAGCCATCCCATCCACCACGACACAGCGAGAGATCCCACCCATGTGCCAGCACCAGAATCCGTGCCCGTCAGCCGAATCCGCCGACCGGGAATCCGCCCGTCTCGTGGCGCACCACCCGGAGCAGGGCTGGAGCCTGCTGTGCAACGGCGTGGTGCTCTTCGAGGACACCGGCGAGCTCCTGCCGGACGGCCGGGTCATCGACCCGCACCGTCCGCTGGCCTCCAGCCAGGTGATGACGGCCGCCTGAGGCCGCCGGGGCGGCGTGCGTACCGCCCGCAGACATGAGGGGCCGGCCGCAGGACACTCTGCGAACCGGCCCCGACGCGTGTCCGGGTGCCGTCACTCCCCGTCACCTCCCGCGACGTCCCGTTCATGCCCGCGCACAGCCTTCCCACGGATCCCTGTTTTCCGGAAGACTCCTGGAAGTTTCGGGGTCACCCGTCGACGGAGGTGGGGCAAGTGGCAGCAAGTGAGGCCGAGTCCGCGGGCAAGGTCACGATCACGGAGATCGCCCGGCAGGCCGGCGTGTCCGTGCCGACCGTGTCGCGGGTCGTCAACGGCCGGTCCGACGTGTCGCCGCAGACCCGGGCCCGCGTCGAGGACCTGCTGCGCCGGCACGGCTACCGCAAGCGTCCCGCGGCCCCGGGAACCCGTGCCGCCCTGCTCGACCTGGTCTTCAACAACCTCGACAGCCCCTGGGCCGTGGAGATCATCCGCGGGGTCGAGGAGGTCGCGCACGCGGCCGGGGTCGGCACGGTGGTGTCGGCCATCCACGGGCGATCGGGCGACGCCCGCGAGTGGATGCGCAACCTCCGGGCCCGAGCCTCCGACGGCGTCATCCTCGTCACCTCGGCCCTGGAGCCCACGCTCCACGAGGAACTGCGCATTCTCGGCGTCCCGCTCGTCGTCGTCGACCCGGCGGGCTCGCCCGCCCTGGAGGCGCCCACCATCGGTGCCGCCAACTGGTCGGGCGGCATGGCGGCCACCGAGCACCTGCTGTCCCTCGGCCACCGCCGGATCGGCCTGATCGCCGGGCCGCCGCGGCTGCTGTGCTCCCGGGCCCGGCTGGACGGCTACCGCGCGGCACTGGAGGGCGCCGGCATCGCCATGGACGAGTCCCTCGTCGTGCCCGGCGACTTCCGCCCCGAGTCCGGCTTCAGCGCCTGCGACACCCTGCTCGGCCTGCCCGAGCCGCCGACGGCCGTGTTCGCGGCCAGCGACCAGATGGCGCTCGGCGCGATCGAGGCACTGCGCCGACGCGGGCTGCGAGTACCGCAGGACATGAGCGTGGTCGGTTTCGACGACCTTCCGGAAGTCCGCTGGTCGGCTCCGCCGCTGACCACGGTCCGGCAACCCCTGGCCGACATGGGCAAACTGGCCGCCCGCACGGTCCTCCGACTCACCCGCGACGAACAGCCCGGCTCACCGCGGGTGGAACTGGGCACGGACCTGGTGATCCGGGCCAGCACGGCGCCTCCGGCGGGGAGAACCTGAGGAATCCGCCTGCGGGGGGCGGCGGAAGCCGGCCGGGGTGCCGGGGCCCGGCATTGACGGGTGCGCGGCCCGGCTCGACGAGGGGCGTGGCTCAGTACCGACGGGAGCGCTGGCCCGGCCTCGATGAGGGGCGTCGCCCCGTACCGACGGGAGCGCAAGCGGTGCCAACGAAAGCGCGCCCCAGCGCCGCGGGGATCGAGGGCCCGCCCCCGACGGGAACGCAGGACCGGCACCGACGAGAGCGCGGCCCAGTGCTGGGCAGGGCCCGGACCCAGCACCCGCGAAAGCCGCCCAGCCCCGCCCGACGGCCCAACCGGGCGCGACCCACCGCCCGCCAGAGCCGACTCGCCCCGGCACACCCGCGCAGCACCCAGCGCCCAGCACCCAGCACCCAGCACCCAGCGCTCCGTACGGCAGGTCGCCCCCGCCTCCCTACCTCCCTCCGAGCGCCTCACGGAGCGCGAAGTACGCCGGCTTGGGGGCCAGCTGTTCGTCCCACGGCAGGGCCGCGCCCTCGCCAGGGAAGAACGCCGGGATCCACGAGTACTTGTCCGTGTAGTCCCAGAGGGTGATGCCGACGCAGCGGCGCACCGCCAGGCAGGCCTCGGTCAGGTCCCGGTACCACTCGGCCTGCTGGGCCAGCTTCTCCTCGGTCGCGGGCAGCTGCATCCGGATGTCGACCTCGGTGAGCGATGTGTCGAGGCCGAGCCGGGAGAAGCGACGGAGGTTGTCCTCCAGGGTCGTCGGATAGCCGTACTGGAGGGCCAGATGGGCCTGGAGGCCGATGCCGTGCAGCGGGACGCCCTTGGCCTTCAGTTCCTTGGCCAGCTTGTAGTACGCGTCGCTCTTCGGACCGATCGCTTCGATGTTGTAGTCGTTGAGGTACAGCTTGACGCGCGGATCGGCCTGGTGCGCCCAGCGCAGCGCGTCGGCGATGTAACCGGGCCCGAGCGTCTTGTAGAAGACCGACTCGCGGTACGTACCGTCCTCGTTGAACGCCTCGTTGACGACGTCCCAGGCGAAGACCTTGCCACGGTAGTGCCGTACCTCGGCCTGGACGTGCTTCTTCAGCACGGCTCGCAACTCCCGGGCCGTCCACTCCCGCTCCGTGAGCCACCCGGGCAGCTGGCTGTGCCAGACCAGGGTGTGGCCGCGCACCTTCTGCCGGTTGGCGCGGGCGAGGTTCACGATCTCGTCGCCCTGGGAGAAGTCGAACACGCCCTGCTGGGGCTCGGTCGCGTACCACTTCATGCCGTTGCCGGGCGTGATCTGGTCGAACTCGCTGCCGAGGAGGGCCTTGTACGGCTCGTCGACGAGCTCGGGGTTGTCGGTGGCGCTGCCGAAGTAGCGGCCGTGCCGGTGGGCGAGGTCCGCGAGGGTCGGTTCCTTGCCGTGCCGCTCGTCCGCCTGTGCCGTCGGCCCGGTGGCGATGCCGCCGAGCATCAGCGCGGCGGCGAGCGCCCCGGCGAGTCTGAGCCGTGTAGCGGTCTTGCGCATGGTGCGACTCCTCACGATCGAAACGGGGTCCCCCTGCTCGGGCGAAGCCGAGAGCTGGGGCGGGTGAGCCGTACGTCCGCGGCGCGCGTCAGCCCTTCGTCGCGCCGGCGGTGAGGCCGCCGACGAGCTGACGCTCGGCGACCGAGTAGAAGGCGAGGGCGGGGACCATGGCCAGCACCAGATAGGCGAAGACCTTGGCGTACTCCGCGGAGTACTGCCCCTGGAACTGCTGCACGCCGATCGGCAGCGTCCACCATTGCGCCTCGGTGAACACCAGCAGCGGCAGGAAGAAGTTGTTCCAGCTGGTGACGACGGCCAGCACGGAGACGGTGCCGAGCGCGGGCCGCGCCATCGGCAGCAGCACCCGCCAGAAGAAGCCGAACGAGCTGCATCCGTCGAGCGTCGCCGCCTCCTCCAGCTCGCCGGGGATCTGCCGGAAGAAGCCGCGCAGGATGATGATGGTCATCGGCAGTCCGAAGGCCGCCTGCGGGAGGATCACGCCGAGCGGGTTGTCAAGCAGGCCCAGCGAGCGCAGCAGCAGGAACAGCGGCAGGGCCGCCACCGCGAACGGGAACATCAGCCCCATCGTGAACAGCGTGAACAGCACCTCCCGGCCGCGGAAGGCGAACCGCGCGAAGGAGAAGGCCGACAGCGCGGAGACCGCGACGACCAGGACGGTCGTGCCCACCGCGATCAGCGTGCTGTTGCCGATCAGCCGCCAGAAGTCCCCCGAGCCGAGGATCTGGGTGTAGTTGGAGGTCACCCACGACTCGGGCAGGCCGACCGGGTTGCGGGAGAGCTCGTCGGTGGACTTGAAACCGGAGAGCGCGGCGTAGAGCAGGGGGACGGCCATGACCGCGCCGACGAGGACCAGGACGAGGTGCAGAGGGAGGTTCCGGCCCCTGCGGGATGTCCGACTGTGCGTCACTTTCCGTCTCCCCGCATGGTCGTGGTGGCCCCTTCCAGGTCGCGCCGGAGCACGAACCGCTGGTAGGCGAGGGCGAAGACGAGACTGATGCCGAACATGACCACGCTGATCGCGCTGGCGTAGCCGACCTGGTAGCGCTTGAACCCGTACTGGAACATGGTCACGGCCATGGTCTCGGAGTGGTGGTCCGGTCCGCCCGCGGTCGTCACCCACACCAGGTCGAAGAGCTGGATGGCGCCGATGACCGACAGGAAGACGCTGATGCGCAGGGTGGGCGCGAGCAGCGGCAGCGTCACGTTGCGGAAGCGCTGCCAGGGGCCGGCCCCGTCGATGAGGGCCGCCTCGGTCAGCTCCCTGGGGACGGCCTGGAGCCCGGCCAGGTACAGCATCATGTGGAAGCCGAAGTACTTCCAGGTCATGACGAGGAACAGGGTCGCCATGACGGTGGACGGATCGGCGAACCACTCCCCGCCCAGCCCGTCCAGTCCGATCTTGCCGAGGACCTGGTCGGCGAAGCCGTCGTCCGGCGCGAAGATCATGCCGAAGAGGATTCCGGTGATGGCCTCGGACAGGACGTACGGCGCGAAGAACAGCATCCGGTAGACCGCCCGGCCGCGCATCCGCTGGTTGAGCAGGACGGCCATGGCGAGCGCGAACGGCAGTTGGACGACGAGCGACAGCACGACGAGGACCAGGCAGCGCCACAGGTCGCCCAGGAAGATCTCGTCCTGGAAGAGCCGGGTGAAGTTCTCGCCGCCGATGTAGTCGGTGGGCATGCCGAAGCCGCCCCAGCGGAAGAACGCGGCGTACAGCGCGAACAGCATCGGCAGCAGCACGAGCCCCATGAACAGCACCAGCGCGGGCAGTTGGAAGCCGGTCGCGGTCAGCCAGTTCAGCGTCCGCCGCCGGGCCCGGCTCCGGGCCCGGTCCTTGGCCGGGGGCGGCGGGCCGGCGTCGCGGCCGGTCCGTTTGTCCGGCAGGTACGTGGAGGTCATCGCCGGTTACTGCTCTTCCTTCGCGGTCTTCGTGATCGATTCGGCGACCTGCCCGGGCGACTTCGACCCGGCGATGAGCGCGGCGACGCTGTCGTTGACCTCCTGGCCGACGGCGGGCGCGTACGCCTGGTCGAGGTAGAGCTGGAAGCCGGTGGCCTTCGTCAACTGCTCCTGTACGGCCTTGATGTTGGGGTCGGCGATGGCGCTCTCGGCCGCCGGGACCACGGGCAGGGTGCCGGTCTTCTTGACCAGTTCCAGGTCGGTGGCCTCGGACGCGAAGAACTTCAGGAAGTCGACGGCCGCTTGCGGGGCGCCCCGGCGCAGGGCGTGCCCGCCGCCTCCGCCGAACACTTCGGTGAGGGCGCCCTTGCCTCCCTCGACCGCGGGGAACGGGAAGAACCCGAGGTCCTTGCCGAGGCCCTTGCCCGCGTCGGCCTGCACCACGGGCGCCCACTGGCCCATGAGTTCCATGGCCGCCTTTCCGTTGCCGACGGCGGCCGCCTGGCCGGTGGGGCTGTTGTAGGCGGCTCCGAGGAAGCCCTTCTGGAACGGCTGGAGGGCGACGAGTTCCTTGAGGTGCTCTCCCGCCTCCACGAAGGGGGCGCCGGTGAAGTCCTTGTCGGCGTAGGCCTTCTCCAGCGCCCCGGCGCCGGCGGTGCGCATCGCCAGGTAGGCCCAGTAGTACATGCCGGGCCACTTCTCCTTGCCGGCCAGCGCCAGGGGCGTGACACCGGCGGTCTTCAGCTTGCGCACGGCCTCGAGGAAGCCGCTCCAGGTGGTCGGGGGCGCGCTGATGCCGGCCTTCGCGAAGAGGGCCTTGTTGTACCAGAAGCCGATCATGCCGATGTCGAACGGGATGCCGTAGACCTTGTCGTCGATCAGGTACGGCTCCCTGGCGACCGGGAGCAGGGCGTCGCCCCAGGGCTTGGTCCGGTCCGTGAGGTCCTCGACGAGTCCGGCGTCGACCTGTTGCTTGAGCACGCCGCCGCCCCAGGTGTGGAAGATGTCGGGGAGCTTCCCGGAGGAGGTCAGCGCCGTCATCTTCGACTTGAAGGCGTCGTTCTCCATCTGGACGATTTTTATCTTGACCTTGGGGTTCTGCGCCTCGAACTTCCGGGCGAGGGCGGCCCAGACGGTCTTGGCCGGCTCGGTGGTGGAGATGTTCCACCACTCGATCGTGGTCGTCCCCGACGACCCTCCGTCCGAGTCCCCGCCGCATGCGCTCAGTGTCGTCATTCCGAGACCGGCCGCGGCGGAGGCCGCCAGGAAGCCGCGGCGGGACAGTGCCGGGTCGCCCATCATGCGCTCCTTGAGTACGGGACGGCGCTCCCGCGTCCGTCCACTGGATCGAAAGTTTCGGAAGAGATCCAGAAAGCTTCGTTGATGCCGCACCCTAGAGACAGGCGCCAAACGGTGGCAACCCCCTGTGCACGGTGAATCTGCCGTCGGCGCACGGGTCTTGGGGGTGCTCGGTCGAGCCGTGGGTCTCCGCCGCCTTCCGGGAAGCACGGTCGGGGGAGGCGGGGGCGCACTCGAAGCCGTCGAAGGCCGCCCCTCCGGGAGCCCCTGCGGACCGGCGACGCCCGCGAGTTCGGCGACCCGGGTCGCCGTCGCCGAGCGAGAAGACGGGAAGGTCCGGTCCGCCGGCCCGGATGCCGGTAACCTCCTGGCCCGCGGGTGACGGTGCGCGGTGCGACTGACTCCGTGCGCGCGCTCCAGGTCGCAGTCGGAGCCCCGGGGTCGAGGCGGGCCGCACCCCGTCACTCGCCGACGCCGTCCGAACAACGTGCCGAAACATTCGGATCACATGGCGAACGTTACGAAGCCGTGCTGCATGCCACCGGATTTCGGCCACAGGAAGGCCAGCGCCCCGCCGCCGACGCTGCACGATCACGCAGGGTGTTCAACGCTCGGTCGGCGCACAGCCGCTGCCCGCACGCGGAGGAGGCGCGACTCCGCGACCGGCCAACAGGCTCTCAACTCGCGCTTTGACGCACCACGCCTCCCTTCGACCGCCCTCGCGCCCAGTCTTAACGGAAGCTTGACGCGCTCAACCCCCTCATCCACAGGCCATCGCATCACGCTCCGCTTACGCTGATGCGGCCGTCCAGTGATGGCCGGAACCACGCTGAACCGCACCTCGGGAGCACGTCGATGGCCACCACTGAGCACCCGCCACCGAGCCGTACGGAGCCCGTTCCGCCCAGTCGCCTGCGCGCCTGGATGCTTCAGGGCCTGTCCGACATGGGCAAGGACGGCGGCCACACCGGCCCCCACGCCGAACCGGAGCCCCCGCACCAGGGCCGGCCCTGGTGGCGGGTGATGTGCCTGACCGGCGTCGACTACTTCTCCACCCTCGGCTACCAGCCGGGCATCGCGGCGCTCGCCGCCGGACTGCTCTCACCGGTCGCGACGATCGTGCTGGTGATCGTCACCCTGGCGGGCGCCCTGCCGGTCTACCGCCGGGTGGCAGAGGAGAGCCCGCACGGCGAGGGCTCGATCGCGATGCTGGAACGGCTGCTCTCCTTCTGGCAGGGCAAACTGTTCGTGCTGACCCTGCTGGGCTTCGCCGCCACCGACTTCCTGATCACCATCACCCTGTCGGCCGCCGACGCCTCCACCCACCTCGTGGAGAACCCGCACCTGACCGGCGTCCTGCACGACAAGCAGCTGCTGATCACCCTCGTCCTCGTGGCGCTGCTCGGCGCCGTGTTCCTCAAGGGCTTCCTGGAGGCGATCGGGGTCGCGGTCGCCCTGGTGGGCGCCTACCTCGCGCTCAACGTGGTCGTGGTGGCCGTCGGCCTCTACCACGTGGTCACCGCGGGCCATGTGGTCACCGACTGGGCCGGCGCCCTCACCACGCAGCACGGCAATGTCTTCGTCATGATCGGAGTGGCCCTGCTCGTCTTCCCGAAACTGGCGCTCGGGCTGTCCGGGTTCGAGACCGGCGTGGCCGTGATGCCGCACGTCAAGGGCGACCCGGACGACACGGAGGAACGGCCGACCGGCCGCATCCGCGACACGAAGAAGCTGCTCACCACGGCCGCCCTCATCATGAGCGGCTTCCTGATCACCACCAGCTTCATCACCACCCTCCTCATCCCCGAGAAGGAGTTCGGGGCGGGCGGCCAGGCCAACGGGCGCGCGCTGGCCTATCTGGCGCACGACTACCTGGGCAACACCTTCGGCACCGTCTACGACGCCTCGACGATCGCCATCCTGTGGTTCGCCGGCGCCTCCGCGATGGCCGGTCTGCTCAATCTGATGCCGCGCTATCTGCCCCGCTACGGCATGGCCCCGCACTGGGCCAGGGCCGTCCGCCCCATGGTCATCGTCTTCACCCTGATCGCCTTCCTGGTCACCTGGATCTTCGACGCCGACGTCAACGCGCAGGGCGGCGCCTACGCCACCGGTGTCCTGGTCCTCATCAGCTCCGCCGCGATCGCGGTGACCATCGCCGCCCACAAGGCCCGGCAGCGGAACTGGACCCTCGCCTTCGCGGTCATCTCCGCGGTGTTCCTCTACACGACCGTGGCGAACGTCATCGAGCGCCCGGACGGCGTGAAGATCGGCGCCTGCTTCATCGCCGGCATCATCCTGGTCTCCCTGCTGTCACGGCTGGCCCGGTCGTTCGAGCTCCGCGTGACCAGCGTGACGCTCGACCCCATGGCGGAACGCTTCGTCCGGGACATGGCCAGCCGCAGGATGCGGTTCATCGCCAACGAACCCGACCGGCGCGACATCGCGGAGTACCGCGACAAGATCGAGCAGATCCGGCACGACAACGACGTGCCCGGACAGGAGGACTTCGTCTTCGTCGAGGTGACGGTCACCGACCCGTCCGAGTTCGAGGCGGGCCTGACCGTGGGCGGCGAGGTGCTCCACGGCCGCTACCGCGTCCTGACCCTGGAGTCCTCCTCCGTCCCCAACGCCCTCGCCGCGCTCCTCCTGTACGTCCGCGACCTGACCGGCAGCACCCCGCACATCTACTTCGAGTGGACCGAAGGCGGCCCCTTCGCCAACCTCCTGCGCTTCTTCCTGTTCGGCCAGGGCGAGGTCGCCCCCGTGACCCGCGAGGTCCTGCGCGAGGCGGAACCGGACCGCAAACGGCGGCCGAAGGTGCACGTGGGCTGAGTCAGGCCGTCGGTCTGCGCCGGCCGAAGCCCCTCCGGGGCGGCCGGACCACGAGCTGCCCGTAGTCGATCTCGCCGGTGATCCGCACGCGCAGCTCGACCGGGGCGTCGGCCGCCCCACGCGCCTTGATCTGGGAGTAGTTAGTCACCAGCTCGCCGGTGTCCACCACGACCCCCGGCCGGGTCAGCAGCTTCAGGGCGCCGGCCCGCATGTCCAGGTCGATGTGCAGCGTGTCCCGCGTGATCACCGCGTCGGTGAAGTCGAGCGTCACCTCGCCCCAGGCCGATCGGATCTCCAGCCGCCGCGGCACCACCCAGCCGTCACCACGCCGGGTCGAGGACCCCTCCTGCTCGATCCGGACGACCTCCTGGGCCTCGACGGGAGTCTCGCCCACCACCTCGGGCAGATCCGCGGTCAGCACGGCGAGCTCGCCCACCGTACGGGCGGACAGCGCGGCCTCCAGCCGTTCCTCCAGCTCCTCCAAGGTCAGCCGGCCATCACCCGCGGCGACGCGCAGCACGTCCACGATCCGGTCCCGGTCCGCGTGCGAGGCCCTCAGCTCGAGCGATCCGCCGGTACGCGAGAGGTCCCCCGCCATCACATCTCCCCGATCTCTCCGGGCGCGGCACGCGGCCCACCCACTCGACGACTAACGCTATATCGCGTTATACCCAACGGCCAACCCCGCATCCGCCGTTCCCGCCCCGCGCCCCTATCGTGACCGGCATGCAGTCCTACACGATCGGCCAGGCAGCACGACTGCTCGGCGTGAGCCCGGACACCGCCCGGCGCTGGGCGGACGCGGGCCGCATCACCACCCACCGCGACGAGGCCGGGCGGCGGCTCGTCGACGGACGGGACCTGGCCGCGTTCTCGGTCGAACTGGCCAGGTCCGGCGCCACCGAGGAGGACGCCCCGTACACCTCCGCCCGCAACGCCTTCCCCGGCATCGTCACCGCGATCAAGCTCGGCGATGTCGCCGCCCAGGTGGAGATCCAGGCCGGCCCGCACCGCCTGGTCTCCCTCCTCACCCGCGAGGCCGTCGAGGAACTGGGCCTGGAGGTCGGCATGGAGGCGACGGCCCGCGTGAAGTCGACGAACGTCCACATCGACCGGACCTGAGAGCCGTAGAGGCACCCTGAGATCCAGAGGAACGCACATACACACCCAGGGCTCCACTCTCCCTGGCTCATGCGATGCCACAGCAGTCTTCCACCTCGCAGATGCGCCAGTATGATCGGCGTACCGGAGGGGCCTGCGGGCTCTTCCATCCGTCCTCAGAGGGAGTGGCCCCGAGATGACCCGTTCCGCGCACCGGACGCGCCGGATCCTCCAGGCCGCAGGCGCGTCCGCGGCCGCGCTGCTGACTGTGAGCGCCTGCTCCTCGTCCGACCCGGGCACGGGCGCGGGCTCCTCCTCGGCGAAACCCTCCGGCACGATCACCGTCTTCGCCGCGGCCTCCCTCGAGGAGAGCTTCAAGATCCTGGGCAAGCGGTTCGAGAAGGAGCATCCGGGCACGAAGGTCACCTTCAACTTCGGCGGCAGCGACACCCTCGCCGCCGGCATCACCGGCGGGGCCCCGGCCGATGTCTTCGCCGCCGCCAGCACCAGGACCATGGCGATCGTGACGGCCAAGCAGGACGCGGCGGGCACGCCGGCCACCTTCGTCCGCAACCAGCTGGAGATCGCCACGCTGCCGGGCAACCCCGACCGGATCTCCTCCCTGAAGGACCTCACCAAGCCCGGCCTGAAGGTCGTCCTGTGCGACGAGAGCGTGCCGTGCGGTACCGCCGCCCGGAAGGCGCTGGACGCCGGCGGCCTGAAACTCACCCCCGTCTCGTACGAACAGGACGTCAAGAGCGCCCTGACCAAGGTGGAGCTGAAGGAGGCCGACGCCGCCGTCGTCTACAAGACCGACGTGCGGGCGGCGGGTGACAAGGTGGAGGGCGTGGACTTCCCCGAGTCGGCCGAGGCCGTCAACGACTATCCGATCGCCCTGCTCAAGAACGCCCCCAACCCCGAGGCGGCGAAGGCGTTCATGGCACTGGTGAGGTCCGCCGAGGGCCAGAAGGTGCTGTCCCGGGCCGGGTTCCTCAAGCCGTGACCGGCACCCTGGTGAGCCGGCCCCGCCGCGATCGCCACCGCGGTCGGACCCGGCCGGTGCCGATTCCCCTGCTGGTGCCCGCCCTGGTCGGCCTGGCGTTCCTGCTCCTGCCCCTGATCGCCCTGCTCGTGCGGGCGCCCTGGCGCAGCCTCCCCGAGCAGCTGACGAGCGCCGAGGTGTGGGAGGCACTCCGGCTGTCGCTCCTGTGCGCCACGGCGGCGACGGTTCTGAGCCTGGTCGTCGGCGTGCCCCTGGCCTGGCTGCTGGCCCGCACGCGGTTCCCCGGCCGGGGCTTCGTACGCGCCCTGGTGACACTGCCGTTGGTGCTGCCGCCGGTGGTGGGCGGCGTGGCCCTGCTGCTCGCCTTCGGGCGCAACGGCGTCATCGGGCAGTGGCTCGACTCCTGGTTCGGGATCACCCTGCCCTTCACCACGACGGGTGTCGTCCTCGCCGAGACGTTCGTGGCGATGCCGTTCCTCGTCATCAGCGTGGAGGGCACCCTGCGGGCCGCCGACCCGCGCTACGAGGAGGCGGCCACCACCCTGGGCGCCTCCCGCTTCACCGCGTTCCGCCGGGTCACCCTGCCGCTGATCGCGCCGGGCATCGCGGCCGGTGCCGTACTGGCCTGGGCGCGGGCCCTCGGCGAGTTCGGCGCGACGATCACCTTCGCGGGCAACTTCCCGGGCCGCACCCAGACCATGCCCCTGGCGGTCTACCTGGCCCTCCAGAACGATCCGGCAGCGGCGATCGCCCTCAGCCTGGTACTGCTGGCGGTGTCCATCGCCGTACTGGCAGCGCTGCGAGACCGCTGGATGACGGCCTCCTAACCCCTGGACGAACCCTGATGACCGACCTCGACGACACCTCGACCGGCGTCCTCGCCGAAGGCCTCGACGCCCACCTCGTCGTCGACCGCGGCACCTTCCGGCTGGACGTCGCACTCACCGCCGCCCCCGGGGACGTCGTCGCCCTGCTCGGCCCGAACGGCGCCGGCAAGACGACGGCCCTGCGCGCACTCGCGGGGCTCACGCCCCTCACGTCGGGTCATCTGCGACTGGACGGCGCCCGGCTGGACGCCGTTCCGCCCGAGTCCCGCCCCGTCGGCGTCGTCTTCCAGGACTACCTGCTCTTCCCCCATCTGACCGCCCTGGACAACGTCGCCTTCGGCCCGCGCTGCCGGGGCGCGAGCAAGGCCGAGGCCCGCGCCCAGGCCGCCGAGTGGCTGGACCGTATGGGCCTGGCCGACCACGCCGGCGCCAAGCCCCGCCGTCTCTCCGGCGGCCAGGCCCAGCGCGTGGCCGTGGCCAGGGCCCTGGCCACCCGGCCCCGGCTGCTGCTCCTGGACGAGCCCCTCGCCGCACTCGACGCCCGCACCCGTCTGGAGGTGCGTGCCCAGCTCCGGCGTCATCTCGCCGAGTTCGAGGCCGTGGCCGTCCTCGTCACTCACGACCCACTGGACGCCATGGTGCTGGCCGACCGCCTGGTCGTCGTCGAGCACGGCCACGTCGTCCAGGAGGGCACGCCCTCCCACATCGCCCGCCATCCCCGCACGGACTACATCGCCCGGCTCGTCGGCCTCAACCTCTACCGGGGACGGGCCGAGGGCCACACCGTCCGGCTCGACGCGGGCCCGGCCATCACGACCACGGAAGAACTCTCCGGCCCGGCCTTCGTGGCGTTCCCACCCGGGGCGGTGACGCTGTACCGCGACCGCCCCACGGGCTCCAGCGCCCGCAACCTCTGGCACTGCGAGGTCGCCGGACTGGAGACGCACGGCGACCAGATCCGCGCGGACCTCACCGGCGAACTCCCCCTGACCGCCGACCTCACCACGGTCGCCGCCGCCGAACTCGACCTGCACCCCGGCGCCCCGGTCTGGGCGACGGTCAAGGCGACGCAAACACATGCATACCCGGCATAGGGGACTCACCGGGCTACCGTGCCCCTCATGAGCCTGAGCATCCGCAACCAGTTCCCCGGCACCGTCACCGCCGTCACACCGGGAGAGGCCATGGCGACGGTCAGCGTCCGCCTCACCGGCGGCCAGGCCCTCACCGCGGCGATCACCCGAGAGGCGGCGGACGACCTCGGTCTCGCGCCGGGCAGCGCCGTGCGCGCCCTGGTGAAGTCGACGGAGGTCTCGCTGGCCACGGCCCCCGTCGAGGGCCTGTCCATCCGCAACCGACTCCCCGGCACGGTCACGGACATCGCCACCGGCGACGCCATGGCGTCCGTCCGGGTCACCGTCGAGGGCGGCGAGCTGACCGCCGTGATCACCAGGGACGCCGCGGACGACCTCGCCCTGTCGGCCGGAACCCCCGTCGTCGCCCTGATCAAGTCGACCGAGGTGTCCCTCGCCGCCGAATGACGGGAGGGGCCCCGCACCGCGGAGCCCCTCCCTGCGACCGATCCGGCCGGTCAGTCCTCGTACGCGTCCAGCGGCGGGCAGGAGCACACCAGGTTCCGGTCGCCGAAGGCCTGGTCGATGCGGCGCACCGGCGGCCAGTACTTGTCGGCGACCGAGACCCCGGCCGGGAAGACGGCCTCCTCACGGCTGTAGGCGTGCTCCCACTCCCCGGCGAGCGTCCCGGCGGTGTGCGGGGCGCCCCGCAGCGGGTTGTCGTCGGCGGGCCACGCGCCGGAGCCGACCTTCTCGATCTCCGCGCGGATGGCGATCATCGCCTCGCAGAACCGGTCCAGCTCGGCCAGGTCCTCCGACTCGGTCGGCTCGATCATCAGCGTCCCGGCCACCGGGAACGACATCGTCGGCGCGTGGAAGCCGTAGTCGATCAGCCGCTTGGCGACGTCGTCGACGCTCACCCCGGTCGCCTTGGTCAGCGGCCGCAGGTCGATGATGCACTCGTGCGCGACGAGCCCGCCGGGGCCGGTGTAGAGCACCGGGTAGTGCGGCTCCAGCCGCTTGGCGATGTAGTTGGCGCTGAGCACGGCGACCTGCGTGGCCCGCTTCAGCCCTTCGCCGCCCATGAGCCGGACGTACGCCCAGGAGATCGGCAGGATGCCGGCGGAACCCCACGGCGCCGCGGAGATCGGGCCGACCCCCGTCTCCGGGCCCGCCTCGGGCTGGAGCGGGTGGTTGGGCAGGTACGGCGCGAGGTGCTCGCGCACCGCCACCGGACCGACGCCGGGGCCACCGCCGCCGTGCGGGATGCAGAAGGTCTTGTGCAGGTTCAGGTGCGAGACGTCACCGCCGAAGTGTCCCGGCTTGGCGAGCCCCACGAGGGCGTTGAGGTTGGCCCCGTCGACGTAGACCTGCCCGCCCGCCTCGTGCACCTGCGCACAGATGTCGGCGACGTGCTCCTCGAACACCCCGTGCGTGGACGGGTAGGTGATCATCAGCACCGACAGCTCGTCGCGGTACTGCTCGATCTTCGCCCGCAGGTCCTCGACGTCGATCTCGCCGTCCTCGGCGGTCTTCACGACGACGACCTTCATGCCCGCCATCACCGCGCTCGCGGCGTTGGTCCCGTGCGCCGACGACGGGATCAGGCACACCGTGCGCTGCTCGTCCCCGTTGGCCCGGTGGTACCCGCGTACGGCGAGCAGACCGGCCAGCTCGCCCTGCGACCCGGCGTTCGGCTGGAGGGACACCTTGTCGTACCCGGTGACCTCGGCGAGACGGTCCTCCAGCTCGTGGATGAGCGTGAGGTAGCCCCCGGCCTGCCCGGCGGGCGCGAAGGGGTGCAGCTGACCGAACTCGGGCCAGGTGACCGGCTCCATCTCCGTGGTCGCGTTGAGCTTCATGGTGCAGGAGCCCAGCGGGATCATGCCCCGGTCGAGCGCGTAGTCGCGGTCGGCCAGCCGGCGCAGGTAGCGCAGCATGGCCGTCTCGGAGCGGTGCTGGTGGAAGACGGGGTGCGTCAGGTACTCGTCGGTCCGCAGCAGCGCGTCCGGAAGCCCGTCCTCGGTGGCCGCGTCCAGCGCCTCGATGACCCCCTCGACACCGAAGGCGGCCCATACGGCACGCAGCTGGGCCCGCGTGGTGGTCTCGTCGCAGGCGATCGAGACGTGGTCGGCGTCGACGAGACGGAGGTTGACCCCGTTCTCCCGCGCGGCGGCCACGACGTCGGCGGCCCGGCCCTCGACGCGCACGGTCAGCGTGTCGAAGTAGGAGCCGTGTACGACCTCGACCCCGCCGTTCGCGAGCCCGGCGGCGAGGACCGTGGCGTACCGGTGGGTGCGCCGCGCGATGCCCTTCAGGCCCTCCGGGCCGTGGTAGACGGCGTACATGCCCGCCATGACGGCGAGCAGCACCTGGGCGGTGCAGATGTTGCTGGTGGCCTTCTCGCGGCGGATGTGCTGCTCACGCGTCTGGAGCGCCAGCCGGTACGCCCTGTTCCCGTCCGCGTCCACGGACACGCCGACGAGCCGCCCGGGCAGGCTGCGCGCCATCTTCTCCTTGACGGCCATGTAGCCGGCGTGCGGACCGCCGAAGCCCATCGGCACACCGAAGCGCTGCGTCGTCCCGACGGCGATGTCCGCGCCGAGCTCACCGGGCGACTTCAGGAGCGTCAGCGCGAGCAGATCGGCGGCGACGGTGACGAGTGCCCCGAGCTCGTGCGCCTGGTCGATGACCGGCTTGATGTCCCGCACGGCTCCGGAGGCGCCCGGGTACTGGATCAGCACGCCGTTGATCTCGCGCTCGGCGATGTCGGCGGGGATGCCCTCGCCGAGGTCGGCGACGACGACCTCGACGCCGGCCGGTTCGGCCCGGGTCTGGATCACGGCGATGGTCTGCGGCAGCGCGTCCGCGTCGACCAGGAAGAGGCCCTTCTTGTTCTTGCCGAGCCGCCGCGACAGCGCCATGGCCTCGGCGGCCGCGGTGCCCTCGTCGAGCAGCGAGGCACCGGAGGTCGGCAGTCCGGTGAGGTCGGCGACCATGGTCTGGAAGTTGAGCAGCGCCTCGAGCCGTCCCTGCGAGATCTCCGGCTGGTACGGCGTGTAGGCCGTGTACCAGGCCGGGTTCTCCATGACGTTGCGCATGATGACCGGCGGCGTGAACGTGCCGTAGTACCCGATCCCGATCATGGAGTCGAGGACCTGGTTGCGGTCGGCGAGGGAGCGCAGCTCGGCGATCACCTCGGCCTCGCTGCGGGCGCCCGGCAGGTCCAGCGCCTCGGCGCTCCTGATCACGGCCGGGACCGCGGCGGCCGTGAGCTCGTCCAGCGAGCCGTAGCCGACCTGCGCGAGCATCTTGGCGCGGGCCTCGTGGTCGGGGCCGATGTGGCGCTGCTCGAAGGGAACTGCCTCTTCGAGCTCGGAGAGCGGAATGCGGTGGGCGGTCATTACGGAGGCCTCCTGGTCGACACGACCTTCGAGGGGCACCACGGCACGGGTACCCGAACGGCCTCCCCCTCTGTCATCTCGACCTGAGAGCTTCACCGGATCGCCCGAAGGCCTCCGGCTTTCACCGTCGGTGAGAGCGGAAGCCGTCGACACCCGCCCTGCTTTCCAGAGTGACCTCGTCCGTGCGGTACGTGAGCCTGAGAGATTCCGGGGAGGATTTGCTCCTTCGGCGCCTCCGATGGTGTCTGGAGGACTCTCCCGCACGGGGTCAGCAGCCGCTGCCAGCGTACCAGCGCGGTCAACGCACGAACCTTCGAGTGGCCGCCTCCCCGATTGTGCCGTTTTGTAGTGTTCACGGATGAGTTGCCACCACGTGGAGGGCCCGTGCGAACCGATATCGATCCGCGCAACCTGATCGGCCGCAAGGCGTTCGACCGCAACGGAACCAGGATCGGCACGATCGACGAGGTCTACCTCGACGACGCCACCGGCGAACCGGAGTGGGCGGCCATACGGACCGGCCTGTTCAGCCGGGACGCCTTCGTCCCGCTCGAGCCGAGTGAACTGATCGACGGCGCCCTCCACGTGCCCTTCGACCGCGCCCTGATCAAGGACGCCCCCGACTTCGGCGTGGGCCGCCACCTCTCCCCGGAACAGGAACTCCAGCTCTACCACCACTACGGCCTGGACGTCGCCGCACCTTCCCCGCTCGCGGACCACGACTTCGGCAAACTGGCAGGCACGGACGAGACGGCCTGAAGCCCCGCCGAGCCCTCCAGCCCGGCCGCCTGACCGCCTGGCCGTCTAAGGGGCAGCAGACCGCAGCCCCACAGCTTCGGACCCGCCCTCCGGCCCGCGGCTGCCCTCCGGTCTCGATAAAACAAGCGGCAACGGATCCGCCGGCTCCAGATCCGGATCGTCGACCCTGAAGGTCCGCACCCGCCCGGGCTCCGAGCCGGGCGTCTCGAACCGCACCGTGACCCGCCCCAGACCGCTGCCCTGCACCCATCCGTGCCCGAACGCGGCGTGCCGTACGTCGTGCCCGGCGGGCCACCGCCGCTCGGCGAGCGCCGGCTGCTCCTCGGCCGGCGCCACGGCAGGCTCCTCGACCGGCCCCTGCGCCTCCGTCCGCTCCCCCGCCGCCTGCGCGAAGAGATCCTCCTGGGTGTAGTCGGCGAGGCCGCTGACACCCACTCCGAGCAGCCGCACACCGCCGGTCGTGTCAACCGAGTCGAGCAACCGGGCCGCCGCCTCGCGGATCACCGCGGGATCGTCCGTCGGCCCGCGCAGCGTCTCGGACCGGGTGAGCGTCGAGAAGTCGTACCGCCGTACCTTCAGCACGATCGTCCGCCCGGACAGGCCCGCCCCGCGCAGCCGCCGCACGCACCGGTCGGCGAGCCGCTGCACCTCGAGACCGACCCGCACCCGGTCGTGGATGTCCACGTCGTAGGTGTCCTCGACCGACACCGACTTCGCCTCCCGCTCCGCCACGACGGGCCGGTCGTCGCGCGCGAGCGCCATGGCGTAGAGGCCGTGCCCGTGCGACTTTCCCAGCAGCCGGACCAGCTCGTCCTCGCCCGCCTCGACGATCTCCTCGATCGTGGTGATCCCGGCCCGGCGCAGATGGTCGCCCGTCGCCGGCCCGACCCCCGGCAGTGTCCGCACCGACATGGGCCCGAGCATCGCCCGCTCGGTCCCCGGCTCGATCACCACCAGCCCGTCGGGCTTGGCCTGCTCCGAGGCGATCTTCGCGAGCATCTTGGAGGCGGCGAGCCCGACCGACCCCGTGAGGCCGGTGACGGCCCGTATGTCCGCGCGCAGCCGCGCCCCGACCAGCCGCGCCGACTGCTCGTCCCAGGCCGCCTCCCCGGCCTCCAGGTCCACGAACGCCTCGTCGAGGCTCAGCGGCTCCACCAGCGGCGACAGTGCCCGCAACAGCTCCATCACCCGCTCGCTGATCGCCTTGTAGAAGGCGAAGCGCGGCACGAGATACGCGGCGTTGGGCGCGAGCCGCCGGGCCTGCCCCATCGGCATCGCCGAATGCACACCGAAGACCCTGGCCTCGTACGACGCCGTGGCCACGACGCCCCGCGGCCCCAGCCCGCCCACGACGACGGCCTTCCCGCGCAGACTCGGCTTGGACGCCTGCTCTACCGAGGCGAAGAAGGCATCCATGTCGAGATGCAGGATCGTGGGCGCGGTTCTCACATCTCCGATGCTGCCCTACGCCACTGACAACGCCCGGACCACCGCCCCGACCCCTCCGGGGAAACCGCTTTCAGTCCGGCACGGAAACGTCCCACCCGCAACGACCTCCGGGGCACCAACACTGCCGGACGGCTCAAACGGCCCGGTTCCGCCGCCGTGCCAGCTCGTCCGCCGGGTTGGAACCGACCAGCGTCTCACCGGTGTCGATCCGCTCCCCGTGCAGCTGGGACAGCGCGCTCTCGACATCCCGCCACACCACGCCCACGGCGATCCCGAAGACACCCTGTCCCCCTTGGAGCAGGGCGTGGACCTCGTCCGGTGACGTGCACTCGTAGACCGTCGCCCCGTCGCTCATCAGCGTCATCCGCTCCAGGTCGCGGAAACCGCGTTCTCGGAGATGCTGGACGGCCGTGCGGATGTTCTGGAGCGAGACCCCCGTGTCGAGGAACCGCTTGACGATCTTCAGGACGACGACGTCCCGGAAGCTGTACAGCCGCTGCGTCCCCGACCCGTAGGCGGGACGCACGCTCGGCTCGACGAGGCCCGTGCGGGCCCAGTAGTCCAGCTGCCGGTAGGTGATGCCGGCGGCCGCGCAGGCCGTGGGCCCGCGATAGCCGATCTGCTCGGACGCCATGGACGTCGTCCCTCCGCTGCTCGGCACGGCCGTCGGTCGCTGCGGAGCGTGACCAGCCACGCCGCCGGGCTGGGGACACCCCCCGCTCGGGCGGAGCCGTGAGCCCGGGGGAGGGTACGGACCGCTCGCCCTGAGACTGCGCTCGGGGCCGCCCCCAGCCGTACCGTCGCCGCTGCTTCTCACGCCGACCTCCGTCCTTGACCTGCCTTCTCGACGGTAGGCAGTCACCAGGGGTGCGTCAACGATCGCCACACTCGCCACGCCGAGTGATAATCACCCTAAGAGTGGTTTCCCGTGCCCCACCGCGGGGAAAGGCTAGCCGAATGCCTCCGATACGGGCCGCGTGACGCTCTCACTCGCCCGAGGCACATGCGGGCAATTCGCCCGCCACACATGCGGCGGGCGGCCCTGCCGCGGACCACATCGTCCGCCAGGCCGCCCAGGCGTCTCACTGACCACCGATACTCCCCGCCATCCGGCTCCTACCGGATTTCGGGGCTCACTGGCTGCTGCTGCCGAAGTCCTCCGGGGAGATCTGGTCGAGGAACTCGCGGAACTTCTCCACCTCGTCCTCCTGCTCGTCCGGGATCGCGATACCGGCATCGTCGAGCACCGTGTCACTGCCGTAGATCGGCGTACCGGTGCGCAGGGCCAGCGCTATGGCGTCGGACGGACGGGCGCTCACCTCGACGCCGCTGGCGAAGACCAGCTCCGCGTAGAAGACGCCCTCACGCAGGTCCGTGATGCGCACTTCCGTGAGCTCCTGACCGACGGCTTCCAGCACGTCCTTGAACAGGTCGTGGGTCAGCGGCCGCGCAGGAGCCATGCCCTGCTGGGCGAAGGCGATCGCGGTCGCCTCCCCCGGTCCGATCCAGATGGGGAGGTAACGGTCGCCTCCCACTTCACGCAGCAGCACGATCGGTTGGTTGGAGGGCATTTCCACCCGGACACCTACGACATCGAGCTCGTTCACACAGTAACCCTAGGCCGTGCTCGGGATGTTTGGGTAGTCGGGCCGGGAACGGGCCCCTGATCCGGCCCTCCGCGACCAGCCGTCTCAGGGCAGCCGGATCCCGAGCGCCGTCTGCACCAGAGCGGCGTGCAGCTTCACCGTGAGCCCCGCCAGCTCCCTGGTGCGGTCCTCCGCGTGGGCCCTGGTCTGCGGATTCCGGTGCCGCTTCAGCGGGGCCACCACCTGGTCCACGAGCCCGGCCTCGCGATCGGCGGCGGCCTTCATCACCCGCAGGTGCCGCGGCTCGATCCCGAACCGCCCCAGCTCGGCGATGAGGGAGGCCACCGTGGCCGCCTCCGCGTCGTACACCCCGTCCCCCAGTGGGGTGACGAGCCCGTACGACTCCCACTCTTTGAGCTCCTCCTCGCCGACACCTGCGGCGGCGAGCAGCTCCTCGCGCCCGATCCTGGCCGCCGTGGGCGCCTCGGGAGTCTCGGGCACCGTGTCACCGTCACGCTGACGCCCCAGCGCCGGCAGCTGGACGGCCTCACCGCGCTCCATGGCCTCCAGGTGCTCGCGGATCACCTTCAGGGGCAGATAGTGGTCCCGCTGCATCCTCAGGACGTGACCGAGACGCTCGACGTCATGTGCGCTGAACTTGCGATACCCCGACGGGGTCCGCTGCGGCTCGATGAGCCCTTCCGCCTCCAGGAAACGGATCTTGGAGATGGTGACTTCGGGAAACTCGTCGCGCAGCACGTTCAGCACCGTGCCGATGCTCATCGGCCTGTCCGTGGCGGCGGCGCCGTGCCCGGCACCGCCGCTCGGTGTTTGAAGCATGGACCTTCCCTGACGGACGGACCTTCGCGGGGTTCCCCGGACGGAATCCGGTCAGTAGCCCCGCTGGCTGGCGTAGAAGACCAGCCGGTACTTGCCGATCTGCACCTCGTCGCCGTTGTTCAGGGCGACCTGGTCGATCCGCTCGCGGTTCACGTACGTGCCGTTCAGGCTGCCCACGTCGGCCACGGTGAAGGAACCGTCCTGACCTCGGCGGAACTCCACATGACGCCGGGAGACGGTCACGTCGTCCAGGAAGATGTCGCTCTGCGGATGGCGCCCGGCCGTGGTCAGATCGCCGTCCAGCAGGAAGCGGCTGCCCGAGTTCGGCCCGCGGCGCACGACCAGAAGCGCGGAGCCCAGCGGCAGCGCGTCGACGGCCGCCTGCGCCTCGGGGGACAGCGTCGGCATCGGCGTCTGGCCGGTGGTCTCGCTGTCGTAGGCCTCGAGACCGGAGATGGAGATGGTGGAGGTCGTCTCGGACGGACGCTCCGCCGCCGCCCCAGCCCGCAGCGGCGCGCCGCAGTTGGAGCAGAAGCGGCTGTTCTCCGCGTTGCGGTTACCGCACCTCGTACACACCAGGGCCGACATCGGATCCTCCTGCCGCGGCTGCCCACCGGGGGCATTGGACGCATACGGGTCGGAAAACCCACCACCCGCACCTGAGGTTGACGGTTGCCCGAAACCTATGCCGCCGGGCTGCGCAGGGTCAACCGACGGCGCGCCCTGACCTCCGGAAACGTCACCGCCCGGGCCACCGACCTGGTCCCGGAACAGCGGCCGCTGGCCCTCCGCGTCAGGCTGTGCGCGATGGCGAGCGGTCGCGTTGTCGCTGCCTTCTCGCGCGCTCTTGCCGAACAACTTCGCAAACAACTTCACGGGCGATTCCCCTTGACCGAAACAGACCCGCCCGTGGGGCAGGACGAACCCTGACTGAACACTCTGGCCGACCCGGACATCCTGACAACGTCCGTCTGCACCAGACAGTTTCCACCACGCACCACCCAATCGGTGCGCCGACCCCCCGCAACCTCATGCCCTCGCCGGACGTCGCCCATGCACCCCCGCTTCACTGGGAGGACGACCGAGCGTAGTCAGGCCGCTTCACCGCCCGCAAGGCGTCCACGACGATCTTGGTCGACCGCTCGATGGTGACCCTGGCCTGTTCCTTCTCGAGAGTCTGCACCACGCCTCCGGGGATGTTGAGCGCCGGCTCGAGGTCCTGCGGCTTGCCGATGACCTTGAAACGATAGGGCGCGTTGATCTTGTTCCCGTCGACGCTCACACCCTTGCCGGAGTCCGTCAGATACGTGCCCGCGACGACCCGCACGCCGTTCACCTGAATCGCCTCGGCACCCGCCGCGCGCAGCTCCTGGATCGCGTCGAGCAACATGTCCGCCTCGACCGTCCCCTTCGTGTCCTCGATGGTCATGGTGATGCCGGGCCCCTGCGCGGCCACCGTGCCCGCCAGGATGCCGAGTTGCCTCTCCTTCTCGATGGTCTGCTTCCGGGCCTCCTCGGCCTGGTCAGAGCTGTTCTCCAGCTCGTCACGCTGCTTCTCGAGGCCCTGCTTCTCGTCCTCAAGACGTTGCGTACGGTCATCCAGTTCATCGAGGATGCGGACAAGATCTTCCTGCCGTGCCCCGCGAAGCGCGCTGTCACCGTCGCTGTTCGAGGCCACCTGCACGGCCAGCCCGAACCCGAGGCCGAACAGCAGCACCGCGACGATGAGCTGCGCCCGTGAGACCCGCGGCGGCCACAGCCCCTTCACCAACCGCTGCCGTCCGGTCAGCTGCGGCTCGGAATCAGGCTCGGGCGCGGGGACTGGCTCCGGTCCCGGCGCCGGTTCCGCTCCCGCTCCCGCTCCCGCTCCCGGAGTGTCCTGGTCCGGGGTGTCCTGGGCAGCGGGCGCCGACGCGGACACTTCCTGGGGCAGCTCCTTGCGGAGCCGGTTCCCGGACTCGCCGCTCCCGCCACGCTGGTCCGCCCGCGTGTCGTCGTTCTCCTCGGGGCGCTTGTCGTCGTTCTCGCTCATCGGCCTCACGCCCGGAACACGTGCCGGCGGATCGCCGCGGCGTTGGAGAAGATCCGGATACCCAGGACGACCACCACACCGGTGGACAGCTGGGCACCCACGCCCAGCTTGTCCCCCAGGAACACGATCAACGCGGCCACCACCACGTTCGACAGGAACGACACCACGAAGACCTTGTCGTCGAAGATGCCGTCGAGCATGGCCCGCAGGCCGCCGAAGACGGCGTCGAGCGCCGCCACGACAGCGATCGGCAGATAAGGCTCGACCACCGCCGGAACCTCAGGCCGGACCAACAGGCCGGCCACGACTCCCACGACGAGGCCCAGTACGGCGATCACGATGTGCCCTTCTCGCTCTTCTCAATGCTCGGCTGTGCTGTACGTACGATCACACTCGGCGCGGCCGGCAGCCGGAGATCGTCCTCCGCGGAGATGGCCGTCCTGACGCCGTAGCTCTCCTGGAGCGCGTCCAGATACAGCCCGTCCGCGCTGTTCTGGAACCGAGTGCTCAGCCGCTGCCCGTCCCCCACCGCGAGCACCGTGTACGGCGGCACCAGCGGCCTGTTGTCGACCAGTATCGCGTCCCCCGCGGCCCTGATCGCGGACAGTGCCGTCAGCCGCTGCCCGTTGATCGAGACGGCCTCGGCGCCCGACTCCCACAGTCCGTTGACCACGCGCTGCATGTCCCGGTCGCGCACCCGGCCGGTATCGGAGAACCCGGTGGTCCCGCGCGGGTCGCCGTCACCGCCCGTACCGACGTCCTTGGCGTCGTTCACCACCAGCTTCACACCGGGTCCGTGCACCGCCGTGGCACCCGACAGGATGCTCACGATCTCGGACTCGGCGCTGTCACCGCTGTGCTTCAGCGCCTCCCGCTGTCGCGCGCTCACGTCCTCGCGCAGCCGGTCGACGGAGTCCTCCAGCTTGTCCGCCGCCTCGGTCTCCCGGTCGATCCGGTCGACCAGTTCCTCGCGCTCCTTCGCGACGACCGGAGCGGCGACCCGCGCCTGCGCCGCCCCCACGGTCACGACGAGGGCCGCGAGCACCAGACCGGCGGCCAGCCCCAGCTTCGCCCTGAGCGTCTTCGGCATGCCGGCGTCACCCGCGGCCCTCTTCCGCGCGGCGGCCTCGGCGTATCCGTCGTCAAGGCTGTGGTCCATGACGTTGGTGAGCAACGACATGGACGCGTCCGGCCGCCTGGGCCGCGTCGGTGTGCTCCGAATGGGGGGTTGCTGCGGCATGCCGCACATCGTCGCACGTCGCGGCCACTACCTCCGAACGGCCCCACCGGCGTGCCGGACAGGCCCCCTTGAGGACACTTGTCCGGCACGCACGCGTGCAGGCCGTTCTACCGGCCGGCGCTGTCCACGACGGCCGACCACTCGTCCAGCAGGGCCTGCGCGGAGGCGTCGTCCGGCCCCTCGGCCCACAGGTGGGTGACGGCCTCCGCCGGGTCGGGCAGCACCATCACCCAACGGCCGTCCGTCTCCACCACACGCACACCGTCCGTGGTGTCCACGAACCGGTCTCCGGCCGCCTCGACGACCCGCCGCATCACGAGCCCCTTGACGGCCCACGGAGTCGCCAGGTCCCGCTTCAGGACGTGCGCCCGCGGGATCCGCGCGTCGATCTGGCTGAGCGTGAGCTGCGTCCGCGCCACGAGCCCGATGAGCCGAACGAAGGCCGCGGTGGCGTCGTACACGCTGCTGAACTCGGGGACGATGAAGCCGCCCTTGCCGTCACCGCCGAAGATCGTCCCTTCCTCACCGCCGACGCGCGTGAGGTCGTCGGGGGACGTGGTCGTCCACTCGACCTGGGTCCCGTGGTACGCCGCCACCTGCTCGGCGATCCGGGTCGTGGTCACCGGCAGCGCGACCCTGCCGCTGCGCCGCTCGGCCGCGATGAGGTCGAGCATCACGAGCAGTGCCCGGTCGTCCTCGATGATGCGCCCCTTCTCGTCGACGAGGGACAGCCGCTCACCGACGGGATCGAACCGCACCCCGAACGCGGCCCCCGAGGACGCCACGATCTCCCCGAGACGCACCATCCCCGACCGCCGCATGTCCGCCGTCTCCGTCGGCCTGGACTCGTCGAGACCGGGATTGATCGTCAGCGAGTCGACACCGAGCTTCCCGAGCAGGCTCGGCAGCACCAGCCCCGCACTTCCGTTGGACGCGTCCACGACGACCTTCAGGCCGGAGTCCGCGATCCCGGTGGTGTCGACGTTGCGCAGCAGCGACCCGGTGTACGAGTCGAAGACACTCGCCGGGAAGTGCAGGTCACCGATCTCCCCGGGGAACGCACGCCGGTACTCCTGCCGCGCGAACACCCGGTCCAGCTTCCGCTGGCTGCCCTGCGACAGGTCCGCGCCCTGCCCGTCGAAGAACATGATGTCGACGGAATCCTGCACCCCGGGCGTGGTGCGGATCATGATCCCGCCCGCACTGCCTCGGGCCGTCTGCTGCCGGGCCACCGGCAGCGGCACGTTCTCCAGGTCCCGTACGTCGATGGCACTGGCCTGCAACGCGGAGATCACCGCCCGCTTCAGTGCGCGCGCACCCCGCGAGTGGTCACGGGCCGTGGTGACGGTCGAGCCCTTCTTCAGGGTCGTCGCATAGGCGCCGGCAAGCCGTACGGCCAGCTCCGGCGTGATCTCCACGTTGAGGATTCCGGACACACCCCGGGCGCCGAAGAGGTGTGCCTGCCCCCTGGACTCCCAGATGACCGATGTATTGACGAAGGCACCGGCTTCGATGGTCTTGAACGGATAGACCCGCACATTGCCCTGAACGATCGATTCTTCACCGATCAGGCACTCATCACCGATGACCGCCCCGTCCTCGATCCGCGCCGCGCGCATGATGTCGGTGTTCTTTCCCACCACGCAACCACGCAGATTGCTGTGCGGCCCCACGTAGACGTTGTCGTGAACGACGGCCTTGTGCAGAAAAGCGCCGCTCTTGACGACCACGTTGGAGCCCACGACGGTGTGCTCACGGATTTCGGCGCCGGCCTCGACCTTGGCGTAGTCCCCGATGTAGAGCGGCCCACGCAGCACGGCGTCAGGGTGGACCTCGGCACCCTCGGCGACCCACACCCCGGCGGAGATCTCGAACCCGTCGATGTCGACGTCGACCTTGCCCTCCAGGACGTCGGCCTGCGCCTTCACATAGCTCTCGTGGGTGCCGACATCCTCCCAGTACCCCTCGGCCACGTAGCCGTAGATCGGCTTGCCTTCCTTCATCAGCTGCGGGAAGACGTCGCCGGACCAGTCGACGGGCACATCCGGCTCGACATAGTCGAAGACCTCGGGCTCCATCACATAGATGCCGGTGTTCACGGTGTCGGAGAAGACCTGGCCCCAGGTGGGCTTCTCGAGGAAGCGCTCCACCTTGCCTTCCTCGTCGACAATGGTGATGCCGAATTCCAGCGGATTGGGCACACGGGTCAGACAGACCGTGACCAGTGCACCCTTCTCCTTGTGGAAATTGATGAGCTCAGTGAGATCGAAATCCGTCAGCGCATCGCCTGAGATGACGAGGAAGGCATCGTCCTTCAACGCCTCTTCGGCATTCTTGACGCTTCCGGCGGTACCGAGTGGCTTCTCCTCATTGGCATAGGTGAGCTCCATACCGAGCTCTTCGCCGTCACCGAAGTAGTTCTTGACGAGCGAGGCCAGGAACTGGACAGTTACGACTGTTTCGTTGAGCCCATGCCTTTTGAGCAGCCGCAGCACATGCTCCATGATCGGGCGGTTGGCCACGGGCAGGAGCGGCTTGGGCATGCTTGAGGTCATAGGACGAAGGCGCGTGCCTTCGCCTCCGGCCATCACGACGGCCTTCATGTCGGAAGCGTCCTCCTCTAAGAGACGACGGTCTAGCCGACTTCCCCCGCGAGGATTGTCCCGCACTTTCGCACCACGGGCCAACGCACCGCTTCGGTGGGAGCAATCCGCGAGTTCAATCGGGCATGGCGTCCGCACGGACCAGGCGGCGGACTTGCACTACGTAGAGGACTCCTGCCCACCAGTACAGCGTTGTACCCCATCCGGCGAACGCCCATCCGAAAATAGCAGCCAGTGACGAGATCCAACCACTTCCGTCACTGAGCAGGAGCAGCGGGAAGGCGTACATCAAGTTGAAGGTGGCGGCCTTGCCCAGGAAGTTCACCTGGGGCGGCGGATAGCCGTGCCGGCGGAGGATGCCCACCATCACCAGCAGAACCAGCTCCCGCGCCAGAAGTACAGCGGTCAACCAGAGGGGCAGAATCTCCCGCCAGGTGAGGCCGACCAGCGTCGAAAGGATATAGAGCCGGTCGGCCGCGGGATCGAGAAGCCGGCCGAGGCTGCTGATCTGGTTCCAGCGCCGCGCGAGCTTGCCGTCCAGGTAGTCACTGACGCCGCTGAAGGCGAGTACCAGAAGGGCCCAGCCGTCACTCTGGGGACCACCGAACTCAGGGCGCAGAATCAACCACAGGAAAAGGGGCACGCCGACGAGACGCGCCATGCTGAGGATGTTCGGGATGGTGAGCACACGGTCCGTCTGGACACGAGTCTCCTGAACCTCCACCCGGGGGCCTCCTGTGGGAAACGAGCCAACGATGCTCCCTGACCTTACCTCAACGCAAAAAAGCTCTGGCTCTTGGGCTGTGCGCCCAAGAGCCAGAGCTCTAAAAGGAGTTCGGCGGCGTCCTACTCTCCCACAGGGTCCCCCCTGCAGTACCATCGGCGCTGTAAGGCTTAGCTTCCGGGTTCGGAATGTAACCGGGCGTTTCCCCTACGCTATAACCACCGAAACACTATGAAACTGTCCAGCCGCACCACACCGTGACCATGGCATGGGGCCGTTCGTGGTTTCAGAACCAACACAGTGGACGCGAGCAACTGAGGACAAGCCCTCGGCCTATTAGTACCGGTCAACTCCACACGTTACCGTGCTTCCATATCCGGCCTATCAACCCAGTCGTCTACTGGGAGCCTTACCCTCTCTA